>JBEKYC010000009.1:0-128642 GCA_049511415.1 Bryobacteraceae bacterium | reverse complement strand
ATCGAGAACTGCGGAAAAATGGAGATGCCGAAGTTTGTCTGGTCGTTATCGTAGAATCGCCACTTGATGCCCCATTGGTCTTGATTCGGTCCGTAGTTCACCGGAGCGGTTCCATTCGTCCCACGCAGCCACGCGGTTTCCAGAGTCAGCTGGATGCGCTCGCCGATGCCGTAGTTGATGTCCGCGTCGGGAATGTGCGAGATCGACGAGCCGTTGTATAAGAACGGCATATAGCCGAAATTGATCTCCCAACTGTTTGGACCCGGCGTCCCAGGGTCGGTCGTATAATACGGCGGACCGCCCTGCGCCCGCGATGGAGAAGCATCAAAAAAGAAGAAAACAGCTACGGCTAGAGGCGCGCCCAAGCACCAGCTGAGTCTCGGCATTCACCGATTGTATATTGGCGCGCAGCAGACGGCCGCACGGCTTCCCCCCTCCTGCCCCAGGAATCTCGAACCAGCCACAATCACCGGATCCAGCCATACTGAACGCGCGGCTTAGGAGGCCACCAGTATGCGCGTCGGCGGCCCATGTCAGGATGCTCCGCGGGGAAGCGGGACCGGGCAATTCTGGCGGTTCTCATAGGATGCGGTCTCAGGCGTGCCGAGTTGGTTGGGCCACAGGCTGGCGACCTTCAAGTTCGCGAAGAACATTTGGGTGCCGGCCGATCTAATTGGCAAGGGCAAGCACATCCGAACGGTTCCGATGCCGGCATGGGTGGAACGGGCTGTGGATGCCTGGACGGAGGCTGCGGGAATTTCGGCAGGCTTCATTTTTCATGCTGTCGGCAGAACCGGCGCAGTCTGAGGTGACCACATCACCACCAAAGCCATATGGCATGTGGTGAAGGGGGCGCCGCGGGGCGCTGGAATCGGCTCTGTCGCTTTGCTGGGGGCGAACTGGAGCAGATTCAGCTTCTGCTCGGGCATGCATCGGTGCAGACGACCGAGCGTTATCTCGGCTATAAGCAAAAATTGTGGAACGCGGTTAGCGATGGAATCGATCTAGCGGACATGTGATCCGTGACCAACCGGGATTCAGTTCGGAGAATGGAGCTTTGCGGCGAGTTCTGCGCGGGGTTTTTAGGTGACCGGCTCTCCCGTAAAGTCACGGCCGCAGTCCGACCAGCGGCGGCGCGCTTTCAGAAGATCGGCTTCAGGACCATGCGGCCGTACGCAATGAATGCCATGAGGAGGCCCAGCACGCCGCTTAAGATGATGGGCGTGATCTCGCGGTACTTGGCGTGCACCCAGACGAACACGAGGCTCTCGAATGCCAGGACCGTAGCAGCCACCACCGTGAGTGCAGGCTGCCAGTGGAAGGCGGCGGGGACGATCAGCCCGACCGTGCAGACGAGTTCGAGGATGCCGAGGGCCGTCCAGGCCTCCCGCGGCATCGCACCAAAGGACGGGGCCTGCTTGCTTACCTTGTCGAACATGAAGACCTTCATGACTCCCGACGCTCCGTACAGGAGCGCGGCGAGGACCTGCAGGACCCACAACAGGATGTTCATCGTGTGCCTCCTCGCGGTTTCCGCTTCGCCGCCCGCAGGACGGTTTCTCCCCGCGCGACCCACGTTCTGAGCCTAGATCTAAAGACCATGAATACCTCATGATATCCGACCGGGCGATTCGCTCCTGCGGGCACCGTGTCCGGAGAGTCTGAGGGGCAAGCGGGATCGGGCGATCCTGGCGGTTCTCATCGGATGTAGTCCCAGGCGCGCTGAGTTGGTCGGGCTACATGCGGAAGATCTTCAAATCCGGGAGGAGCACTGGGTCGTGGCCGATCGGATAGGCAAGGGCAAACACATCCGAACCGTTCCGATGCCGAGTTGGGTCAAACGGGCCGTAGATGTTTGGGTGCAGGCTGCCGGGATTTCGACCGGCTCCATCTTTCGCGCTGTCAGTAGAAACGGCGCGATTTGGCATGTCGTGCAGGGCGCGGCCAGGCGCGCCGGAATCGGGAACCTCGCTTCCCATGACCTCTGCCGCAGTTGCGCGCGCCCATGTCATCTCGCCGGCGGAGAACGGGAGCAGATCCATTTCTATTCGGTCACGTTTCGGTTCAGACGACCGAGGGGTATCTTGGTTGCAAACAGAAACTGCGAAACGCAGTGAACGACGGAATAGACTTGGCGGAAGCGTGATCGGGGGGCTCGGGTCCCCCAAGCGGACTTCTGGCCCGCGTCGCCCGAATGCAAACGGGACTTGTGGTCCGCCAACATCCGGTTGGCCCGCGTCCCTTCGAACGATTGCCAAGCTATAGCGTGGACTGCATGTGAGGTCTTGCCGAATGGCCGTGGTAAAGTAAGATTACTCAAAGGAGAGGGCCGACCGCCACCATGACCAAAGATGACATTCAGCTACTCTACGAATACGATCGCTGGGCGAACAACAGGGCTTGGCACGCGGCCTCCACTCTCAACGCTGAGGAGTTCACGCGCGATCTGGGCGGCAGCTTCCGTTCTGTGCGCGACACGCTCGTGCACATCGTCGGCAGCCAGTGGGCTTGGCTAACGTATTGGAAGGAGCCGTCCCCCAGCTTTGCCTTCCTTGCAGATTTGTGGACGCGGGAGGACGCCCTATTTCATCCGAATGCGTTTCCTGAACTACCTGCGGTGCAACTAAAGTGGGCGGAGGTCGAGAGAGAACAGGTCGAGTTCGTGAATCGTGTAACAAACGAATCCTTGCGAAGGATGCTTCCTGTTTGCGAAACACAAATTAGTCTGGCGCACCTCATGCAACATTTGGCGAACCATTCCACTTACCACCGGGGTCAAGTCGCGCTAATGATGCGGCAGCTTGCCGCTAAGCCGCTCGCCACGGACTTCGCCATGTTCTTGATGGAGGGCCGTCGCGAGAGAGCCGCCGCACAATAATCTACTCAAAGAAGATTTGAGAGAGCTGAAAACACTGGCTGGGTAACTTAGCGAACGACTCTCTCGATGTAGCAGCTCGAAGGGGTCGGCTAGTCGTATTACGAGCCCCAAACGGCAATCTGGGAAGTGTACGGCACGCTCCGGGCGGATTGTCGGCTACTCGTACAGAGCTCAGATTGATCCAGCAGCCCCTAGCGACATCGCAATTGGCCGGAAACGGCGTTAGGAGAAGTCACATCCCGGATTGGTAGCCGGCTTGGCACGCAATGGGGCGAGTCCGGCATTATTGGATTGGCGACGATGCAGAACCAGGGCCGGGGAACTGGTCGTTGCCCTGGCACTCACCCAGCGATCGTCTAACCCAAGCAGCGATTCAGCCCGCGCGAAGCGTCAGCTCCGCTACCGCAGTTCCTCCATAATCACCTCGAGCGCCTCCGCCGGCGGCCGGGTCTTCGATTGCGGCAGCGTCGCCAGCGGCTCTTCCGCCATGTTCAGCATCTCCAGGAAATTAGGTTTCTCGGTATTGACGTAGAGCACGCCGGTGAGCACTTCTTCGTGCTTGGCGGCTTCTTCCAGCGCCGCCGCGGCCGCCGCGCGATTGGTGGGGTCGTAATCGCGGCCTAACTTGCGTATGCGTAAGTGCGACCCATCATGCAATTGCACATCGCGCACTTCACCTTCGGGGATCTCGATGGAAATATCCTCGTAGGCCGGCACGAAGTCGATCTCGTGCAGGACCTCTTCGTGCTCTTTCATGTAGCTGTAGCTCTTGGTGGAACCTTCATGATCGTTGAAGGTCACGCAGGGCGACACCACGTCGATCACCGAAAGCCCATTGTGCGCGATGGCCGCCTTCAACAGCGCCTGGAGTTGCTTCTTGTCACCGGAGAACGACCGGGCCACGAAGGTGGCGCCCCAGCGCAGCGCCAGCGCGCAGCAATCGAAGGGCGGCAGGTCGTTGATCACGCCGGTCTTCAGCTTCGACCCCAGATCGGCCGTGGCCGAAAACTGGCCCTTGGTAAGACCATACACGCCGTTGTCTTCGATGATATAAATCATCGGCAGATTGCGCCGCACCAGGTGCATGAATTGGCCGATGCCGATGGACGCCGTGTCACCGTCACCGGTCACGCCCAGGCCCAGCATATTACGGTTACCCAGCATCGCGCCCGTGGCAATGGCCGGCATGCGGCCGTGCACGGCGTTGAAGCCGTGCGACAGGCTCAGGAAATAGGCGGGCGACTTCGACGAGCAGCCGATACCCGAAAACTTCCCCACGCGCCAGGGTTCCACGCCCAGCTCATAAAAGCATTCCACGATGCGCTCGGAGATGGCGTTGTGTCCGCAACCGGCGCACAGCGTGGTCTTGGCGCCCTTATAATTCAGGACTTCCAGCCCAATGCGATTCACTTTCTTCGGTGGCGGCGCTGCTGCGGTGCTCATCTGCCCTCCTGCCGGATGACTTCATCCGTAACCGTGCGGGCATCCAAAGGCAGCCCGCCGTAATATCGAACGCTGCGCAATTTAGCAATTTGTTCCGGCGTCATCTCCATGCGCATCAGAGACAGAATCTGTCCGTCGCGGTTCTGATCCACCACGTATACGCGTTCGTGACGGTCGATGAACTCCGCCAACTGGGCGTTAAACGGATAGCCGCGCAGCCGGAAGTAGCCGGCCGGAATCTGATATTCGGAAAGCAACTGATCGCAGCTTTCATCCACCGCGTAGTGCGAAGTGCCCGCCGCCACGAACCCGATCTGAGCTTCCTCGTGATACTTAATCTCGGGCGCGGGCACGTGCTGGCGCATGACCTGGAACTTATGGGTCAGCCGGTCCATGTTGTTGATGTAATCGTCTTCCCGCTCGGTGTATTGGGCCTTTTCGTTATGGCCGCTACCGCGCGTGAAGTAGGCGCCGGCCGCATGATTGGTGGCGGGCAGAGTACGGTAACCGACGCCGTCGCCATCCACATCTTTATAGCGGGCGAATCCGCCGAGTTTATCCAAATCCTCGGCAGTCAAAACTTTGCCGCGGTCGATCGGCTTTTCGGGATACGGGAACGGGTCCGACATCCAGTTGTTCATGCCCAGATCGAGATCCGTCATCACAAACACAGGCGTCTGGAAGCGCTCGGCGAAGTCAAAGGCGTCCTGCGACATGGTGAAGCATTCCAGGGGCGAATTCGGGAAGAACAAAGGGTGCTGCGTATCGCCGTGCGACAGCACCGCGGTCGAAAGTATATCCCCCTGCATGGTGCGCGTCGGCAGTCCCGTCGAGGGACCTACGCGCTGCACATCGTAAATCACCGCCGGAACCTCGGCGTAATAGCCCAGGCCTACGAACTCCGACATCAGCGAAATGCCGGGACCGGCCGTGGCCGTCATGGAGCGCGCGCCCGCCCATCCGGCGCCCAGGGCCATGCCGATGGAAGCCAGTTCGTCTTCAGCCTGCACCACGGCGAACGTGGCGCGGCCGGTTTCCTTGTCGATGCGGAAGCGCCGCAGATAGCCGATCAGCGACTCGACCAGTGACGAGGACGGAGTGATCGGGTACCAGGTGACTACCGTCACTCCGGCGAACATGGCACCGAGCGCACAAGCGGTATTGCCCTCGATGATGATCTTACCCACGTTCTTGTTCATGCGCTCGACCCGGTAGGGATCGCTCTTAGTGAACGTGCGCGCCGCAAAATCGTGGCCGGCCTGTGCCGCGCCCAAGTTCAACTCCGCGGCCTTGGCCTTGCGCTTGCCGAATTGCTTCACCAGGGCCTTGCGGATCTCGTCCATGTCTATCGACAGCAGCCAGGCCACAATGCCGTCGTAAATCATGTTGCGCACCAGTTTGCGCAGCTTGGCGTCCGGGCACACCGGCGCGACCAGTTTGTCGAAGGGCACCGGATAAAAATGCAGATCCGAGCGCAACGCATCCAGCTTCAGCGGCTCGTCATAAACCACGGCGGCGCCGCTGTCCAAGTTCATCACGTCTTCGCGGGCGGTCTCCGGATTCATGGCCACCAGAAAATCGATCTCTTTCTTGCGGCCAATGTATCCGTGCTTGCTGGCGCGGATGGTGAACCAGGTAGGCAGTCCGGCGATGTTCGACGGGAACATGTTCTTCCCGGAGACCGGAACGCCCATCTGAAAGATCGAGCGCATCAGTACCGTGTTGGCTGTCTGGCTGCCCGATCCATTCACAGTTGCAATTTGTATGGAAAAATCGTTGACTACGGCATGCCGGCCGTCGCTTACGCGCGGTTCCGCCGGCGACACCTCTAACGTCGACATCTATAACGGTCCTTGTATGGGGATATGGCCCTGTTCACTACGGCTTCAATTCATTATAAGGCAAGGCGCACGCGCGGTGTTGTGGATTCTCGGCCATGCTAGCCTGAAGCATTGTTTACGCTTCCGCGTCCTTCCGGCGAAAAGCTTCGAGCAGTACTGGAACAACAAGACGACGCGCCATTTTCATATGCGGATGTGGGCATCACACGCGGGCTCACGGTTCCCGTTGGTTATCACGCGGACCAATATCGGATCCAATTGGGCTCCGGTGAATCGACGTTCGACGCCGCCCGGACAGCCATGGAGCAGTGGAAGATGTTCGACAGAAGCTGGATCGGGATCTTCCCGGAAAATCCGCCGATTCGCGACGGCGCAACGATCGCAGTTGTCCCGGCACATCTCGGCTTCTATTCGATCAACGTGTGCCGGATCGTGTACGCCATCAATTCCGGCGGGCCGGTCCGCGAGTTCGGATTCGCCTATGGCACTCTGCCGGAGCATGCCGCGAGCGGCGAAGAGTTGTTCAAGATCCGATGGGACCGCGGCGATAATTCCGTGTGGTATGAGATAACGGCCTTCTCCAAACCGCGGGCGGTTCTCGCCCGAATTGGCTATCCCATCAGCCGTCTGATGCAGAATAAGTTTAGACGCACGTCTGGGGCGGCGATGATGGCGGCCAGCGCCTAAGGCTGCCGTACCTCGCTCATCAGCGCGAGCAGGTTGCCGTCCACGTCGCGAAAGAAGGCCATCCACAAATCGTGATCCGGCATGCGGGCGATCAGGTGCGGCGGCGTCTCGAATGCTACGCCGCGGGCTTGCAAGGTGTCCGCGACCTGCCGGATATCGTCAACCTGGAAGTAGAATACCGAACCGGGATGATCGAACTCCGGCTTTTCGGCCACGGCCAGCATCAGGCGCAGGCCGGCGCAATCGAAGAAGGCCATCTTGGGACCGGCCTGAAACAGAAACCGCAGACCGAGTGTGTCGCGATAAAAAGCCACGGCCTTCTCGACATCATGCACGTTGATGGATGCCTGGCCGACGCGCGCGGCGGAAAGATCGGAGTTCGCCATATGAATTTGCCCCTTATAGTTTCATGCCTGTCCAGACGGCCTCGTACAATCCCTTCTCTGCGTCTTTGGGCTTATCCGGCTGGAACGATACAAATGAAAAGCTGCCATCGCCACCGTAGGCGGTTGTGATATCCAGGCCGCGAGCGCCCGCGTCGCCCGCTTCGAAGTAATGAATATTATCGCGCGTGGAGGAGAGCGTGCTGATGCGGCGGGGCGCCACGATCTGGCGGCGGGTCTCGCGGATCAGGAACGGCGCGCGGCTGCCGGAATCGAAAGCCGGGGCTGGTCCATCGACCTCGAAATGGCGGAGGCGAGCTTCGCCTTCCATGCCGACCGTGCACACGCTGGCTTGCGGATGGCAGTGGGCGGGCAGCACGGCGTGCGGCGCCATGCGCCATTGAATCACGGCAAAGGGGACGCCGCGGAAACTCGGTCCGAATTCGACCTTCGGGTCGAGGCCGGCGAACGCGCCGAGCCTGGTATCGGGCGCGGCTTTCAGGCGGACCGCCCAGGCGGCGATGCGATTGAGATAGGCATCCTGCCCGATCTCGGATGTGTCGCGGGCCCATTCGGCGGCGTCGGGGGGACAGAGGCGGATAAAATCGTCCCAATTCAGCGGAGCGGCGGCGGTGGCGGCTCGGGCGGGCCTTAGCACGGCTGCGGCGAGCGCCAACGGCGCCCAGAAGATAGAACGGCGTTCGACAGTCACGCCGGGGGCGAGTTCGCGATCATGTGGCATCCAGGTCATGCAGCCAGATTATGCGACCGCGCCGGGAAATACTTCTTTAATCCTGCGAATTTGGCGGAAAGCGCGGGGGGAAACTCCGAAGCGCTTGCGGAACAGCCAACTGAAAGAGCCGGCGCTTTCAAAGCCCACGGCGAAGCAGATGGTAGTGACATCGTCGGCGGTGTGCGCCAGCAGGCGGCGCGCGGCTTCCAGGCGTGTATCCTGCAGGAACTGCATGGGCGTGCGTCCGAAAGCCAATTTGAACATGCGCTGGAAGTGGAACGGCGAGAGCGTAGCCACACGCGCGGCGGCGGCCACGGTGAGCGGCTGGTGGTAGCAGGAGAGCAGGAAATCGCGCCCGCGATAGAGGCGGCGATAGAGTTCCAGGCGGGTGGCGGGACGCAGGCCCGGAAACGATTCGGCCTCGCTGCGGACTTGGAGGCGTAGGCCCGCCAGCGCCCGCCCGAGCGCGTACATGCGGTCCTCCAGCCAGGGCGTGGATGCTTGGGGAGTGCGCAGTCCGGCGCCGAGATTGGCGAGTGCGCGGCCGACCTCGCCGGTTCCAGGATATAGCCGCTCGCAAAAATCCAGGGCGGGCGACGAGCGGCCGATATCATCCAAATCGCTGGCGGCTGCCTGTTCCAGGAAGCCGGGTTGGAAGAACGGGCAGAGCGTCTCGGTTTGCAAGCGGCCGCGGCCTTCGAATTCGAGCGAATAGCGCTGGCCGTCGTTCAGGATGAGAAAGGAATCCGGCGTGATGAGATATTGGCCCTGGGGCGTGTAATAACGGGCCGCGCCACGGACCACCGATTTAATCGATAGCGTGGTGCGGTAGTTATTGACCGCATAGTGCGTTCCGTGTCCGTTGAGCACCGCGCAGCAGCCGGGCAGTTCTTCGCCGCGCGGATTCAGGCAGAAACGGAATTCGGCCATGAGTCATTGTCGCATGGCGGATTTCATGCGCGTGCCAAGCGGCGATTCATCTCTTCAATCGCGCGATGGGCTGCCGCGAGGGCGCCCCAAGTCATGGACACCGGACCGTTGGAATCGGTATTCGCGAAAAAGATGCGGTCCATGGGCTGGCGGGCGGCGGGGATCAGTTGCGTGAAAGTGCCGGGGTTGGCCATGAACATGGGATGGCCGCGGCGGTAGATGTGGACTTCGATGGGGTCGGCGTTGGAGCCCGGCAGCAGTTTCTGCCAGTCGCGTAGGACGCTGGCCGCCAGTTCGCGGGCGCCTTCTTCGCTCAGCAGGCTGGCGCGCGCGGCTTCGCGCAAGGGCGTATAAAAAGTGAGTATGTTGTTCCTCTGATGATAGCCCGGCTGGTTGCGGACCACCCAGTCGGCCACGATCACGTCGGTGAACGTATTGCCTGGACACCAGGTGTCATACCCGCCGTTGAAAACCGTGTTGTTGAAGATTGCGTTCACCACCGGGTACGGCGCGTATCGCAGCTTGTGCATGGCCTCCTGCTGGGCCGGCGGCAAACCCGCGACCAGACGCCGCGCGATGAACTTCGGCGCAGCCATGATCACAGCCTTGGCTGTCACCGCTTTCACCTGACCGTCGTGCATATAAGTGACGGTCACGTCGCTCTTGCCTGGTTCGACCGCGACTGTCGTGGCGCCCGCGAGCAAGTGATCGGCGTGAGTCGCGTGCAGGCGCTCGGCCAACTTACGGGTGATGGCGCCCAACCCGCCGGGGAAGGTCAGCCGGTCATCCGGTTCTTCGCCGGCGAAATCCTGGAAGTCGCCGAGGCCCACAAGGGCGGAAGTATCCGCGGCGGCCGCGCCCCAGTTGGAGGGTCCATAGTCGTCCCACCAGGCCGTGAGCTCCGGCGCGTAGTCTTTCAGCAGGCTGGTGAGCGGCAGGGCATCGAGCTCGCGGGCACGCTTCAGCAGATCCACCTTCAGCATGTCGTGTTTGAATTTGCGGAAGCTCTCCCGCACGGCCTTGGGATACGGCAAGTGATCCAAACCATCGCGCCAGGCGTGCGGCACAAACTCGCGATTCAGAATCAGGCCGTCGGGATCGGTGACCGGCAGCGGCTCGATGCCGAGTTCCTTGCACAGCGCCATGACCCCGCTTTCGCTCTTCGACGTGTACGCCGAACCGGTGGCGAAGGCCTGGCCGCCGTACTCTTCGAGATAGGCATTGCCGCCCCAATGATCTTCTTTTTCGAGCAGCAGGAAGTCCCGGTCGCGCAGATGCCACGCGCAGGATAACCCGCTCATGCCGCCGCCCACGATGACGATGTCGTGACGCGTGGCGGCCGTGGGTCGCGCGAACTGATGGCCGTCGCGCACCTGGTGGCAGATCTCGTTGTGTTCGCCATCGACGGCCGGCGTCGGCCCCGGCGCAGCAATGAGCGCCCGATCCACGGGGCAGCCCGCCGCCACCGACCCAGCCACCACGAATTTGATGAAGCTTCTACGGTCCGATTGCATAACTCTTGTTCTGCGATACGCGCAGCCGATACCACACCACGATCATCAGCAGCGAGAACGCGAAGATCACCGCAGAAACAGCATTGATCTCGGGCGTAATACCGCGCCGCAGCCGCGACCAGATTTCGAGCGGCAGGGTGTTGTCGCGCCCGATCAGAAAGAAGCTGACCGCGATTTCGTCCATGGAGAGTGTGAAGATCAGCAGGCCCGCGCCGATGATGGAGAGCCGCAGATTGGGCACGGTGACGCGCCAGAAGGTCCGCCATTGGCTGGCGCCGAGGTCGAGGGAGGCTTCCTCCTGCGCGCGGTCGAGTATTTGCAAGCCCGCGAAAATCTCGGTGGTGGCCACGGAGATCAGCGCGGTGCCGTGTCCGAGCATGATGGTGAGCAGGCTGAGCTTCACGCCGGCGGTGACGAAGAGGATCAGCAGGGAGAGACCGGTGATGATGCCCGGTAGAATCAGGGGCAACAGCGCCAGACGGCGAAAGGCCTGCTTACCGGGGAAGTCGGCGCGATCGAGCGCCAGCGCTGCGGGGAAGCCCAGCAGTAGCGCAATCAGCATAGCCGCCGCGGCCACCATCAGGCTATTGCCGACCGCGGCCAAAAGCGCGTCGTCATCCAGCAGCATGCGATACCAGCGCAGAGTCCAGCCGTGCGGCGGAAATCCGCCCACGCTTTCGCCGTTGAACGAATAGATGGTCAGCACCGCGATGGGCAGATAGAGGAACGCGAAGACCACCACGGCGTGCAGGCGGAGGCAGGGCGCGCGCTTCATCGGAAGCTCCAGCGCTTTTCCAGGCGCTCGGTAGTGGTCAGGAGCAGCACCACGAACACGAGCATGCACAGCGAAATCGCCGCGCCCAGCGGCCAGTCATACGCCGCGCCGAACAGGCTCACCACGATGTTCGAAATCATGATGCCGCTGGGTCCGCCCAGCAGCAGCGGCGCCAGAAAATCGCCGAGGCTGAGCACGAAGGCGAACGTCGCGCCGGCCAGCACGCCAGGCAATGCCAAGGGCAAAATCACCGTGCGGAAGATACGAAATCCGGAAGCTCCCAAATCGGCCGACGCCTCCAGCAAGTTGCGCGGGATGTGTTCGAGCGACGCGTAGATAGGCAGAAACGCGAACGGCGTATAGATATGCGTCAGTGTAAGCACGACCGCGAACGGGCTATAGAGCAGAAACTCGACCGGATGCCGCGTCAGGCCCGTATACTGCAGCAGGGTATTCAAGACACCATCGCCGCCCAGGATCGTTTTCCAGGCATAGGCGCGCACTAGGTAACTCACCCAGAGTGGAATGATGACCAATTGATAGAGTAGATCCTTGTGCGCGGACCCACCGAAAGATAGATAGTAAGCCAGGGGGAAGCTGAGTGCCAGAGACAGCACGGTCACCATGCCGGCGATTCGCATGGAGCGCAGCAGCACCTGCACGTAAACCGGATTCTGCGCCAGTTGCCGGTAATTGTTCAGATTCCAGTGGTGCACGATAGTCTGCGAGTGTACGCTCCAGAAGCTGAAGCAGAACAGGAATAGATATGGCGCAATCAGGAAGACAGTCACCCAGGCGAGCGGCGGCACGCTGACCAGCGCTTTATACAGGCGCGAGTACACGCTGCACCTCCTGGCTGACCCGCATGGCGGCTTTGTGCGCCGTGGTGTACTCCGTGATGTCGCCCTCCGTGTCCGAGTGCCCGAAAAAGATCCGGCCCATCGGCTTGCGAATCTTCGGCGCGATGCGCGTGGTAGCGCCGGGAATCGACATGCACATGGGATGACCACGCCTGTAAATGTGCACTTCTTCAATCTTTTTGCGCGCGCCCGGAAACCAGCGGTCGATCAGATCCACCACCGTTTCGCCCATCTGGTAGCAATAGGCGTCATCGAGCACCTTCAGGCGCTCGGCCTCGCGTCGCGGCACGTAGCAAGTCAGCACACTGGGCCGTTTCGTGTCGCGATTGTCGCGATTCTCCACCCAGTCCGCCACGTTGAAATCCACAATCGGCGAGGGCGCCGGCACGTTCGTGTCATACGAGCCGTTGTAAATCACTTCCCGCGAACAGACATTCACCACCAGATAGGGTGCATAGCGCAGTTGCGCCATGGCTTCGGCATGTTCGCGATCCAGATCTTGAATGATCTTCTTGGCGATGAATTTCGGGCAAGCGACGACCACGGCCTTGGCGGCCACGGTCTGCAGCTCGCCCTCGTGGAAGAAGGTCACACTGTCCTGCCCCGCCTGAACCACGGTCGCGCTCTTGCGCAGGCCCCCGGGCGCAGCCTTGTCGATGGCTTGCTCCAACGCCAGCGAGATACGGCCCAGACCGCCGGCCCACGTGTACCGATCCTGGTCCAGTCCGCCGCCCCAATCCATGCTGGTCGCGCCGATCAATGCCGAAGTGTTGTCCGTGTCCGCGCCCCAATTATTCGGTCCGAAGTTATCGAACCATAGCTTCAATTCAGGCACATAGGGCTTCAGTAACTCGGAGAAAGTCATGTTATCGAGCTTCTCCGCGTTCTTCCCGGCATCTACCGCCTGCATGTCCTTCATGAACCGCGCGAAACTCTTTTTCACGCGTTCCGGATACGGCGACTTCCACAGTCCCTCGCCCCAGAAATCGGGCACCACGGTGTCGTTGATGATAGCCGCGTCCACGCTGTGGATGCGATGAATTGGCAAGCCGATCTCGCCGCACATCTTCTCAATGGGCTTGTATGATTGGTAGGCCGCGCCAGTCGAATACCAGACGCCGCGCCATTGTTCGCTGATGGCGTTGCCGCCCAGGCGCGGCTCTTTTTCCAGCACCAGGAAATTCGTGTGACGCAATTGCCACGCGGTCATCAGGCCGCTGGGTCCGCCGCCCACTATCACCACGTCGTAAGACGCGGACGGTTTCGGGATATCGAAATGCGCGCCGTCGCGCACGCGGTGGCAGATCTGGTTGTCTTCGCTGCCCAGCCGGCATGGCGGGGCTGAAGCCCCGCGCAGGCTGAAGCCTGCCCCACCTATGATGTAACGGATCGCATCCCTTCTGGTCGTCATTCGAGCCGCACCGCCTCCTGCGCTTGGAAGCTGAACGATTGCTCGCCGCTAAGTTCGCCCTGGCTTGGCGTTCGCACGGTCAGCCGCAGATCGCCGCATGCGAGCTCCACCAGGTCCGACGCGCCCCCAAACGTCTGCCGCCGCACCGTTCCGCGAAACGGACCGCCCAGCCGGATCGCCTCGGGCCGCAGCGAAAACAGCGCGTCGCCGGACGGGCCGCCGCAAGGCCATTCCAAAGCTCCGCAGCGCGCGCAGCCGTTCTCCACACGCGCGCGCAACAGGTTCGTCAGACCGACAAAGCTCGCCGCATATGCCGTGCGCGGCCGGTTATAAATCCCGCGCGGCGTGTCCACCTGTTCCAACTCGCCGGCCCGCAGCAGCGCAATCCGATCGGAAAGCGCCATGGCTTCGTCCTGATCGTGCGTGACGAACAGGAACGCGATGCCCACTTCGCGCTGCAGCGATTTCAGCTCGACCTGCATCTCGCGGCGCAGCCGGGCATCCAGGGCCGATAGCGGCTCATCGAGCAGCAGCAACTTGGGACGATTCACCAGCGCCCGCGCCAGTGCCACGCGTTGCTGCTGTCCGCCGCTCAACTGCGCGGGACGGCGCGCGGTGAACTCGCTCATCTTCACTTGCGCGAGGGCCTTCTCCACGCGCGCGCCGATCTCCGCTTTGGGAGTCTTCTTGGCGCGCAGCCCGTAGGCCACGTTTTCGAAAACGGACAGGTGCGGGAACAGCGCGTAGTGCTGGAACACGGTATTGACGCCGCGTTTATTGGGCGGCAGCGCCTCAATCCGTTCGCCGTCCATCCAGATCTCGCCTGCATCCGGGCGCTCGAAGCCCGCCAGCAGCCGCAATAATGTGGTCTTGCCCGACCCGCTCTCGCCCAGCACCGTCAGAAACTCGGCCGCCGCAATCTCCAGCGACACATCGCGCAAAACCGGCGTCCGGCCGAACTTCTTGGCGATGCCACGAATGGAAAGCAACGGCATTTTATTGCGCGGCCTTCACCTCGTTCCAGATTTGATTGTACTTGTCGCGGCGCGGCACATCTTCCCAGAAGTAGATGCGCTGTTGATAATGATCCAGATCGTCCAGGTGCAGGTTCTTCTTCTCGGCGTCCGTCAGCATGGCGGCGACCGCGGGGTTCGAGGGCAGGTATCCGGTGACCACGATCACCTGCTTCTGGGTCTGCGCTTCCACCAGATATTCGATCAGTTGGTAGGCCAGATCCTTGTGGTCGCTGGCGGCGGTGATCATCAGATGGTCGATCCAGCCGGTGGTGTTTTCCTTCGGGATGGTTTCACCGATGGGGAAATGATGCTGGCGCAATTGGTTGGTCATCAGCGGCCAGCCCATCGCCAGAGTGACTTCATGATTCTCGAAGAGATTGGTCAACTCGCCTCCGGTGGACCAGATTTTGCGGATACTCGGTTTCAACTCCAACAGCTTGGCTTTCACCTTCTGTAACTGGTCGTCGGTGAGGTTATACAGGGCGTGCGGATCGGGTTTATCGTAGCCGAGGACTTGCGCCGCCATATAGACGGTGGATAAATCATCCCAGACCGATACCTTGCCTTTAGCCTTCAGGTCCCATAGGATGTTCCAAGAGTCCGGGGGTGTGGGGAAGGCGCTTGTGTCATAGAGCAGCGGATTCGGCCCCCATTGATACGGCACGCCGTAGACTTTGCCGCTTGTTTTAACCAGCGGCAGAGAAGTGAGACGGGGCATGAGTTGCTGGTAAGTGGGTACCTTCGACAAGTCGAGGGGCGCGGCGAGGCCGGTGGTCGCGATCATGGTGGCAACATCGCTCGATGGCGAAATCACGTCGTAGTTTGCGGCGCTGCCACCGCGCAGCTTGGCGACTAACTCGTCGCTCGATCCCATGTAGGATGCGCTGACCCTGCACTGGCATTTCTGTTCGAATCCGGCGATGAAGGACGGATCGGCATAGCCCTCCCACACCAGCAGGCCCAGCGTCGGCGTGGACTTGTGGCATCCGGCCAGCAACAGAATCAAGGCTGCGAGTGACAGGCCGATTTTACTCTTCACACGGCCTCCAAGGCGGCTTCGATTACGTCCAACGCTTCCTGCATCTGCTCGTCGGTTACAACCAGGGGCATCAGAATCCGCACCACATTGCCGTAAGTGCCCGCGGTTACCAGAAGTAATCCGTGTTCGTAGCAGTATTTAGTCAGCGCCTTGGTGGATGGCGCGTCTGCCAGTTCGAAGGCTTGCATGGCGCCCAGCCCGCGCACATCACGGATGGCTGGGAAGCGCTGCCGCCATTCCAGGGCGCGCCGCCGGAATTGCTCGCCCAATTGGACCGCCCGCTCACAAAGGCCGCCGCTTTCGATCGCCTCGATCACCGCCAGTGCTGCCTCGCACGCCATTGGATTCCCGCCGAACGTGCCACCGAGCGATCCGGGACCCGTATGGTCCATGATCTCGGCTTTGCCGGTGACTGCGCCCAGTGGAAGACCGCCACCGAGGCTTTTCGCAGTGACCAGCAGATCCGGCTCGATGCCTTCGTACTCGATCGCAAACATGCGGCCGGTGCGCGCGAAGCCGGTCTGCACCTCGTCATCGATCAGCAGGATGCCGTGCTTGCGGCAGACATCGTGCACGGCGGCGAGCCATCCGGCAGGCGGCACGATGAACCCGCCCTCGCCCTGCACCGGCTCGGCAATGATGGCCGCCACCGACTCCGCCGCGACCACGCGCTCGAACGTATCTTCGAGCCGGGCGGCCGGCTGACCGTACGGCACACGGTAGATGTCGCCGGGGAACGGCTCAAAGCCGGCCTTGTAAGGATGTGTCTTGCTGGTAAGCGAGAGCGTCAGCAAGGTGCGCCCGTGAAAGGCGTCCTCGAAGCAGATCACCGCCGACCGGCGCGTGTAAGCGCGCGCGATCTTGATGGCGTTCTCTACGGCCTCCGCGCCGCTGTTCAACAGCAGCGTCTTTTTCGGCGTTCCACCGGGCGCCAGCGCATTCAGTTGCTCGGCGAGCCGCACGTAGCTCTCATATGGAGCCACCATGAAGCAGGTGTGCAGGAAGCGATCGATCTGGGCGTGCAGCGCGGCGACCACCCCCGGCGCGCGATGTCCCGCATTCAGGCAGCCGATGCCGCCCGCGAAATCCAGGAACCGGTTGCCATCCACGTCTTCGATCGTGACGCCTTGCGCACGGCTCACGAAGACGGGCGTCAATTGAGAGACACCGCGCGCCACTGCCTGCGTGCGGCGCTCGGCCAAGGCTTGGCAGCGAGGGCCGGGAATTGAGGTCTTCAGATGGATCGAGGGCATGCACGGCGCCTGGTGATCTATGCATCGTAGCACTCAGGGCGCGCGTCAGGCTAAATCCCTCTCAGCGGAACAGTTGCGGCGCGAACTCGTCCAGATAGTTGCGCCAGTTGATCCAGGTATGCGCACCGGGGCTTTCGTGGAATTCCGGTTTGAAGCCATGCTTCTGGAGCATCTCCACGGTCGCTTTGGTGATCGGCATGAGCCGGTCTTCCTTGCCCGTGGAGAACCAGAACAGCTTCACGCCGGACTTCAAGCCGGCATCATCCAGCATGGGATGTTGCTGCTCCCACTCGGGCGAAGGCCCCGGAGGCGTAGCCGGCGTGCCGGCCGCAGCGGCGGGGCGCCGGGCACCCATCGAGAATACGCCGGAGCTGAATACGCCGATATAAGCGAACCGGTCGAGATGCGACAGCGAGATATTCAGCGTCTGACCGCCACCCATCGAAAGGCCGGCAATTGCCATGTGATTGCGATCTGTCAGCACACGATAATTCTTCTCCACATACGGCATGACGTCGTTGACGAAATCCTCCGCAAATTCATCACGCGGCGGACGTTCCGCACCGGGCGGGGGAAAAACCGCCGACGTGTGACCGGCCGGCATCACCACGATCATCGGTTCGGCTTTCTTGGCGGCGATCAGGTTGTCGAGGATGAATCCCGCGCGGCCCACCGAAGTCCAGGAGTCGTCGTTGTCGCCCGCGCCGTGCAGCAGATAAAAGATGGGATACTTGCCGCTGCCGAGTTCGTATCCCGGCGGCGTGTAGATATGCATACGGCGGAAACGCGAGAGCGCGGTCGAGTAATAAGTCACCGAAGCAACCGCGCCGTGCGGCGCCTGCGCGGTCTCCATGAATTCCGCGCCGGGAACGTAGACCAGGCTCCAGTCGTTGGTGTTCGATTCGCTGACGGCTGAATTGCGCGGGTCCAAAGCCGGCACACCGTCAACCACGAAGGTATAGCGGTAAGCGCCCGGATCGACCGGTCCGACGGTCGCCGACCAGATGCCCGCGTCGTCCTTGGTGAATTCGGGGCCTTCGCGGGGCAGTCCTTGGATATCGCTGGCGCGCAGTCCAATGGTCTTGGCTTGGGGCGCATGGATGCGGAAAGTAATCCGGTGATCCGGCGAGACTTCCGGCGACACGACCTGCGGCGGCCGCGCTTCCTGTCCGTATGCCAAACCAGCGGCGAGCGGCAATGCCAGGATGCCCGCGATCCTTAGTGTTCGTTTCATTGCGAATCTCCTTAAAGTATTTCCCAATTTCCCGATTCCGCCGAGCGGAATAGCGCATCGATCACGGCCATATTGCGGATGGCGTCCAGCATGGGCACCGGCACGTCGCCCTGGCCGCGAATGGCCTGTGAGAACCGATCGCCTTGAATGGTGTACTGGTCGCAGACCGGAAAGGTCTCGGTTCGGATACCGGCGCCGAACAGATCCGAACCGTCATCCACGAAGATGCGGCAGGGCCGGTCCGGCGGCGCATTGAACGGGATTTCGACTTCGATGCGTCCCGCCGTGCCGAAGAACTGCATGCGCTGATACGGGACCAACTGGGTCGAGCAAGTAAATATCGCTTGGCCGGACGGAAAGTCGAGGATGCCGGAGGCCAAACGGTCGATGCCCATATCCGGATCGCGCTCGACCAGTGACACCACGCGGCGCGGCTCTTCTCCGAAGATGAAACGGGACGTGTTGATGGGATAGCAGCCGATGTCCATGAGCCCGCCGCCGCCCCACGCGCGCACATTCCGGATATTGTCCGCATCGCGATTGAAATAGCTGAAGAAGCCCATGGCGGAGCGCAGCGCACCGATGCGCCCGGAACGCACGAATTCGCGCGTGCGCAGCCATTGCGGATGCGTACGCACCATGAAAGCCTCGCCGATCTTCACGCCCGTGCGTGCCTGCGCGGCGAGCAGCGTCCTCGCTTCGGCGGCATCCAGGGCCACCGGCTTCTCGCACAGCACATGCTTGCCGGCTTCGGCCGCGCGAATCGACCAGGGCACGTGCAGATGATTGGGCAACGGGTTGTAGATCGCCTCGATCTCCGGGTCGGCGAGCAGTTCTTCATAGGAGCCGTACGCCTTCGGAATGCCGAGCGCCTGCGCCGACTGCCGCGCTTTCGCTGGATCGCGCGAAGCGATGGCGGCGATTTCGCTCCACTCGCCGCGCTGCATGGCGGGGATCACTTTCTTCAGGGCGATGTCGGCTGCTCCCAGCACCCCCCAGCGGACTTTTTGCATCTCGCGGTCTCCAACGATTTACGATATAGCATTGCAGGTAACTTGGGGGGTGCGGATTGGAGGAACGGCAGCGCATCGTGGTGATGGTGGGGCTGCCCGGCTCCGGCAAGTCCACCTGGCTGGAGCGGCAGGGCATCGTGGGGATCTCTTCGGACTGGATACGGCAACTACTGGCGGACGACGCCACCGATCAGACGATTCACGCGCGCGTCTTCCTCACCATGCGCTATCTGTTGCGGCATCGGCTGGCCATCGGCCGCGCGGTCACCTATATGGACGCCACGCACCTGACGCCCGACGAACGGCGCCCTTATATTCAGATCGCGCGCGCGTACGGTTGCGACGCCGAAGCTCTCTATTTCGATGTGCCTTTGGAAATTTGCCGCGAACGAAACCGGCGGCGCGAGCGCATGATTCCAGACGAAGCGCTGGGGCGTATGTCTGCGAAATTAGTGCCGCCGGAAATATCGGAGGGTTTTGCGCGGAGCGTGGTCGCGCCCTAAGCTAGCGAACCTGTTCGTCCTTCTCCACCTTGCCATCGCGAATGTGGATCACGCGGTGCGCATGCAGAGCGATATCGTGTTCGTGCGTAACCAACACGATGGTATTGCCCTGCTGGTAAAGCCGCTCAAACAAGGCCATGATCTCGTTACCGGTAGCGCTGTCCAGGTTGCCGGTCGGCTCATCGGCCAGCAGAATCGACGGGTCGTTCACCAACGCCCGGGCGACAGCCACACGCTGCCGCTGTCCGCCGGACAGCTCGTTGGGCTTGTGCATCATGCGCGCTTCCAGATCCACCTGGCGCAGCGCCGCCTTGGCGCGCTCGGTACGCACGGCGGCCGGCGTGCCGTTATAGATCAGAGGCAGTTCCACGTTATGCAGGGACGTAGCGCGCGGCAGCAGGTTGAAGGTCTGGAATACGAAGCCGATTTCCTTGTTGCGGATGCGTGCCAGCTCATCGTCGGTCATGTCGCTGACCAGCCGGCCATTGATGAAATACTGTCCTTTAGAAGGGCTATCCAGGCATCCGATCAGATTCATCAAGGTGGACTTGCCGGAACCGGAAGGTCCCATGATGGCGACGTACTCGCCGCGCTTGATGGTAATATCCACGCCCGAGACGGCGTGGATCTCCTGATCGCCCATCACATAGGTTTTCCACAGATCGTAGGTGCGGATGACAATCCCATCCCGTTTCAGTTGCTCGCCACGCTCGATGGCTTCTCGTTCAGCTACTGCTTGTGCCATGGTTCCGTCGCTCTCTAGGCCTTCTGCGGCGTGGGTAATTTGTTATCCACTTTCACCTGAGCTTCGTTGCGCAGCGTCCGTATCACCTGGTAGCTGCCGGTAACGATCTCGTCGCCATCCTTGAGACCGCTCAGAACTTCGATGTCGGTGGCGCCGGTGATGCCGGTTTCCACCTTGCGGAATTCCGCCTTGCCGCCCGCGATTACGAACACGCCCTGCACTTCCTCTTTGCGCGCCTTCTCTTCCGCCGGAGTCAGTTTGGCCACGGTCTGGACGCCAGCCGGCGTCTTGGGCTTCACGTCGAGGTCGCCCTTCTGCCGGATGGTAAGGGCCTGGATCGGTATTGTCACGGCCTTCTGCCGCGTGGCGGTTGTGATCTTGGCGGTGCAAGACAAACCCGGCCGGACTTCATCCGGCGGATCGTCCATGGCGACGACTACTTTGAAGTCCTTGGCCTCCTGGCTGGAAACCGCGCTTTGCGAGGCCGCCAGACCGGTGGAGCGCAGGATCGCGGTGTTGCCGATCTCGATCACGTGCCCCTTGAAAGTTTTGTTGGGTATGGCGTCGATGCTGATGTCGGCTTTCTGGTTGAGCGACACGCTCACGATATCGGTCTCGTCGACTTTTACTTCGGCGGTGATCAGCGACATATCCGCGATCGTCATGATGTTGCTTCCGGCCAGATTCGTCACGCCGGGCACCACGGTCTCGCCGGCGCGCACCGGCAGGTTCGTTACTACGCCATCCAGCGGCGCAAAGGAGTCGTACTTGTGGAGCATGTCGGTGACTTGGGTGAGCGTCGCCTTGGCTTGCGAAATGCGGCGTTGCGTCGCGGCGAGTTGCGCGGCCTGTTGCTCGCGCTGGGAACGCGCCTGGTCCAAGCGCGTCTGCTGCTCCATCAGCGCGGCGGCGGCGGCATCATAGGTGGCCTTCTTCGCGTCGAAATCCTGCTTGGACAAGAGCTGATCCTTAAACAGTTGCTGCGCGCGGTCATAGTCCAGCTTGGCGTGTTCCAGGTCCGCCTGCGAATGGTCGATGATGGCCTGCTGGGTGCGCAGATTCTCGTCCGAGACTTTCAAACCGGCCTCGGAGGCATTGGAGTCGGCTTCGGCAGAACTCACGGCCGCCTTTTGGGAATTCACCTGCGCCTCCGGCTGGATATTCTCGATCCGCGCGACCAGTTGCCCCTTGCGGACGCGGTCGCCTTCCTTAACCAGAATTTCCGTTAGCGTGCCGATGGCGTTGGCGCCTATATTGATGTAATTCTTGGGCTTAATCTCGCCCGACGCCGTCACCAGGCTGGTTAGATCCTGCCGCACCACTTTGCCGGTCTGGACCACCACCAACCCACGCTTACTGTATACGGTGCTGGCGTAGACTCCGATACCAAGGGCCAATACGACCAGAACGATGAGTATAGTTCTCCATTTACGATTCACCAGTGCAGACTCCTGTCTTGCCGACGATAATTAGACGCAATTCTTAACGGGAGAGTTCAATCCATATCTTAGCATCCGTTTTGCGCGGCAGCCCTCGCCCCTTGCGGCGCTACCCCTGCTTCCGGCATAATTAACGACACTGGCATGCGAGCGGATCTGATATCTGCGATTACTTCCTGTGCCGAAGCGCGATTCCAGCGGAGATCGTGCAGATTTTTGCAGGGCCTCTCCACGGACGAATTGCAGTATATCGCCGACTTTCTGGGCGCGTGCGTTTTGGAATCCACCCATGCAGCCAACGGCCGCGAGGAACTGGCCGAATGCGTAGCCCATTTCGAACGCGTCCGGCCGGCGCCAACCACGCGCTGCGACCGCGACCACAAAATGATTCTGCTGATGGAGTTTCTCTGCCGCTGCCGGATCTATTCGGCGGTTTCTTTCAACTCGCGGATCCAGATGTCGCGATAGCGCACCGGCTGGCCGTGATCCTGTAACAGCAGAGGCATTTTCGCCGGCGTGTATTTATATGGCGGACGCTTCATGTAGTCGGTCGGGCCGGTCGGCATGGCGTTGTCCTGGGCCAGCACCCCATTGAAGAGCAGCGTAACCAAGGCGGGTTCCGTCAGCTTCTTGGCGGAATCGAAGCGTGGCGCATGGAAAACGATGTCGTAGATCTGCCACTGCCCGGGGGGCCGCGCCGGGTTCACCAGAGGTGGATATTGGCAGTAGATCGCCCCGGCTTGCCCGTCCGGATAGGTCTTATTCCGGTTGGACTCCAGCACCTGGATTTCATAAAGAGACTGCAAGTAAACGCCGCTATTGCCGGGTTCCTGATCGCTGCCATGGGGCTGGGCCGGAGAGGCCCACTCCACGTGCAATTGGAAATTTCCGAACCCCTGCTTGGTGACGATGTCTCCGGTGCCCGGCGCTACCTCGAAATACCCATCCCCCAGCTTCCACGCGATGGGCTTCCCGTTGGCCTGTTGCCAGGCGGATAAGTCCTTTCCATTAAACAGTTGAACGGCATCGGAGGGGGCCGTACCGGCATGCTCTTGGGTGCTGGGTTCACCGGGAACAACCACGGGTGGCAAGGGCCGCGAACGATCGCCCGTCTTCCACTTGATCACCGGAACGGTGGCGGCAAAGGCGGTCAGAGCCAAAGGCAAAAGAAATCGGATTCGCATTTCGCCCCTGATTTTAACACCAGGTTCACGGGCGCGGTTGAGCCACGCCCCCGACCAGCTTCGCGCCCAGCGCGCCGCCCGCCGTGCACAGAAATGTGATGATCAGGAACAGAAACAGCAATGCCATGATTACGAACAGCGTCAGACCGCTGGGCGTCTGTAGAATGTGCAGGGCCTCCTGCACATTGGCGTCGCTCGCCGCCATATTGTGCAATTGCTCCTTATAGATCGCGGTCATCGTACCGCTGTGGATCAACGGCACCACGCTGACGGTGAACAACACGGAACTGATCGTAGACCCCAAGAGTCCCGTAATCCAACCCATGCGCAGGCCGCTATCGACGGACAGCAATTGACCGGTGCGGCGCCGGTAAAGATAGACCGACAGGAAGCCTGCGGTCAGCCACCACACCACGAGCCCCAGTAGTCCGGCGGCCCAGACTGGCAGCGCGCTCAATAGCGACGCGGCGCTGGCCAGCAGCAGGCCGATGCGCACGGCGGTGGCATTGTGAAAATTCAGGCGCGGAGGAGGCGGCGGTACGGCTGTCGCCACCGGCGGAAGCACGATCTCGGGCGCGGCTTCGATCGCTTCCTCGCGCTGTGGTTTGCCGCAACGATGGCAAAAGCGGGCGTCGGGCGGCAACTCACCGCCGCAAGTACAGAATTCAGGCATGGGCAGGAGGCGCACAGCCCCCTCTGCTCAGTTTGACGCAGGCTCTCCCACAGAAGCAAGCGCGATGCCGGTTTCCCCGTTTTCCTCGTAGATGGCCACGAACCTCCGGTAGCCGCCCTTGGTAAAGGAAAGCTCCACCCGGCCATCGCCTTTATCGCTGATCATCCAGTGCGGCAGGCGGTCGCGGTAATAGGCCGTGACGCGTTCCACCGAATCGGGCGTGCGATACCCCGCGGCCGCCACGGCGAAGGCCTTATGGTGATGGCCGAAGTCCAAGTGGAAGCTGGCCAGCTTACGGGAATCGCGCTCCCGTATGGCGCCCGGATATACCGGCACGCCCATGGCTTGTGGATCGAGGTGGTCGCTCTCCCGCACGCGCAGGCTGCCGAATGGCGTCTCCACGGTGGTCTCGCCGCGATCATCCCTGTCTGTCACGCGCCAGTGGCCCGCGACGTACACGCCCACGGATCCCAGGGTAATCAGGCCGAGTACACCAAGAACCAGGACGGCCAGTATGACACCGCCCAAAGCGCCGCCGCGACGTTGGTTTTGAGACATTCTCTGCTCCGTTCATGCTGCATTACGAACGGAGACCCTCGAAAGTTCCAAAACTAGTGGCGCTTACCTTCCTGCAGCGCATCCAAGAGGCGCGCGGTCGCCTCGGCCACTTCCCGTACGGCTGAGTCGAACACATCCTGGTTGGACTTCGACGGTTTGCGGTAGCCGCTAACCTTGCGCACGAACTGCAACGCCGCGCCCGAAATCTCCTGTTCGGTAACCGGCTCGTCAGGTCGGCGAAGCACTTTTATGCTGCGGCACATGAGAAGATTACACTATCCTACCAACCAGATGGGTAGGCTTTCAGCCTGCGGAGGGCTTACCCCTTCCTCGCGGCTCGATCCTAATTTTTGGTGTCCAGATATTGCGCCAGATCCTGGATAATCTGGCGTTCTTCGGGGGAAAAGTGTGCCCGCATTTCATCGCTATCCAGACGCGCGGCGCGCTGGTCTTCGGGCAGGGCGCGGAGTTCCACAACCTGGCGGTGAACCACCGCCTGGCGGGCCGGAGGCAATTCGCGAAACTCCTCCAGACGTTCCCTCACCAACTGTCGCAGGTTGGGAGGAAGCTGCGTGAAGGTCCGGTAGCGCTCGCGCAGTTTGGCTTTTTCCTCCGGACTCATTTCGCTGTAACGGCGCAGTTGCTGCCGGATCAGCCGGGCACGCTCCGCCGGTAGCTTGGCCAATTCCCGTTCGCGTTCCTCGGGTGACATCCGGAACCAGCGGTCCAGCGCCGTGTCCGGGTTGCGGGCTGCTGGTGCTGGTTGTTGCGTTGCTTCCGATGCCTGCTGGCAGCGCGCGGGACCAACCAACGCTGTCATCGCCAGCCCGATGCCGGCGACGGCCATGCAGACCGGATTACATGGCATCGGCATGCCCGCCTTCCGAAGAGCTCGCGGAGCTGAATTGCCGGAGCAATTCCAGATCGTGCAGCGTGCGTTCCACCTGATCGGCGCGCACCGCTTCACCCGCGTGGCCGGCGCCAACCCTTCCCGGATTGCGCATCACCAAACCTGCAATCAACAGCATCCCGGCCATGGCCGTGACCGGCAAAACCCGGCGCAAAGGGATAATACGGAACGGGCGGAAGGCTCGCTGCCACCAGGAGACGCGCATTTCGGCATCGATCCTCCGGTATAACCGCCGATCGAAATCGGGCGAGCACGCCGGCGCCTGCCACGTGTCCAGCACCGTCCACAGGGCCTGCTGCTCACCCGCCAGCGTGCGGCAAGCTTCACATTCGGCCAGGTGCTGTTCCAGCACTTGCGCGCGCCGCGCGTCGAGCCTGGCGCCGGCATAGGCCACCAACATTTCCGGATTGTGACTTTCGATCGGGCAATTCATGTTCATACCATATGCGCCAGACGGGCGCGTAGCGTCTCATATGCCCGGAACAGCAGCGATTTCACCGCCGATTCCGAACAGCCCAAAACTTTGGCGATCTGTGCGTATTCCATCTCGTCGTACTTGTGCATCAGGACGGCGGCCCGCTGCTTGCCGGGCAACCCGCCGATCGCTCGCCGAATCTCGTCCAGCTTATCGCGATAGATTAATTCGTGTTCGACCGAAGGCCGCCGATCCGAAATCTGGCGGGCTGGAAAATCCCCCGGTCCCTGATCCATGCGTTCCTGCGCGCGCTCGTGTTTCTCATCGCGCAGCCAATTGAGCGCCAGGTGCGTAGCGATCCGGAACAGCCAGGTCGTAAACTTCGCCGTGGGCTCGTAGCTCTCGCGAGAACGATACACACGCAGGAATGCTTCCTGCGCTAACTCTTCGGCTACCGCGGATTCCTGCACCAGCCGGTAAATAAAATGTATGACCGGCGCCCGATGCTTCTGCAATAATACGCTGAAACTGGCGCCATCCCCATCCTTGACACGAAGCATCAGCTCCGCATCGTAGTCCAGGGTAACCGCGGCAACCCCCATGTCATTTTTAACCCCAGATCCCATATAAGGTTGCGCGTTTTCGTAAGCCGGCATTTCATTCCCCTTTCAGAGCGCGGTCCATGAGCCGCCGGACAGCCTCCCGTGGGGGAAGTCCAAAGTTCAGCATCTCAAACATTTGGGCCGAGATGGGCATCTCCACGTGGTGGCGGCGGGCCAGATCGTTGGTGGCATGGGTCGTCTTGATCCCCTCGGCCACCATCTTCATGGAATTGACAATTTCTTCCAATTTACGACCTTTAGCAAGTTCGAGGCCAACCTGGCGGTTGCGGCTAAGTTCGCCGTTACACGTTAAAACCAGGTCCCCCAACCCGGCCAAGCCCGCCAGTGTCCGCGGACGGCCGCCCAAAGCTACCGCCAAGCGCGTGATTTCGGCCAGCCCCCGCGTGATAAGAGCCGCTTGCGTGTTGCTTCCCAAGCCCAATCCATGACAAACTCCCGCCCCGATAGCCACAACATTTTTTACGGCTCCGCCTACTTCCACACCGGCTGGATCCGGACTGGTATACAGGCGGAACGTGGGACCGGAGAACAATCCCTGCACCCTTGCGGCAAGTTCCCGATCGGCCGCCGCCACGACTAACGCCGTGGGATCGCCGCGCGCCACTTCCCGCGCAAAGGTGGGTCCGGAAATGGCTGCCACCCGCGGCTCGAAAGCCTTGCACAGGCATTCGGCGATCACTTCCGAGGGCCGCAGAAGAGTGCCGTTCTCCAGCCCTTTGGTGGCGCTGACAAAAACCATGCCCGGCGCCAGGAACGGCAACATCCGGTTATACAAGGCACGCACCAGGTGGGACGGCATGACGCTGAGGACCATCTCCGCCCCTGGCAGCGCCTCCGCGAATTCCGTCTCCACCGACACGTTGACCGGCAGGCTGAAGCCCGGCAAATACAGATCGTTGACCTGCGTCGCCTGCATGCGCGCCGCCAGATCTTTTTCATACACCCAAAGCCGGATACGATCGAAACGCGGCGCCAGCACGATTGCTAACGCCGTCCCCCAACTGCCCGCGCCGATAATGGCAAGTTCGGTCACGTACGCCCCCCGAAGGAAAATACCGATTCGGTGCCTTCCCGGAGCCGGGCAATGTTCTCTCGGTGGCGATAGATGATGAGGGCGCCGCTGAGTAAGGCGCAGAGCAAAGCCGCCGCGGGCGGGTGCACGATCAGCCAAACCGCGAACGGAAAAGTGCCTGCGCCGATCACGGAGCCAAGCGAGATATGCCGGCTCCAGACGACCATGATGACAAAGACGATCAACGTCGCACCCAGCGGCACGGGCATGGCACATAGCCAGGCTCCCACGAAGGCGGCCACAGCTTTTCCACCGCGAAAGCGCAGATACACGGGATAGGAGTGGCCGATCATGACGGCTAGTGCCGCCGCGCTCATCCACCGGATATCGCCGCCCGTCAAGAGGGCCTCCAGCCACACCGCCAGGTAACCCTTGCCGATGTCCAGGAGCAGCGTAGCGACGCCCGCCGCCCGGCCGGTAGTTCGCAACACATTCGTCGCGCCGATGTTGCCGCTGCCGGATTTCCGCACATCCCGGCCGGTCGTCAGCCTGACCAGTAAATAACCGAATGGAATTCCGCCCAGCAGGTAGGCGATGGCAAGTCCCGGAATGGCAGTCATCTGATTGACTTTTTTAGTACGTAATTCAGTGTATCGCGGGCAAGACAGCTTCCGCGGGTAGGCTTTGGCCTGGGCTTTAGGCTGCGGAGGGCTTTAGCCTCCAAGACCACGACTGGCCCGGACTTCGACGTTATCGTGTTCTCGGGATGTGGTCCTGCGTGTCCTTGGAGCGCGCCAGGCGAGGCACGGCGCTCGGCCCAGCGTGTGGGCACTATGCCGCCGTGGTTGCCATGCAAGAAGTCGAGCTAATGCAGGCCCGGCCACGCTGCTTCAACATGCGGGCGCCAACGGCGCGCCGAACGGTATCACGCTGCTCTGGAGCACGTCGGAGCGAAGCTTGGCCATTTTGACGGCCAATGCCATGCAGTAAGATCCGGCAGCGCCGGAAGCCCATCACTTTGTTAGCGGAAACTCCGCAAGCTTGGTGTACACGGAACCGCCGGCGCCGGGCCGGCTCTGATAAAGAAAGAAACTATGGGCGTCGAAGGCGCCGAAGTCCAGCGAAGGCAATGCGGCCACGGCATCGCGCAAGGCCGTGGCCGGCACGCGCTCTTTGGCCCGTGCCAGGGTCAGATGCGGACGGAACGGGCGGCCCTCCGGCGGCAGCCCCAAGCGATCAAGCGCCCCGTCGATCTCAGCGGCCAGCGCCGGCAGATCCGCCGGAGCTTCCACTCCCGCCCAGAACACGCGTGGCGCATGCGGAGTGGGAAAGTAGCCGAGTCTGTGGATGTGCACCGCGATGGGCGGACGACTGGGCAGTTCCGCCAGCGCGGCGCGCAACTCCGGCAAACGCGCCTCCGGCCACTCCCCAATGAACCGCGTTGTGATGTGCAGATTGGCAGGCGGGCTCCACTTCCAATCCGCGGCAGGACGCAGATGGCTAAGCAGCGCTTCCAGAGAGCACACTACTTCGCCGGAAAGATCGAGCCCCGTAAACAGTCGCATGGTGCGCTCCCATTTTGCACCGAATCTGGCGGGCACGCAAATACACCTTATGGTTCACAAACAATCCAAAAATATTCGCCCGCCGCATCCACTTACCGAGCTTCCAGCCTGCCCCACATCGCGTCGTCCCGACCGGTCTCAGCGCCAACGCCGCTGCCCGCTAGACCGGCGTTCACCGCAACACCATCGCCAACTGGCTCAAAGTGGACTTTGGATCCAGCCGCCGCCATGGTCGGCAAAGCCCTCGAAAACCTGCGCGCGCCGATGCACAATGAGACCGCATCCCCCGTGCGCCTGCGCGTTCTTCGCCATCCAGCCGCTCAATGCCCGAAATCCGCGACCCCCACCCGCACTACGGTCCCGCGCGGCTGGGTCTCCCCGTTGGCTTTGGGCCGCTCCGTCCACACCCCATACACCCGCCCGCCATGGGCCGCGATCCCGGAGTAGTCGCCCATGAAAACCACATCGTTGGTTTGGAACGGCTCCGTGGTCCAGGCATAGTTGGTGAACGTGCGGCCGCCATCGGTCGAGCGCGCCAACGTCACGGTCTGCTTCCGGTTGGCCGGATCGGCGCGCCGGTCGTAGAACACCACGTCCAGATCGCCTGTCACCGGGTCCGCCGCCAGCCACTGAAAAAAATGGTCCGCACCGCTGTGCGCGGCGTCGTCGTTCACGCGCACCGGCGCTGCCCAGGTGCGCCCCCCATCCCGCGACGCGGCGCAGAAAACGTCCTGTTCGCCGTTGATGTAGTCGCTCCAGGAAACGTACAGCGTGCCGGATTTGCCGACGCGCCGGTCCACCGCGATCTGCGGGAAGCCGTTGGCCCGTGAGAAAGCCTGCAATTGAAACATGCTCGGACCCGTTTCGAGGATGTCGCGCGCCGGCGCGAACGTCCGGCCGCCATCGCGCGACAGGGTGAATTGCAGCTTGCCCAAAGCGCTCCACACCACGTACAGCGTGCCGTCGCCCGCCACCGCGCCGGCAAAGCCCTCGAGCGCGCCATTGTCGTCGCGCGGCAGCCCCCGGCGGGCGTTGATCTCCAGCGGCGCCGACCACGTCTTACCGCCATCGGTGGAACGCGCCAGCATGATGCGCGAATCCGTCAGCGTCCAGCGCGTCCAGCCGATGTACAGGTTGCCCCCGAAGCGCCCGTTGGTATCGTCGGCGATGATATAAGGCTTGTCTTCCCAAGGGATGTTGGGTTCGGTGGGATGTTCGATCACCGGAATGTGCTCGGCCTCCCAGGTGGCGCCGCCATCGATCGACCGCCGCACGAACAGGCCGCTGCGCTCCGCGCCGTAGGCCCAATAGTTGAAGCGGCCCAGCTTATCGAAGGCCATATAACAAAGGATGGCGTAGCCGCGATTGTCGAATGTCACGGAAACATCGCCCGACACGCGGTAGTTCGCGGGCGCGATTCCGCTGGCCGCTTGCCAGGTGTGTCCGCTGTCGCGCGAGAACGAGATATGCGCGTTGTCCTGAAACGCCGCCACCACCTGCCGCGGGTCGCGCGCGTTCACGGCAATGGAAGGCTCCGTGAAGAAACCGGCTTCCGGTGTCAGGTCGTGTAGCTCGGCGTTGGGAGCCTTGGGCAGACCCTGCGCGCAGGCCGTCGAAACGCTAAGAGCCACCACAAGTAATGGAAATCGCAAGTTATATCTCATCGCCGATGTTTGTAAATGACCGTCAATCCGGTGCGCGCCACTTCTTCATATTGCGCCAGCCAGGGCCGCAGATCCTGGTACTGCCCGATGGCCAGGAGAGGATTGAAAAGCCCCAGCCCGTCGATGATCATCGCCGGATGGGTGGCTGCCAGCTCGGCGCGATGCGCCCGCGTGGAGATGGTTTCTACCGGCTGGGATTGTGTCAGATGCCGATCCGCCGGAACACCCGTCAGCGGTTGCGAATCCAGAAACCGCGTGGCCGCCGGCAGCCCGGTATAGATGTACAGTTCCGGCCGGAAGCCCCACACGAACAACGTATCGCCGGGGGTGCTCAATTGCCGGCCCAGTTGCGCCGCCCGGCGGCTGTCTTCGTCCATGCCGGTATCCACCCAATGCCCCGTGTGCAGAGCGAGCAGGGCATACCGTGGCCCGAAGCGCACCAAAGGAATCAGCAATAAAGCCGCCACCGCCCAAGCCCGCCGGCGGCCCAGCATCACGAACCCGCGCGCTGCGGCGATCGCCACCACTGGCAGCAACTGGAAGTAATACCGCGGAAAGAACCGCCAGCCAGCAGCCACGGCGGCCATGGAAATGAGCGCCCACGCGATCCAATGGAATCGATCGGCCTTCGGATCGCGCCACCAGAACCAGGCCGCCGCAATCACCAGCGCGGCATGAAAGCCCAGCCAGTGCGCCGTCCGCAGGAGGCCGTTGGTAAAAGGATGCTCTACAAATGTGACGCCGGCATAGACGCGGCCCCACTTCCACACCTGCTCGTAGTAAGCGCCCAGCGCTCCCTGGCTCCAAAGCCAGCCCACGGCCAGAGCGTTGGGAAGCAGGAATCCGGCGGCCAGCAAGGGCAGCGCGCGCACACTCCACAACGCGCAGACGGCCAGCACGAACAGGCCTTTGGCATTCACCAGGAACGCTATGCCCGCCAGCACGCCGCTCCAGAACGCGCGCCCGCGCCACGCCAGCCAGACGGCGGCCACATGCGGCGCGAGCATCAGCAGATCGGCGGCCAGCGGCGTCACCGCCGAGGGAATATCGAAGATCAGGTAGAACGCCAGCAGGCCGGCGGCCCAGCCCGCTTCCACCTCGCCCCACAGATCGCGCGCGAAGCGCCACGCCAGCCAGCAGGCCAGCAGCGCATAGAGGGCGCCGGCCAGACGCAGCGGCCAGCCGTCGCGCACGCCCCAAAGCAGGTAGGCCGCGGCCAGCAGCGGCGGCTTATCGAACCACAGATCGCGGTAGAGCATTTTGCCGTGCAACATCTGTTGCGCGGTGGCCATGGGGAGGGTCTCTTCGGCCCACAGAACATCCAGGTGACAGAAGCGCGCCGCCAGCAATAGCGTGAACAGCATCAAAAAGAAGAGGCGGGTGCCTTTCACAGACCGGCTATGGTATCTTGATCCGTAGGCAAATAAAAGGCGAATAGTGGAAGATATTCAGGAACAACTCGCCCTGCTGCGGCGGTGCGTCGCGCGCATCAACCGCAAGTGGACCGCCGACCCTCCCCCGCGCCCGTTGCGCCCGCAAGATCTGCGCCCCGCGCGCTACTTCGTGGAAGAACTGATGAGCGGCGAAGTGGTGCACACGGCCGCCGGCGAGCATTTCGAAACCGAAAAGCTGTTCGAGAGCCATCGCCGCCATGGCAGCATGGACATCTCAAACCTCTACGAGCTGCCGCCGGACCTGCTGGATTCACTTTCCGGCGGCGCCATCGCCTCATCGCATCCCAGCAAGTGGGCCTTCCTGGATACTGAAACCACCGGTCTCGCCGGGGGCACCGGCACCTACGCGTTTCTGATCGGCGTGGGCAGCATCGAGCCGGCCGGCTTCCGGCTCCGGCAGTTCTTCATGCGCGATTACGGCGAAGAGCCCAGCCTGCTGCGCCGCCTCTCCGAACACCTGGCGCAGTTCGATGTGCTGATCACCTACAACGGCAAGACCTACGATCAGCCGCTGCTCGAAACCCGCTTCCGCATGGCGCGCGCGCGCCATCCCTTCGATCGCATGCTGCATCTCGACCTGCTCTTCGGAGCGCGCCGCCTCTGGAAATTGCGCCTGGAAAGCTGCCGCCTGGTGGAACTCGAAAATCAGATTCTGGGTGTGGAACGGCAGGGCGATCTGCCCGGCGAGATGATTCCCTATTACTACTTCGAATACCTGCGTACCCAGCAAGCCTTCAAGCTGGTCCCGATTTTCCATCACAACGCCATCGACATTCTTTCGCTGGCCTGCCTGACGGCCATCGTGCCGTCGGCCTTCCGTGCGCCGGAGGAGGCATCCTTCCGCCACGGCGCCGACCTCATCGGGCTGGCGCGCTGGATGCTCGCCGCCGGACGGCACGAAGAAGCCTTGCGCCTGCTGCGCCGCGCCGTGGATCTGGGGATGCCGGACGATCTGCTGTTCCGTACGCTCTTCGATATCGGAACCATCGAGAAGCGCCTCGGCCGGTGCGAGGAAGCCATGGCCTTATTCACCGATCTGGCCGCTTCCCGCAATGCCTTCCGGCAACGGGCCATGCGCGAGTTGGCCATCCACTACGAGCATCGCGCGCGCGATTATGCCAGGGCGTTGGATGTTACACGCCGCGCGCTGGCACTCGAAGATACTCCCGAATGGCGTCGCCGCGAGAGCCGGTTACAACAGCGCACGACGAAAATTCACAAACTGTTTACGAATTCGCCACACCAGCGGGCTCGCTCAGGTTGAATAATAGACAGCAGTGGAACGTCTCGCCGCCCTGATCGTCTTACTGCTGCTGTCGCCGTTTCTGTTCGTGATCGGACTGATCACGGCATGGTTGTCGCATAAGTCGCCGCTGATTGCGCACCGGCGCCTGGGTCTGGGCGGGCGGCCCTTCTGGGTGCTGAAGTTTCGCACCATGTGGGGCGGCGGGGCGCGGTCCCCCGGACGATTTACACTGGTCGAGCGCATCGTGGATGAGACCGGACCGCGGCAGAAGGGCCTTGGCGATCGCCGCGTTACCAGCCGCTTCGCGCGCTTCTGCCGCCGCCATTCGATCGATGAGTTGCCGCAGCTCGTGCATGTAGTGCTCGGCGAAATGTCGCTGGTGGGACCGCGGCCCATCACGGCATCGGAATGGAAGCTGCACTATCGCGCGCAGGCAGCCGATGTGCTCCAGGTCAAGCCGGGTCTCTCGGGATTGTGGCAGATCGGGGGCCGCAGCCGGTTGACTTATGCGCAGCGGCGGGAATTGGATCTGGCCCTGGTACGCAATCGTTCGTGGAAGCTTTACTTCCAGATACTCTGGCTGACCCTGCCGGAAATCTGGAATGGCCGGAATGCCTGGTAAGTTACACGTGAGTCAGAACCAGGTGCGCGGCAAAGAGATCCTCCACGGCCAGACCCAGCGACTTAAACACCGTGATCTCGCGGTCGTTCTGCCGGGCCGGTAACTCTCCTAATTCGGCCGCGATATGTGCCGCGGTCCAGAGCCCTTCGGCGATTCCCATCACCACATCGCCGGCTTCTTTGAGCGCCGCCGCGCGCGAATCGACCACCAAGCGGGCGCGGACTACCAGCGCCGGATCGAGCTCCCGCTCGGTGGGCAGGCACGCTCCGACCGCGATGACGTGGGCGCCGTCCGCGACCCATTCGTTCTGAATTACAGGCACCGCTGAGGCCGTCGCGGCTACCACCACATCGGCGCCGCGCACCACGGCTTCGGCGCTGGGCATGGCGCGTGCGCCGGTCTCCGCCGCGAATTGACGCAGCCGCTCCGCGGTAGGGCTCCACGCGCGCACTTCGTGAAACTCGCGGACCAGGCTGAGTGCTTCGAAGTGGCTGCGGGCCTGGACGCCCGAGCCGAGGATGCCCAACAGGCGCGCGTCACGCCGCGCCAGCAGCCGCGCCGAAACAGCCGAGACCGCGGCGGTGCGCGCCTCCGTGATGTAGCGGCCGTCCACGAAGGCCACCGGCACACCGGTCACGGGGTCAAGCATCACGATGCTCGCCTGGTGCGTGCCCAGGCCGCGCTCCGTGTTGCCGGGGCAGACGGTGACCAGCTTGGCGCCGAGCGCAGGCAGGCACGGCACGTAGGAGGGCATCAATCCGAACAGCGAGTGCTCCGCGCCGAATGGAAATACCAGACGCACAGGCTGCGTGACTCGTCCGGCGGAGAATTCGACCAAAGCCCGTTCCATGGCAGCGATCAGTTCGGGCATGCGCAGGCGGGCGCGCACGGCGTGTTCGTCGAAATATTCGGGATGGGGCAAGTAACTTAGGATACCCCGTTTCGGCGACCCTTAGTTTGTCACTGCGATAGTTACCTGGCTACTGGTAGTGACTCCGCCGACGGTGATTTGCAGAGGCACGGCGTTTCCGGTGGGTGTCGATGCATCCGGTATCACGCCGATCTGATACTCGCTGACATACTGTGGCGAGAGCACCGCGTAGATGTACTTAGCTTGCACGCCGCCGATTAAGACAGTCGGTTGCAACACAGCATACCGTAAAGTACCGTCGGATGCCGCCACATAGTCATCAATCGGGGGAGTCACGGCGCCCAGACCGGTGCAGGCAATGATCAATGCGTGTCCTGAGCTGAGCGAGATGGGCGTGACGTTGAAGCTTCCAATCACCGTGCCCGCGGGCGCCGCGACCGCCCCGGTGGAGTTGTCGTACGCGAACGCCTGGCCGACGCCGTTCTGCGTGGTGGTGAAGATGCCGGGGGACACTTGCGCTACCGGCACATTGATCGGGGTCGAAACTCCGCTGCTGCGTGTCACGATGATGGTGGCGCTGCCGCTGTTCATGCCCGAAGGCAGCGTGTCGAAGGGAAGCTGCGCGTTAATTTGCGTGGCACTTACAAAGTACAGTCCCGCGGGAATGTTATTGAACGTTACGGATGTAACATCGCTCAGAGAGGTGGAAAGAGGTATGGTACTGGCCACGGCGGTGGAAGCCGCCAGACTCGTGCCGAAGATCGAGACCAGTGAACCGGGCGCGACGCCCTCCGTTGTGTAACTGCCGGAGTTCAACACGCCGCCCGCGTTGACCGCCGGTTGCGCGTACGCCAGAGATACCGCGAAAAGTAACGCAAACACCAAACTGACCGGCCGCATCACTACCTCCGCTTCTGATTTTATGCGATGACCGCTGCCGCCCCAAGCGTTCGCGCAAGAATTTACTTGTGCGGTGGTTCTATTGGTGCGCGCGCAGGCGGGCCAAGGTGGCGGCCACTTCCGGATGCATGCCGCCATCCAAGTCCGCGGCGTGCGCGGCCTCCACCTCCGCCTCCTGCCGGCGTCCGCCGGCCGCCAGCACCTGCGCCAACATCCAATGCGGCTTGAACCAGTTCGGCGCGTAAGAGATAGTGGCGCGCAGGGCCGCTTCGGTGCGCAAGAAATCGTTCTGGCTGGCGTAGACCGCCGCCAGGTTGTAATAGGCATTGAACGGCGCATCGTCGGTTTCGGTGGCGCGGCGCGCGGCCCATACGGCATCCTGGAAAGCCTGTACCCGGATATCGTGCGCGGCTCCGCTGCCGGCGAACTGCGCCAGGCGGCGCGAATACCACAGGTCCACGCCGGGCCCCCCGCGCGGCGCCGCGGCGTATTCGCGGGCGGCATCGCCGATCAATCCGGCGTTGAGATCGCGGCGCACGGCGGCAAACGCGGTTTCCGACCACGCGAGACGAACGCCGAAAAGGATCAGGGCGGCCGCACAGGGTATGGCCGCGGCAAGGCGCAACCACCGCCGGCCGACAGTCAGTCCTTCCATGGGCGCAAGCGAAATCAGCAGGGCGATGGTCACGTAGTAAGCCAGGGCAGTGGGCATGATGAAGCAGACGAATTGCCCACCGATGGTCAGGGCGGCAAGTCCGGCCGCGAGTGCGGCGGCGCACGGATTGCCGCGCGCCTTCCATGCAACGACGAATCCCACGGCGCACAAGGCCAGCAAGAGCAGGACACCGGCGATCCCCTGCGACACCAGCGCATCGAGCAGGATATTGTGCGGCGACTCATAGTAGAAATCCGGAAAGGCGCGCGCCAGTCCGGCGGACTTGTGCTGCGCGAATGCGCCGGCGAAGGTCTCCGGCCCATAACCGAGGGGCCAACGGGCGAGGGCCATGCGCAGCGTGTCGCGCCAGAGCAACAGACGCGCGCCGCCGGCGGGTTCCTGAAGGACCCAGTGGACGCGCGCGCGCAACATGGCGCCGGCGGGACTCAGGTAGAAGATCGCGCCGGCCACAGCGATGGCGAGCGCCGCCGCTGCCGCGCGCCGCGTCGGACGAAACCCGCGCCAGAGCATCAGGAGGATCGCGCCCGCCGCCAGACCGGCCATCGCCGCGCGCGTACCACTCAGGATGACGGCGACCATGCTCAAGGCGATGGACGTTCCCGCCAGCCACTTCCAGAGCTGCGCTTTCTCGCTGAGAACCAACGCCGCTGCCGCAAAAATAACGAACAGCAGCCAGTCGGCAAAGTAATCCGCGTGGCCCAGCGTAGAGGGCGGCCGCACGATCGTGTAAATTCCTTCGCCGACATGATAAACCGCTGGATTGAGCAGCGGATCGTAACCGAAATATTGCGCGATTCCGTAGCCGGCCACCGGCAGTCCGCCCAGGGTCACCGCGCGCAATAACGTGCGCGTGCGATCGGGACGGCCGGCGCAGGAGGCCGCCACCAGCCACGCAAAGCCCAAGGCCGCCAGTTGCGGAACGAGTCCCCAGGATCGCCAGTTACTGCCGCCCAGAGACAGGTTACGATTGCCGGACGCGATGGTCGAGGCTACCAGCGACACGGTCATGGCGCCCATCAGCGCGGAAAACCAGCGCGGCACGCGGCGGCTGCCCAGGGCCGCCCACCAGATGGCAGCCGCGGCCGTCCCCAACACCAAAACCACGGTCTTAGGAGTAACATCGAAATAAAAGAACCATCCCGGCACAATGGCAAGCGGAATTAACAAGAGCACCAGGGCCAGTAGCGGGGCCATATAGGCTACACTATCTCACAGGCTATGCCGGAGTCTGTAAACACTTATCGCTATCTGAGTTTTCTGGGCTCGCGATGGCGGTTGATCGTGGCCTCCTGCGCCATCGCGGCGGGCCTGGCGCTGGCAGTCACTTTGACGCAGCCGAAGGAGTATACGGCTACCTGCCGCCTGTTGATCGAACCTCCGGCGGGAACCGATATCCGCAGCGCGTTGGGAGTAAGTCCCATCTATCTCGAATCGCTTAAGACTTATGAACACTTCGCCGCCAGCGATAGTCTGTTTCTACGGGCGCTGGACCGGTTTCAACTGCGGCAGCGCTTTCCTTCCCGGACGGTGGAATCATTGAAGGCCCGGATACTGAAGGTGCTAATGGTGCGCGATACCAAAATCATGGAGATCGGTGTCACGCTGCCGGACGCGCGCACGGCCCACGAGCTGGCCTTGTATCTGGCGGATGAAACCGTCAAGCTGAGCCGCACGGTGGGGCAGGAGGCCGATCGCGGCCTGGCGCAAGGCGCCGAGCAGGAAGAAGCCGAAGCCCGCGCGCGGCTCGATCGGACGGAGGCCGCCTGGAGCAAGTTCATGACGGCGCAGCCCATCGACGCCTTGCAGCAGAACGTGCAGAACGGCGGGGAACTGAAGAGCAGCCTGCAAAGGCAATTGTTGCGCGCGGAAGTGGATGGCGCGTCCACGGCCGAGGCCTTGCGTAAGCAACTCGCCCAGGTGGAGAAGGATCTGGCCGGGCAGGAAGAATTACTGGCGCGGCGCACTGCGGAGCGGGAGCGACTGGAGATCGAACGCAACGCGGCGCAGGATAACTTCTCCACCGTCGAGAAGCAACTGAGCCAGGTGCGCGGCGATCTGGGATACCGCGGCGAGCGCCTGCAGATCATCGATCCGGGCATCGTGCCGGAGCGGCCCTCGGCGCCGAACATCCCGGTGCATGTGCTGGCGGCCCTTTTACTGGGCCTGATCGTGCCGGTGATCTATCTGACCCTGGAGCTGAGCTACCGGATGCAGCGCACGCAGGCCGGTCCGGTAACCGCGGTTCCGTTGCGGCCTACCGGGACCAGCCGCGATGAGTGAGCGCGCCGCCGATCCGCGGAAATTCATTGCCCCGGCGCTGATGGGCGCGTATGCCGCGGCCATCGCGCTGGCGCCCCGGCCCGAGATCGCCGTGGCAATAGCGGCGCCGCTGGTGGTTGTGCCGCTAATCTACTGGGCGATCCTGAAACGCGACCAATGGCTGGAGATATTTTTCGCAGCCGCGTTTCTGCTCCCGCCGCTGCCTTTCGGGTTCGGCAATTCCGGACCGCACGCGGCGCTGCTTGTCGCGGGGCTGGGAATACTGGCCGGATTGTTCCGGTTGGGCGATTGGCGCGTGCCATTCACGCCGCTCGGCCGCGCCTTCGGTATCTTCTTCCTGATCCTAATGGGCACTTCCACCGTCGCGTATTTTTATTCCGGCGCGGCGGTGGCGCTGGGCAGCCTGACGCGCGTGCTGCTGTTCGGCGTGTCCGTCTACGTATTCTTTTATGCCGCGTATGGCCCAGGCGCGCGGCAGCCGCGCGATACTTTCGCGACCGCGCGGCTGCTCTATTGGATTGCAGTGGCGTCGGCCCTATTCGCGTGCGTGGACTTCTACTTCCAGTTCCCCGCCCCGGCCGGTTTTGGCGCTCAGTTCATCTGGCTGCGGTCGGGCGTGTACCGGCGGGCGCAAGGCCTGTTCTACGAGGCCAGCACGTTAGGCAATTTCTGCGCGTTCTTCCTGGTGATGATCGTGGCCGCGCTATTCGAGGCGCGCCGCGAAGCACCGGTTTCGCGTTGGGGTCTGCTGCTGGGCGGAACGGTCTTCGCGGCTGCCCTGGTGCTTTCCTTTTCGCGCGGCTCGCTGCTTAACCTGCTGGTGGCCGCGTGTGTCCTGCTGTACTGGAACCGCGATCGCATCCGATTGGGCCGGCTGCTGCTGGGCTTGACCGGCTCGCTCGCCGCGATGGCCGTGGCGCTGTGGCTGCTCCTGCCGTCGTTCGCCGGAGCCTACTGGATGCGTGTGGCCACATCCGTCGAGTACGTATTTTCCGAAACCGAGGGACTGCTCTCCGGACGCGTGGCAAGCTGGCGGGCGGTCGGCGGATTCCTGATTGCAAATCCCTGGCACGCCCTCTTCGGTATCGGATACAAGACGCTGCCTTACTCCAACTACCTGGGGCGGCCCATAATCGCCGATAATATGTACCTAAGCCTGTTGGCGGAAACCGGTATCGTGGGTCTTTCCGCGATGATTTGGATGAGTGTCGAGATACTGCGCGCGGCAGGCCGGGCCGCACGTTCGCCGGATATCCGGCGGCGTTTCTTCGGCCGATGGATTCTAGCATTTTGGGCGGGCCAAATGGTTCAGATGTTCACGGGCGACCTGTTGACTTACTGGCGGGTGCTGCCGCTGTACTTCTGGGTGCTGGCGGCCGCGGTTCGCCATGAACATTCTGTTTCTTGACCAGTTCGGCGAGTTGGGCGGGGCACAGCGGTGCCTGCTGGACCTGTTGCCGGCGCTGGTAGACCGCGGATGGGGCATACGCCTGGCGGCGCCCTGCGGCGGCCAACTGGCGGCCAGCGCCGCGCGCTTCGAAGTCAAGGTGAAACCAATTCCCTGCGGTCCATTTGCCTCCGGCCGGAAGAGCCTGCGCGACATGGCGCGCTTCGCCATGCAGACGCCGCGTCTGGTTGGCGAGATCCGCCGCCTGGCGGAGCGGCATCGCGCGGATCTGATCTACGTAAATGGCCCACGGCTGCTCCCCGCCGCGGCGTACGCGACGCGCGGCGAGTGGCCGTTGCTGTTTCACGCGCACAGCTTTCTCGACGGATACGTGCGCCGGCTGGCGGGACGGTCGCTCGAACACGCGCGCGCGGCCATGGTGGCGGCGTGCCGTTTCGTTGCCGCTCCGCTGCTGCCGTATTCGGGCGATCGCGGCATCCGGGTGGTGTACAACGGCGTACGGGACATGGCGCCGCCCCGGCGCGATGCGGGCGCCGGGATCCGCATCGGCATGATCGGCCGTATCTCGCCGGAGAAAGGGCAGGCCGATTTTCTGCGCGCGGCCCGCATCCTGCATCACCTGATGCCGGAGTGCCGGTTTGTGATTTGCGGCGCGCCCCTGTTTTCCGATCCGGAGGCATTGCGCTACTGCACCAGTCTGGAAACTCTGGCGGAAGATTTACCGGTCGAATTCGCCGGCTGGCAGGATGACGTAGAGACGATGCTCGGCACGCTGGATCTGCTGGTGGCGCCCTCGGCCGGCATCGAGGCTACGCCGCGCGTGATTCTGGAAGCCTTTGCGGCGGGCGTGCCGGTGGTGGCTTTTGCCGCGGGGGGCATACCAGAGTTGGTGGAGCAAGGCGTCACCGGCTTCCTGGTGGAACAGCACTCCGCGCGGGCGTTGGCTTTCGCCATGCAAAATGCGTTGCGGGACGCGCCCCGCTTGCGCCAGATCGCCGCGGCGGCGCAAGCCAAGGCGCGAAGCGAGTTCAGCCTGGAACGGTATCGCCGGCAGATGGTGGAAGCCATTGAAGCCGCCGCGCGGTAGGCTTTTGATCCCGCGATGCTACCATCGTTTTATGAGGGGCTGGACACGCCGCGCGTTTGTAATCTCAGGCCTGGCGCCCTGCATGCTGGCCGAGCAAAAGGGCTCGCTGGTGCCTTCGGCGTGGCATCGCTATACCGATCCGGCTACCGAATTCGAAGTATTGCGTCTGACCGAGCCGGCGCATTCCAGTTGGCTGCCGCCCTATTACAACCGCGCGCTGGGGCGGCGCGGCGGATTCCTGATTTACGCCAGTGACGCCGGCGGGTCGGCGCAGGCTTACCGGATGGATCTGCATAACGGCGAATCGCGGCGGCTCACCGAAGCGGGGAGTTTGGACACCGCCTCTGTGGCTCTGCTCGCCGATGAACACAGCTTCTGTTATTTCGACGGGCGGGCGCTGTTGCAGGCCACGCTCGGCAATCTGCACACGCGCGAGGTTTACGCGGTGGCGGACGGCTGGGAGCGTTGCGCGGGTTTGAGCGTAGCCGATGAAGGCACGGCGCTGACCGGCGAGAGCCGCGGCGGATCGTCGCGCCTGCAGGTGATCGGCCTGCAGAAAGGCGGGGCGCGCACGGTGGTGGAAGCGCCCTTCGTTTTGTCGCACCCGCAGCCGCGGCCGCGCCGGGCGCAGATCCTCTACCGGCAGGCGGACCAGGCGCTGTGGCTGGTCAATTCGGATGGCACCGAGAACCGGAAGCTGCCGCTCGCCGAGGGCCGTATCGGGCCGGCCCGCTGGTCGCCGGATGGGCGCACGGTGCTGTACCTGAATTACCCGGAAGATCCGGCGCAGTTGCACACCATCCGCGAATGTACGCCGGACCAGAACAGCGACAAGCTGGTGGCGCGCACCAGCCAGTTTGCGCACTTCGGATGTAATGCGAACACCTCGGTTTTTGTGGGCGCCAGCCAGAATCGGGCATCGCCATATATTCTGATCCTGCTGCGGGTAGCCCGCCGCGAGTTGTCGCTATGCGAGCATCGCGCCAGCGATCCGTCCATGGTGGCGCCGATTTTTTCCGCCGACAGCCAGCAGATCTACTTTGCAAGCGACCGCGACGGTAAACCTGCCATCTACCGCATTCACGTAGAGCGGCTGGTGGAAGAGACGGAGCCGGAATCGGACTGAGCCGGCGGAGGCTCAGAACTCGCGCGGCAAACCCGCCGCGGGCGCACTGCCCAGGGCGCCGGACCAGCGCCCGGTGTCCATCTCCAGACGCCGTCCATCCGTGCGCACGGTGACAAGCCCGTCCAGATCCGTGCGCAACACACCGGCCGGAACTTGCTCCAGGCGCTCGACTACGCTGGGATGCGGATGCCCGTAAGAGTTCTCGACGCCCACGGACATTACCGCGATAGCGGGATGCACCAGGTCCAGGAACTCGGCAGTGCTGGAAGTTTTGCTGCCGTGATGCGCGACCTTGAGCACGTCGGTCTTGGCCAGCAGCCCCTCGGCGACCAGTTCGGCTTCCACCTGGCGCTCGATATCGCCGCACAGCAGGAACGAATGGCGTCCAAACGTGACACGAAAGGCCAGCGAGTCGTTATTGTGGGGCTGGTCTCTGGGAACGTAGTCCAGCGCGGGCGCCAAAACCTGCAAATCCGCGCCGCCATATTGGAAGCGCTGCCCACGGTGCAGCGGCACGATGCGCACGCCATCCTGCCGGGCCTTGTCGCGCAGCGCGCACCACGCCGGGTTATCCGAATTCGCGCCGGTCCACAGCTCCTTCGCGTGGAAATTGGCGAGTAGCGCCGGCAACCCGCCGATGTGATCCGCATGCGCGTGGGTGCAAGCCATGACGTCGATACGCCCGATGGATCGGTCCCACAAATACGGCGACACGACGTCTTCGCCTATATCCATCTGCGCGCGCGTGTGATGGCCGAAGGTGGGGATGCCGCCGCCATCCACCAGCATGATTTTGCCGTCCGGAAAGGTGAGCAGGATGCTGTCGCCTTGCCCGACATCCACCACGGTCATCTCCAGGCGATGCGGCGCTATGTCTGGCGGAAAGGGATGCCAGAGAAGTATGGCGATGAGCAGCATGGCGGTAGCCGAGGCTGCCACGAACCAAGCCCGTCCGGCGCCGAGCGCCAGCGCCGTCAGGATCACGGCCGCGGCGATGGCAATGGCGAGCCAGAGGGGCGGCGTGGGAATCCGCCAGTTCGGTTCCCAGCGCATGTGCCAGTTGACGGCCGCATGGGATGCCGCCAGAAGCCATGCGGCGATGTGCGCCAGCCAGGGCCAACCGGTGAAGATCGCCAGGAAGCCGACCGGAATCACCGCGCACATCAGCGGGACCACGATTGTGTTGGCCGAAACGCCGGAGAATCCAATGCGGTGGAAGTACTCGACCATGGGGAGCGCCAGGCCGATCTGCAAAATGGCTGAGACCAGCGCCAGTTGAAACACGAAGAACAGCACGCGCGCGGGGATGGTGATGGCCAGGCAGGCGGCGCGCTCGGGAAGTTTGGTCCACAGGCGGAGTGTTTCGGCGAGCAGGCGCGTCTCCAGGCGGAATTGCGCGATGGCGGGCGCCAGGTGCAGATCGCGGCCGAGGTCCGCCAGATCGGCCAGGGCGCGCACGCGCGGATACGACGTTCGCTCGAGCAACGGGACTGCAAACGCGCCGATGCATGCAACAGCCAGGAACGTGAGTTGAAAGCTGGCCTCGAATAACTGCTCAGGGTCGAGGGCCAGAAAAGCCAATGCAATGGCCGCCAGAATGTTCAGCACGCGGCGACGGCGAGCCAGACAGGCGGCGACGGCAAACAGCGTAAATCCGGCCGCGCAACGCACGCACGGCGATCCCCATCCGGTCACCAGGGCGTAGAGCCATAGCAGCGCGGACGTGAGAAACAACGCCACTTCGCGCCGTATGAAGCACAGGCGCAGGATTAGCAGAAGGAACGCCGCCAAAGCCGCGGTGTGCGTACCAGATATCACCAGCGCGTGGAAAGTGCCGGTGTTGCGGAACTGCTCGGTCCAGACGCGCTCGACCTGGTAAGTCTCGCCGATCATGACGGCCTGCATCATGCCGGATTCGTATGGTTTGCCGGGGTAGAGCTGCGCGAGTCTCTCGAGAGCCATGACGCGCAGCCCCATGATGGCTCCCGTGAAGCGCGAACCGCAACGACCGGGCAGTATGGTTACGCCGGTGCTGGTGGCGGCAGCGGTCCAGTAGATGTCGCGGCGCGCCAAATAGCGTTGGTAGTCGAAGGAACCGGGATTGCCGAAATTGCGGGGACGGCGCACGCGGGCTTCGAACTCCACGCGCTGGCCGTAATGCAGCGCCGGCGGCGGCTGGTCTTCGCGGGCATAGGCGGTGACCTGAACGCGCGCGCCCGGCTCCAGTTCGAGGACAAAACGCTCGCGGCCTTCGGATAGCGCGGGCGGCTCGACCACGCAGCCGCTTAGGATGACCGGCTCCCGGCCTTCGGCGTCCAACTCCGGCCGATCGTCAGGGCGATGCGCCAGATCCGTCAACGCGCCGGCAAACAGGAAACCCAAAAGACCACACGTGCCGGCCAATACGCGCGCGGACCGCCAGATCGCGATGGCGCCGAGCAACAGAAATGCGGCGATCACCAGCAGTAGCTCGTGGATTTGGAAGCTTGCCAGGCGGGCGGCTAAGATACCGCAGGCAAAAGCAGCCAGTGGAGGCAAGAGCGGGTCGCGCACGCAATCTTAGTGTTGCGGCCGGCGGAAGTTCTCAGGAAAGAGCCGCCGCGGTGCAGGCGGCTCCCCAAACGTTACTGGATCTGGATGGAATCGACTTTGATCTGATCGCCGCTCACCGTGCCCTCGACACGCGCCGTCACGGCGAGAGATGCAGAGGGGTCCTTGGCACGGTCGGCGCTTCCGTTGCCGGCTTTTAGGGCATCGGCGGCCTTTTGGTTGCCGTCGGCGTCCAGCTTCCACGTCTTGCCGGAGACCTGCAGGGCGAATACCGTGGTGGCATCCGTGGGCGCGCAGGCAGCGCGGGCTTGCTGCGCGGCGCAATTCGCGTCCATTAACTGGCCGGTATAAGTCTCCGCATTCGCCAGCGCCGACGCGCAGACCAAGTTGGTTGCCAGCGCCATAAGTTGAATGTGCTGCGCAAGAGGAGGAGACTCCGCGCACGGGCAGCGCGAAAAAACTACACGGATTCCGGTGGGGGCGTGGCGCGCTTTACGTTATTGAGTACCCTGGCCGGCGCCGCTCTCATAGCGATAACTCAGGCGGGTGCGGGCCGTCAAGTGCCGGCCCGGAACGGACACGTCAACGTGGATGCGCCGCAGCGCGCCGCCGTTTTGGGCGAGGGGCGCATAACCGACGGTATAACGCGTGCGTATATCTTTCGCGATGCCGCGGCACACTTCGGTGAGCTCTTTGGGTTTGGTTGGATCGGGGAAATAGGCTTGGCCACCGCTGATCCTGGCCAACTTCTTCAACACGCCGGGATTGCGGTCGGGATCTTCGAACTCGAACAGGCCGATGGTGTAAATCGTGGCGATACCGCGCTCGAGGGCTTCCATCATCTCGAGATGCGTGTGGCGGCTCGCGTTATCGCCGCCGTCGCTGATTAAGACGAGGGTTTTCTTGTCGCGCTTTCCGAGCGTCAGTTGCTGCAAGCCGTCGATGACGGCGTCGTTCAGGGCCGTGCGGCCTTCGGGAGAGCCGCGGAAAATGGCGTCGCGCAGTTGTTTGAGATCGTCCGTAAACAGCACGCCCTTGGGGAGGCCGCGTTTCACCGTATCATTGAAGTTGAGCACAAAGATCTCGTCCCGCGGATTGCTGCTCAGGACAAAGGTGCTCGATGCGGAGATCACCTCCGCCATCTTAGGCCACATGCTGAGGCTGTTATCGACCAGAATACCCACCGTCACCGGGATATCGTTGTCGGCGAACACGGTGAGGTCTTGCGGTACGCCGTTTTCCGCTACGTGGAAATTTTCCTTGGAGAGGCCAGTTACGAATCCGGCTTCGCGGTCCGTGACGCTGACGTCCAACAGAACCAGGCGGACGTCGCTACGAATGGTGAAATCGGCTGGGTCGTCGCGCTCGCGCGCGAACATACCCGGGAAACACGAAACGGCGCCGGCAACCATCAATTTTCGGATTGCCGCGCGCCGGTTCATACAAGTCGGTCGTCCCAATCTTTAATCTAAACTCAATACTACGCGGAGCGCTTGAAACGCAGCACTCCAAAGAGGCTTAGCAGCATGGCGCCGGATAATCCGATGAGCGGGTACGAGCTACCTGTCTGCGGCAACTGTTGGGTTGGCGGCGTTTGCTGGTCCGCAGGCGCAGGCGGCGAGGCCGGTTCTTCGGGTTGCGTCTGCGCAGGTGTCTGCGGTTCCGGCGCAAGCTCCGCGGGAGCAGGCTCTGCCGGAGCGGGCTCCGGAGCGGGAGTTGCCTCTACCGGCACAGGTTCCGGCGCAGGCGCCAGGTTAGGCGCCGGCTCCGCCATGGCTATCTGCTGCAGGTGTTTCGGGTATGGGAATTCGTTGCCGATCAAATCGCCGGGAAAATACCAGGTCCGCATGGCTCTGGCGGTTCCGGGAGGCGTTTCCCAGAATGTGAACTGGGTACGGCCGGTAGGCACGATTCGTTCCGCTGAGATTGCCAGGACGGTATTGATAATGTGCGTTTGGTCGCTGTTGAAGATCTGCACGATATGGCGGTCGCTCTGCGAGTCCAGAAGCCGCAGCACATATTGGCCAGGCTCCAGCACGGTGTCCCGGATCTGAATCGGTTGATTTTTCACTGTAAGTATGGTCCGTTTGTCCCATTCATCCGCGCGCGCGGTACTTACGACGATGCCGGCTGTCATGATTAGCCCGGAGAGCATAGCTAGCACCGTTCGTGAAGGAGTGAGTAGATTACGCTTCATAATAAATCGTCCTTTCCATTACTTCCTCAGAATGCTATCCAGGCCTAGCCCAAACAGCCTCCTGCGATTCATAAGGCATGCGGCTTGCCATAATCCGTAAGTTATTCAGGCCCATCCGGCGACAATAGAATTGCGCGCCCATGCGCGTAGTTTTTACCGTTCCTGGTGTGCATTGCGTGCGGTTTCAGTCGCCCAGTTGTGAGAGTGCTCACTCTCGCGTGCAACAGGTGACGACACATCAAGCCATACCCGTGCCGGTCTGCTCGGCGGCCTGCTCGACTGCGTCCTGGATGGCTTCTTTTACCGCTTGTCTCACGGCCTCATTTACGGTTTCTTCTACGTTCTCGGCATTGAGTTGCAAGGCATCCGGGTCGGCCGCCAACTCCTTCACCACCTGGTCGACTACCGGGGCCACCGCGGGCAGTTCGCGAGCCACGGCTTTGGCAACTTCCCTGGCCAGTTTCTGCGCGGGCGCGGCTTTACGGTCCGGCAAGTCTTTGTTTTGCTCGATGGCCGACCAATCGTCTTGAAACGTCTTCACTAACTCACTCAAAACCTGCTTGTCCCGGAAGATAATACCCACTTCGCGGCGCATATCCAGCTCAAGTCCGCGCAGGCTTTGGCTGCCGACAAATGCCCATTGGCCGTCACGGATCATGGTACGCGTGTGCAGGCGCCATGGCCGCAGTTTGCGCACGGCCAAGCGGGAACTCTCACGCGTGAGCTTGCCGATGATCCGGATATCGACACCGGCGCGGGCGCGTTCCTCCAGATGCCGGAACATTCCTGAATCGCTGATCTTCGGGTCATAAATGAGCAATTGTTTCCGGGCGCCCTGAATGAAAGAAGATAGTTGCTGCCGGGCGTTTACCGGGCTGATCACTAATAAATCCGCGTCCGGCGCATAAGGAACGCGCTTGGAGTCGGCGTCGAAAAGCCGGGCGGCTTCGCGCACCAATCCGGGGCTGCGCGTGACGATGCCGAAGCTGCGGCAGTGCTCCATGTCCTGATAGGTGAGGTTGAAGGCCAATACAAAGAGTTCACGCCGGTCCACGATCATGAACTTGCCGTGGTATCGCGGCAGATCGTCCGCCGTCCGGGCCACGGTGACGCCGGCCGCCAAGAGCCGCATCTCCAGCCGCCGCAGATTGTCCTCGCCGGCACGGTTGGTATGGGCGATCAATGCGCGGACGGACACTCCGCGGCCCACGGCATGGGTCAAGGCTTTTTCGATCTCGCGTTGGTCGAAACGGAAGATGGCTACTTCGACGCTGCTCTTGGCCGCGTTGATGGCTTTCACCAATGATGTGGCGCCTTCCCCGGGCTGTATTAGTAGTTTCATAGGTGATTACTCACGCTGGTATGGTTCTTGCAATTTAAGGTGCAGTCCGCACGGCCGCGACTGGCCAGAGGGGAATAACTGTGAAGATACGCCCATTTATGACTGGCCTGGCGGTGACGGGGCTTAGCGCGGTGCTGGCTGGCGCACCCCGCGATCGCCAGGATACGGAGAAATCGGGGACCGGCGCGGCAATGCTATGGCGCGATCCCGCGGACATCGCGATGCGCGATCTTCTCCACGGACCGGGTGGCGCCGCGCATCAACCGCGGGGGCCTTACACCTTCCTCAAAGAGGATCTTAACGGCACGAATCCCAAGTTCACGGTGCGCGACAGCGATGGCGTGAAGTGGAAGGTGAAACTCGGCGTGGAGGCGCGTCCGGAAACCGTTGCCACGCGGCTGATATGGGCCGTGGGCTATTCGGCCAATGAAGATTACTTCCTGCCGGATCTCCAGGTTTCCAATATGCCGCCGCACTTGCATCGCGGCCAGAAGCTGATTAACCCGGATGGTTCCATGCACAACGTGCGCCTGAAACGCGAAGACGAAAAGAAACTTGGCGACTGGCGATGGCGCCAGGATCCGTTCTCGGGAACGCGGGCATGGAACGGATTGCGGGTGATGATGGCCCTTTTGGACAACTGGGACCTGAAGGATGTCAACAATTCGATTTACCAGGCCGGCGATGCGCAGATCTATATGGTCAGCGACCTGGGCGCCAGCTTCGGCACTGACGGCCCCGCATGGCCGTTATCCAAGGCAAAAGGAAATCTCCAATCCTATACTCGTTCTAAATTCATACGCCGCTATACAGCGACCACAGTGGATTTCGGCACGCCGGCCCGGCCCGAGTGGTTATGGCTGGTGCATCCGGGCGGTTACTTTCGGCGCCTTTCCCTGCGCTGGATCGGAAGGGACATTCCGCGCGCTGACGCCCGTTGGATGGGAGACCTGCTATCGCGTCTGTCCAACAGGCAGATTGAAGACGCCTTTCGCGCCGCCGGGTATTCGCCGGAAGAAGTGGCCGGGTTCTCGCGTATCGTCGAAAGCCGGATCGCCGCTTTAGGAGAATTGTAACCCCTCACCAGCGGCTGCGGCGGCGCCACTCACCGCCGCCCAGGCCGCCGATATCCAGCACTACGGCGACGACCAGGACGATCAGGTTGGCGCCCTCCAGCGGCATGCGATTATGCGCCATCCAGGCATAGGCCAAAGTGGTGAGCGGCAGGAAAATAAAACCGATCAGCAGAACCAGCAGGCTATGATAAGCGCGTTGCAGATAGTTCGAAAGCAGAAAGAGGACCACCAGAATCACGCGTGGAAACAACAGAACCAGAATCAACGAGAGACAACACATGGGATTATTACCGCGCCCCCCGAGAGGCTCCGGATCCCGCGGCTTCCAGCCGGCGGCGTAGAACGCGCAGGTCCCGGGATAACTCACGCGTCTCCGCGGGCGGCAGGCTAACCGCGGCCAAGTGCCGTTCCGCACCGGATAACGCTACTTTAGCCAGGTTGAGCGACTCGCGCGCGGCTTCATCTTGACGCCGGCGCTGTTGTTGCCGGGCCAAAGCCAGCATTCTCAAGCCCGTTTCCACTTCGGTCCTGACGAAATCTCCTTGCAATGTGACATTCAGTCTGGCTGGTGACACGATGCACCTCCTTGTCTGCTCGCTCCAATTTCCCCGCACCCCGGATGCCACACTAACGCTCAGGCCCTGCCAGCCTGGGCTTCCACGCCGAATTGCAAGTCGTATAGTTCGGCGTAGAGACCACCCTCGTTCAGCAATTCCTCGTGCACGCCCTTTTCGAGAATGGCGCCGTCCTTTACGACGAAGATAATCCCAGCCCGCCGGATGGTAGAAAGCCGATGCGCGATCACAATGGAGGTTCTGCCTTCCATCAGCCGATCCAGGGCTTCAAACACCAGCTTCTCGGCGGCGGCGTCGAGGCCGGTGCTGGGTTCATCCAGGACCAGGATCGGCGTGTTGCGGATAATAGCGCGGGCAATCGCAATGCGCTGGCGCTGACCTCCGGAGAGGGTCGCGCCGCGCTCACCGATGATGGTGTCGTACCCCTGCGGCATCTTTTCAATGAACTCGTTGGCGTTGGCCATTTCGGCGGCGCGCAGTATGTCGGCGCGGCTGGCCCCGGGCCTGCCGTAAGCGATGTTGTTCCAGACCGGCGCGTGAAACAAGAGCGTTTCCTGCAGCACGAAGCTCATCTGCCGCCGCAGCGATTGCATGCGAAAGCGGCGGATGTCGGCGCCGTCGATGCGCACGACTCCCGAGGTGGGATCGTAGAAGCGCGGAATCATGCTGATGATGGTGGTCTTGCCGGCTCCCGTGGGTCCCACCAGGGCCGCTACTTGCCCCGGCTCGATGCGGAAGCTCACATTGTGCAGCACCGGATATTCCGGCTGGTAACTGAAGCTCACGTTGTCGAATTCGATCGCGCCTCTGAGCATCGGCGCCGGGCGCGCACCGGGAAGATCCCGTACCTCGCCCTCGATCTCCAACACTTCGCGGATGCGCTCATATCCGACTTGGGCCTTAGACCAGGCATCGGTCATCTTGGAGAGTTCCTGCATCGGTTTGTACATTTTGTTGAGGTACAGGATAAACACGATGAGGTCGCCCGCGGAGAGACTACCGGCCAGGACCATGCGCGCTCCGAACCACAGGACCATGCTGGTGCCTACGGCCACTAGAATCGCCACCAGGGGGGCCAGACGGGCTTTCAGTCCTCGGGCATGCAAGGCGATATCGACGCTCTCCAGACTCTCCTCTTCCAGGCGCGTCTGCTCATACTCTTCGCGCGCATAGGCCTTCACCACGCGGATGGACGACAGCACTTCCTGAATGACGGAGACGATCTCTCCTTCTTTTTTGCGCACTTCCCGCGCCGCTTTTTTAATGCGCCGCGTGTAGGAATAAACCAGCACAAAAAGAACCGGGGCGATGCTCAACGCGATTAAGGTGAAGCGCCAGTTGAGGTAGAACATGACCCCGACCATGCCGACCAGGGTGAGGCTATTGATTAGCGCGCCCAACAGGCCGGAAGCGATGAAGCTTTGAATAGCGTCGATATCGCTGGTGACGCGGCTGACCAGGTCCCCGGTCTGCTTGTGATCGTGATAGGACAGCGACAGTCTCTGGATGTGCGAGTACAGGCGCAGGCGGAGATCGTGCATGACCCATTGGCCGACGCTGGTGGTGAGATACTTCTCGGTGTACGAACAGAGTGCTCCGGCGATGGCAATGGCGAGCGCCGCCAGCGCCGCGAATTTCAAGATCGTCAAGCGGTCTCCGTGCGCCAGGGGCACGATCAGCCTGGGCAACCAGCCTGGCAAGGGGCGCGATTTCAAGACATTGTCGATCACGATCTTGAGCGGCCAGGGATCGAGCAAGTTAGCCAGACCCTCGCCGACGACGGCCGCGAGACCGATCGCCAGTTCCTTGGCGTGCGGCTTCAGCAGGACACTGATCTTCAGTGGATTGGTTTTAGTCGCCATAGTCTGACCGCATGGTCAGTGAATTCCGATCGGACTCATTTCCACCGGGGGAAGGCTGTGGAAGATGGCCGGCAGAAACTCGCGCGCGATATTGAATCCCGCCTCGGCGCCGATGGAAATGGCGAATGCGTTGGCGGCATGTTGGGGACCTATCGTGCTCGGCGGTTGCCAGGCTCGCGAGATCATGGCCGCGGCGGCGTAGCTGCCGATACCGGAGATGGATATGTGCCGGCTGCCATCCGCATGGCGGGCCAGGAATGCACTCTCGATGGCGTACTTCAAGCGGGCGCGAAAGCCGGTTTCGCCGGAGCGAAAATAGCGGTTGTCTTCGTGCAACACGGATGACGCGCCGTACATTACGGTCTGCTGCACAATATGTCCGCCGTAGGAACTGGCATAGCGGCGGCCGTAGCCTTCGGCGCCCTGGCCCCACTCATGCGCCGTATTGAGCGCTTGATTGATTCCGGCGCCGGCCGCGGATCGGACCGCGGACTCGAGACTGAAGAGGTGATGGAAGTAATAACGCAACCTCTCGTTTTGAGTGATCGCCACGTACGCCGGCGTTTCGGCTGATATCGCCGGCGCAGGCGACGCCTCACGGTTGGCCTCCCCGTCGGCCGGACCGCCCGTTTGCGCCATGCCACAATGCGCGATGAAGAATAAACCGAGGCAAGCGGGTACGCCGGCCGTGGACTGTAAGGTTGCGGACATCGCACTGGTCTCCCTGGCATCCAGATGCACGCGGCAGGCCGGAGGAATGCGACGTACAGTTCGACAAGCCTGTTACAATCCGGGCGTGGCATGCCGATTATCCGCCGCCTTGTGGGGCCTCGCACTCTCCATGGCGGTGTGCCTGCTTCGGGCACAGGCTCCCGGCCCTGGTGTAACGGCCGGACCATTGGCGCCGGCATGGGCGCAGCCGGGATCCGCGACACACACGCAGGTGGCGCCGCCGCCGGACTTTCACCGGCCCAGCAAAAACCTCTCCTTGCCGATCGGCATTTTTGAGGGCCAGTCCGACATCGGAAGCGCCTTGGCGCCGGGTAGCGCGAGCTACGATGCCAGCACGGGCCGCTACACCATAAACTCCGCGGGCTACAATGTCTGGTACACGCGCGACGAGTTCCGGTATCTGTGGAAGAAGATGTCGGGCGACGTGTCGCTGGCGGCCGACATCAACTTCCCCGACCCGAATGGATACGGCGACCGCAAAGCGGTTCTGGTGATCCGGCAGGACCTGGAGGACGATTCCAAGGAAGCCATCGCCGCTCTGCACGGCTTGGGCATGATCCACCTGGCGCAGCGTCCGGAAAAGAATGTCCGGGTTAAGGATTTGGAGTTTCGCATGGGGGGACGGGGCCGTCCGGGCGGCGCAACGCCTGACAGCCTGGTGGGTATTGTCGCCAGGCGTATCGGCATCGAGAAGCGCGGCGACTCGTTTGCGCTGTTGGTGAGCCTGGAAGGCGAGCCTATGCATCAGTTCGGCCCCGGCATCAATCTGCACATGGAGGAACCGTTTTACGCCGGCATCGGCTTCTGCTCGCACCTGCCGGATAAGGTGGATACGGCAGTGCTTTCCAATGTGGTGCTGGAAAACTCCGCCGGCCGCGTGCGGTAGCGGGCTTCAAATTTGACCGATTCATATCTTTAGGTCTGAATATCTAGATATACTTACAGTGTGGCGCTTCTCGACAGGCGAACTTGGATCATCAGCGTGGGATCGGCCGGGCTGGCAGCCGCTCTGCCGGCCCCGCGCGGCTCGGACTGGCCCCAGTTCCGGGGACCGGATCGGAACGGCATCTCCAGGGAAACAGGACTCTTGCGCAAATGGCCGGCTACCGGGCCGAAGCTCCTCTGGTCGGTCCCGGTGGCGGAAGGCTATGCCGGCGCGGCGATCGTGGCAGGCCGGGTTTATCACCACGACTACGACGAGGCGAAATCGGAATGGTCGATCAACTGCCGCTCGCTGGCCGACGGGCGCTTGATCTGGCAATTCCGCGAACCGCGCGAGATTCGTCCGAATCACGCCATCACCCGCACCGTGCCGGCGGTGGACGGCCGGTTCGTTTGCTCCCTCGATCCCAAAGCCGTGCTGCATTGCCTGGATGCCCGGACCGGCAAACAAATCTGGCGTAAGAGCCTGGTCACCGAATATCAAGCCACCATTCCCTCCTGGTACAACGGGCAATGTCCGCTGCAGGAGGCCGATCGGATCGTCCTGGCCACCGGCGGCGCGGCCCTTCTGGTAGCGCTCGACAAAGCCACGGGCAAGGAAATCTGGCGCACTCCGAATCCGAAGCAGCGGCTGATGACGCACGCTTCGGTGATGCCGGCCGTGCTGGGCGGGGTCCGGCAATATCTGTACGGGACGCTGGAAGGCCCGCTGGGCGTGTCGGCCGCCGACGGCAGGCTGTTATGGGAATTTGGGCGGAAATTTAACGTGGCGGTGGCGCCGTCGCCTGTCGCCGTGGATGGGGAGCGGGTCTTCATGACCGCCAGCTACGACGCGGGCAGCGTGATGATCCGGGTACGGCGCGAGGGCGGCGCTTTCAAGACCGAATGCCTGTTCGACTGGAAGAACAACGAGTGGAATTCCGAAGTACACACACCGATTGCTTACCAGGGGCATCTGTTCGCGGTGGGCAAGAAGAAGCGCGGGCTATTTACCTGCATGGATCTGGAGGGTAAAGAGACCTGGACCAGCGGAGGGAAGGCTTCGTTTGGTCTGGGCAGCTTCATGCTGGCCGACGGAATGTTTCTGGTGATGGATGGCAATACCGGCAACCTGCACCTGATCGAAGCGAGCACCGCGGCATATCACGAAGTCGCCAGCGCGCAGGTTCTCGCCGGGCAGGAAGTATGGGCACCGATGGCGCTATCGGACGGCAAGCTGGTCCTGCGGGATCTGACGAAAATGATCTGCCTCGATATGCGGGGCTAGAAGCTGGGGAGAGACGGCATGCAATACCGGCAGACGGGAGTCATAGGAGGCCAGATCGGCGCTGCGCTGCGCGGCATCGCGCTTGACCCAGCCGGTAATCTGTACGTTGCCAACGACTCCCAGATCACGGTATTCGACGCGGGCGGGCGGCTGCGGCGCCGGTGGTCCACGGCGCAGCCGGTGCATTCCGTGGCAGTCGCGGGCGACGGGTCGGTATATGCGGGCGAAATCCGCCAGATCGAGATTTTCGACGGCGCGGGAAAACTCAAGCGCACCTGGCGCGACGACGCGCTTTTGGGGCGCGTCACGGCCATCGGCTTCGTCAATGGTGACCTACTGGCCGGGGACGCTACAGGACGGGCGATCCGGCGCTTGGATGCCACCGGGAAGTTCCGTAATAACATCGGGCGCGACAATCCGCTGAATGGGTTGCTGATTCCCAACGGCGTGGTGGCTTTCGACGTGGACGCACAGGGTGTCATCCACGCGGCCAATCCGGGCAAGCATCGCGTGGAGCGCTACACGCTGGAAGGCCAGTTACTGGGCCATATCGGACATTTTCACGGCACAGATCCAGCTGGTTTCGGAGGGTGCTGCAATCCGACCAACGTGGCGGTGCGAGATCGCATCTACGTTACGGAGAAGGCCGGCCCGCGCGCCAAGGTCTATAGCTTCAGTGGAGAGCTTGAGACGGTCATCGCGTCGGATGTTTTCGATGCGAACTGCAAGAACATGAGCATCGCAGTGGATCGGCATGGGCGCGCGTATGTCGCGGATACCGTGAAACTGGCGATCTTCGTCTTCGAACCGGTGACCGTATGAGCGAACACTTTACCCGGCGCGATTTGCTGCACACCGCCGCGCGCGGAACCGTGCTCGCGACCCTGGGCGGCGGCGCCGGATTTCTGGTCCGGAAGGCGCACGGGCAGGTAGTGTGGCAGGTGGATGCGGCGCGCTGCCTCAACAGCCGGTTGGGCGAAGTCGGCGTGGCGGCGTGCAATCTATGCACCAGCGAGTGTGTGGTTCAACTGTCGGCCGTGCGGGCCGTCAATGAGCACTCCCGCTGCGGCCGATGCAACATCTGTCCGGCGTACTTCAACATCACCAGCGCGGTGGACGAACGCGGGCTGCCCAGCGAGAAGTTGTGCCCGCGCGACGCCATCACGCGCAAGCCGATTGGCAAAGCCGATCCCGAAGATCCCGCCAACAATTTCTACGAGTACCTGATCGACGAGGAAAAGTGCGACGGCTGCGGCAAGTGTGTGATGCAGTGCAAGGAGCCGCTCGGCCTGGGATCGATTGTCCTGCGGATTCGGTACAACCGATGCGTGGATTGCAACCGGTGCGCCATCTCCAAGGCGTGTCCCAAAGACGCGCTCGTGCGCGTTCCCGTGGAACAAAATGGGGCGCGGTCCTAAGCCCGCGCGGGTCTTAGGTCCGGCCCTGGCGCTGTTCTTCCTGGGCAGTGTGGGTACCCTGCCCGCCCAATCGATTCCCTATCAACGTCCGGTGGATACGGCCCCGCAGGAGAAATCCATCGGCGGCGGCTACCAGACGCCCCCAGTGCAGAAGCCTTTGCCGCGTAGCTCGTGGCTGCAGTTCGTGGATGTCGGGGTGCTCGCGGCGGCCATGGGGATCTCCTCCTGGCTGGTTCTGAAACGACGCAGCCGGAAAGCGCTGGTCGGCCTGAGTATCGGATCCGTGGCATATTTCGGTTTCTATCGCGAGGGCTGCGTCTGCCCGATCGGATCGATCCAGAACGTCGCGGTGGCATTAACCGATCCGCACTACTCGATCCCCATGGTGGTGACGGCCACTTTCTTTCTGCCGCTAGTGGTGTCCTTGTTCTACGGGCGCGCCTTCTGCGGCGGCGTCTGCGCGCTCGGCGCGATTCAGGAATTGGTGCTGCTAAAGTCGATCAAGGTGCCGCCTCGGCTGGACCGGGCGCTAGGCCTGCTGAAGTACGTCTATCTCGGGCTGGCGCTCTTTTTCGTGCTGAAGCCGGCGGCGGCGCGCGACTTCGTGATCTGCCGGTTCGATCCGTTCGTGGGCTTCTTCCGCCGCACCGGCGCACCTCATATGCTCCTGATCGGCGGTGCGTTCCTGGTGGCGGGCATGTTCATCGGTCGGCCGTATTGCCGCTACCTGTGTCCCTACGGCGGCCTGCTCGCCTGGTGCACGCGCATGGCGCGCCGCGGCGTCACCATCACGCCGAGCAAGGAACTGGACTGCGGCCTGTGCAGCGAAGCCTGCCCTTACGGCGCGATCGAGAAGATGCGCGCCGTCCGCCGCAATTGCCTGTATTGCGCGCGATGCTATGCTTCCTGCCCACGCGAACGCAAGCTGGTGCAGTTGTCATGAACGCCCGCCGGTGGACCTGGATTGCAGGCGCGGCCGTGGCGGCGTGCGTGGTGATTCTGCTGGCCGATTATGCGCTGGCAAGGTGGCGTGCACCGCGCGACGACAAGATCGTCAAGAGCCTGCAGCAACAAGTGAAGTCTGACGCTGCGGTGGCTAGCAGATTGGACACCGCACAGAAGAGGATCGGGGATGCTCGCCGGGCCCGAAAAGCTCGGGATGGCGCCGTGGCTTGGATATTGATCGCCGCCGCTAGTATATTCCTAACGTTCGCAAAGCGGGATGGGGGGCGGCCTTCAGCCCGCGTGGGGCTTCAGCCCCGCTCCATTCCCGTGGCGGGGCTAAAGCCCCGCGCGTGCCTAAGCCCGCCCTCCATGGATCTGAACTTCATCGACCAACTGGTCGCCACCCAGGGCCGAAGCAAAGAAAACGCCATCGCATTGCTGCAGGCTGTCCAAAAGCACTACCGCTACCTCCCCGACCAAGCCATCCAGCGGCTCTCGGAGCTCACCGGCATCACGCCTGCGCAGTTCGCAGGCACTTCGTCTTTCTACGGCCAATTCCGCCGCACGCCGGCCGGCAAGCACACCGTGCGCGTCTGCCATGGCACTGCCTGCCACGTCGCCGGCGCGCGCCAGGTGACCGATGAGCTGCGCCGCTACTTGGGTATCCCCGATGGCGCGGATACCGACGCGGCGCGTATGTTCACTGTGGACGAAGTCGCATGCCTGGGCTGCTGCAGCCTGGCGCCGGTGCTGATGGTGGACGGCCGAACCGCAGGCCGGCTGACTCCGGCGACCGCCAGTGGCGCACTCGCGCATGTCGAGGAAACGGAAACGGCATGAAGCGTGGGGCGGTCGAAATCCGGATCGGGCTCGGCTCGTGCGGCATTGCCAGCGGCGCGGAAGCGGTGCGCGATGCCCTGCAGCGGGTGGCCAAGGTCAAAACCGTCGGCTGCAACGGCATGTGCTATCGCGAGCCGCTGGTGCAGGTGGTGGATGCCGGCGGGCGCGTCACCTTTTACAGCAACGTCACCGTCGAGACCGCTCGACTGATTGTGCGCCGGCACTTCAAGGCCGACGGCTACCATCCTGCCCCACAGAAGCGCATTGTGCTGGAGAACTGCGGCGCAATCGATCCGCTGAACATCGACGATTATCTGGCGCGCGACGGCTACCGCGCCCTGGCGCGCTGCCGCACGCAACTGACTCCGGAGCAAGTCACCGTGGCTGTGACGGACTCCGGCCTACGCGGGCGAGGCGGCGCGGGCTTTCCCACAGGACGCAAATGGGCGCTGGGACGCGCGCAGGCGGACCCGGTCAAATATGTCGTTTGCAATGGCGACGAAGGCGACCCCGGCGCATTCATGGACCGCGCCGTGCTCGAATCCGACCCGCATCGCGTGCTGGAAGGTCTGGCCATTGCGGCCTACGCCATCGGCGCCGCCGAGGGCTATCTGTATATCCGCGCGGAATATCCGTTGGCCGTGCGGCATGTGCGCGCCGCCATCGAGCAGGCCCGCGCGCGCGGATACCTCGGTTCGCTGCACCTGGAAGTGCGGGAAGGCGCGGGCGCATTCGTCTGTGGCGAGGAGACCGCGTTGATCCAGTCGCTCGAAGGCAAGCGCGGGATGCCGCGGCTGCGGCCTCCGTACCCGGTCGAACGCGGCTTCCGCGGCAAGCCCACCATCATCAACAACGTCGAAACACTCGCCTGTGTGCCGTGGATCATCCGGCACGGCGCCGCCGCCTTCGCTGCCTTCGGCACCGCCACCAGCAAGGGCACGAAGGTCTTTGCACTGGCGGGAAAGATCAACCGCGGTGGACTGGTCGAGGTGCCCATGGGCGTCACGATTCGGGAAGTCGTCGAAGACCTCGGCGGCGGGATCAAAAACGGCAGACGATTCAAAGCGGTGCAACTCGGCGGCCCGTCCGGCGGCTGCATCCCGGCGCGCCTGGCGGACACACCCATCGATTACGATGCGCTGGCCCAGACCGGCGCCATCATGGGATCGGGCGGGCTGGTGGTGTTGGACGACCGCGATTGCATGGTGGACATCGCGCGCTTCTTCCTGAAATTCACGCAGGCGGAGTCCTGCGGCAAGTGCACCTTCTGCCGCATCGGAACCAAGCGCATGCTGGAGATTCTGGAACGTCTCTGCGCGGGCGAGGGACGCCGCGACGATCTGGAAAAGCTGGAGACGCTGGCCGATTACGTCAGTCGCGGAAGCCTGTGCGGCTTGGGCCAGACCGCGCCAAACCCGGTAATGACGACCCTCCGGTATTTTCGAGAGGAGTACGAAGCCCACTTGCACGAGAAACGTTGTCCGGCCGGCCGCTGCCCTGCCCTGATCCGCTACCGGGTGACCGACAACTGCATCGGCTGCACGCTGTGTGCGCAGGCCTGCCCCGTGGGCGCCATCGCCTATCGTCCGTACGAAAAGCACGAAGTGGACCAGCGCCTCTGCACCCGTTGCGACATGTGCCGCCAGGCCTGCCAGGACGATGCGATCGAGGTGGCCTGAACCATGTTGGTGACTCTCACGATCGACGGCCGGCGGGTCAGCGTGGAAGCAGGGACTACGGTGCTGGCGGCCGCGCAGTGGCTGGGCATCCGCATCCCCACCATGTGCCACGTCCCTGGGATCGACCCGGCCGCATCGTGCTTCGTTTGCGCCGTGCAGATCGAAGGCCGGCGCACGTTGTCACCCGCTTGTGCCATGCCCGTAGCGGAAGGTATGGCCGTCACGACCAACAGCGGCGACGTGCGCACAGCCCGGAAAATGGCACTGGAACTGCTGCTCTCCGATCACGCCGGCGAGTGCGTAGCGCCGTGCGCGGCCCGTTGCCCGGCGGGTCTCGACATCCCCGGCTTCGTCTATGGCATCGCTACGGGCGATAACCGCCGCGCTACGGAGCTGATCGCCGAACGCCTGGCGCTGCCCGGTTCCTTGGGACGCATTTGCCCGCGCCTGTGTGAAGAAGGATGCCGCCGGTGCGATCTCGATCAGGGTCTGGCGATCGGTGCACTGCATCGCTATGCCGCCGACCTGGATAACGCCGCCGCCGCGCCCTATTTGCCGCCGTGCGAGCCGGCTAGCGGGAAATCGGTCGCCATCGTGGGCGCGGGTCCCGCGGGCCTGGCCGCCGCCTGGTATCTGCTGCGGAAAGGCCACGCCTGCACGCTGCTCGACGCGCATCCAGAACCTGGAGGCATGCTGCGTTACGGAATCCCCGCTTACCGCCTGCCGAAAGATGCGCTGGACACGGAGATCGACGCCATCCGGAGGCTAGGCGCAAAGTTCCGAATGGGCGCGCGCTGGGGCACGGACTTCACGCTGGGCGAATTGCGCGCGCAACATGACGCCGTCGTCCTGGCGATCGGAGCGCAGCGCGCCCAGAGCCTCCGCTGCGAGGGTGACGAGCATGCGTTGGCCGGCATTGGATTTCTGGAGCTTGTAGCCAAGGGTAACCCAACATCGCTCGGCCGCGACGTGGTGGTGATCGGCGGCGGCAATACCGCCATGGATTGCGCCCGATCCGCCGCACGGCTGGGCGCTCAAAACGTGCGCATTCTCTACCGCCGCGGCCGCCAGGAGATGCCCTGCGCCATGGACGAAGTGGAGGCTGCCGAAGCCGAAGGCGTGCACATCGACTTCCTGGTGGCGCCGATCCGGCTCGAAAGAAACGGCCACGGTCTGTTGCTGACCTGCCGGCGCATGACGCTCGGCGAACCGGACGCCTCCGGGCGGCGCCGGCCGTGCGTGGTGGCAGGCTCCGATTTTGTGATTCGATGTTCCACGGTAATCGCAGCCACGGGCCAGGCCGTGGAGCGCACAGTGGCCGAGCGCGAAGGCCTACGCGTGACCGCGTGGGGAATTGCCGCCGACGAACGGACACTCGCCACGAATCTGCCCGGAGTGTTTGCCGGCGGAGACGCGGTACTGGGAGCAGACCTTGCGGTTCGCGCGGTAGCGGCGGGAAGAATCGCCGCAACCTCGATCCACCAATACCTGAGCGGCGAACCGGTGGCCGGCGAATCGCCGATGACCGGCATCGCCATGCGTCGGATCGACGACGCCGAGCGCGCCGCCATCTTCCGCGCCATAGAGAAATCCGCACGCGTACCTGCGCCGCGGCTTACAATCGCGCAGCGCGTGACCACCTTCGACGAAGTCGAGCACGGCCTGCCGCCGGACGATGCCGCGCGCGAGGCCCGCCGCTGCCTGAGCTGCGGCTGCCGCAAGCAGGATTGTTGCCGGATTCGCTCGCTGGCGACGGAATACAACGTAGATGTGTACCGCTTCGCGGGCGCACGCCGCCGCTTCTCGCAAGATCTGTCCCACCCCGAGATTATCTACGAACCCGGTAAATGCATCAGTTGTGACGCTTGTGTGCGCATTGCTGCGGCGGCCGGAGAACCGTTGGGCCTTGCCATGATCGGCCGGGGCTTCGACGTCACCGTGGCAGTGCCGTTCGGCAAACCACTCGCGGAAGGATTGCGCCACGCCGCGCAACGCTGTGCCGAGGCTTGTCCGACCGGCGCGCTGGCGTTACGCACGGCGCGGTCGTGCGATGCTTGCTCGCTGTCGTGTGGCGGGTAATAACTGAATCAAAGCTCGATTTGGCCGAGGAGCGTCATCTCTCCAATGTCGAATAATTGATCCAGAAAGAGCCGGTCGAGTTGCGCGACGAATTCGACGTATTGATCCCTGCGCGTGATTTCCATGGAGCGCCGGAAGAGATACACCACGGTCGCCTGATCGCCGTCTTCGCGGAGGATCCGGACGCGCGACGGCTTCAGATCCTTCTGGTGATAACGCCGCAGGCAGGCGACGCCCTTCAGTTCATTCGTTAGATTCCAACGGCGTGGCAGAGGAATGCCATAGACCACGATCGCGTAATAAGCATCGTCCAAAGCGGGAGCCGGGACGCCCGCCTTCACTTCCGCTGCCCGGACCGGAGCGCTTTCCCAGCGGACCATTACCGCGGCAGGCGCCGGTTTCGCCCGGGCGCGCGTCAAGGCCGCGGCCTGCCGCCGCGCGCCGAACATCCCGATCCCCGCCAAACCCACGCCATTGCCGACGCCTGCCTGCATATTGCCGCCATTCCGGCGCTCGTCGGGACTCAGGTCGCGCAGGCGTTGCAGCGTGACGTGCTTGACCCACGGGGAATCGGCCAGAAGCACTTTGGCGTCTTGCACATTCCATTGCGCGATCGATTTGGATTTCCACGCAGGTTCCTCGGCGAGCGAAGGCCGGGCGAGCAGCAGCGCGCCGAGCGAGAGAAAGCAAAATCTTGGCAGCATTCGTATGATGCCGATTATTCCACGGGCGTCCCGTACGGCACAACCGCTTTGACTCCTTCGGTGTTCTCCTGCCGCGCGATGCGCCATCCCGCGGCGGATTGTTGCAGGTAATAGATCTGCGCTTCGTTGCGGTCGCGATAAACAAACTCTACCCGCAAGCGGACTTCGTTCTCCGCGACGTTCTGCGGCTCCTGGATGGCGATGCCTTTCACCGATGCGTTGAAACTCCGGATGTAGTCGGCGAGCGAACTCTCGCCCTTCTCTTTCACGATTTGCCGCAGCGAGCTTTCCATCGGACCGGTATAACAGCCGAGATAGGCCCGCACATCGCCGTCGCGCGCCGCGTCCATCATGCGGTAAACGGTATCCTGCGGCGTTACCGGGGCGGTGCGCTGAATTATCGCTGCCGGCCGCCATCCGCTGCGCTTAGCGGCCACCAGCGTCAACGCGCCGGCCAGGATCAGCACCGTCGCAATCTGCGCTTTCCGATCGCGGGTCACGGATTCCTCCGCGGCTGCGTGTCGTCGCCTTTGCGGATGATGGTGAGATCGAAGTTGCTGTTCTTATCCACGATCAGCTTCTTGATCTTGGGCAGCACCTGTTCCAGCGTTTCCAGGTAGAGACGCCGTCCATTCACCGCCGACGCGCGCGCGTACTCGGCGGCCACCAGGTCGAAACGCGCCGCGTCGCCTTTGGCTTCGTCGATCTTGCTCTGCTTATAGGCTTCGGCAGATTCGGTCATCTGTTGGGCTTCGCCGCGCGCCCTGGGGACGATGTCGTTTTCGTACCCGAGCGCTTCGTTGTAGATGCGGGCGCCGTCGGCGCGCGCGCTGGCGACATCGCGGAAGGCATCCGCGGCTTCCGGCGGCGGCGTCACAGTCTCGATGTTGATGCTGGCGATGCGCACCCCTACGCCGTAGCGGTCGATCACCTTCTGCGCGGCGGCACGGACCTCTTCCTGGATGGCCGTCTTGCCGGTAGTAAGAATAGAGTCCACGGGACTGCGGCCGATGCGACGGGCCATTTCCGTCTCGACGGCGGCGCCCACGCTGCGCGCCACGTCCTGCGCGCCGAACAGGTAATCGGTGGGCGTGCCGACCGAGTACTGCACCACCGCGCGGAGATTGATGATGTTTTGGTCGCCGGTCAGAAACTGCGATGCAAGCGGCTGCGTGCGGCCCAGAACGCTATCGGGAAGATCGCCACCGATTACGAGGCGCTGCCGCTGCTGTACCTTGAGCTTGCTGACGCGATCGACCGGCCAGGGAAAGGCGATATGTATACCGGGAAAAACGCGAGGCTCCACCACCTGCCCAAAGCGCGTCACGACGGCCTGCTGATCGGCAGCCACAATATAGACTCCGCTGATGAGCCACAGACCGGCGGCCGCCAGGGCGATCTGCCGGAGATGCGGCCGGGCGGCGCCCGCTGTTCTTACGGCGTGCGGATGCTCATGATCGTGATGATGGTGCTCGTGGGGATGCGCGTGATGGTGGCTGTGATCATGGTCGTGATCGTGATGATGGGGCTCTATAGCCGGGGCCGTGCTCATTGCGCGCCGCCTTCGCCCTTCATCAGGACCTTGAGCAATTCGGAGTCGGAGCTCAGAATGGCGGTAGTCTTGTCATCCAGAATCTTCTTATACGACTCCAAGGTGCGGGTCAGCTTGTAGAATTTCGGATTGCGCGAATAAGCCTCGCTGTAGATGCGCGTGGATGCGGCATCACCCTCGCCACGAGTCTTTTCCGCATCTTTATAGGCTGCGGCCAGGATCTCGTCGCGCTGGCGGTCGGCATCGGCGCGGATGTGCAGGGCCTGTTCTTCGCCTTCCGCGCGATACTGCCGCGCGATGCGCTCGCGTTCGGCGCGCATGCGGGCATACACGCTTTGCTTGTTCTGTTCCGGCAGGTTGAGCCGCTTGATGCGCACGTCCACAATGTCGATACCATACTGCGCCAGAGCGGAGCTGCCGGTGGCGCCGGTCAACTGATCGAGGAACGCTTCCGCCTGCGTCCCATCGGCATTGGGCGCCACGATGGAATCCAGGTCGTGCGTGCCTAAGGACGCGGACAGGCCGGACCATACGATATCGTGCAAGCGCATCTCGGCCGACACCGGATCGCCCACGGTTTCGACAAACCGCTTCGGATCGCGAATGCGCCACGCCACGTAGCTTTCGATCACCAGGTTTTTCTTGTCGCGGGTGAGGAACTCGCTGGGCCGCGGATCGTAGACGCGCAGCCGCCGATCGAAGTAAGTGACCGTTTGAAAGAACCATTTCACGTTCAAGCCGGCCGACGTAATGGTGCGGACCGGCTTGCCGAATTGCGTAATCAATGCGAATTCCGTTTCGCGAACCGAGAAAAATGTCAGCCAGGCGAGCAGCAAGAGTGCGGCTGCCGCGCCGGCCCGATAATGTGTTTTTGTAAGATGCATGTTGAGCAGGGCCTCCCTTCCCTACTGTCCCAATCCCAAAGTGCCCGGCGGCGCCACTTCCACGCCATCCTCCAGCAACAGCAGGTGGCGGCGCCCCGTGGATGAATCCAGAATCAATTTCTTCTTACCCGGCAGCACCTGTTCCATGGTTTCCAGATACAGCCGGAAGCGATGGATGGCGGGCGCGGTATTAAAGGCCGCCTCGGCCAGATCGAAGCGGCTGCCGTCGCCCGCGGCACGATCGGTGCGGCTGGCCTTGTACCCCTGGGCGGCCTTCAGGCGCGCTTCCGCGTTGCCGCGCGCCAGAGCCACCTGTTCGTTGCGGTATCCCTCGGCTTCATTGATCAGCCGGTTCTTCTCTTCAAACGCGGCGGAGACTTCCCGAAATGCATCCACCACTTCGAGCGACGGGTGCACATCCAGCAGCTTCACGCGAACCACGTTCACGCCGGCGCCGTAGCGGTCGAGTTTCTTCTGCAACGCCGCCATGACACGGGCTTCGATCACCTGGCGGCCGGTGGTGAGCACGTCGTCGAGGGGCGCGGTCGATACGGTGGTTTGCAAGGCAGATTCGGCGGCGGTGCGGACGGTAGTTTCGGCATCCAGTTGCTGGAAGAGAAAATCGTCCGGGCGGGCCATCTGGTAATGCACCACGGCGTTCACTTCGACCATGTTCTGATCGCCGGTCAGCATCAGCGACTCCTCCGGCTTGCGCAGGAAGCGCCCGGAGCGGTGCTGCACGTTCCATTCGTAGGCCGCCGGTTCGGTTTCGCCATTGGCGGCGTTGGAGCGGAAGCCGACCTCGACCACGCGCACATTGCGGCTGCGGACGCGCGTCAAGCGCTCGATGGGCCAGGGCAGCTTGTAGTGCAAGCCGGGCTGGCCATACGGCAGAATCTTCTGCCCGAAGCGTTCGATCACGCCGGTCTCGTTGGGGCCCAGCGAATAGAAGCCGCTCAGTAGGATGAGCACCACCGCGACGGCCAGCACCGGACGCGCGAGTTCGTGCCGGTGCGCCACGGCACGATCGAACCACAGCTTGGGATCCAGATCGTGCGAGAGATGATGCAGCCGGTGCGCGAGATCGTGCCGCCAGGCGGCCGAGATCTGCACGAGGCGGCCCGAATGGCGCTCGACGCGCAGCAGGCGCAGCGAATTCAGCACGACTAATAATGACGCGACCTGGTGCGTGACGGCCGCGCCGATGGGACCCAGCTTGCCCGTGGCGGCGGCGGTGATGGCCACCGCGTTCACCACGCCGGCAAAGATAATGATGTTCTGCCACGCGGTACGCAGGGCGCGCCGGCTCACCTCGAACAGCTTGGGCAGGGCCTCCAGCGAGTGGCCCAGAAAAACTACGCCGGCCGCTTCCGCCGTGATATCGTTGGCGCCGCCCACGGCGATGCCGACCTGTGCCGCGGCGAGCGCGGGCGCGTCATTCAGTCCGTCGCCTACCATGGCCACGTGATGCCCATGCGCGGCAGCGTGCCGGATGCGTTCGAGCTTTTCTTCCGGCAGCAGGCCGGCCACCACGTCGTGCAGACCCACTTCGCGCGCGATGGCTTCGGCGGCCTGCTTGCGGTCGCCGGTGAGCATGGTGAGATGCGTGATTTCCAGGTGCTCGAGCGTATGCACCGCCCGGCGGGCGCCTTCGCGAACGCGGTCGCGAAGGAGGAGGTTGCCCGCCAGGACGCCGTTTTCGGCCACTAATACCGCGGTTGCGCCGTAGCGGTCGGCTTCTTCCAACAGCGGCTCCAGGCCGGAGATCTTGTGCTCCGCGAGAAAGGCGGCGTTCCCCGCAACGATGGTGCGGCTGCCGACCCGCGCCGTGGCGCCCCGGCCGGGCACAATGCGCGCCTCGTCCGGCGGCGTGATGGACAAGCCGCGGCGCCGGCCTTCATCCAAAATCGCGCGCGCCAGCACGTGTTCGGAACCGTATTCCGCGGCGCCGGCCAGCGCCAGAACTTCAGCCTCGCTGCGTCCAATGCCGGTCACTTTGATGACGCCAAAGCGACCTTCGGTGACCGTGCCCGTCTTATCGAAGAAAACGGTATCGACCTTGGCCGCGGCCTGCAGCACGGTGCCGCCGCGCACCAGGATGCCGCGCCGCGCCAGCCCGCCAATCGCGGCGACCATGGCGGCCGGCGTCGCCAGAATCAGGGCGCACGGGCAGGCGACGATCAACACCGAGACGGTGCGCAGCCAATCCCGCGTGAAATAGAACGTAAGTCCGGCAACCAGCAGCAGCGCCGGCAGAAAATAGCGCGCAAAGCGATCCGCCAGGCGCTCGACGGGCGCGCGCTTTTCGCGGGCGTGCTCCACCAGCTTGATCACCTGCGACAGTGTGGTCTCGGCGCCTGCGCGCGTCACGGTGATGCGCAACGGTCCCAGACCGTTCAATGTGCCGGAGAAGACCTCGTCGCCCGCGCTCTTATCCCGCGGCAATGGTTCACCGGTGATGGTGCTCTCGTCGATGCTGGAAGCGCCATGGAAGATCACGCCATCGGCCGGCAGACGTTCGCCCGGGCGCACGACCACCAGATCGCCGGGCACTACCTGCGCCGCATCCACTTCCACTTCCGCACCATTGCGAATGACCCGCGCGTGGCGCGGGAGCTGCTCCACAAAGCGTTGAATCGCGGCGTGCGTGCGCCCCGCGGCATAACCTTCCAGCGCTTCGCCGATCAACATGATGAACATGGCTTCGGCGGCCGCGAGGAATTGGCCGGAGATCAGGGCCGCGATCACGGCCACGCATATGGCCAAGTCGGCCGAGATCTTGCGCTGCAATAATCCGGAGATGGCGGTAAAGAACGTCCGGTAGCCGGCGATCAAAGTCAGGATCGCGGCGGTATCGATGCCGGCGATATTAGTGAAAATGCCGGTTACATTGAGTAATAAAAGGATGCCAATGAACGCAGCGAAGCCGAACTGCTGGATGAGCTGCTTGCGTTCGTCGTAAACCGGCTCCTTGGGTAAATGAACGTGCATAGGTTATCTTTTCTGAATCCAAACGGGCGAACTCCAGGCCAGGTTGCCATCCTCCTGCTCCACGCGCACGTAATAGCGATTCTCACCCGCCACCGGGTGCGCATCCACATAGCTGAACTGGGCCCGGCGCTGACCGGTCGGCGTGACCTCATAAGTATATGCCTCGTTGTGGATCACGTCCACCCGCCGGATGGGGCCGGTGCCGATGGCATTTACGCGCAACTCGTATTGGCTGGCGGACGGAATCTCGTCGCCCTGCAGATACTCGCGGCCATCGGCTTCCACGCGGAAATCCAGCACGATGTTATCCGTCGCGCCGTAGGAGTGCCGCTTGCGCATGGCGTCCACCAGATCCTGGCGGCTGGTGCCGGTAGCTAGTATGCAGGAGTATGAAATGTGCGTGGAACAGTGGTCCGAGGCAGCTTCGAATCCGATGCGGTAGCCCTTGGCGAGCGCATTCCAAATGAAGCCGGCGGGACGGTAACCGCTGCGCTGCGTGTAAAACTTCTCGGCGGTTTCGCCACGCGGCCCGCCTTCGTGCTCGTAGGATTCGCGATGGCCCTGGTAGACCTCTACCATGGGTTCGAGCGTGTTGTCGTGATCCTGCCAATCGGTGCCCTGATCGGTGGCGGTGGTGTGGCGGAAGGCGATCCCGTCGTACTTGCGCAGGTACGGCCAAACGACCGTGGAAGAGCGCATCGTGCCGGGTTTATCGGGGCCGGTCTGCTCGGCCGGATCGATGGGCAGGATCGGGATTCCGCGGTGGGTAAGGACGATGTTCCGGTGCCCATTGGGATAGACCACGCTGCGCTCATATGCATAGAGCGTAGTCAGACGGCGGGTGACCAAAAACAGATCGCAGGATTTCTGAGTCTTCCACCAGTTATAGGATGTCGCGCCGCCCTGGTGATCGGTAACGGTGGAGAAATCCAGGCTGGCGGCATCCAGCGCGTAACGGTAAAAGTCCCACAGGGAGCCGTCGCCGACGCCGTCGGTGGAGAGCGACGTGTGACGATGCAGATCGCCGCGCAGGATACGATACTCGCTGCCGCCAGCCTGCATGCGGTAATCGCGAATGGCGCGCACATCGGCGGCCTCGTTGGGATGCGTCGGCGCGGACAACTCCGGTCTTTCCACGAACGGCTTGAAGCGGATCTCGCCGGCCGCGGGCTCCTGCGGCACGGCCGCCGCAAAGACGGTTTGACGACCAGGCTTGGCCGTTTGCAGATCGCGGTTATCGGCCGCCCACGCCGCCCAAAGCTTGCCATCGGGCGCGGCGGCCAGCGCCACGCGCACGTCATTCGCGCCGGCGGATTGCGGCAGTGTCTGGCTGCGATGCCATCCCGCGCCATCGAGCGTGAAAACAGTATTCTCCCAAATACCGTTCACGCCCCACACTTCGATCACACTGTTGGATTTTGTCAACTGCAAAGCCGCCAGCGCGACTTTGCCATCGACGGTGACGGCGATCTGCGGGTTCTGCACGAATCGCGGCAGGTACAACGGGAATGCCGCGCTCCAGGATGCGTCGGGTTCCTCCAGAAGGTCGCCGCTAAGCCGCAGCACGCGCACTTTGCGCGATTGGTAAAGCGGGTTACCGGTGGTCTTCACCAGATAGCCGTAATCTTTTCCCCAGTTGGCTTCGGCTTCATCGAACGCGATCCACAAGTGGCCTTCTTTGTCGCAGGCCAACGAAGCGTGCGCTTCCATGCGCGGTGAGTGAGTGATGGCTCGGATCGCGCCGGGCTGACCGTTGGAGAACGAGCGCACGAACACATCGTAATTGCCGCGGTCGTAGCTATCCCAGCCGATCCAAACGGTGCCGCTGCCGTCGGCCGTTATGGCGGGATCCCAATCGTTGGCGGGCGATTCGCTCACGCGCATTTCCCGCTGCCACTGGCCGCCGTGAAACTTCTTGGCGTAGATATCCGACTGGCCGTTGCGGAATGCCTGCCAGGCGAGCCAAAGGTCGCCCCGGCTATCGGTGGCCACACGCGGGTTGAAATCGGAGCCTTCTGCCGTTGTCAGGCGCTCGACCGCGCTCCAGGTTGTTGCGCTCTTGCGGCGCTCGTACAAATCCCAGTTGCCATCCACCTGCGCCGCCCACACCACGTGCAGCGCGCCCGCGCCATCGTATCCGGCCGCCGGACGGAGCACATCGCGCGTCTCCGTCACATCCAGGACTTCCGCGGCGCTCCATTGCCCGCCATTCCACTCGCGCGAGACGATGCGGTCCTGCTCGCCCATGAACTCCTGCCACGCGACGGCGATCCGGCCCGCCGATCCCACGGCCACCGCTGGAAAATCCGCTTCACCCGCATTGCTGGCAGTGAATGGGTAAGTGGAAAGCTCCACCTCGATATTGCCGTTGTCGAAAGTCAGTTGCTTGCGATTGGCCAGATCGCCTAAAGCGAACGTGAAGTTGCCCGCGCCCAGCACATGAAATCGCGCCGCGGGACTTCCGGCTACAGTCGCGTACGCGCCGTTCGGAAATACCGCACGCGGACCCGGCAAAACGGGACTCAGGTCCACCTGCTGCACGTAGGGAGTCCAGGCGCGCGTACTGAAAGAGAACTCCGCGGCGCCGCTGTCCGACGTGGTGATCTGGTCTTCGTTCTGAAAATGATACCCGGCAACACCGATCACGCGGGCGTCTTCGGAGACCGGCTCGATCCACCCCCGCCACGTGCGCGTGGCCGTATCGGTGACACCATAGCGGATCAGGATCTGTTGGGCCGCCGGATTCCATGCCGGCGGTTTGGCGCCCTCCGCCGATTGGGCACGCAGCCGCAGACCGGAGCGCAGGGCCAAGAAGCAGACGACGGCCAAACCCGAAGTGACGATGATTCTGCGCACTATTTTCCCGTGTAAGTGATCCACATCGGCGAGGCCCACACTAACTCGCCGTTATCCTGCTCGCCGCGGACATAGTAATAACTGGTCTTACCCCTGGAGGGCGTGTTGTCGCGCCAGGAGAATTCGACGCTTTCGGATTTGGGTTCCGTGGAGTAAACGTACTCGTTATCCTTAACAATGACAACCTTGGAAAACTTGTTTACCCCGGAGAGCTTCACATGCAAGCTGGGGGCTTCGGCGGTGGAGAAGACGTCGCCCATCACATACGGACCGCTGCGCACATCCGCCACCATCTGTTCGGTCGAAGCGTACACATGCCGCTTGCGCAGCGCATCCACGATCGCCTCCCGGGTGTCATCCGTCACTAATACGTTGGCATAGCTTTGGTGTGTCGAGATGTGATCGGAACTGGCCTGGAAGCCGAGCTTATAGCCCTTCTCCAACGCCAGGTTGACGAATCCTTTGGGACGCCATCCGCCGATGGAATCGGTGGCGGAGTTGGAGCGCGGCGCATCCGGCATCTCATAGTTCTGCCGCATGCCCTGATAGATTTCGACCACCGGCTCGGCGTCCGGATCGTTGTCGCGCCAGTCGGTGCCCATATCCGTGGCGCTGGTATGCGACGCCGTCACTCCGCCGAACTTCTTCAGGTATTCGTAAAACAACAGCGTGTCGGGCGCGTGACCGGTGGAGTTGTCGTCCACTTTCGGCAGCCGCGGCAGCGGGCGCACGCCGCGCTGCGCGAAGACCACGTTGCGATGCCCTTCCGGATAAGAAACGCTGCGTTCGTAGTTGAATAGTGGCGCGAACTTACCCGGTGAATAGAAGACGTCCGTCAGCTTCTGGGTGGTCCACCAGGTGTATTCGCGTCCACCGCCATTATCGTGGTCGCAACAGCCCACCCAATCGAGGGCTGCCGCGTCCAGGATATAGCGCCACTGATCGATCAAAGTACCGTCCAGCCCGCCATCCATGGAGATCTCGCTGTGTCGGTGGAACTCGCCGCGCACAATCTTCAGCGCCTGCCCCTGGCTGTCGATGCGATAGTTGCGGACACCTGCCGTAGCGGTGGTTTCGGTTTCCAATTCCGGAACCAGCGACGGGGCGGGTGGAGCGCCCAGGTCCCGGCTGGGCACTTGCGCGGAGGCAACCGGTAAGTTCAGCACGCTGGCGTAAAGATCGTTGTTATAAGGATCGGGAATACCGGATCCAAGTAGCTGCCCAAGGGTCCAGCCTTTCTTCAGTAGATATTGGGTCTCGCGGCGGGAGTCGGACGAGTTGATCACAATCAATTCGCCGGCCTGTTTGGACAACAGCGCGGGCCGGTTATCCAGTACGTTGTCACTGCGGAATAAGTAGACCGGGCCGGTCCACGCTTTACCGTCATAACTGACCACATACTCCGACCACGAGGTGCCGATGGGCGTCCAGACCGACGGGTGCATACTGCGGAAGGCCAGCCAGATCCGGCCCGAAGCATCGACGGTCAGCCGCGGCAATGTGTTGCGCGGATTGTTCTCCGGCCACGGGTGCGCATTGGAGGGCCGCCGCGTGAACATCTCCGGATCGGCACGCTCCCATCCTTTGATATCGCCCTGGCGGCCACCGCCGTCTTCGCGAATATCGGCCAAGCCCTGTAGGGCGCCATCGGGAGCGACGGCGGGCTTCAGCAAGCGGCCGGCGCGATCGAGGCCCACCAGGCGGACGCCGCGTGACAGATACACGGGCACCCCCGTGCTGCGATGCGCGCCAAAATCCTTGCCCCAGTTATCGGGACCTACTTCGTAAGCGATCCAAAGCCGGCCCTCGCCATCATAGGCAATGGAGGGATACGCTTCATAGAGCGGCGTAGCTGCTACGGGGATCTCCGCGCCCCACTGACCGGGCGCAGTCGCCGTGCGCGCGTAGATATCGTAACTGCCGTTGCGGTAGGAATCCCACGCTACGGTAACTCGTCCCGAAGAATCCGCCGCGATGGCCGGGTTCCATTCGTTCGCCTGCGAATTCGAGACCGCTTCCGGCTGAGAGAATCCGTTGCCCTGCTGGGTGGCTGCGAAGATGACGCCCTTGCTGTTCCGCCAGCCCTGCCAGGCGACCCACACACGGCCGCTGGAATCGGTCGCGGCGGCCGGGAAGACATCGGATCCCGGCGCGTCCGTGATGCGCACCGTGGCGCCGGGAGCGCCGTTGTCGATCACGCGCGCCCACAGATCGAAGTTGTGATTCTCGTTCGCGGACCAGAACACCCAAGGCCGCCCGGAGCCATCCACCGCGATGGCCGGCCGGTAGAGATCGCCGCCCGGAGGCGTGATGGCGATGGGATCGCCCCACCGATTGCCTGAGAATCGTTTCACCAGAATCTGATCGCCCAGCGCCTTGGCGACTAACGGCGACAAGTCCTTCGGCGGCTCTTTGTAAGGCGCGCGCAACTGGTCATGATCCGGACGATGCTTGAACTCTACGTAGGCTACCCAGACATCTCCGTTCGGCGCCGCCACCGCGGCCGGATAATCCTGCTCGTCGGGTGACTCAGTCAGCCGCCAGGACGGCGGGATGCGATCGACCCCTGCGTTGCCTTCGAGCGCATAGTGGAACTTGCCGTAGGGCATGTCCGCCAGTTTGAAACTGAAGGCGCCGCGCGGCGTTTTCACGGTAATCTCGCTCGACTCATCCTCACCGCTCAACCATAGAATGACGCCGTTAGGCCCGACGGGCGGCGTCTGCCGCTGGACCAGATGCAGGAACGACATGACCGGCGCGGTGGACAGCTTCCAGGATCCGTCGGCCGCAATTTCGTCGTCCTTGCCAAACCGCCAGGGGTCCACTTTAGCGATCCGCCCGCGATCCACGCTTGCCGAGCCGTCCCATTTGTTGCCCGTCCGGTCCATAAGGCCCAGGAGCACGCGGACCCCGACGTCGGCGCGCAGGGGCAGGATGAAGGCTAGTGCTAACGCAACGGTACCAGCATGGAACATCATGCGCGATTTCGACATCTTGGCTCCTTACTTGCCTGTATAAGTGATCCACATGGGCGACACCCAGACAATTTCTCCGTTATCCTGCTCGCCGCGCACGTAGTAATAACTGGTCTTGCCCTTGGCGGGTGAGTTGTCCCGCCAGGAGAATTCCACCTTGTCGGAATCCGGCTGCGCGGAGTAAACGTATTCATTGTCTTTGACCACCACCACCTTGGCGAACTTCGAAGTGCCTTCGAGTTTGACATGCAGGTTGGGTGACTCGGCGGTCGAAAACGAATCGCCCATGATGTTTGGACCGCTGCGCACGTCGGCCAGAATGTTGTCGGTGGACCCATAGACATGCCGCTTCGCGAATGCTTCCAGCACCGATTCGCGCGTCAAGTCCTTGGCCAAAAGGTTGCAATAGCTCATGTGCGTGGATATGTGATCGGAACTGGCCTGGAAGCCCAGTTTGTATCCCTTGGCGAGTGCCAGATTGACAAATCCTTTGGGCCGCCAATTGCCGATCGAGTCCTTCTCGGAGTTCGACCGCGGACCATCGGGAATCTCGTAGTTCTGGCGATCGCCCTGGTAAATCTCGACCACCGGTTCCACCAACGGATCGTTGTCGCGCCAGTCCGTGCCCATGGAAGTCGCACTGGTGTGCGCCGCGGCAATGCCATGGAAGTACTTCAGGTATGCATACAGATTCAGGGTATCCGGCGCATGCCCGGTGAAGTTCTCCGTGGTAATCGGCATGCGCGGCAGCGTGCGCACGCCGCGCTGCGCGAAGATTACATTGCGATGGCCTTCCGGATAGTTCACGCTGCGCTCATAACTGAACATGGGCACAAACTTACCGGGCGAGTAAAAGATGTCAGTAAGTTTCTGGCTGATCCACCAGGTGTATTCGCGGCCTGCGCCGTTATCGTGGTCGCAGCAGCCTACCCAGTCCAGCGCGCCGGCGTCCAGGATATAACGATACTGATCCAGGATCATGCCGTCGTTCCCGCCGTCCATGGAGATCTCGCTGTGCCGGTGGAACTCCCCGCGCACGATCTTCAGTTCCGGCTGGGAGGCGAATTTGTAGCTGCGCAGCAGGCTGACCAATCCCAGGTCCGTCTTATCCGCCACCTCGGGACCGGCCACTTCGAGCGCTCGGGCCTCCTTCAGTGCCGCGGGTTGCGATGCCGGACCCAGGTCAATCTCGTTGGCGTACAAATCGTTATTGTATGGATCGGCTTTGGGTGTCGCCGTGATACCCAGCGGTGAGCTTACATTCTCGCCCAGATAGAATTGGCGGCGGTTATCCGAGGATCCCACGACCAACAATCGCCCCGGTTGGGTGGAAACCAACGCGGGACGGTTGTCCAGCAAATTGTCGCTGTGATTCAGGTAGATCGGCGCACTCCAGCTTTTGCCATCGAACGAGACTACCTCCTCGGTCCACACCGTTCCTAAAATGCTCCACCAGATGGGATGCGCCGTCCGAAACGCCAGCCAGATACGGCCCGAGCCATCCACCGTCAACCGTGGCAGGGTGTTGCGCGCGTTTTGCATGTTGCGCGCGGTCCGGTCGGGCTCGCGCGTCTGGGCGTTCTTGGTGTCCGGGTCCAGCTTCTGAAAATCGTTCTGCACGCCGGCTTTTTCGATGTGTATATTCGGGAAGCCGGGTAGCACCGCGCCCAGATCGGCGGACACTTCCACGGCGCGTCCGTCTGGTTCGAATCCCCGCAGACGAATGACGCGGCCCTGGTAAACCGCGACGCCGCTTGTGGTGTAGGCTCCGAAGTCCTTGCCCCAACCCTTGCCGCCTTCCTCGTAGGCCACCCACAGACGTCCGTCGCCATCGTACGCGATCGACGGATAGGCCTCATAACGCGCGGTCGCCGCTACGGGAGTCTCCGCGCCCCACTCGCCCGATGCCGAGGTCCGGTAGTAAACGTCGTAGTTCTGATTCCGATACGAGTCCCACGCCACAGTCACACGCCCGGACTTATCGGCAGCAATTGCCGGATTCCATTCGTTGCCGTCCGAGTTTGAGACAGCCGCGGGAACGCCGAACTTATCGCCATTCTGCGCGGCGGCAAAGATGTGCGCGCGCCCGTTGCGCCAGCCCTGCCACGCCACCCAGACCCTTCCACCCGCATCCGTGACGGCTACCGGATCGATGTCCGATCCGGGATCGTTCGAGATTTGTACCTTGGCGCCGGGAACATCGTTGGCGATCACACGCGCGAAGATCTCAAAGTTCGCCTGGACGCCGAGAGGCTTTACGTTCTGCGCCCAGAATACCCACGGCCGGCCCTGGCTATCGACAGCGATAGCCGAGCGGTAGAGGTCGCCGCCCGCCGGAGTGACCGCGATCGGCTTGCCCCAGACACCGCCCCTATACTTGCGGGCGAAGATCTGATCGCCTCCGGTGGGACTCTTCCAGCGCGCGAAATCCTTGGGCGCGGTGTCCAGCGCGGCGCGCAGCGCGTTGTGATCGGGATTGTGATGGAATTCCACATAGGCCACCCAGACGTCGCCGTTTTTGGCCGCGACCGCCGACGGATAGTCCTCTTCTTCCGGCGTCTTGGTAAGCTGCACGCTGGCAGGAATCCGGTCGATTACTACCCGGCCATTCAACTTAGTAACTGGCTTGCCGTAAGCCAATTCATCCACTGACACGGCGAAGTCTCCCTGCGCCGTCGTCAGTTTCAGTTCGCCACCCGAGGCGGCAAGGTTGACGATGATCCCGTTAGCTACCACGTTGCTGACGCCGGATGCGGAAATCTGCGTGCCTCCTCCGAACAGCCGGATCGGATGCGTGGTCACGTGCCAGGTGTTGTCGACGATGGCATCCGTGCCTTCGAACCGCCAAGGTTCGATGGATGCGATCCTGGCGCCCTGCGCGGTAATTGTGCCATCCCACCGCACGGGGCCCGCGTCTCCGACTCCCAACAGGATGCGGACGCTGACCTGCGCGTGAACGGCCGCAACCGCTACCAGCGCCAATCCAATGACATTACGGAAGATGTATTTGTTCATGACCAGTTTCCCCTTATCGGTCCTTCACGCCACCTGCGCGCGCACTTTCGGTATGTCTTGCCTGACCACGGGGCCATCCGCGGCCAACTCACTGCCCTCCACACGGGATTTCACGATCGGCCATAACAGTTGCGCGTACCACTCGTCGCGCTCGTAATGCGAAATGCCATAAGAACCGGGATAGCGCCGCGTGATCAGCGCGGTGCCGAAGATAACGTCCCACAAAAAGAACATGTTGCCGAAGTTCCCCTTGTAGAAGCCGACGCCGTCGTCGGTGCGGTCGGCGTGGTGCGCATGATGCGTCGCCGGTGTCGATACCAGCCGCTCCAGCACCCACGCCAGCGGATGCAGCAGCCTGTGTTCATAAAGAGGCTTATCCCAGCGAATGCTGGAATGCGCCATCGTCGTGACGACGCTCTTCATCACCAACGCAAAGATGGAAGGTGCTCCCAAGCCGACGTAGACCAGCGCCGCCGTAAGATAGGTCTGTGAAAAGAAGAACGTGTAGAGCAGGTTTTGCCGGCTGGACATGGCCATCCCCATGTAAGGCGCGGAGTGATGCGTCCGATGGAACCGCCACAGCCAGGGGACCTCGTGATGCAACCGGTGATACCAATATTGGGTCAGGTCGTCGGCTACGCAGATAATGACGAACCCCCAGGCAAACGGCACCCAGTCGAAACTGCCTTTCATTCCCGGCAGCACCAGCGGCAGAAGTTTGAGTGTGGCATAGGCGGTCAGCGGCTTGGTTACCAGGTGCGGCAGGGCGAAGCACGCAATATCCAGGAACTTCTCGTTCTTGTTCCAGTGATTCTCATAAAGACCTAGCGAGAACTCCACGGCTCCCAGCGCCAGCATGAACAGGCTGAGGCCGTAAGCCTGGAACGACTGCACCGCGTGCTCCAGACTGCCGGGCGGGTGGCTCGGCCGATATCCCAAGGGCCGTTGACCGGTAAGGCACAGCGCCAGGAACATCAATAGCACCGGCAGTACGTAAATCAACAAGCTGAGGAAGGCGTTGCGGAAAATTCGACGGCGTGCCGCGGCTTCGAGTTTCATGGCCCTTGTTATCCCGGTCAGCGGTAGAGAGCCGCCTGAGTCAGCCGGAGTGCGCCCAGTAGGAGTATCAGGGGCACGGCCGTCACCAGCAGACCGACCAGTATCTTCTTTCCGATGAGAATGACATCCGAAAATTGCATTTGTCTTCGCTTGCTTCTTATTTACCGGTATAGGTGATCCAGAAAGGCGACGCCCAGACAATTTCGCCGTCCTGCTGCTCGCCCCGGACGTAGTAGTAACTGGTTTTGCCGCGTTCCACGGCGTTATCGCGCCAACTGAATTCCACGTCCTTAGCGCCCGGCTCGGTCGCATAGACATACTGATTGTCTTTAATCACCTGCACCTTGGCGAATGGCGCGGTGCCACTGAGCTTCACATGCAGTTCCGGCGCGACCGGACTGGCAAATACGTCCCCCATCACATGCGATCCGCTGCGCACGTCCGCCAGGATATCGTCCGTAGCCGCATAAACGTGGCGCTGGCGCAACGCTTCCAGGATGGCTTCGCGCGTGTTGTCCTTCACGATTACGACGGTGTAGCTCATGTGCGTGGAGACATGATCGGAACTGGCTTCGAATCCGAACTGATAGCCTTTTTCCAGCGCCAGGTTGACGAAGCCTTTCGGCCGCCAGCCGCCGATGGAATCCTGCGCGTTATTCGCGCGCGGCGCATCCGGCATTTCGTAGTTCTGGCGCATGCCCTGATAGATCTCCACCACCGGCTCGGACTCCGGATCGTTGTCCCGCCAATCGGTTCCCATGTCCGTGCCGCTGGTGTGCGAGGCCGTGATGCCGCCGAAGAATTTCAGGTAGCGGTAGAACATCTGCGTATCGGGCGCGTGCCCGGCGTAGTCATCCGCCGTCTTCGGCAGTCGCGGCAGCGGCCGTATGCCCCGTTGCGCAAAGATCACATTGCGGTGGCCTTCCGGGTACTGCACGCTGCGCTCGTAGCTGAACATGGGAGTGAACTTGCCCGGCGTATAGAAGATGTCGGTCAGCTTCTGTTCCGTCCACCAGGTATACTCGCGCGCGCCGCCGTTGTCGTGATCGCAGCAGCCGACCCAGTCGAGCGCCGCGGCATCCAGGATGTAGCGCCACTGGTCGAGCAGCGTGCCATCCAGGGCGCCATCATAGGAGATTTCGCTGTGCCGGTGAAATTCACCGCGCACCAGCTTTAGATCGCCGGCCTCGCGATAACCCCGCACCTTGGAAATCGCGGCGGTTTGCGTTTCACCCGACACCAATGTGGGCGCGGGCGGAGCTCCCAGATCGCGCACGGCGATGGGTCCCGCTGCCGGCGGCAGGCTGACCGCGCTGGCGTACAGATCGTTATTGTACGGATCGGCGATGCCGGTGGTCCGGATCTGCGAAGTGTCCCATCCGCGCTTAGTCAGTAATTGAATTTCGCGCCGGTAGTCGGAAGACTCCACCACCAACAGTTCGCCCGGATGCGTCGAAACCAGCGCCGGGCGGTTGTCGAGCAGATTGTCGCTGCGGAAAAGATAGATCGGCCCGGTCCATGACTTCCCGTCAAATGAAGCCACATATTCCGACCACCCCGTCCCAATCGGATTCCACAAAGTTGGCTGGGAACTGCGCACGGCCAGCCAGATGCGGCCGGATGCATCCACCTGCAGGCGCGGCAGCGTGTTCCTTGGTTCACCGGGCGGCATGGGATGCGCGTTCGGCTCGCGGCGCGTGTAACGCTGTGCATCGGGCGTCTCCCAGCCGGTGAGCTGCGACTGGCGCGAAGCGACATCCTCGCGCGAGTCCGCCAAGCCGGGCAAGGCTACACCCGGGTCCGCGTCAGGACGGAACAGCCGGCCGGACTGATCCAGGCCGACCAGTCTCACCGCGCGCGCGAAATAGACCGAGACACCCGAACTGCGGTAGGCGCCGAAATCCTTGCCCCAGCCTTCCGGTCCCTCTTCATAGGCGATCCACAAACGCCCGCTGCGATCGTACGCGATCGAAGGATAGGCTTCGTAACGCGCAGTGGCGGCTACTGGAATTTCCTGCCCCCATTGACCGGGAGCGCCCGCCGTGCGCGCATAGACATCGAAGCTGCCGTTGCGATACGAATCCCAAGCGATGGTCACCCGGCCGGCGGAATCCGCCGCGATAGCCGGATTCCACTCGTCCGCCGTCGATCGTGACACTTCGGCGGGCGCGGAAAAACTGTTGCCTTGCTGCGTGGCCGCGAAAATAGCCGCCCGGCCTTGGCGCCAACCCTGCCACGCAACCCAGACTCGGCCTTTGGCATCCGTAGCCGCGGCCGGGAATACGTCCGAGCCGGGGGCATCGGAGATGCGTACCGGCTTACCCGGCGCCGCTCCCGTGACCGGCCGCGCCCACAGATCGAAGTTCCCTTTTTGATTCGCGGACCAGAACACCCAAGCGCGTCCCGAGCCATCCACCGCGATTGCCGGACGGTACAGGTCGCCGCCGGGCGGGGTAATCGCGATCGGCTCGCTCCACTGGTTCTGCGCGAACCGTTTCACGAATACCTGATCCCCGCCCGTGGGGGCCGCGTAAGCTTTGAAATCCGTGGGCGCCTCGGTCAACGGAGCGCGCAGCTTATTATGGTCGGGGTTGTGACGAAATTCCAGATAGGCCAGCCAGACATCGCCGCCCGGCGTGGCCGCCGTTACCGGGTAGTCCTGCTCGTCCAGGTTGTTGGTCAGTTGCCAGGATGGCGGGACGCGATCGGCTGCCACGCGCCCGTCCAACACATGTACGAATGTGCCGTAGGGCAGATCGCCCAAGCGCAAAGTGAACTCCCCTTGCGCCGTTTTGATCGTGACCTTGGTATTTTCGTCTTCGCCGTTGAGCCACAGGATGACGCCATTGTCTACGACAGGTCTCTTTTCGGCTGCCGTGCGGACCATCAGCGAAGCCGTGGATGCCTTCCAGGACGTGTTACTGGTGATTTCATCGTCCTTGCTGAAACGCCACGGATCGATCTTGGTGATGCGCCCGCGCTCCACAACCGCCGAGCCATCCCATTTGGCCGGGTCTTTATCGGTGAGGCCGAAGAGCACGCGGATACCAACATCCGCATGCATGGGAACGCCGGCGGCCGTTAAGATAATGGCAATGCGGCTCCAATGGATGCTCGCCATGGTTAGTTACCCAGCCTTTTCGTTGAAGCTGCCGTTGGTAATCCCCCAACCTGAAGCAATGTATTGTTCCAACTTCGTGTGAAGCTCCCTGACTACCGCGGGATTGTCGTCCGCCACGGTTTTCAATTCGTCGGGATCTTTCTTACGGTCGTAGAGTTGCGGCTTGTACTCACCCACGTACTTCTCGCGATTCCAGATAGCCGAGTAATTCCAATCGGGTGTGCGCACCGCCGCGATCCAGCCGTACGCCTGCACCACGTGGTCGCGGGTGTTGCCCCGCTGGCCGGTTACATAGGGCCAGAGATCCTGGCCGGTCACGCGCGATGGCGGTTTCAGGTCTAATCTGCCGAGGATGGTCGGCGCAATGTCCGGGATCTGCACGAATCCAGGCACCCGCTTGCCGGCAAACTGATTTCCCGGTACCTTCACCAGCAAGGGAATGTGCGTGACTTGCTTGCGCAGCCTCTCCGGCCCTTTCACGAACTGGCCCTGCTCGCCCAGCAAAGCCCCGTGATCGGACATGAAGATCACCACCGAGTTCTCAAGCAGCCCCAGTTCCGCAGCCGTGCTCAGAATCTTGCCGTACCAATGATCCACATTGGAGGCTTCGCCGGCGTAATTGGCCCGCAGGCGTGCGATACCTTCGGGAGGCACATGCGCGGTGCTATATGGCGGTTCCGGCCAGGAGTGCGGACCCGGTTGCTTCATGTACTTCTCCAGAAATTCCACCGGCGGATCCCAAGGCTCATGCGGATCGAAGGCCTCTACATGCAGGAAGAATGGACCTTCCTGGTGGTTCTCGTTCAGCCACGCAATCGCCTTGCGCGCGGTCTGCTCCACAAGGGAATTGCCATCCTGCAGCCAGCGCTTGCGATTCGCCGTGTATTGATTCAGGAACGCGCGGAAATCCTGACCGCGTCCGAATTGTATGCTCAATTCCGGCTGGTTCAGATATTCGGCCGGATACAAATCCAGAAAGTCCGGTTGTTTGCGCGGCGCCTGGCCGTAGTAATCCACTTCCTGGCCGCGCACCCAATCGTAATGGCCGAATCCCTTGTGAAAATTGCGGCCCGGACGCTGCAAATGGGGAAGGTCCGCGATCAGCGCCGTCGTGTAACCCGCTTCGGTGAGTACCTCGCTGAGAGTGACATCTTCATTGTAAAGATGATGCCAACCGGGAAGCTGTACGGGCTCCGGTTGCTGATAGTAATAGGTCGGGATAATCCGGCGGCCCGTGTATAACTGGCGCCGGATCGGTATAGTGGGCATCCCTTCCGGGTATGCGTCTTCAAAGATGATGGCCTGTTCCGCAAACCGGTTCAGATTGGGACATTCCACCCACTGGCTGCCGTAAGCGGCCAGGTTATCGGCGCGAAACGTGTCCGACACCAGCAGGATGACGTTCAGATTGTTTCCCGACTGTTTGGGAGGGCGCTCCCAATGCGAGCCTGCGTCGGGTCCCGGCTGAGGAGCCGCAGCCGCGGCTCCTCCCGGAATTCCTGCCAGTCCGGCCAGGGCGCCGGCGCCTCTCAGCAGGTTGCGTCTGGTAGTTGTGCTCACGTTGGCCCCGGATCAGAAGGCGAAATGCAGCCCAAGCTGGAACTGGCGTTCGGGCGTCGACACGGTGGTGATCACGCCCGTGGTGGAAGTGCCCACCGTGTTCGCGGGCAATCCGAATTGCGGCGTATTAAACATATTGAACGCCTGCGCGGAGAACTGCACGAGGAAGCGCTCCCTGAATGCTATGTTGCGCGTCAGCCCGATGTCGCTGTTGTGCAGCCCCGGGCCGCGTATGATATTGCGGCCGGCGTTGCCGTAGGTGTACGCCGACGGCGCCACGAAGGCCGCACTGTTGAACCAATCGCTGGGGCCCTGATCGGTCGGGTAGAGCGCCGCGCCCGCGACCACGTTGGGCCGCGCGGTCGTTCCCGTGTTCGTGGGATCGAATGAGAGGATGGGCGTGAACGGCAGGCCAGTTTGCACCGAGACAACCCCCGAGAGCTGCCATCCGCCGAAGACCGCTTGCGCGATTCCCGGGTGGCTTAGCCAAGTCTTGCCGCGTCCGAAGGGCAGCTCATAAATGTAGCTGGCCGAAAGCCGCTGGCGCACGTCGAAATTGGAGCTGGCGTAGTTCGAGGTCCAGTTAAATGGATTCTGCGGTCCATAATCGAGGGCGTCCGATACCTGCCCGCCATAATCCTGCGAGTGGCTCCAGGTATAAGCGCCCAGGAAGCTGAATCCGCCGCGGAAACGCCGCTCTATCTGCGCGATGAAGGAGTTGTAATTGGAGCGGTCGAGCGGCAGGTAGGCCAGAATCGAGCTGTACTGCGGAAACAGCTCGCGCGAGTTAATCGAACCCGGGCCAGGCTGCGGCTGGTTGAAGTTCGGATCCACATATAAGTTGTGCGAACTCGATCCCACATAACCGATTTGCGCGGTGAAGCCCTTGCCCAATTGCTGCTGCAGATTCAGGTTCCACTCAAACGTGTACGGCAGCGGCATGTAAATGGGCCAGGAGTTTACGTTCGAGTTAATCACATCGTTCGGATTCAAGAGATTCGGCGGTATACCGCCCTCGAGCGTCATCAGGGTGTGAATCTGGTCGCTGGTGTCGATCGAGCGCAGGAAATACGGCGGATTGTTGGTGGGCCGGCTGGAGATGCCCAGATTCTCGTCGGTCCTGCCATAGAAAACCCCGAATCCGCTGCGCAGCACCGTCTTTGGTGTGATCTGGTACGCCAGGCCCGCGCGCGGCGCGAAGTTCTTGGTGTCCGGTGTGGCAAAGGAGTTTCTTAAGCCGTACTGACTGGCGTCCGGCGCCGTCACCAGCAAGCCGAAGGCAGGGCCAGGCTGGAGAATGAAATCGGAAAAGTCATTATTGATTTCATACCAGGGCATTGCCAACTCGTAACGCAGGCCCAGGTTCACTGTCAGCTTGGGACTGACTTTCCAGTCGTCTTGAACATAACTTTCCACAGTGTGCTGCTTTTCCCAGTTCCTGGGTCGAGTGGAAACGGTAACCTGATTCACCTCCCCAAGCAGGAAGTCCGCGAACGCCGATCCCGTGCCGGAGCGACTCTGTGGATTCTGGGTAAAGACACCCGTGAAAGTGAAAGCGGGGCGGGCAGAAAGAGTCACATACCCATATAGCATCACTTGTTCGATGTCTACTCCGAACTTCAAGGTGTGGCGCCCTTTAATCCACGAGAGGTTATCAAAAAACTGCTGGTTCTTGCCCTGTTTGTTGAGCGGCAGGTTACCCGACCCGGTGGCGCCCAGAGGCAGCGTGCCGGGACCGGTCGTGCCCATCGTGTTCAGGCCGCTGATGGCGAAAGTCGGCAAACCGTGAACTTCCGGATAATTCGGAGCGCCGGTGATGCCGAACTCCGCGTCTTCATTGATGCCGGGCACCTGCTGTATTTCGCGCGTCTCCATGTAACCGAAACGCAATTCGTTGATCAGGTTGGGGCGGAAGATGTGTGTCTCGCTGGCTGCCAACGAGCGCGCATCCGGCCACACATCGCTGGGATTGCTCGCCGGCGGCGGCAACGGCGCGGGCAGAATGTTCTCGCCCTCGGTCCGCGAATAGCGCGCGAAGAAGGTGTCTTTGTCGCTGAACCGGTGGTCCAACCGGAAGTTGTATTGGTCGTTTGCCAGCCGTTCTGCCTGGTCGGAGAAGTAGTTGCTCTTGCTCGTCAGGTTCGGCAGCGGATACAACGCCAGCAACTGCGTCGATACGGCGTCCCAGTCGCTGGCGGGAATCGTGTTGTTCGGGAAAGGCGTGCGCACATACCCCGATCCGTTGGGATTCGGCACGGTCGAATTGGGATTGTATATCGTGGTGGTAAATACCCCGCTACGTTGCGCTAACGTCGGAACAGTCGCCAACTGCGGCACCTGATCCACGGAGCGCAAGCTCTGCCAGCTACCGAAGAAAAACGTGCGGTCCTTGATAATGGGGGCGCCAAAAGTCGCGCCAAACTGATTCTGATTGTAGAACGGCTTCTGCCCCAACACCTGGAAATAAGGCTTGGCATCGAAAAACGAGTTCCGAATGTATTCCCACATGCTGCCGTGGTAGCCGTTGGTGCCGGACTTCATCGTGACATTCACCACCGCGCCGGCGGCTTGTCCGAACTCCGCTGAAAACGTGCTGGTCTCTACTTTGAATTCCTGCACGCCGTCGATCACCGGCTCGATGGCTTGCGCGGCCGAACTGTCGAAGCCTACGATTTTGTTCTTGTTGTCCACGCCGTCCAACAAGTATGTATTCTGAAGTTCGCGTGCGCCGTTGGCGATGAACGTGTCCCGTTCCGCGCCGCGCTGCGAAGGCGACGTTCCGGCGCCTAGAGTCGCCAGTTGTATGTAGTTCCGGCCATTCAGCGGCAGGTTCTCCATGGTTTCTTCTTCCACTACGTGCCCCATGGACGAATCTTCCGTCTGCAGGATTGGCGCGCCGCCTTCCACGTTCACCACCGTGGTCGTTTGCCCTAGCGTAAGCGCGAAGTCGACGTTCAGGCGATCCTGCACCCGCAAATCGATGTCGTTGCGGTTTTGCGTGGCGAAACCGGCGGCCGACGCGGATATGCTGTACTTCCCGATGTGCAGCGAGGGCGCCGAATAGAATCCGTCGTTGTTCGTTAGCAGCATGGAAGCGATACCCGTTTCCGTTTCAGTGATCTTGACACTGGCGGATACGACAACGGCTCCGCTGGAATCCCGGACGGTTCCTGAGATTGCACCTGTATCCACTTGAGCGTGGACGGCTTGTGTTACGACAAAAAGGGTCAGCAACAGAAATCTGTAGCGCATGTTTTTCTCCGAAGCAAAAAGTCTATCGATTAACTAGATTATGCCATCGTATGCAGGATCTCCCATTGTGTAAAGACCCACTTGTAGGTGGTGTTTATTAGAAACGCCCACTTTGTTCAAATTTGGCCAAAGATAATGCACCCAGTCTAGTTAGTTTATTGACTAAAGGAAATACTTCAGATAAGCTCATGATTTGCTGAGAATCGCCAAATTTAGCCAAGCGGCAGGACTTTCTTTGTGCGTTGCGATGCCATTGCTCGCTCAAAGTGCTCAACTCACAGGCCGGGTCACGACCGGCGATCAGGCGCCCGTGGCGGCCGCGGTAGTCAGCGTTACAAATCCCGACTCTGGTTGGAAGCGAGCCGTTCTGTCCAATGATCGCGGCTATTTCTCGCTGCAGCAGTTGCCGCCCGGCGAATATCGAGTTGAGGCGGTTAAGCCAGGGTTCAAGCCTCTGGTCGAAACCGCCGTCGACTTGCGGGCACGAGATTCCCTCGTTCTCGAATTGCGATTGACTGTCGACCCAGCACCTCAAACCGTGGTTCTCGATGCCTTCTGCCGGGTTAACGAGGCCAAATCAGGAGGGCAGGACTTTGTGAACTGCTCCCCAGCCTTGCTCGCAGTCGCCGGCTTTCGCGCATTCTGGCCGTGATACTTAGCCCATCGGCAGCGCCCATTTCATGATATTCTCGGCTGGGAGGACAACACCTGCCGCGGCTGCCGTTACTGGCCTCTTTCGCGCTATGGTTCGCGCCGGGCCTTTCCGCCGGTTCACAGGTGGGTGTCTATCTGGACTTCGAGCAGCGCCCTTCCCCCGTCGCCGCGGCCGCCATGCGCAAGGAAGCCGCGCGAGCCCTCAAGCAAATTGGCTATGAGATCGCGTGGCGCCTGGTGACAGAGAATCAAGGCAACGAGGCCTTCGAAAACCTCGTGGTCGTGAAGTTCACCGGCAAGTGCGCCTGCGAGCGCCGCCTGCGTCCGACGCGGGATATCCTGGTGCTCGGTTCCACGGCAGTATCGAACGGCAAGGTGCTACCTGAAAGTCAGGTGCGCTGCGATGAAGTGCGCCGGGTGCTGCCCGAGTATGAGTTTGCGCCCGACGTCGATCGGGGCGATGCCGCGCTCGGCCGTGCTCTCGCCCGGGTCCTGGCTCACGAGCTCTATCATGTCCTGATGGGAACCACGCATCACGCGCCTTCCGGAATCGCCGCGGCGGTGCAAAGTTCCGACGACCTCAAGTCGAATGAATTCTCCTTCGGACGACTGAATCGGGAAGCGCTTCGAATGGTTCCCTCGCGATAACCCACCGCAGTCTTCCCCGCACACCTTCGAGCCAGTCTATTACTCCGATGGTGTATTGATGGTAGGTTCGCGTATATTTTTATAAACTATTGATTCTATTTAAAAAACAATAGTATTGTATCTCTACCAAGTAATGTTTTTTGCTTGACATTCGAGGCACTCCTCCCCTACACTCGTTCCAATCAAGTGAGCTTTTCGATGCAAGCGGTTACAATTGAGACACCTACCAACAGCAGCCAACCTACGCCTGGCGTTGTGCCGAGAACGCTTTCCGATGCCTTGGGGTATTTCGCAGATCCGGACATAGCAACGATGGCTTTAGCCAGGGCACGTTGGGGCGATGCGATCGAATGTTTGCATTGCCATTCGCGTCTGAAACACTTCTACATATCCACGCGGCGGATCTGGAAGTGCCGGGCGTGCCGAAAACAGTTCTCCCCACGGGCCGGAACCATTTTTGAGGATTCGCCGATCAGTCTGGATCGATGGCTCGCGGCGATTTGGATCGAGGCGAACAGCGAATCGCGGATCACCTCCTACCGGCTGTACCGCATGCTGGGGGTAACGCAGACTACAGCGCGATTCATGCTCCGCCGGATCCGTCTGGCTATCGCGGTGCGCGAGATGCAGCCGCCAGTCTCCCGTAAAGATACGGATGGCGCGGCGCTATGAGGTCCACCGACCAGCCGCCATATGAAGAACCCCAATCCGAGCAATACGAGCGCTTTATCCATCTGTTGACGGAGATTGCCGCAGTGCCGAAAGCCGCGATCTATAGCTTGGATCCGGCCTTGCGTCCCAAGGCGAAAGAGGCCGCACCGGGAGACAGCGAGCAAAGCCACGCCCCGGAGCCGTCAGGAACGCTTGAATCCTGAAAGTGCCGTATAGACGGCACCGGAAGCGCGGCTCCGCCCGTGAGATGCCCATCCCGTTCCGCATCGTGACTAGCCCGACCATCCGGATGCGGATCACGATTCGGAAGTAATTCCGACCCGTTTTCCGAACTGATAGCGATCCGTTTTACGATTGTCGTGCGTAGGTTGATCGTCGGGGTTGGCGGCCTGGGCGCGGGCGGGCGGCTTCATTTCGGCCGGCGCGGGTTCTGCTTGTGCATTATTGTGCATGGGTTGCACAATTTCGGGAGCGGGGGAAGCGTCCGGCAGGGGGAGATCGGCGGGATCGGGCAGGACGTAGCGGGCGGCCCTATCGAACAAGGCAATGGCGGCGCGCAGGCGTACGGACGGGGAGGCGTCCGGATTTTCCATGATCTGGCCGATTGCGGCGATGGCTCGGTCCAGGAGGGGTTGCGCGGCGTCCCTGAGGAGCACGTCCCGGGCAGCGCGGGCTTGCTGGAGAGCGGCTTGGAAAACATCGGTATGGATCCAGTTGGACACGGTGTTGCGATGCACGCCGGCCTGGCGGGCGGCGGCGGTGGCGGAGGCGCCGGCGGCGATCAGGTCGAGGACGTTCATCTGGATAGGGGAGAGGGCAGATGGTTCGGGCATAGGTGATCCTTTCAATGACAATGGAACATGGCGGCCGGCTGTGGGGAGGAGAGCACGGCGGGAAGTGATTGGGGGGACTGGAAAGAAATATTTTTTTGAGGTGTCACCGAGGAAGATCGACGATCCTCCACTCCCACCACGCTTCAGGCACTACCCAGCCTTCCTCGCCGCTCAGAAGTGTGATCCAATCGTGGAAACTACCAATTGGCATCGCATTCGGAAGTGAAAGCGAAGGAAACGAAATGCATTGGGAAACCACCAAAATGAGATCCAACATGAAAAACACGTACTCGCGCACAATCCAGCCGCGGCTCGGGGCGATGGTCCTGCTGGTGTTCTGCACTTTAGGCAGCGTTCTGGGCCAGGACAAAGCAATCGACTTTAAGAAGGGCATGCCTTTTAGCGAAGGTTATGTGGCCGGAAAGACGCTTTACGTCGCCGGCCAACAAGGGCCCGACGCGCAGGGTAAAGTCACGGGAACCGATATCACTCTACAGACTACGAATGCGATTGCGGCCATCGAGAAAATCGTTCGCAAAGCCGGCTTTCGGATGACCGACATAAAATCGGCGACGGTTTATGTCACGGACTTGAACGATGTGCCACAGATGAACGAGGTCTACAAGAAGCTGATGCCCGATCCGAAGCCTGCCAGAGCCACGGTGCAAGTTGCCGGCTTGATCGGTGGCGCGAGGATCGAGATTTCGGTCATTGCCGTGAAGCACTAGCTAGGGGCCTGGCCGGCATTGGCCAGCGGGAGCCAATCATGACGAAACAAAAAACGGCGGCAATGCTATCGACGCTGGTTGCCGCGGCGATGGCCCTGCCGCGCATGCCGAGCGCGCAGACGCAGCCCGCCGCGATGGACATCGCCGACGCTCCCATCCCCATGCGGGTCCTGGAGCAAAGCCCGGCACAAACCGACACCGACCTGCAGGTGATTTGCCTGTTCAGTTCCTCTCCAGCGAACACGCTGCACGGCTCGCTGGTCGAAGTAAACGAGAAGCTGAAGGGTCTGCTGGACCGAATCCGGAGGGCAAGCTTGTTCCGGGGCGAGCTGGGCGAGACCCTGCTCCTGACGCCGCCACGCGGCAGCCTGGGCGCCAGGAAGTTGCTGATCATCGGGTTGGGTGACGCGGAGACGTTTTCCCCGGCGCGCATGCAACTGGTGGGAGAGATCGTCTATGCCGAAGCCAGCCGCCTGGGCGTATCGCACCCGTTTTTCGCTCCGACCATCCTGGACGGCGGCCTTACGAAATTCACCACGGGTCAAATCGCGGAGCAGGTGGTCAGAGGCTTTCTGCGCGCCATGGAGATAGACCAAGCGATTCAGGGGAACGCGGCGGCCGGTCACGGCATGGCACTCACGTATCTTGCCGGTCCACGATACGCCAGCAACACGCGCCAGGGAATGGAAACGGCGATTTCGATGCGCGGTGAACCACAACAGCACTAGCGGCATGGCGACCCGGCTCGACGGCGGTGGCGCGTTATGCGATATAAGGAGGTTTTCATCCGCCATGACCAAGCTATTGACGTGTCTTCTGGCAGCGGCGACGCTATCGACCGGCGCGGCCCGTCCAGCAGCGGCGCAAGGCGCTGCGCGCGTCTTGCGCACGCCGGAGTATCGGGCTTTGCAACGCCAGCTGTGCCGCGGCTGGAACACATGGAGCGCGAACAGCGTCCTGGCGCATGTTTATCTGCCTGACGCCTTCGCGCTGACGCTGGGGCTGAAGAGCGCGGGCATGGGCCACAACTACCAGAACACATTCTTCCAGGCGAATGCGACGGCGAGGCGGCTAGAGAAGATTCGCCTCGGCCCGCACGCCGATGACGGCGCATATACCGAACTTACGCTGGAATGGAACACCGGCGGCGCCGATTCCAGGAACGTGGCTCTGGTCCAGAGCGCTACGGAAAACAACGGTGAAGAATACATCCTGGTCACCGTGCAGCAACGCGCGCGATTGCGGGCCGAGCACCTGATCGTGGAGACGGGCTACTACTGGAACCGTCCGGGCACCGTGCGGCGCGAGGGCGCGGTGCTGAAGGCGCAGCCGGGAGGCGAAGGCGGCCGCGCCTTTGCAGTGCGGACCACGGCTCGGGAAATCAACGACCCATTCGTGACGGCCGATGGCCCCTATCTTTCGCTGCCCCTGGAGGGAAGGATCGCCGTGTACACGGGTGCGGAGAAGACGCTGGAACAAGTGGCCGGGATTATCGAGGCACATCGCGCGGCGCATACCAAGCGCCTGGCCCGCTACGGCGAAGCGCGCGAAGTCTTCACCGCCATGCAGACGATCCTTGGATGGAACCTGACCTACGACCCGGAAAACGACCGCGCCATCTCTCCGGTAAGCCGCATGTGGAGCGCTTACTGGGGCGGTTACGTGCTGTTCGACTGGGACACCTACTTCGCGTCATTCATGTACGGCCTGTACAACCAGGATCTGGCCTTCGCGAACGCGGTGGAAGTGACCAAAGGGATCACGCGCGGCGGCTTCATTCCGAATGCGTCGTCGGCCTACGGCATTCAGACGGATGACCGTTCGCAGCCGCCGGTGGGCAGCCTGATGGTGCGAGAGATTTACAAGCGCCACAAAGAGAAGTGGTTCCTGGCCGAGGTATACGACGAGTTGCTGCGCTGGAATCGTTGGTGGCCCGGCGCGCGCGACACGCAAGGGCTGCTCGCCTGGGGTTCGGACAACCAGCCGCAGCTGGTGGACGGCACGTTCCACAATTTTCAAGCGGCATTGTTCGAGTCGGGACTCGACAACTCGCCGATGTATGACGGCGTGCCGTTCAACGCGCGGACCAACCGGCTGGAGATGGCGGATGTGGGATTGAACGCGTTGTACGTGGCGGATTGCCGCGCGCTGGCTGCAATCGCCGGGGAGTTGGGCAAGGGCGCGGACCAAAGAGAATTGCTGGCGCGCGGCGATAAGTACGCGGCGGCCCTAACCGGGCTTTGGGATGACAAGGCAGGCATTTATCTCAATAAACGCACGGATACGGGCGAGAGTTCGCCCAAGCTCTCGCCGACCAATTTTTATCCGCTGATCGCACAGGTGGCCACAGCGGAGCAGGCCGCACGAATGGTGCGCGAGCATTACTTCAACCCGCGTGAGTTCCACGGCGAGTGGGTGATGCCGTCGATCGCGCGCAACGTGCCGGGGTTCGAGGATCAAAACTATTGGCGCGGGCGCATTTGGGGACCGATGAATTTCCTGGTTTACCTGGGCTTCCGGAACTACGATTTGGGACCGGCGCGCGCGGATCTGGCGGAGCGTTCGCACAAACTGCTGATGAAGTCGTGGCAGAGCGACCGGGCGATCTACGAGAACTACAACGCGAATACGGGGGCGGGCAACGATGTGACCAGCAGCGACGCCTACTATCATTGGGGCGCGCTGCTGGGTGTCATCGGCCTGATGGAGCAGGGCTACTAGCGAGCTGCCGCTTGATGACGCGCGCGACTCGGAAAGCGCCTCGATGCGTTCGGGTTGCGTCATACTTGTCAATAAAGGTAGATGCTCACTACGGTTCTGGTAACAGGAGCGGGCGGCTTCATCGGGTCGGCTCTGGTCGAAGCAATCGCCGCCGGCGGCCCCGCTCGGATCGTGCTGCTCGACTCCTCGGAGCACAACCTGTTTCATATCCAGCGGCGCCTGGTGGCGACGCACACCGAGCTCGCGCACGAAGCCGTCCTGGGCAGTGTTACGGACGCCGCCCTGCTGCACAGCCTGTTCGCCCGCTTTGGTCCCAGTGTTGTTTATCATGCCGCGGCCTTCAAGCACGTTTCGCTCCTGGAATACAACCCTCTGGCTGCAATCCGCGATAATGCGCTCGGCACTTACACTCTGGCGCGGGCGGCGCTGCACCACGGCGCCTCGTCGTTGGTTTTGGTTTCCACGGACAAGGCGGTCAACCCGCACAGCATCATGGGCGCGTCGAAGCGTCTTGCGGAACTGGTGGTGACCGCGCTGAGCAGTTCGCAATGCCGGATGAATGCCGTGCGGCTGGGCAACGTGATCGGATCGAGCGGCAGCGTGATCCCCATCTTTCAGGAACAGATCTCGAGGGGCGGACCGGTCACCGTGACGCATCCGGATGCGAAGCGGTATTTCATTTCCCGGCATGATGCGGTTGCGGCGATCCTGGCGGGCGGCGGCGCGGCGTGCGCCGGGCGAGTCCTGCTGCCGGAACTTGGCGAGCCGGAACGAATTGCCGATCTGGCGCGCTTCCTGATCGGGGCCATCGCGAATGGTTCCGGAAACGAAATCGAAATGCGGTTCATCGGTTTGCGCGCGGGCGAGAAAATCGAGGAAGACTTGCTCTTCAAGACGGAAATCCAAGAAGGTCTCACAGATGGCTCGTTGAGAATCATCCGGACGCCATGTCCCGAACCGGAAGAGCTACACGGCAGGATGGAACAACTTGCCCGCCACATCGCGTGTCGGGATGTCGCAGGAATGCTGGGAACGGTAATCGCAATGGTTCCGGAATACCGGCCCAGCGCGGTCATCCTCGCCGCGATGCACGCTTCCGGGAGCGTCTCCGGATGAGACGCACGATCGCCGCCGTCACTTCCTCTCGCGCCGATTACTGCCACCTCTACTGGCCTCTGAAGGAAATGGCTTCGCACCCGGCAGTAGATCTCAAACTCATCGCGCTCGGACCGCATCTGTCGCCCGAATTCGGTTGCACGGCCGGCGAGATCGAAAAGGACGGATTCCCGATCGCGGCGCGGATCGAATGCCTGCTCAGTTCCGACAGCGATATCGGCATGGCCAAGACCATCGGCGTGGCCACTCTCGGCCTGGCCGACTGCCTGGGACGGATGCGTCCCGACCTGCTGCTGGTCATCGCGGACCGTTACGAGATGCTGGCTCCGGCGACAGTGGCTACGGCGCTGCGAATCCCGCTAGCGCATGTAGAAGGCGGCGAGGTGAGCGAAGGCGCTATCGACGATGCCATTCGCAATGCACTGACCAAACTGAGCCACGTGCATTTCACGTCCACGGAATTGGCACGGCGGCGGGTGATCGCCATGGGCGAAGAGGAGTGGCGCGTCCACCGCGCCGGAGCGCCTTCGCTCGACCACCTGCGCCGCGGACGGCTGCTCAGCCGCGAACAGGTTGCGGATCGGCTCGACATTCCATTCACGCCACCAACCGCCCTGATCGCATTCCATCCGGCGACCATGGCGCGCGATACCACGCGCGAAGCCAACGCCCTTTTCGGCGCGCTGGAATCGATACCGGCGCAGCTTCTGTTCTGCTATCCCAACGCCGATGCCGGCAGCCGCGAGCTGATCGAGCGCACGAATGCGTTCATCCGCCGGCGCGGGAGCGGCAAAGTCTTCGTCAATCTGGAGCCAGCGCTTTATTGGAGCTTGTTGCGGTGCGTCGATTTGTTGCTGGGAAACTCCAGCAGCGGGATCATGGAGGCGGCGTCGTTTGAGCTGCCGGTGGTCAACGTGGGGATCAGGCAGCGCGGCCGGGAACGAGCGCGCAACGTGCTCGATGCCGAGGCCGATGCCGCATCGATTCTGGAACGGGTGGGCGTGGCGGCCACGGAGGGCTTTCGCCGATCGCTTCGCGGAATGGAAAACCCCTATGGCGACGGGCGCGCGGCGGAACGAATCGTCTCCGTGCTGGCGTCCGTGCCGCTAGGCGAGGAACTGCTGACCAAGCGGGCGCCCGCCTTGGACGAGAGTGGCCGATGGCTGATGAAATGAGGATTCCGCTCTCGGCGCCCGACATCGCCGAATCCGATATCGAAGCCGTGGTAGCCGTGCTGCGAACCACCCGGCTCAGCTTCGGCCCGAAGGTAGAAGAATTCGAGGAATCCCTCGCCGGGTATGTGGGAGTGCCGTACGGCGTGGCTCTGTCCTCGGGCACGGCCGGATTGCACCTGGGCCTGGCCGCCCTCGGCATCGGCGAGAACGATGAAGTGATTGTCCCTTCCTTCACTTTCATTGCCGCCGCCCATGCGGTTCTTTATCAGCGAGCCAGACCGGTATTCGCCGACATCGATCCGCGAACGCTCAACCTGACACCCGAGAGTATCTTGCGGGCCATCACGCCAAAGACTCGCGCCATCATCGCGGTACACACCTTCGGGCATCCCGCGGATCTCGATCCGATCCTGGAAATTGCCGCCCGTCACGGCGTCAGCGTGATCGAGGACGCTTGCGAGGCGCTGGGGGCCGAATACCGCGGCAGAAAGGCCGGCGGACTGGGCGACTTGGGAGTCTTCGGTTTCTATCCCAACAAGCCCATCACCACCGGCGAAGGCGGCATGCTGGTTACGCGCAACCGCGGCCTGGCGGAAACGATTCGCGCGCTGCGGAATCAGGGCAGAAGGCCCGCCGACGGCTGGCTGGAGCATAGCCTGCTCGGTTACAACTATCGGCTTTCCGACATCAACTGCGCTCTGGGCCTATCTCAAATGAAGCGGATCGACGGCATTCTCGCGCGGCGTGAAAATCGCGCTGTCTGTTACCACGAACATCTGCGGGCGGTTCCGGAACTGATTCTCCCGCCTCTGACGGCTGCCAACGGGCGGGTTTGCTGGTTCGTCTTCGTGGTCCGGCTGGCGGCGTGCTTCACGGCGAAGGATCGCGACGAAATTATTGCCTGCATGGCTGCGCGCGGCATCGCTTGCGGGCGGTATTTCGCTCCGCTGCACCGGCAACCGCTCTACGCGGCATACGCCAATGGCGCCGGCGACTTGACCGTCACCGAGCAGGTGGCCCCGCGGACGCTGGCGCTGCCGTTTTTCAATCGGCTGAGCGATGGCGAAATCGCCGAGGTTTGCCTGACCCTGCGCGAGGCGCTCAAAACCGTTCAAGGCCGGCGCAAAACGTAAAGCAGATTGCCGGCCCAACTCCACCGCCGCGGTTGTCCCGAGGCATAATCCACCACAAAACGCTTTTCAACGATCAGACCGGCGGCCTGGGACAGCGCCAGGAACTCCCGGTGGGTGAAGACGTGTCCGGTGGTCGAGACCCGCCGGCCCTCTATATCCCAGGTGACGGTGACGTCGCCGTTGGTTTCTCCCGGCGACACGAAATCGCGGAGGAAACGCGCAGCCGTCGCCAGTGCTCCGTAATGACGCGCGTTATAGCGGTGGTTCAGGTCGATGAAGATCCTGCCTTTGGCTGACAGCAGCCGCGCGAACTGGCGCAGTAGCTGAATTCGTGCGGCGACAGGAACATGCCCAAGGACGTTCCAGAGACAGGTGATCACGTCAAAGCTGCCCTGCCGGCGCTGGAGATCCTCGGCCCGCGTGGCCCAGATGGTTGCCTGACGAGGGCAGCCGCGGCGCATCACGCTGCTCGGCTCCAACAGAGTGAGATCCGGCAAGCCGGCGGCCGCGGCGATACGCCAGGCGCGCGCGCCGTCCCCTGCGCCAACATCCAGCAGCGACCGGCTGGCGGGGGGGATTTCGGCAATGACAAAGCGGTCGACGGAATCGAGATATGCCTGGCGCTGTTGGGCCAGGCGCGCATAGACAGGCGCGATCCGATCGTAGGCGGCGACCGGATCCAGCAACTCGCCGCCGGCAAGCTCAGGAAGGGGTTCTAGTGCCACTGCACCGAAAAGCTTGTTAAATCCGACGACAGCGCGGTGGGCACAGCCAGCAGGTTTCCCGTTTTAGATCCCACCATGGTGATCGCGTGGTTGGTAGGAAACCCGCCAATCGCAGCCGTCCTGGATTTCACCGTGACCTCGCAAGTCGCGGGGACTCCGGTCTCATCCTGGCCGAAGAAAACCGTGCCGAAATCGGTGAAGATAATGGCGTTGTCTTCCGCAATCCACTCCGCCGAATCACGCTTGGCGCCGGGAACCGCCTTGGAAATCGTGAATGTTTCCGCGGTCCGCGCATCGGTGATCGTGCCCGTGAATTCCGTTCCGTTGTAAACCACTGAAGCCGACATCACATCGCCCGGTTCCACCGAAATCGTCGTGATCGTCACGCCCGCCTCCGGAAAAAACTCGTACCAGGCGTAGTATCGTGGAGATCCCTGCGAACAATCCGAATCCGTTCCGGTCTGCTCCACCGTCGCCGACGTATATCCGTCGATTCCGACCCAGAATGACGCGCCCGAATACCTCTCGGCTTTTCCGTCACAGGTGGCGGCGGGAACCACCCACGATCCTTGGACCGCCGTAACGGAACCCACTTCAGCGGTTACCGCATACCCGCTCCAGTTCGAACTGGTGACGGACCCATCCGCGTGTTGTTCGAGAATCCGTAGCGGTCCATGAGAAGGCTGCGCCCACAAAGGCAGTCCGGAGAGGAAAACCGTCAAAGCCGTTGCTACGTTCTTAGAGTTCACGGATGTCGAGTCCTTTACCTGGGGATTCCGATGATGCCGATCAGCCATTCCGATCTGATGCCGGTCAGAAAGAGCGAAGCGACGCAGGACTCTCTCAGTGTGAAACAGTGATCGAGATCCGTCAAGATTTTTTCTGGTTTTCTCTGCCTGGACCGGATGCTGCGCCCTGTGGCGTGCCACAGGTGCTGTTTTTCCCGCATCCAATGACGCGATCTAAACTGCGTAAAGATGGTCATGCTGACCGTCTCTGGAGACGGTGTAGTAAGGAGCCCGCACTATTGGTCGGGGCGCGCGGATTTGAACCGCGGACCCCCTGCGCCCAAGGCAGGTGCGCTACCGGGCTGCGCTACGCCCCGACAATTTAATGCTTCATCCATCTTAAACCAGTTCCGCACCGCCATGGAAGCTCGGAATGGACTTTCGGATGCTCCAAATCCGCCATGGCCCGCAAAAAACGAACGATCCATAAAAACGAAACAGCCGGTGACGAAAACGTCCAGAACAGCACGCCCTACAAAATAGACGTCGACCCGGCGGAAGGCGGACAGGCCGGCGATCTGCAAGGCTTGTCCGGGATGCCGGGCGCCGATTCGGAGAGCGTCCGCGAACTGCTGGAGGAAGGGCAGGCCTACGAGGCCGGCATCGTGAGCGGCGTCGAAAACGCGCCGCCCGCCGACGCCGGTGAGATTCACACCAGAGAGCTGCCGCAGGACGATGTGCCGCTCGAATATGTCGAGCGCAACCGGGACGAGCCCAAAGAATAGTTGGAATCATCACAAAGCGGTTCGCATCGGGCCGGAGCCGGGCGTGAATGGCACGTGCCATGCATGACCTGCACTATGCATCGCCTGGCGCCGGTTCTGATTCTTACAACCGTTCTGTGGCCCGCCCCGGCGCCTTCCGCCGCGAAAAGCGATCCTCTCGGCCGGGATAATCCGCGCTCTGCCGTCACCGCCTTTCTGGAAGCCTGCCAGGAGCAGAACTATTCGCGCGCGGCCCAGTATCTGGATCTGCGTCACCTCTCGGAAGCGAGCCGCGCCGCGCGGGGCCCGGTGTTGGCCAAGAATCTGGAAGCGATTCTGAATTCCGATCCGCAGTTCGCCCTCTTCAGGCTCAGCCGCAATCCCGAAGGCGATCCGGCCAACGATCCCGAACCGGACATCCAGCATCTGTTGACGATCAAGCAGAGCGGCAAAACCTTCACACTCGATCTGGAGCGCGTGAGCCTCGCAGCCGATGCGGCCCCCGTGTGGCTGTTTGCGCCGGATACCGTGCTGGAGATTCCGAACTTGACGCCCTCCGGCGCGCCGCCGGTTATCGCGCGCTACCTGCCGCCTATGCTGGTCTCCATCAACTTGCTGGAGACGCCGCTCTGGAAGTGGCTGGCGCTGCTCCTCGCGGCGTTATTTATCCTCTCCTTGAGCCGCCTGCTGGATCGTCTCCTGAATGCCGGAATCCGCGTCGCCGGCAAGCGATTCGGCAAAGTCATACGGCCGGCATGGGCCGGGATCATGATTGCTCCGTTGCGCGTGTTCGTTTCATTGGTGCTGTTCCGGACCGTGGCGATCTTTGTCGATCCCACGGCGATCGCGCGCCTATACATTGGACACGCCATCGAACTGCTCATAATCTGGGTCATCTCCGGCTTCCTGATCAAGCTGGCGGGGCTGTTCGTGGTCCATACCGAGAACGTCCTCAACGCCCGCGGGCAATATGCCTCGCGTTCGATGCTGCATTTGGCGCGCCGCGTGGCGAACGTCACGATCGTCGTCCTGGCCATCCTGACGGTCCTCAGCAACTGGGGATACAACACGACTACGCTGATCGCCGGCCTGGGCGTGGGAGGAATTGCGGTCGCCCTGGCGGCGCAGCAAACCATTGCCAATGTTTTCGGCGGCGTCTCGGTAATCGGCGATCAGCCGATCCGCATCGGCGATTTGGGAAAATTCGGCGATTTAATCGGCGAAGTCGAAGACGTCGGCATGCGGTCCACGCGGATTCGCACGCCGGCGCGCACAATTGTCAGCGTGCCCAACTCGAACTTCGCCAGTATCAACATCGAGAACTTCACGCTGCGCGACAAGATGCTGTTCAATACCACTCTGCCCGTTAAGCGCGGAACGCCGGACGACCAGGTCACCCAAACCATGCATGCGATCCAACAGGCGCTGGCGGGCCATCCATCGGTGGAGGCCGGCGAAGCTTCCGTGCGGCTGACGTCTCTAACGTCCGCCGCACTCAATCTGGAGATCTTCTGCTATGTCCTCACGTCCGATTTGCACCAGTTCTACCGGATTCAAAGCGAACTGCTGCTGGCGGTCAATCAAGTCCTGAACAGCACCAAAACCGAGTTGGCGTGAAAACTGCAATCCTGCTCATCGAAACGTACGCATGTCACAACGGAAGAAATGCCGGCATCCGCCTTGCAGTAGCATGGTTGCCGATGGGATGTCACCCCAATCCTAACGCTCCCCGAAGGTCGCGGCTCTGCCTGAAGTACCCCCAAGGCTGGGAATAGCTCGATCGGCGGGTGTTGCCGTAAATCCCTCACTTTCATGTCGCGCACCCCGGGCCATTCGTGCGGTCTGCCCACAGGTTTATGATTAGTAAATGACCAGCACCACCGAAGCACCGCCAGCCGTCGCCGTCGAAAGCGTAGTCGAACTGGAACGCGACTACCTGCTACAAAACTACGCGCGCTATCCGCTGGTGCTGCATCGCGGCAAGGGCTGCCACGTCTACGACGTGAACGGCGCGCGTTATCTGGATTTCATCACCGGCATCGGCGTGAATGCCCTGGGCCACGCGCATCCGCGCATCGTGAAAGTGATTCGGGAGCAGGCGGCGCTGCTGATTCACTCGTCGAACCTTTACTATCACGAGTACCAGGGGCCGCTGGCGCGCAAGCTGGCCGAGACCAGCGGCCTGCAGCGCACCTTCTTCACCAATAGCGGCACGGAAGCCATGGAGGGCGCGCTGAAGATGGTGCGTGCGCACGGCAACAAAACCGGCGAAGGAAAGCACGAGATCATCGCGTTGGACAATTCCTTCCATGGGCGCACGCTGGGTGCGCTGTCCATCACCGGACAGCCCAAATACCGGAAGGATTTCGAACCGCTGCTGCCCGGCGCGCGGTTCGTGCCCGCCAACGACATCGCCGCGCTGGAGGCGGCCTGCAGCGATGCCACGGCAGGGTTGGTGCTGGAGGTGATTCAGGGCGAAGGCGGCATCTATCCGGTGGCGCACGAATATCTGCGGAAAGCGCGCGAACTGGCGGACCGGCACAATGCCCTGCTGGTGTTCGACGAGATCCAGTGCGGCGTGGGGCGCACGGGCACGTACTTCGCCTATCAGCGCACCAAACCAGAGGTGCTGCCGGATGTTCTGGTGACCGCCAAACCGATCGCCTGCGGGCTGCCGCTGGGGGCCATCGTGGCCAACGAGCGGGCCGCGGCGACCATCGGTCCGGGGATGCACGGGTCCACCTTCGGCGGCAGCGCGCTGGCCTGCCGGGTGGCGCTCGAATTCTTCGACATTCTGGAAAGCTTGCTGCCGTCGATCCAGCAGGTAGGCGGCTATCTGCACCTGATGCTGAAGGAACTGGCGCGCAAGCACTCGTTCATCAAGGAAGTGCGCGGCTTCGGGCTGATGATCGGGGTGGAGTTGGAGATCCCCGGCAAGCAGATGGTGCTGGATGCCATGGCGGACGGCCTGTTGATCAACTGCACCCACGATACGGTGCTGCGCTTCCTGCCACCTTATATTGTTACCGAGCGGGACGTGGACACCGCGGTAAGGGTGCTGGCCAAAATCTTCGCCAAACAAAAAGGAGGCGAGGCGTGAAGCTGGCTTGGTGTGTGTTGGGGGCGGCGCTGGCCTGCCAGGCGCAAACGGGATGGGTGAGCCTGTTCGACGGCAAGACCATGGCCGGCTGGGAGGATCCGCGGCAGAAGAATCCGCCGGGGGATGCCTGGTCGATCGATGACGGATGCCTGAAGGCCAACGCACACGCGCACATCACCGAGGACCTGTTCAGCCAGGATCGCTTCCACGATTTCGAGCTGTCGTGGGAGTGGAAGGTGGCGCCGGGAGCCAATAGCGGCGTGAAGTATCGCATTCAGGACCGGGCTTTTCTGTTCCACGAAGCGGGCAAGCGTTTTGAAGACCTGGTGAATCTGTCGGTGCGGCATCCACCGGCGGCGCGGCCGGATCACGGGCAGGAGTACGTGGTCGGGTTCGAGTATCAGATGCTGGATAATACGCGGAACTCGGACGCGCGCGTGGGGACCAGCCACCAGGCGGGCGCGCTGTACGACATCGTGGGTCCGGCCACGGATGTGACTAAACCGGTGGGCGAGTTCAACGAGTCGCGGCTCATAGTGAAGGGCAACCACGTGGAGCACTGGCTGAACGGGGTGAAGGTGGTGGAAGCGGATCTGGATTCGGCGGTGGCGGCGGAACGCATCGCGCATCGCTGGGGCGTCGGGACGCCGGTGACCGATGACCTGACCAGGCAGCCGCGGCGGGATTGTCCCATTTCGTTGCAGAACCATGGCGGGGATACCTGGTTCCGGAACATCAAGATCCGGCGGTTGGATTGACGGCTTTCGCAGCGGCAGCGCTTATTAAGGCGTGAGCTTATATCGATCGCGTGGGTATAGGACGGCCTGGCGCACATTCGGAAGATGCAGCACCTGGCAGGTCAAACGTTCGAGGCCGATGGCAAATCCGCCGTGCGGCGGCATTCCCAGATCGAACATTGCCAGATGGCTCTCGAAATTCGCAGGCTCGATGGACCTGGAGCGTAGAGCCGTCTCCAAATCCTCGCGGCGATGCAGCCGCTGTCCTCCCGTAGTGATCTCGAGTCCCTGGAACAACAAATCGAAACTGGCCGCGGCGCCGCGCGATCCCCGCGGAGCGGTGTAGAACGGCCGGGCCGCCAAAGGGAAGCCCAACACGAACACAGCCGGAATGCCGGTTTCCCGCGCCGCGCGATCGCACAGTTGCCGCTCCGCCTCGGGATCGAGATCGTCATCGAGGTCCGTGCGCCCAAACTCGTCGCGGAGCATTTCCAGACAGGCATCGAACTCCCAGCAGGGCACATCCAGCATCGACGGTAGCAACCGGTTCCGATATTTCTTCAGCACGTTCGCATACTGCCGGTTGAGGTTCTCGAACATGTCGGTCAGCAACTCGCGCTCGAACTGAATCACATCCTCGGGCCCGTCGATAAAGCCGAACTCCACGTCGAGCGAATAATACTCCGTCAGGTGGCGGCTGGAAGCGTGCGGCTCGGCGCGGTAGACGTGGCCGGTCTCATAGACCCGCTCCAGCCCCGCTACGCCGTGCTCCTTATAAAATTGGGGACTCTGCGCGAGATAGGCGGCGCGATCGAAATATTTGATTTCGAAGAGATTGCTGCCCCCCTCGGTTCCTCCGGAGACGATTTTGGATGTCACGATTTCCGTGAACCGGCGGCGGTTGAGCGCATCGCGAAAAGAAGCCAGTATGGCCGCCTGCACGCGAAAAATGTCACCCACGGCTTCGGTGCGCAGCGACAGGGGCCGGTATTGGACGAGCGTCTCCAAACCGACCACCTCGACCGGCGACGCGGATTGGAAGGGAAGATTCTGCGCGGCGCGATTTAGCACATGAATGCCGGAGATGTCCACCTCGCAGCCGGCCCGGGATCGCGGCTCCGCCCGCACCTGTCCCACAACCTCAATGACATCTTCGACTTTGAGCTTATACTCCCGGAGGGCCTCCGAGGCCATCACACATTGTGCCTCGCCGCTCACATCCCGCAAAATCACGAAAGCCGTTTTGCCCAGAATGCGGAGCCGGTAAACCCAACCCCTTAGGCGGACCTCTGCGGCAACGAACTCGGAAATGTTCTCGATCCAGATGCGCCGCGGCGCCGTAGTGACCATGCAAATCTCCCGAAACGAAATTTGCTGGAACCACGAATTGTGGCGGTGCCATCCAGCTTCCGGCGGGCGAGCCGGCGCTCGATTCGCGCTGTGTCGTCGCGCCTGACGTTTCTCTCTACTGGGGCCTGCTCCGTTTGGAGCTTCCGTTTCGAGAGAACCTCTCCGAGGGGTCTGTCCTCTTCATCGAGTACTTCCTTTCTACCACAGCCGGGGGCGTTCAGGGGGCGGCCGGCGCGTCCGAGCTTGCGGGGATCTGATGGGCGGCTTGACGCAAGTCCTTCACACGCGGGCAGCCGGCAGGGGTCTCATGCGAATGCGATGGCGGCTGACGACGCTGAAGCAGCCGGTCCAGTCGACGCGAGATTGGATGGCGGCCGAGGCAAGGGCGGTAAACTCCCGGGGAGAGTCGGCGCCGATGCGAAAGAGAATCACTCCGCACGTGGCTAGCAGCCCTTGTTGGTAGGCAAGTGCGCCGAAGTCCTTGTCAAGTGTCAGCAGGATACGTTGTTCTCGCATGGAGCGGGCCAAAATGAATCGCGGGGCGTGGGAAGTTCTCTACAGAGATACGCGTACCCGTTACTACTGGTTTTCCTACGAGCACATTAGAATCAATGCTGATGCGGTCCTGCCAATTCATCACTCTCAGAGTAACAGATGGCGTGCGCCGAACGGGTGTGCAGGCGGGCGACGATCGTGCTAGGGCAGGTGCGCCATGCCCTCGATAAGAATTTTGGATTGGACCATTTACCCCATAGTCCCTAGACTAAAGATATGCGGACCGCCTCGTCAGCAGTTGTATCCGAGGGTGCTTCACAAGTAGCCCTTCTGCATCACATCAGCAGCATTGTCAGCTCCGACCTGAGCCTCGAAAAAATGCTCCAGGAGCTGATTTCGCTCACGCTCGAAACCACGCGCTGCGACGCGTGCCTGGTCTATCTGGTCGACCGCGACAGCAACGAAATTGTATTAAGGGCTTCGCAGCTTCCGCACGACGCGGAAATCGGCAACATCCGGCTGAAGATGGGGGAAGGCATCACGGGCTGGGTCGCGCAACATAAGTCCGTGGTTGCGCTGGCCAATAAAGCTTCCGCCGACGCCCGGTTCAAAACTTTCCAAACTCTGCCGGAAGACACCTTCGACGCTTTTCTTTCGGTTCCCCTGGTAAGCGGTGGCGACCTGATCGGTGTTATCAACGTGCACCATCGCGCCTCGCATGCGCACTCGCCCGAAGAGATCGCGCTGGTCAGTTTCATCGGCGAGCAGATGGGCGGAGTGATCGCCAAATCGCGCCTGGAAGAACGTTCGGAAAACGCCGTGAAGCGCATGGAAGCGCTGGCTGCGGTAGCGCAGACCATCTCGGCGGAGAATTATCTGGACCGCATCCTGCAGGCCATTTCTGAAATGGTGGCGGAGACGCTGGATTCACCGGTGTGCTCGATCATGCTCATCGACGAAGATCGCCGCGAACTGGTGATTTCCGCCGCGCGCTGCTCGTCCCCGGACTATCTGCACAAGATGCCGTTGAAGATCGAAGATTCGCTGATCGGCCGCGTGGTGCGCGAAGGCCGCCCCGTGACGGTGCAGAATGTGCTGGCCGAAAAGCAGTTCCGCTATCCGGAACTGGCGCGCAAGACCGGCCTGGCTTCCCTGCTCTCGGTGCCGCTGTTCACGCGCGAAAAGGTGATCGGGACCATCAATATCTACACGCGCGAGCAGCGCGCCTTCAGCAGCGAGGAAATCGGATTCGTGAAGGCAGTGGCGGGCCAGGCGGCCATCGCCATCGAAAACGCGCGCCTCATGTCGGAGACTCTCGAGATGAAGCGCACCCTCGAAGCCCGCAAACTGGTCGAGCGCGCCAAGGGCATCCTGCAACAGAAGTACAACCTCACCGAGGAAGAAGCCTATCTGCGCCTGCGCAACGAGAGCCGCCGCCTGCGCCGTCCCATGCGGGATCTGGCCGAGGCGGTGATTCTGGCGGACGATCTGCGCCGCGTCGGAGAGCCGCGCCGTACGGAGATTCCCAAGGAACCGCTCATCGAGAACGAGACGCACCCGGAGATCCCCGGCCTGCCCCGGTAAGCGCTCACCAGTTTGACGGCCTGCCGGCAGGACCCGTAGAATTGGTTCATGTCCCTGCGTCCGATCAAGAAGGTCATCAAATCCAAGCCCACGCTGGAAGGAGCAGGCGTGCATCTGCGCCGCGCCTTCGGCTTCGGCAACACTTCCGACTTCGATCCTTTCCTCCTGCTGGACGACTTTCGCAATGATGTCCCCGAAGATTATCTGGCGGGCTTTCCGTGGCATCCGCATCGCGGCATCGAGACCATCACCTATGTGCTGGCCGGAACCGTGGAACACGGCGACAGCATGGGCAACCGCGGCGCCATCGCGGCGGGCGACGTGCAATGGATGACGGCCGGGCGAGGCATCATTCACCAGGAGATGCCCAAGGGCGATCACGCGGGACGCATGCACGGCTTTCAGCTCTGGGCGAATCTGCCCGCCGCGCTGAAGATGACCACCCCGCGATACCAGGAAGTGAAAGCGGCCGATATCCCCGAAATCACCGATGACGATGGCACGCATGTGCGCGTGGTGTGCGGGAATTTCTGGGGCACTTCCGGCCCGGTGGATGGCATCGCGGCCGATCCGATCTACCTGGATGTGTCCGTGCCTCCGGGCAAGCGCAAGACCCTGCCGGTGGAGATCACGCGGCATGCGTTTGCGTATGTGTTCGCCGGGTCGGGGAAGTTCTGCAACGCTTCCGAACCGCTGTCGGTGCCCACCGAGCCGGTGAGTTGGGCGGATACTGCTCCGCCGAAGGACGCGGACAACCGCTCGCTGGTGCTGTTCGACCGCGGCGACGAGCTGGCCGTGCAGGCGGGCGAGGACGGTATCCGGTTTCTGCTGGTCTCCGGCAAGCCGCTCGAAGAACCCGTGGCCTGGTACGGGCCCATCGTGATGAACACGCAGGCGCAACTGCGGGAAGCCTTCAGCGAATTGCAGCAGGGCACGTTCCTGAAATAGCTCGATGCAGACTCTGACCATCGCGGTGATCGCGGGCGACGGCGTCGGCCAGGAGGTGATCCCGCAAGCCAAGCGCGTGCTGGAACGAGCCGCGCAGAAACACGATCTCACTTTTGCGTTTCAGGATTTCGACTGGGGCGCGGGGCATTTCTTTCGTTGGGGCAAAATGATGCCATCCGGCGCGATCGACCTGCTGCAATCCTGCGACGCCATCCTGCTCGGCGCCGTGGGGCATCCCAACCTTCCGGACCACACCACGCTGAACGGCCTCCTGCTGCCCATCCGGCGTTCCTTCGATCAATATGCCAACGTGCGTCCGGCGTATCTTTATCCGGGCGTGAAGTCGCCGCTGGCGGGACCGAAAGCCGGTGAGATCGATCTGGTGATCGTGCGCGAGAACACCGAAGGCGAGTATGCGCAGGTCGGCGGATTCGTGTACATGGCGCAGCCGGAAGAGGTCGCCATTCAAACCTCGGTATTCACGCGCCGCGGCACCGAGCGGGTGGTGCGCTACGCATTTGAGCTGGCCGTGAAGCGCGGCAAAAAAAAACGCGTCACGTCGATCACCAAGTCGAACGCGCAGGGCTACAGCATGGGGTTGTGGGACCGCACTTTTCAGGAAGTGGCGCTGGAGTTTACGGGCATCGAGACCGAGTCGCTGCTGGTGGATGCGGCGGCCATGAATTTCATTCGGCGTCCGGAGACCTTCGATGTGGTGGTGGCTTCCAACTTATTCGGCGATATTCTCAGCGATATTTCCGCGATCGTCGTCGGCAGCATGGGCCTGGCGGCCAGCGCCAATCTGGACCCATCGCGCCGATTCCCTTCGATGTTCGAGCCGGTGCACGGCTCCGCGCCGGACATCGCCGGCAAGGGCCTGGTGAATCCGCTGGCGGCGATTCTGAGCGCCGGCATGATGCTGGAACATCTGGAACAGCCCGGCGCGGCGCGCGACGTGGAACAGGCGGTGGCCGCCGTATTGGCCGAAGGAAGGGCCCGCACGCCCGATCTGGGCGGAACGAGCAGCACACAGGAGGTGACCGATGCGGTCCTGGAAAAAATGGCTTAGCATAGGCATTCTGGCTCCGGCCACGCTTATGGCGCAAACCAAATGGCATCACCGCTACGCCGAAGTGAACGGCGTGAAACTGCATTACGTGGAACAGGGCAAGGGCGAGCTGATCCTGTTTCTGCACGGATTTCCGGAGTTCTGGTACGAATGGAAAGACTTGATCCCGGAGTTCGGCAAGGACCACCACGCGGTGGCGCCGGATATGCGCGGCTACAATCTTTCGGACAAGCCGGAGGCCGTGGAGCAGTATCGCGTGCCCGTGATCGTGGAGGATTTTCAGGCGCTGGCCGTGAAGCTGAAGGCGCACAAATTCGTGCTGGTGGGCCACGATTGGGGCGGCGTCATCGCCTGGGCGTATGCCGCGGCGCATCCGGAAATGCTGGACAAGCTGATTATTGTGAACGCCCCGCATCCCACCGTGTTCGCGCGCGAACTGGCCAACAATCCAGCCCAGCAGAAGGCCAGCGCGTATTTCAATCTGTTCAATTCGCCGCAGGCGGAGACATTTCTGGGGCAGAATAATTTCGCCACGCTGCAGGGCCTCATGAAGCCGTGGGCATCCCCGGCGGATCTCCAGCAATACGTCGCGAACTGGAGCCTCGGCCTGACTGGCGGCTTGAACTACTACCGCGCCGCGCGGCTGCATTCGCCCGTGGATGGAGGGCAGGCGGGCGGCGAAGCGCTGCCGGCCATGCCGCCGATCCAGACGCCCACGCTGGTAATTTGGGGTGAGAAGGACACCGCGCTACTGACCGGCAATCTGAACGGCCTGGAACAGCAAGTGACAAATCTCACGGTGCGCCGCATACCCGATGGCACCCACTGGGTGATCCACGAGAAGACCGCGGAAGTGATCCGCGACATGCGCCAGTTTCTGGCGCAGCCGTAACGGCGCCCGGGGGCGTTTGACCGGTCCTTGCCGCTTCCCCTATACTAATAAGGACGCGATGTTTATTCTACTGACCATTGTGCACGTAATCGTGTGTGTTTTTCTCATCATTGTGGTGCTGTTGCAGAGCGGTAAGGCGGCGGACTTGGCGGGAGCCTTCGGCGGCATGGGATCGCAGACGGCCTTTGGACCGCGCGGTTCGGCCACGCTGCTCTCGAAGGCCACTACGGCCTCGGCCATCCTGTTCATGATCACATCGTTGTCGCTCTCGATCCTGGCGACGCGCGGTTCGGGCGGCGGCGGGACCAGGACGGTGTTGGACTCCTCGGGCGCGAGCCAGACGGAGCCGGCCAAGAAGTCGGGCGCGCCAGCCCCGGCGAAGGGACCGACCGTGCAGCTTCCCGGCGGCAAGTCGGTGCCGCTGCAAATGCCGACGGCGCCGGTCCAGCCCAAGAAGTAGCCCCTGCGGAGGTGGCGGAATTGGCAGACGCACTAGCTTGAGGTGCTAGCGGGAGCAATCTCGTGGGGGTTCAAGTCCCCCTCTCCGCACCATCAAAATTACTTACGGGCCATCCAGCTACCGGATGGCCCGATGTGTTTTTGCCAACTGTAGCGGTTGTTGTAGTGGTCTCGAAAACATCGCGTTTCTCCTGTTCAGAATTCCCCGTCCCCGTTATGCTTGCCCCGTGACCTCGGCTCGCACCGACGCCGAGCCATCGGCCCACGTCGTCGCCAGGCCCTTCGAGTTCATGCTACGCCGCCCTCGGTGAATCATCGGTGCAACCTCACGCCAGATCGACCCCAAAGCGGCACAGCAATCCTCCATGGAAGAAGAGAAAATGGACAGCCGCTCGTCAAAGCAGCTAGCTAAAATTCCCCCGCTCATCAAGCACCACTGGCGAAACCATCTGCATGTGGACTGCGATGTGATACCGCGCATAGCGGCGCTCGCCAGCGCGGAGCAACGCGCCTTTGTCCACCAGATCCGCAAGATCGCGGGTCGCCGTCGCGGCTGACGCGCCGGTGATGGTGGCGTAGTTGCCTGCGCTCAAGCCTCCTTTGAAACCCTCCGGCCCTTCGCGCAGCATGCGCAGCAGTGCTTTCTCCTGCCGCGGATTCAGTTCGCCCCGAAGCCGATCAAGCAACCGCGTTTTTTCAATCAGGAACTCGACGCGCGCCGTTGTGCGCCTCTGGGCTTCGATGACGATTCCGGCGAACCAGGACAGCCAGGCCGTCACTTCGATTCCCTTGTTCGCCGCTTCAAGCGCAGCGTAGTAGGCCTTGCGCCGGGACAGTATCGTCGCCGCCAAAGCGATCAGCGTCGGATGGCCGAAGCATTGCGCTAAGGCTTTCTCGGCAATGGCGCGGCCGATTCGCCCGTTGCCGTCCTCGAACGGGTGAATGGACTCGAAATAAAGATGCGCGATTCCCGCCCTCGTGAGCGCAGGAAGAGGCTTGCTGGCAGCAGGCGCGGTGCGATTGAACCAGGTAACGAAGCGCGCCATCTCTTTCGCAATCTTTGATGATGGCGGGGCTACAAAATGCACTGTCGGCGCATGCAGCGCACCCGAGACCACTTCCATCGCCTCGTGGCCGGTGCGATAGCGGCCAATGTCCGTGAGCCCCCCACGGTCTTTGAACAACACTCGGTGCCAGGAGAACAGCATGACATCGGACAGCGGTTCCGCAAACGAGCGATAGAGATCCACCATCATCTCTGAAATCGCCTGTTCCTTCAACGGAACACGGCGCTTGTCGGTGGCGAGACCGAACTGCCGGCGAATCGAGGACTCCACGCTTGCCCGGTCGAGAATCTCTCCCTCGATTTCCGACGTAGTGACCGCTTCCGCGCTAATTGCTTCCACCGTGAGCTGTTCCTGATCGGAAGTGGAGAGGTGCTTGACCGTGCCGGCGAACACGCCCGTCCCCATCAGGAAATGCTCCTCCGCCTTGCGCAGGCGGGTTGCATCCCAGGAGAAGTTGGGCCAGTCGGGTTGTTGCCAGTTCCACGTCATGAGCGATAGCCTTTGATTCTATCGCTCATAATATATACTATTTGTGATTGATAGCAAGAGGCATCAATCGCTCATTCCCCGAGCCCGACGAGTCCAAAACCCACCAAAAGTGGAAGGAGATCGAGCGCACCGTCTTCGGCGTGGATTATCCGGACTAGCTTTCGATGCCGCACATCGATTGGAGTTCTCTCCCGCGGGGTGTGCGCGCTCACCTGGAAGACCTGTGAGACTGAGACAAATATCCCAGGAGGGTATTATCCGATTCATGGCATGGGTCCGTGAAACCCGGAAGTGCCTGACGGAGCCTGGTGCAAGGACTTTCGGCTCGTTCAAACTGGTCGGTCACGGGGCTATGCCGAGCACGTTTCTGGATCGGGATCAGCCTTGTTTCGGCGCGCGGATCTGACGGCGCGTAAAGTGCTCCCGGCCCGGGAGCGCCGCTAGCCCACGCCCCCGGCCTCTCTCCTCTTGGCGCGCCTCCCTACTGCACCGCCATCGTCACGGTATTCGAACCGGCTCCGTTCACCGAAATGATCACCGGAACGTCGCTGCCCGCGGCCACCCCCGAAGGCACGGTCACGTTGATCTGGTACAACCCGACCCAGCCGGGCGCCAGCCCGGAGAACTGCACGCCGGCCGTGACGCCGCCTATGGTTACCGTGGGCGTGTTGGCCGACTCCGCCGGCGGACTGCTGGGAGCCGCCACACCCGACTCGGGTTGATTCGACACCGGTCCCAGGCCGGTGGCATAAATGATCACGGTCGATCCCGCTGGCGCCGGATTGGAGGAATCCACCAGCGTATAAGTCAGGTCGACGATCAATCCCTGGCCGGTTCCCTCCGAGTTAGTGCTGAATATACCCGGCGCGAAGGGCGCCAGGTTCACCGTCCCCGCCCCGCTTGCCTGCCCGTTGTAGGTGGCCGTCAAGGTCGTGGAAGTCTGGCCCGCAAGTTCCCAGGGGATCTGCACGTTCACCTGGCCGCCGCCGACAAAATCCAGCGGCGCGGCATACTGCCCGCCGAACTGCATGCTGAACCCGGAGAGCATGCCGGGCAGCGGGAAGCCGCTCGGAAACGCCGTCGCATTCGGGAGGAATTCGCCAAACACGGTGGCGATACTGCCCGGCGCGACGGTCGGCTGGAAACTCGCCGCGTTGACCACGCCGCCGGTGTTAATCATAGGCGTGTCTCCGGGCAGGCCGGTGGTCGCCAGTTGCGTAAACTCGCCGTTGAAGCCGCTGGTGGCCACGCAACCGGGAGATCCGCCCGCACAACTGGTCAGCACCAGCGCGCTCACGATGCCGCCCAGGTAGGCCGGCTCGAATGCCGGCGCGCCCGGGCCATGCGCCGTGCATTGACTGCATGTCATATAGGCCAGCACCTGCGGCGCGCCGGATACCTGGGAGAATGTAGGCGGACTTATATTCGAAAAAGCCACCGCCGCCGACCCCAGCACATTATTCAGGCCTCCGCTGCCGCTAGTGTCTATGTTGCAAACCGCCAGATATCCGACATAAGCGCTGGCAGCCAGTTCGCAGGCATTGAAGAATAGCGACTCGCCGCAAGCGTTGAAGTAACTGCACAAAGCGTTGGCGTCGGTTTTCGAACCGAACGTTCCTGTGTAATTCCATGACCAGTTTCCCAGGTTCTGGCTCGGGTTAGGAGTCGAAAACTGGAAATACTGCGAGTAGTCGTCGACACAGTTGACGTTGAGTAAGAGCTGGTTGCCGGTCACCAGAATGGTCGGTTCTCCAAATCGCGTGCAGGCAGTGCCGGACAGCGCGCTCAAATCCTGGATGATCGGCCAGTAAGTTGTGTTCACACCCGAACCGCCGACGTATTGGGGTGTGGCATTCAACAGGCAATCCGGCCCTTGATTCATGTCCGTAATGGCACATCCGGATATCATCAGGCGCGCGGTATAGGGTTGCGCCAGCGGCCCCACCTGGCCGGAGGGCACCAGGTACACAAGGTGCACCTGATAGACATAAGTCGTCCCACTCACGTTCTGCATAGCAAGGCTGATGACTTCATGGGACGTTTCGTCATCCGGTGCTTCGGTCACCGGGTTGGTTACCTGCTGATGCTGGTATAGAACATAGTTGGTCAGCCCGCTATTTGTCCAGCCGGCGCCGTTATTGTTGTAAGCCAGGTGGATATCGATGGGCTTGGTCTTGTCCGGCAATACGGTCGGCCATGAGTAAGCCATCCAGATCATTCCATTGTTATTCGGATCCTGGCGGATCGTCGGATCGGCGTATCCGGTGAAGCCTCCGGTGGTCGAGTAAGGGTCGCCCTGAACAGTAAGGGTCGGGCAGTTCTGCGACGGTGTGAACACGCAGTCAACATGCGGAAGGTTCGCGGATACCGTGCTTTGTGCCCAGCAGGCGGCAGAAACGGCAACCAGGACGGTGAGCAGTCGGTTAATTACAGTCATGCGCAAGTTCCTCGTCTAATTAGTGGCTTGTGTGCCATCTTGATGGCGCTCAATAGCAATTGGAGGGCCAACAGACTACTAACTTGACAGTACTTTACGTGAAACTTACGGCACTGAGGGTCGCGTCGTGCGAATGCGAACACTGCCGCGTTGCTGGATGGATCGCTGGTGCGCGTGATGACTTGGCTTGTTCCGGGTCTGTCAGATGCGTCCCCGGAATCTTCACTTACCCTGCATCACGCGCCTGTCTCTCCGCCGGAAAGAACGGCCACCGCTTCGCCGGCCGCCGCGCGGCGCAAGTCGGCGTCCAGAGCCGCGAGAGACAATCCTTCCCGTTACGCCAATTCCAGGTAAGCCGCTTCGTAAACCGATAGCCGGTGGGTGCGGGCCAGCCGCAGCACCGCATCCTCATCCGGGAGCCGGTCGATGCGGACGCGCAGCCGCGAAAGACTACTCAGAAAGGTGGCGGTTTCTGGTTCTGTCATGCGTTGTCGGCGTTCGTTCACAATCGGGATATGGCGCGCCTCGAATCCGAGGCGGCGCCTGTGGCGCGTGATAATCAACGCCTCTTACCAAAATTCTTGCCGTTCACATCCCAGCAAAATAAATTCCGCCCCCGCAATCCCAATCCCAGCAACCGAATCCCCGCCATCCGCCAACCGCAGGTACGATCCGCCTCCCGCCCGCACCCTACCCTGTAATCGGAGTTCACATGCTGATTTCCAATAAACAACACGAAGCCAACATCCACAACGCCCAGAAATCCACCGGGCCATCATCCGACGATGGCAAACAAGCCGTCCGCTTCAACGCCCTCCAGCACGGCCTGCGCGCCCGCCACGTCCTGCTGCCCGGGGACGATCCCGAGGAGTTCCAACAACTGTGCGCCGATCTCGAAGCCGAGTGGCGGCCTCAAACCTGCACCCAGCGCCTGCTCCTCGAACAAATGGCCGCCAGTCAATGGATCCTCGGACGGCTTGCCCGCATGGAAACCCATGGTTTCACCGTCACCCAACTGGGCATTCATGAGCAGTACATCTTCATCGGACGCGTCTCGGCCCTGCGCACCCGCCATGAGCGCTCTTTCTCCACGGCCCTGCGCGACCTCGAACACCTCCAGCGGCGTCCCCGTCCCGAGGCCAAACCCGAGCCCGAGCCTGTCGCCGAACCGCTAGCCCCGCGAACGCCGCGTCCCGAACCACCCGCATTCCCCGATCCTGTCGCTTACGTGGTGTGCGGCCGCGACGCCGCTGCCCCCATCCATCCCGATACCCGTTAAATCCAATCAACCCCGGATCTTTGACAACCCTGCAGCCCTTCCCCCCGTTACCGCCACAAGTGTCTTTCCAGGAGGGCGGACTTTAGTCCGCGCGGGACTTCAATCCCGCGGAAAAACCGGCCGCTTCTGCAAATCCAACCACATAGGCTTCGATCGTCAAAAACCGTGTCACGCGCCGCTCGCAGATGACCCGTAATCTCGCCGCGTGACTCTCTTCCGCTCTACCCGCCGCCCCCGCCCGTGCCTGCCTCCTGGCTCGCCATCCCGCCCGTGGGTGTCAGCAGGCCGCCGTCGGCCACAATAGCGGCTCCCGTGATAAACGAGGCCAGATCGCTGGCCAGAAATGCGATCACCCGCGCAATCTCCTCGGGTTGTCCCATGCGGCCCAGCATCGAAAGCTTGTTGCAGGCGTCCAGCACCCGTTCCGGATTGTCGTCCCGCGCGGCCGCCCAGCGAAGCATCGGCGTATCGATGGCCCCCGGACACACGCAGTTCACCCGGATGTTGCGCGCGGCGAAATCCAGAGCCATGGAACGTGTCAACCCAAGCAGCGCATGCTTACTCACCACGTATGCCATCGAATTGCGTTGCGCGCTGAAAGACTGCACCGATCCGGCTATCACGATCGCCCCGCCGCCGCGCCGGAGCATGTGCGGAATCGCAAATCGCGAAGCCAGGAAGGCGCTCCGCACATTGGCATTCATCACCTCGTCCCATTCCCCTTCGGTGGTGGTTACGGCCGTGCCGTACCGCTGAATGCCTGCTACGTTCGCCAGCACATCGATGCCGCCCATCACCCCGGCGGCCCGCTCCACCGCCGACTCCACCTGGGCGCTGACAGCCAGATCCACGGGAAAGAACCAGGCCGTCAAGCCGGCTGCCTGCAAAGCCGCCGCTGTTTCCTGGCCCCCGCGCTCATCGCGATCCAATAAGGCCACTGCGCCGTGGCGCGAAGCGAATTCCCGCGCAGTCGCCTGCCCAATGCCGGAAGCGCCTCCAGTCACTACGATCGTCTTGCCCGCAAAATCCATGTCGGCCGAGCTTCGAATAAACTCAGTCTAACTGAAGTTTCCTATTCCGGTACGGGTAACGAACCGGTACCCAGCCCGCTTTGCATCCGGTACCCGGAGGCTGTTTCGAGTAAGGAATCATTCGCTGCATGGGCTATTCTGGTTCTGGCCGCGCATCTGACGCGGAGACCACCAACAAATACTTCTAAAATCTGGAGACACAAGCAATGACATTCGGAGGGAAAGCACTACACATATCCGTCGCAATTGGATACCTGTCCATTTTGGGGCAGATGCCGGCCGCGACCAAAAGTACGACGACGACCACGCCCAGCATTACCTATCAGGCCTCCGGCACGTTCGCGGCGGCGCCGGTGACTGGATCGGACACCCTGAAGCTCGCGGGCGAGCCATTCACCGTCAGTGTGGTGGTGAGCGAGGCGGCCAAGCCTTCCAAGACGGGATCGAACTACGCGGTCTACAGCAAGCTCAGGATGACCGGAACCGTTTCATCGGGCCTTCTGGGGCCCACTCCCGTGGCGATTGCCAGCAGCGAAGCAAGCATTCAGCAGGCCATTAGCCCCGGCAAGAACGATCAGTTCATCCTGGAGGCGCCCATCAAAGTGGTCGGTCTCAGCTTGACCATCAAAGCCGTGATCACCATGCCGTTAGGCACCATCACCAAGCCTGAATTGCAGCCCTTCAGCGCAACCGTGAATCTGGTGTCATCCGATGCGGCCATGACGTATTCCGATAGTAATGCCAGCACGGAATTGGGCATCCAGACAGGCACGCTGACCGGTAAGCTGTAAAATCCGGCCCCTGGCCGCGGATTGTTCAGCCGGCGATCGGATTTCCGCTCGCAAAGCCCGCCTTGTCAAGTGATAATTGATAAGGTACCGATGCTAAACCCGCAGCAGTGGACGGAAGTCGAAGATCTTTTCGTGCGCGCCGCACAGGTGTCTTCCCACGAGCGTGCCGATTTCCTAGATCGCGAAAGCGCCGACGCGGATGTGCGCGCGGAAGTCAGGTCGTTGCTGGATTTCTCCAGCGACGGCCTGGCCACGGCTAGCGCGGCCATTCAATCCATCGCGGCATCGGTCGTTGGCGGGGCGGACGGGCCCCTGGCGGGCCGTTGGCTGGGCCCTTATCGAATCACCGGGCTGATCGGTCAGGGGGGCATGGGCGCGGTTTACGGCGCGGTCCGTGAGGACGATCAGTTTCACAAGCGGGTGGCCATCAAGCTGATCCCGCGGGTGCTGGCGGCGCCTGGCGCCGTCGCGCGTTTCCGCTCGGAACGCCAGATTCTGGCCGACCTCGAACACCAGAATATCGCCCGGCTGCTCGACGGCGGAACCAGTGAAGGCATTCCGTACATCGTCATGGAGTACGTCGAGGGCGTTCCCATCACCGCGTACGTGCGCGCGCACGCCCTGCCCGTGCCGGACCGCTTGCGCCTGATGCAGAGTGTGTGCGACGCCGTCCTGTATGCGCACCAGAACCTGGTGATTCACCGTGACCTCAAACCCGCCAACATTCTGGTGACGGCGGACGGCACGGTCAAACTGCTGGATTTCGGTCTGGCGAAGTTGATCGATCCCACCCGCGCCGGTCCGGCGGTCACGTCCCGGATGATGATGATGACTCCGGAGTACGCCAGCCCCGAGCAGATCCAGGGCGCCCAGGTGACCACCGCCAGCGATGTCTACTCGCTGGGCGTGGTGCTTTATGAAATGCTCACGGGCGAACGTCCCTATCAGGTCACCAGCACCAATTTGCAGGAACTCGAGCGGCAGGTGTTGTCGACCGAACCGCCCCGGCCGAGCAGCCTCGGGACGATTCCGCCGCGCACCCGGCGCCGCTTGGCCGGCGATCTCGACAATATCGTGCTCAAGGCGCTGCACAAGGATGTAGCGCGCCGTTACGGCACCGTGGAACAGTTCGCGGAGGACATCCGGCGGCACCTGCAGGGTCTCCCGGTGCTGGCGCGGCCGGACTCGGTCACTTATCGGGTTGGGAAATTCGTCGGCCGCCACCGGCTGGCCGTCACCGGCGCCGCGGCGCTGCTGCTGCTGCTGGTTTCGGGCGCGATCGCGATATTGTGGGAGGCGCGCCAGGCCGATCTCCAGCGGCAGCGCGCCGAGCAACGCGTCGGTCAACTGGTGGAACTCGCCAACCGCACCTTGTTCGATGTCCACGGCGCCATCGAGCGGCTGCCCGGCGCCACCGCGGCGCGCAAGAAGATTGTCGCTACCACCCTCCAGTACCTCGACCAGTTGGCCCGCGATACTGGCGACGATGCCCGCGTGCAACTGGCCCTGGCTACGGCCTACGCGCGTCTGGCCGACATACAAGGCAATCCCTCGCTTCCCAGCCTGGGGGATTGGACCAGCGCCTTCGCCACCTACCACAAGGCCGTCAAAATCCTGGACGCGCTACATGCCCGCGATCCCCGCAATCCAGTCTTTATGCTGCGCCGCGCGCAAGTAAGCCGGGGCTTGTCCTATTCGCTGGTTATGTTTGGCAAGCGGGACGAGGCCTCCGCGGAAACCGCGCGCGGGATCGCCCTGGCCGAGGCTTTTCTCAAGATCGAACCTGCCAACCTCGAGGGCCGCAAACTCGAGGCGCAACTGCAACTCGACCGGCTGGCCATCCTGTTGGAGAAGGATCCGGCGGCCGTCGAGAAGGACTGTTTGCGCCTTCTGCCAAAGTACACCAGCCTGGCGTCTCAATATCCTGACGACCCGGATGCGCTGGTGGCACTGGCAGGCGCGCGCACCACCCTCGGCGTCACCGCCTCTCTGCAGAATCGGCCCCCCGACGCCCTCCACGATTTTCAGCAGGCCGCCGAACTGTTGGAGACAGCCGATCGCTTGCGGCCGAACGACGTGCTGGTGCAAAGATCCCTGTTGCGGGACTATGGTCACATCGCGCAGGCCTTGGGACACGCGAATGCCGCCCCTGCGGAAGTAGAGCGGTACATCCAAAAGGGCGCGGACATGGCCGAAGCCCTGCGCGTCGCCGACGCTTCGGACTTCATGGCCCGCGTGGACGTAGTGACATTCTATCTACGCACGGGTTTGAGAAAGGTTCCCGAGGCGCAAATCCCGGAAGCCCTGCGCATGCTCGGCAAGGCCCAGACCACGCTGGACGGAATTATCTCCGCGACGCCCAATCCACTCCGCTTCCAATTTGAAATGGTGATGATCTATGAAAACGAGGGCGCGCAGTGGAAGCGCCTGCGCCGCTACCAGGAAGCTCTGCGCCATTATCGCTCCGCCTTGGACTTGGACGGCCGCCTCGCACCCGCCATGCCCGGACCCTATAGCGACGCTTTTCTCTTTTCCGACGCCGCCGATGTTTGCGAACTGCTGGCTATCCTGGGCGAGCGCCAGGAGTCCACGGAACTGGCCGCGAAAGCCGCCGCCACCGCACAACATCTGCTGCCTAGACAAGCCGTCGACGTGGCGGAAGGACTCAAACAGGTAGGAGACGCCATGCGCATGCTGGCCCGCAAGCCCGGTCCCGATGGTCATGCCGTCGCGGACTTTCAGGCCGCCGCCAGCTACTATTCGCAAGCCCAGAAGGTCTGGGCCGGCCTCCCGGATGCGCAACGAAAGCCTGAGGAACCCCAGATCCAGGCGGCCGCCCAGGCTCTGGTGGAGTGCCGGCGCCAGTTGTCCGGACGTTAATTGATGCAGTCCGAGAGAGGACGCTCGAACCAAAGATCGCCGGAGTTCACTCGATGCAGGCATTGCCTGTGCGCTTCGAGCGGCAGGGTCTTGCGCAGTACTCCGCGAATACCGTATTTGAGCGCCCGCAACGCCAGATCTCCCTCGATGGCGTTGGTCCACAGAATCAATTTGCATTGCGCCGCCATGCGCTGCAATTCAACCAATGTGGCGGCTGTAATTTCATCCGTAAAGTCCAACACCGCCACATCCGGACTATCGCTGGTCAACCGTGCCTTCAATTCCATCAGGGAACGGCAGCAAGCGGTCAGCCGGAGTTTTGGATCCGCGGCGATTACGGCCTTCAAACCCGTAATCAATATGGGCTCGTCGGAATAGATGGCCACCCGGACGGCAGGATGCGACAAGGCCGCGCCACGCGCCGCGGCGGCGCCGCCATAGGCGGAGCGCTCCTCCGAGCGCCCCGCCTCCGTCACCCCCCGGCTCAAGCGAGCCGCTTTGCATTGGGCCTCTGCGTCGGCAAGCATTTTTTCCGCGGACTGTCTCAGGCCGTCCGCCCGAGCCAGTTGGCGGCATGCTTGCTCGACTGCGGCCTGCAAAGCCAGGGGCGAATTGTAGTCCACCAGACGCCCGGCGAACCGGCGGGAGAACTCGGAATGAGGGTTCCTCGCCATCGATCTGACTAGTTGTTTTGGTGACACGTTGTCTCCTTCCCTGCTGCGTAGATTTCACAAATTCTCAAGCGAATCGCCACCGCATTTTGTTGGAAGGGCGGCACGCATCGCACTGACAGGCCCATTGTGCGGGGATTGGCGTGCCCAGAGCAATTAATCAGGGCTGAAACGAGTCATAAATCGGCAATTAATGCTTTAGGCGATTGAAAAATAGGAATATTGCATCAAAATACGGTTCCTATGTTACCAGCGCCAGGTAACATTTCCGGCAGCGTTACTGGTGCTGGCCAAGTGCTGTCGCCAGCGCCGTTTAATACGAATTTGCCGGCGCCCCGCGGCTGGTAACAAGACTGCCCAGTACTATGGCCATCCGGCCTACAACTTCGCGCTCTCATGGCCCAGATCGTTGACGTACAATCCGGGGTCGCGATAAACTCCTGGCAGACGGCTCAGAATAATACCGGGGTTTATGGCGGAAATCGATCAGCTTTGGCGGTTTGGTTTGTTCAAACTCGACCCTCGAAGCCGGGAACTGCTTAAAAACGACGAAAAGCTCAAGCTCCAAGAGCAGCCGTTCCAGATCCTCTCCGCATTGATCGAGCGGCGTGGCGAGGTAGTCACGCGAGAGGAATTGCGCAAGAGGGTGTGGCCGGATAACACCTTTGTGGACTTCGACAATGGACTGAACGTCGCCATCGCCAAACTCCGGCACGCTTTGGACGACCATGCGGAAAAGCCCGCGTTTATTGAAACCGTGCCGCGTCTGGGCTACCGCTTCATGGCTCCCGTGGAGCAATTCACGGCGGCATCCGAACCACGCGCCTCGCTTCCCGCGACACGTTCACGAACGTTATGGATCTTCGGGTCCATTTCCGCGGTCCTGGTCATCGGTCTGGCCATCTGGATGTTTGTGCCCAAACGCCCTCCGGCACGCCGCGCCGCGCTGACTCCGCGGCCGTCCGTTGCCATTCTGGGTTTCCGCAACTTGACGGCGGAGGCCGATCAGGAGTGGCTGTCCACCGCATTATCCGAGATGCTGGCGACGGAACTGGCCGCCGGTGAACACTTCCGGATCATTCCGGGGGAAAGCGTGGCGCGCACCAAACTGGAGTTAGGGCTTCCGAATGCCGAGAGCTATTCGCCCCAGACGCTCGCGAAGCTCTGGCGGAGCCTGGGGGCGGACTATGTCGTGGTGGGTTCGTATCTGAATAGCGGAACGCAAGTCCGGCGCGTGCGGCTGGACCTGCGTCTACAAGATTCGAAAACCGGGGAGACCGTCACGATGTCGCCCGAAAGCGGCGGCATCGACGATTTGACCGGGCTGGTGGCCCAGGCAGGCTCGGCACTGCGGCAAAGGCTGGCGGGGGGAACCGCGAGCCAGGCGGATACGAACGTCGCGCGCGCCTTTCTTCCGCCCACTTCCGACGGCGCTCGATTATATGCCGAAGGATTAGACCGGCTGCGCCACTTCGACGCGCGCGGCGCCCGCGACCTGCTGGGCCAAGCCGTGGCCGTCGATCCCGCGTATGCGCTGGCGCATGCCGCTCTATCGGACGCCTGGTCCGTTTTGGGATACGCGGAAGTCGCCAAAAATGAGGCGCAGAAAGCCTGGCAGCTCTCCGCGCATTTTCCGCCTCCGGACCGCCTTCCCATCGAAGCTCGCTACCGGGAAACCAATTCGGAATGGGACCAAGCCATTCGGATTTACCGCCGATTAATCGAACAATTTCCGGATAATGCCGATTATGGCCTGCGCATGGCCCGCGCGCAGATCAATGCGGGCAGGGCCAATGACGCCCTGTTGACGTTGGACAGTTTGCATAAACTGCCGGTTCCGCTGGTGGACGAAGCGGCCATCAGCTTTGTAAAGTCTCAAGCGGCCGAACAACTGGGCAATTTCGAACTGGCGCAGGCCAGCGCGTCGGAGGCGGCGGCGGTGGCGCACACGCGGGAAGCGCAGGTGCTCGAAGCCGACTCCCGCGCCATGGAGTGCCGCCAACTGGTCCAGCTTAGCCGCCTGGAACAGGCCGCCGCCGCTTGCCAGATTGCCCGCGCCATCTATGCCCGCACCGGAGACCGCCTGGGACTTGCGGCCAGTATGGCTTATCTCGCGGCGGCCTACTGCAACCTGGGCAATACCAACGAAGCGCGGAATCTGTATACGCAGGCGCTGGATATCAATCGGGAGATCGGCAACGCCCGCAGCGATGCGCAGTGGGCTCTGAACGGCCTGGCGGTGCTGCTCATGCGCCAGGGGGATTTCGCCGGCGCCCGCAAGCTGTATGAAGAGTCGTTAGGTATGGCGCGCCAGGTGGGCAGCCGTCCGGACGAGGTTTCGGGGTTGAGTAACATCGCCTCGACGTGGCTGGTGGAGGGCAACTTACGGCTGGCGCGCGATATGTTTGCGCAGGCCCTCAAGAAATCGCGATCCATCGCGGCCAATGCCACGGTGGCCAGCCTGTCGAACAATCTGGGCCATACGTTGTACCTGCTGGGAGACTTGCCGGGAGCCGCCAAAATGCTGGATGACGCGGTGGCGGGCGATCGCGAAACAGGGGCCAAACTGGAATCGGCGGACGCCCTCTCGTGGTTGGGGCGTGTGCGCTTGGCGCAGGCCGATTGGGACCGCGCGCGCCAGCAGTTTGAACAATCCGTGCGGGTAGCGGCGGAGACCGGCAGGATTTTCGAAGCGCAGTACCGGTTGGCGCCGGCGGAACTGGCACTGACGATGGGCCGGCCGGCGGAAGCGGAGGGACCCATTCGCAATAGCCTGGATGTCTTCTTGCGCGCCAAGGTTCCGGACCGCGAACTGGAGGCGCGCATCCTGCTGGCGCGCGTGCTCCTGGATGAAGGCAAAGTAGAGGAAGCCCGGCAGGAGGTGGCTCGCGCGGATGCCTTATCGCGGGCCAGCCACCACCGCGCGGCGTGTCTGGCGTTCTCCATCGTCGCCGCCCGCGCCCGAGCGGCATCCGGCAAACCACCGGACGAAGAGGGCGCCATCCGGGATCTGCAGGCCACCGCGGCCGACGCGGGCCGCCAAGGCTACGTTGGCTATCAACTGGACGCGCGGTTGGCGCTGGGACAACTCGAAGCGCAGGAGGGACGAAGCGCAGCCGCCCGCGGCCTGTTGGAGAAGCTGGAGAAAGACGCTCACGCCGCCAACTTCGAGGCCATCGCCCGCCACGCCACGCTTATTCTCGGCAATTTGAAAAACTAATTCGCTTAATCCACGCAGAAGGGCGGGTTATTGACGCAAGTCAGGACGACCGGACTCTTGGATTCGCTGACGTTCGATCCGCAGGTAGCGGTATTCGAGACGCTTCCCAGTCCCAGGCCCGCGCTGGGCGGAATGGTGATGGGCGTCGAAAGCAGAATCTGGTTTCCAGCCGTTTCGTCGATGGTCTGGCGGGCCTCTGCGACCACGTTATTTTGACTGTCGCGCACGGCTAGATTGAACGTGCAAGAGCCCGTGTAGGTATTATCGATGAGATAAGAGTCGATTTGATACTTGCTCCCCACCAGAGCTTCCCCTAAAGGACTCGGGAGACCCAGCGAAGGGATCAAGATACCCAGCAGGCAATCGATGCAGGGAACGCCCAAAGCCTCGTTCCCGATCACCGTCAGAACATTGAGAATGGCCGGTCCGCTGGAGCCCGGCTTTGCAGCCAGTCCCGCCGTGCGTTGAGTTATGACCGCGGCGGTTCGCGGAGGCGTGCGGAGGTCTTGGCCAAAAAGGGAGGCACTGCCGATCAAAACGACGGCAACAAAGCAACGGATCGTCATCCAGATTCCTGCTCTCTCGGGAAATGCGCGACTGAGCAATCTACCCTGCCCACAAATCGGCAGCCATCCCTGGTCAATTCTAAGAAAATTTCCGTATTAATGCAAGAAGTTTTCTGAGAATGCCTCGGAAAAGTGCTACTACCTTTGGCTGAGTGGCTGATAAACGGAACACCGCATGTTACTCCGCCCGCGAAACACTTTTTTGTTGGATCTTCTTACCGCCTCTTTATCTTGACGTTAGATCCTTAACAGCGTATTTAAGAGGCGTTTCAGCACTGGTTAATTGCACCCATGCCGGACTTTCGCAACCATAGGTCAGATATTTTGTGAATCGCGCCTCCGAGTACTCGTCGGTTTGCGGATTAGTACCCGGCACGTTGGCAGTACCAGACTTGAATCGACATAAAGAGGAGACAAAAATGGCAGAAATGGTTATCAATATTACAGAATCGGCCCGTATTTTCCGGAGCTTCCGGCTGCCGTGCGCAGCGGCCCTGGCGGGCTTTCTGTGCTGTGCGACGGTTTTTGGGCAAAGCCAGACCGGATATTCCGGGAAAGCCCTGGGCACTATGGTGTCGGTAACGCCTGGAACATCAGGCATCACCGCCGGTTCCACCGCGGTTAGCAGTCTATGCACCGAGACCGCCGGCATGTCCAGCTCCAACAGCGTGGCTGGTGTGTCACTGTTGCCCCTGGCGACGACGGGCGTAATCGACACATCCGTAACATCGGCAGCCGTGGATAATGGCACGGCGACTACCGCTACGGCGACGGTCAGCAGCATCAATTTACTAGGCGGGCTAATCACCGCGGATGGCGTGCAGTCGGTAGCGTCCGCAATTTCTTCGCCGGGCGGCTTTTCCACCAGCAGTATTGGTACTACATTCACCAACGCCAAAGTACTAGGCTTGCCCATTCTCACCGATATTGGCCCAAACACGCGAATCACTCTGCCGGGAATCGGTTTCGTGATTCTGAATGAACAGACTCCCACGGTAACCGCGACCAGCGCCAGCATGATCGTGAGCGCCATCCATGTAAAGGTGTCGGAGAACAATGTGCTGGGCTTGCCGATTGGCACTCAGTTGTTTGTCGCGCGTGCACAGAGCAGCACGCTTTTTAATGCAGATCTGCTGATCGGCTTTGCCTATGGCTCGTCGGTTTCCGCCGGGCCGATACAGGCGGGACGCTCCGCTGACGTCAACTTAGGCTGCACCGGAACGGATCAGGAAGAAACCAACAGCGTAGCCGCGGTCACCGTGCCGGGCATCCTAACCACCGGCGTCGTGCACACGAGTGCGGAAGGTTCCGTAAGTTCGACCGGTACTTCCGCCCAGACCACCGCCAGCGTGGACGAACTGGATCTGCTTTCAAGTCTGGTTGCCGCCACCACCATCACCGCGGAAGCCAATGTTTCCGCCGATGGCGGCGCCGTCACGCTTAGCGATACCGGTTCGCTTTTTGCGGGATTGGTGGTAACCGGGCACCCGGAAGTGGGAGCCAATCCGTCGCCAAACACCCACGTCACGATCGCGGGCCTCGGAACTCTCTGGCTGCATCGTGTCATCCAGACATCCACATCCATCGAAGTGCGCATGGTTGAGTTGGTCGTGGATACCGCCAACTCGCTGGGCCTTCCGCTGGGAGCGGATGTTCGAATTGCAGTTGCCCACACAGGCGTCGTCAATTAGTAGCGTCTTCTCCTGGGGGACGGCTGGCCGTCCCCCGTTTTTTCCTGCTTCCCGTACAATAAACGAGGAGCGCTACCGCTGGTGGAAGTCCATCTGATCGACGGCACATATGAACTGTTCCGGCACTACTTCGCGGTGCCGTCGGCCTTGGATAAGGATGGGCGCGAGGTGGGGGCGGTGCGGGGAGTGCTCGCATCGGTGCTGGGTATGATCCACGGCGGCGCCACGCACCTGGCCGTGGCGACCGACCATGTTATCGAATCGTTCCGCAATAACCTGTGGCCGGGATATAAGACAGGCGAGGGAGTCGCGCCGGAGCTTCTGGCGCAGTTCGGCCTGCTCGAGGAAGTTCTTTCGGCGGCCGGTGTGGCCGTGTGGCCCATGCTGGAGTTCGAGGCGGACGACGCACTGGCGGCCGGGGCGCAGATCGCCGCCCGGGATCCGCGGGTGGAACGCGTCATTATCTGCAGTCCGGACAAGGATCTCGGCCAGTGTGTGCAAGGCACGCGCGTAGTCCAGTTGAATCGGCGGACACGGGTGACTTTCGACGAATCCGGCATCCGGGGAAAGTTTGGTGTTTCGCCGGCATCGATTCCCGATTATTTGGCCCTGGTCGGCGACGCGGCGGACGGCTATCCGGGCTTGCCCGGTTGGGGAGCCAAATCGTCGGCGGCCGTTCTGGCCAAATTCAATCACCTCGAATCGATCCCGGAGGACTGGCGCGAGTGGCACGTCAACGTAACCGGCGCCGGCGGCCTCGCGCAAACGTTGGCCCGCGATCGCGAACAAGCGCTGCTGTTTCGAACTCTGGCGACGCTGCGCACCGATATCGCCCTGTTTGACGATGTGGACGAATTGCAATGGCACGGTCCCAAGCCTGCTTTCAAGAGCCTGGGGGCCCGGCTCGACGCTGCGGTAACCGGACCGGTACGCCGCGCCGGCCGTCCGGCAAAGCCGCCAATCGGATGAATAGCGCCGGCATCCTATCATGCGAGCCGTTCGTTATGTGAATCGGTGATAAGCGGCGCCCGGCCGGGTTGCTGTTACTATATGGCACATGGTGAAGCTCATCGCGGAACTCCTGCTGGTGGCGGCTGCCCTGTCCGCCGCCGATCTCCCCACCAAGAAGTGGCTGAATCTGGCGGCCATCAAGACGATGATAGCGGCGGCGGAGGCGGAGGCTCAGAAGCGCAACGTGCAGGTGACCCTCTGCGTCGTCGACGAGAGCGGCAACCTCTTGTTCCTGCAGAAGGCGGACGGGGCGGGTCTCAATACGATTCAGTTCGCGCAGCGCAAGGCCCGGCATGCGGCGCTCTACGGCAGCCCGTCCAAGGATGCGGCCGATCAACTGAAAGCCGGCAACTTGCAGGTTCTCGCGTTTCCCGACGCCTTCCCGAATCAAGGCGGGCTGCCGATCAAGGTCGACGGCAAGACTATCGGCGGGATTGCGGCGAGCGGGGCGCCATCGGAAGTCGACGAAGCCATCGCGCGGGCCGGCATCGACGCCCTCTTGAAATAGCCGGCGCAATCACGCGGCTTTTTTCGAATTCTTCAGCAATCCCAGCCGCACCAAACTCTCGGCGGTGGCGATGATGGCGTCTTCGTTCGATCGCGGCGACCAGCCAAGCACGCGCCGTGCCTTCGCATTGGTGGCGTTCCTGGACTTACCCAGTTCGGGGACGATATACGCCACGGATTTATCGAACCGTGCCACCAGGCGCACCAGCCAATCGGGCAGCACGCGCGTCGGGACGCGCCGGGCTGCCTCGCCCATGCGCGCTTTCAGCAGCCGGGCGATAGCCTCGATAGTCATGAAATCGCCCGCCACCGCCAGAAACCGCTCCCCCTTGGCGCCAGGATTGGTCATGGCGCGCAGGTGCAGATCCGCTACATCTCGCACATCCACAATGCCAAAAGATAGGCGCGGGCAGCCGGGCACATCGGCGTCCATCAACCGCTGCACGATCTGTATGGATGTGGAATAATCCGGCCCGAGCACCGGACCGAACACGCCCACTGGATTCACAACCGCAAGCTCCAAAGCGCCATTGGCACGGGCGATGAAATCCCAGGCCGCGCGTTCCGCCAAAGTCTTAGACTTTACATAGGCGCTCACATCGTCGGCGTTCGGATCGGTCCAGTTTTCCTCGTTAAACGGCCGGCCCGTGAACTCGATACCGTAGCCGATCGCCGCGTACGAAGAGGTCAAAACCACGCGTTCGACGCGCGCGTCCCGCGCGGCTTTGAGTACGCGCAACGCGCCTTCGCGCGCCGGAACAATCAGCTCATCCTCGTCTTTGGGCATCTTCGGGGGAAAGGGCGAAGCCACATGCAGCACGTATTTGCAGCCGGCGGCAGCTTGCGGCCAGCCGGTGTCAGACATAAGGTCGGCGCCAACAAAGGAGAGCGCGTCGCCCGGCTGGGCGCCGCCAATCTTGAGCATCGCGCGCACTTCGGCTTCGCGGGCGAGCGAGCGAACCGTGGTTCGCACGCGATAGCCCGCGTTCAGAAGTTGCAGGATGCAGTGAGCGCCGATGAATCCGGAACCGCCCGTAACCAGCACCAAATCGCCGTTCATAAAGCCTCCCTAGGTTGTCTGCCAATTATAAGGCGCTAGCGGACGCGACTCCGGCGCGCCGACCTGCCGGATATCAACCCGGCTGCGCCCACGCTGACGCCGCTCAACAGCCATGATGCCGGGGGGACCACCACGAAGACGGCAGCGGTCTTCGCGCGCGGAGGTCCGAAAGCAGTCTCGCCGTAGATTACCAAAGTGCCCAGGGTAACGATATACGTCGCGGCATAAAGTACCATGTGTGTAAGAGGCGCCCAGCGGCTCGAAAGTCTAACCGCGGCCGCCAGCGCGACGAACGGGGACAGCACCCAAAGGGCGAAGATAACCATCAGCAGAAGGGAAGCATTGTGCCGGCCCGTGTACAGGGTGAGGGCAACTGCGCCGCACGCCCCCACCAACAGCGCGACGAAGGCGGCTACGCGGAGAAGCGCTAACGATCCATCTTGCGATTCCGATTCCATGCGTCCGTCGCCGCTCATGATCTTCCCGCCCGCTAGGCCATTGTATTGCATCCGAATCTTCGGCAGGAGACTGCGGTGCGTTAAACTTGGGCGAGCGATGAAAACCACATCGATTTCCAGTTTCCTTACCCGCCGCGCATTCCTGACGGCGACCACCGGCGGCGCTTCCATCTTACTGGCCAACCGTCTGTTTGGCGCGCCAGACGACGCGCCATCGAAACCGGAACCAGGGCTGGAAAAGCTGGCCGCGGTGGCTCTGGCCGAGGCCCGCAAGCAAGGCGCCACGTATTGCGACATCCGCATCGCGCGATACCGCCAGCAGTTTTGCGGGTATCGGCTGGCCCCGCAGCGCGGCAGCAATCAGACCGACGAGGTGCCATTTGTCACCGATCAGCAGAACTTCGGTTTTGGTGTGCGGGTGATTGCCAACGGGCAATGGGGGTTCGCGGCCTCGCCGTTGGTAACGGATATCGAAATTGCGCGCATCGCGCGCGAGGCGGTGGTGGTGGCCAAGGCCAACTCGGCTTTACAAGCCAGCCCCGTGCAACTGGCGCCCACCAAGGCGTATACGGACCGGTGGAAATCGCCGCTGGAGAAGGATCCTTTCGCCGTGCAAGTGGACGAAAAGCTGGAGCTGATGCATGGCGCCGCATCGATTATCAAGAAAGATCCGAAGGTGTTTGCCGCCTTCGGCTTTCTGGCTCTGCGATCGGAGGATAAATACTTCGCATCGAGCGAAGGATCGTCGATCCAGCAGTATGTGGTGCAGGTCTGGCCCGCGCTGCAAGCCACCGCGGTGGATATTCAGAAAAACATCACGCGCACGCGCAGCTACCAGACTCCGCCGGTGACCGCCGGTTGGGAAGCTGTGGCTAAGGCCAACGTAGGCGAGAACGCGCCGCGGATTCGCGACGAAGTGCTGGAGCACCTGGCCGCGCCGCCGGTGTCTCCCGGCAAGAAAGACCTGGTGCTGCTGCCGAGCCATCTCTATCTGACGATCCACGAATCCATCGGGCATTCGACGGAGTTGGATCGCGCGCTAGGTTACGAAGCCAACTTCGCGGGCACCAGTTTCCTGACCACCGAAAAAATGGGGAATTTCCAAGTGGGCAGCGAACGCATCGACATCTTTGGCGACCGCACCAATGAGGGCGGCTTAGCAACCGTAAAATACGACGACGACGGGGTGTTGACCACTAAGTTCCCGATCATCGAGAAGGGAATCTTCAAGCACTATCAAACCATCCGCGACCAGGCGCACCTGATCGGGGAGACCGAGTCGCGGGGATGCTGCTACGCGGATTCATGGGGCAGCGTGCCTTTCCAGCGTATGCCGAATGTGTGGCTCGCGCCGGGCCCGGACGAAGTAACTCCCGACGACCTGATCGCCGGTGTGGATGACGGCATTCTGATCGAGGGAGAGGGCAGTTACTCCATCGACCAGCAGCGATATAACTTCCAGTTCGGCGGCGACGCCTTCTGGGAAATCAAGGGAGGCAAGAAGCGCGG
>JBEKYC010000008.1:0-127610 GCA_049511415.1 Bryobacteraceae bacterium | reverse complement strand
GCAATGCCATTCGGGGAGGACTTCGCCGACGTTTACCACTACGGAATACAAAGCGCCGTGCATGCGGCCGGGCTCTTGTGTGAACGTGTCGATGCGATCTCGTTTACGGGCGACATCGTCGAACGTGTCAAGACTAGCATTGAGTCATCGGAACTAGTTGTAGCTGATCTGACTGGCTCCAACGCAAATGTGTATTTGGAAGTCGGCTACGCTTGGGGTTGCGGGCGACCAACCATTCTGGTCGCGCGTGACGCGGACCACTTACGTTTTGATGTTCGAGGTCAGCGATGTTTAGTATATAAGACTATTAAAATGCTTGAAGAATTGCTTACGATCGAAATCGCGGGTTTAAGGAAAAGCACTGCCGCGCACTAAGACAAGGATCACGAATGAAGACATCGAATGTGAGCTTTAGTCCCGTGAAGTGCCCGCCATTGCGGCCTGCGCTTCAATGCCCCGACTAGGTTGGCCAGTCACAGAAGCATTCCTATTGATAAATCCCCTTCGCACCAGCAATTGTGTATGAATCTTCCCCGACGCCGGGCTATCACAGATTCCCTGACGAGGCAAGAATCTAGGCGCGCGGCAAACCTCAGCCGCCTTGCACAAACTCCAGCACCTGATCGGCAGTCATGGCGCGGCCCTCGGCCCAAGCCTTGGTCTGCTCGGCCTCGGGCAGCTTTTCACGGGCGCGGCTGATGGTCTGATCGAGTTCTTCCTGCTCTGCGGGTGAAAGCGAGATCCCCAGATTTTCCCGCATGACCGCCGCCGCGCCCGCCAATTTGAGCGCGCAACCCGGACTATTGTCATAACACGTGCAGGCGGCGAGGTGCTCAAGCACGACGGCCATGCCGCGCCGGTGCCCCAGTTTATGAAAAACGGCCAAAGCGTCTTTGTACAAGGCCGCGGCATGCAGATGGTTGTGGCCGCGGCAGGCCAGATCCCCGAGATCGCGGAGCACGCCGGCCACTCCCCAAAGATCTCCAATCTGCTGAAACTCCTTCAGACTCTCCTGATAGAGGCGGCGCGCCTCGGTCAAGTCGCCCTGTGCCGCGGCGACGTCGCCCAAGCCGGTCAGCGCGACAGCCATACCGCGGAAGTCACAGGCGGATCGGAACGCCTCCAAGGTCGCGTCGTAGGCCGTTCGTGCGACCGCATAATCGCCCTGTTTCTTGGCGATGTTGGCGAGGTTACTGAGGCCCAGAACAAACTTGCCGGAGCCCAGCTCTTTCCAGAGCACCAGCGCCCGTTCAATGTGCGACCGCGCGCGGTCAAATTGTCCGGCTTTATTCCAGCCGACTGCCAGAGCGCTTTCCACCGTGGCAATCCCCTGTTTGTCGCCAAGCTGAAGTTGTATTTCAAGGCAGAGATTCATCCGCTCCCTGCCTGCGTCGGAATCGAGTTGGGCATCCGCCAGGACTCCTGCCGCATACAGAGCCCGGGCGCGGTGGGCGCTCACGGGATTCGCCCCGGGTATATCGAGGAGCGCCGCCAGCACGCGGCGCCCTTCCGTCAGGTGTTCGCGTGCTTCCCAGAACCCAAAGAGCGCGCTGCCGAGGCGCAGCCCCCACTCGGCATTGCCCGACTCTACAAGGTATTCGATGGCGCCGCGGAGATTATCGTGCTCCGCATCGCCGCGGCCCAGCCAGGCCTCCCGCTCGGCGGAGGCCATTTCCGCCGTTCCCTCTTCTGCCAATACCAGGCAATATGCCGCATGTGCCCGCCGGGTGCTTTCCATCTCGCCGCTTTGATCGAGCCGTTCTCTGCCATATTCGCGGATGGTCTCCAGCATGATGAAGCGCGGCTCTGCATCTCCGGGTCCCATCTGGCTCAGCAGGCTCTTGTCCACCAGCGAGGTTACGCCGTCGAGCACATCGATCCCCAAATCCTCTTGCGCGTTGCAGACGGCCTCGACCGCTTCCAACGTGCAGCCGCCCACAAAAACCGAGAGCCGCCGGAAGAGCTTCTGTTCCGCCGGCGTCAACAGATCGTGACTCCAGTCGATGGCACGCCGCAGCGTGCGCTGGCGTTCGGGCAGGTCGCGCGCGCCACCGGTCAGCAGTTCCAGCCGGCTGGCGATTCGGGCCAACAAACCCGCGGGTGGGAGAACTTTGATGCGGGCGGCAGCCAGTTCGATGGCCAGCGGCAGACCATCCAAACGCCGGCAGATCTGGACGATGGCGTCGGCGTTCTGTACGGTCAGGAAAAAATCGGGCTTTACGGCCGTGGCTCGCTGGACGAAGAGCGCGATGGACGGAAAATCCAGCAGGCGGCCCGGCGAAAGTGGCGCATCGGATTCCGGCAGAGGCAGGGGCGGCACCGAAAACTCCCGCTCGCCATAGACCCGAAGCGCCGTTCGGCTGGTGACCAGGGCCTTGGCCCCAGGACATGCATCCAGAATCTCCGAAACATCCGCCGCGGCCGCCGCGACCTGCTCGAAGTTATCCAAGACGAGCAACATCCGGCCGAGGCCGGCCAGATGTTCCTTGACCACTTCGATGAGCGGGCGCCCGGGCGCTTCGCGAATACTCAGGCCTTGCGCGATAGCGGAAACCACCAGCTTGGGATCGATGAGGGGCGCCAGATTCACGAAACGAATTCCCCCCGGAAAACTGTCGACCGTATCGCAGGCGGCCTGAAGCGCCAGCCGGGTTTTCCCGGTGCCTCCCGGACCGGTCAGAGTGATCAGGCGGATTTCGGGATCGAGCAGAAGAGGTTGCAATGCCGAGCGTTCCGCGCGCCGCCCGATGAGCGGGGTTCTTTGCGGCGGCAGATTGTGCGGCCTCCGCGCTCCGGGTTCGGAGGGAGGGTTGCCGCTGCCGGAGCCTGCCAGCGCCGCATCCACTTCCGCTGACGTGGGCCGCAGCGACGGGTCCTTATGCAGCATGGCCAGGATGAGAGCTTCGAACGGCGGTGGAATGTGCGGGTTCAAGGTGCGGGGCAGAACCGGCGCCTGCGAATGAATCGCATGCAGCATGGCCATCAGAGAGTCGGCGTGGAACGGATGCCGGCCGGTGGCCATTTCATAGAAAATGATTCCGAGGGAAAACACGTCGCAGGACGCCGCTACGTTCTCGCCGCGCACCTGTTCCGGAGACATATAGGCGACCGTCCCTAATACCTGGCCTGGAGTGGTGACGTCGAGTGGCTGGGGGCCTTCGGTCTCGCGCGCCAAACGCGCCAGTCCGAAATCCAGGATTTTCACGTATCCGTCTTTGCGCACCATGATGTTGGCGGGCTTGATATCGCGATGCACAATCCCGGCCGCATGCGCCACGGCCAGCGCCTTGGCGATCTGTCCGCCCACGGGAGCCAGCGATGCCGGTACCGGACCGCTGTCCAGGATTTCGCGCAGGGTCTGGCCTTCCACGAGTTCCATCACTATGTAGCGGCCTGCGTCGCAAGTTCCGATATCGTAAATGGTGATGATGTTCGGATGATTGAGCGCGGATGCCGCGCGGGCTTCACGCTCGAACCGCCGCACGCGATCGGAATCCAGCCGGTGGCTGTTGGGTAGCAATTTGATAGCTATACTTCGTTCCAGCCGCTGGTCGCGGGCGAGATAAACTTCACCCATACCCCCGGCGCCCAGAGGGGACAGAATTTCGTAGGAACCGAGAACGCGGCCGGTAAGCGGCGCCCCGGCAGGCCCGGCCGGCTGTGTATCCAAGGCCGCTCCGGGAGTGGTCGCCATGAATGTTCCGGCTTGCGCCTGGGCCGCCAGCAGGGACTGGACCTCCTGCCGCAACCCCGTATCGCCTGAACAGACTTGCTCCAAAAAGACGGCGCGCTCCTCGGACGGCCGGTCCAGGGCCGCGTGATAAATTTCGCGCACGCGCTCGAACCGCTGCGGGGTCATGGTGTCTTGCGGTTGAGCTCACGATACAGCCACGCGCGCGCCAGGCTCCAGTCCCGCCTCACTGTTCCCACCGACACTTCGAGTACTTCCGCCGTCTCTTCCAGGCTCAAGCCGCCAAAAAAACGCAATTCCACAATGCGGCCCTGGCGCGGCGCGAACGATTCCAGCGCCTGCAGGGCTTCGTCTAGCGCCATGAGATCGACAGCATGTTCGAGCGGAACGCCTTCCGCTTGGGACAAGGACACGTGCACCGCACTGCCACCCCGCTTCTCCCGATGCTGCGCTCGGGCATAGTCCACCAAAATGTGGCGCATCATCTGCGAGGCCATCGCGAAGAATTGTGCGCGGTTCTGCCAGCGCAAGTTCTTCCAGTCGATCAGCCGGAGGTAAGTCTCGTTCACCAGGGCGGTGGTTTGCAGGATATGCCCGCGCCGCTCGGCCGCCAGGTGTGCGGAGGCCACCCGATGCAGCTCCTGTTGGAGCACGGGCGCCAGCCGTTCCATGGCCCCTAGGTCGCCGTCGCCCCAGGCGACCAGCAGTTGCGTGATGTCTTGCGACGTCTCAACCGGCCTCAACTCGCGCGATCCCACAGCCTTATCCCCCTCCTGCTGATACATTATACCGGGCCGACGCCAGCAAACTGCGTGGTTGGTACATTAGCAAGCGCCGGGATGGGGCTAGTCATGATTCCGAGCGGGCGCTTATGGGCTTCAGTCCCTCCCGGCGCTGTTACCGCACCAGGTGAAAGGCGAGGAACGCGCCAGCATACGCCAGCGTCCCCATATACGCAAACTGCGCCGCCGGCCAACGCCAGCCTCCGGTCTCCCGCCGCACCACCGCCAGCGTGGACGTGCACTGCATGGCGAAAGCGAAGAAGATCAGCAGCGCGAAGGCGCCGCCCAGCGTCAGGTCGCGATGCAGCGCCTGTTGCAGGCTCAGCGTGTTTGACTCCGGGTCCATCCCATAGATCGTGCCCAGCGTGCCGATGATCACTTCCCGCGCCGCCAGCGACGTAATCAGCCCGATGCCTACCTTCCAGTTGAATCCCAAGGGCCGGATCACCGGCTCGATCGTGCGTCCCACCGTGCCTGCCAGGCTCTGCTCGATGGGCGGCATCTGACCGCGGTTCAGCGGCAGATGCGCCAGCCCCCACAGAATCACCGTGACCAGTAGAATGATCGTGCCCGCTCGCTTCAGGAAAATGCTCCCGCGATCCAGCAGCCGCAGTCCCAGCGACCGCACCGTGGGCCAGCGATAGGAGGGCATCTCCAGCAGGAAGGACGTCGGACCGCTCCTCAAAATGGATGATTTCAGCATGCGCGCGGTGCCCACCGCCGCCGCGAATCCGAGGGCGTACAATCCCAGCAGCGCCGCCGCCCGCGCGCCCAGAAGCGCGCCCAGCACCGGCCGGTTCGGAATGAACGCCGCGATGATCAGCGTATAAACCGGCAGGCGCGCCGAGCAGGTCATGAACGGCGCGATCAGAATCGTGGCGATGCGGTCCCGTTTATTTTCGATGGTGCGCGTCGCCAGAATCGCCGGCACCGCGCAGGCATAAGCCGAGAGCAGCGGGATAAAAGATTTGCCTTGCAGGCCCACGCGCGCCATGGTGCGGTCGGCGATCAGCGCGGCGCGCGCCAGATAGCCGGAGTCTTCCAGTATCCCGATGAACAGAAAAAGCAGCAGCACCTGCGGCAGAAAAACCACCACCGATCCCACGCCGCTCCAGACTCCTTCCACCAATAGCGAACGCAGCGGCGAGGCCGGTAAAGTGGCCGCGATCCAATGGCCGGAGGCGTCGAACATCCACTTCACGCCATCCATCAACGGCGTGGCCGCCGTGAAAATGGTTTGAAACACCGCCAGCACCACCGCCGCGAAAATCAAAATTCCAAGGTACGGATGCAAAAAAACCGCATCCAGGCGGCGCGTCCACACCGGCGGCGCCGGTGGACGATAGGATGCCCGGCTGCCCACCCGGCCGGCCCACTGCCGGCACTTGGGCACATCCTGTATGACGGGCAATTCGATCGGGTGCGGCGCCGTAATAGCGCCTGCCAGAAACCGGAACACCCCTTCCACGCCCTCGCCCTGGCGCGCGCTCACCAGCACCACCGGCGCGCCCAATTGCCTCTCCAGAGCGCGCACATCCAGCTTGCCGCCGCGGCTGCGCAACTCATCCGCCATGTTCAGAATCACCAGCGTGGGGACGCCCAACGCCAGTACCGAAGCCGCCAGCATCAGGTGCCGTTGCAGGTTCGTCGAATCCAGCAACAACAGAATGGCGTCCGGTTTCGGCGAGCCGGGCCGCAGCCCTTTGAGGACGTCGTGCGCCACCTGCTCGTCTTCCGACCGTGGTTGCAGGCTGTAAATGCCCGGCAGGTCCACAATGGAAACTTCCCGCCCGTCCGCCAGTTCCGCTTTGCCCGAATGCTGCTCCACCGTGACGCCGGGGAAATTCGCGACCTTCTGCCGCAGACCCGTCAGCCGGTTAAATAAAGTGGTTTTTCCGCAATTGGGAGGACCCACCAGGGCTACGGTGCGCAGCTTGGCGATGGGTGGCACGATTTTGAGAGCGGCGCAGCCGTCACAGGCACTCACGTAATGGCCTCAAACGAAGCGTACGGTCAACTGCCCGGCCGTGGCCGCGCGCAGCGCGATCTCGGACCCGTCCACCTGAAAGACCCGCGGATCGCCGCCCGGCGCCCGGTGGCCCGCCGTGACCTGTGCGCCGGGCAGAAAGCCCAGCTCCATCAGGCGGCGGGCCTCATCCGGCGGCAGCCCGATATGCTCTAAAATCGCGCGTTGTCCCGGCCGGAGGTCTTTCAGCTTTACGCAACTGAGTTGCATCTTGATTTCAGTATGCCTAAGTCCGAAATCCTTGTCAACTGGCGCCTGGCAAGCCAACAGAACTATATGGTACCGGCCCAGTACTCCGACTTTGCAATGGACTTGCAACTCCGCTAGCCGCCTAAGAGGAGGCGTTATCCGTGTTCATCTGTGGCCAATATTCTTCTTTCGACTACCGCTTCCCCACCTCCAATGCCACCGGACGAGCCACCGCACTGACCGCCGGATCGTAATACTCATACACCCGCGATTCAAACGTACGCGCCCGAATCGGGTACTTCGCCCGCAAGCGGAAACGCACCGCCACCCTATCGCCCCCGCCGATCGCATCGAAGTATAAAATCGCCTGCGTGGCCGTCAGACTGAACTTCTCCATGCGCCCGCTCTTCCGCCTGGCGCTCTGCTCCTGATAAGTCTGCAGATCTTCCGCCAGCAGGTCGAATCCCGGCGGAATGCCCAGGTCCACCATCACCATATTTGCGGTCTCATGTAAATTGTTCTTGATTGTCGCCGTAGCCGTGGCGATGTCGTCCTGCATCATGTGCGTGCGGTCGTAAGCCACGTCGATGGAAAGCGGCTCGCCCGCCGCCTTCTCGCCCCACGGCACAAACGATCGCCCCACCACCTGGTACGCCAGTCCGCCCTTGCCTTCAAACCGCAGATCCACCTTGTGCGCCGCCTTCGCATCCACCGGGAAGACGAACTGATGCAGCAGATCGTTATTCTCCTCGCTGAGTACCAGCTTCTTCACCGTCTGCCCGTCGATCGAAATCTCCACCCCGCCGCGCACATCCGCCGCGCCTTTCTCCGTCGAAAGCAGCAGCGCGCGCAGCGCCATGATGGTCGCCTGCGTGGTTCCCCAGGTGCCCGCCGCGTCCTTCTTGGCCGCGATGTAGCGTAGTGCCTTGGCCGCCGTGGCCGAACCCTCGCCCCACTTCAGCAGCGCCTGCACCGCCAGGCCCGTGGTCTCCACGCCCGCGCTCTCGCCCCTGCCGTAAACGCCGGTCTCATCCGCGGTCCACCAGGCCTGTTCGTCTTTCTCCGTGCGCGCGTCCAGCAGCATGTGCATCGCCTGCCGCGTGAACTCGCGATCCTGGCCATATTCCGCCGCGAAATTGGCAATCACCGCCAGCGTATACGCATCCGGCTTGCCGCTCAAATGCTGTGCCACATACTGCTTCGCCTTCTCCATCGCCGGTCCTTTATAACCCGTATTTACCAATGACCACCCGATGTAAGCCGTAATGCGCAACACGTCCGTGTTATATCGATTCGTCGCGCCTTCGTTGATGAAGTTACTGTCCGGCCGCCAGCTTCCATCCGCCTGCTGCTGGCCCGCCAGCCACTGCTGCGTCCTTTCAATTACCCGCGGATCGACATCATGCACGCGCGACATATCCGAGAACTCCATCAGCCCATACGACGTCAATATCTTATTGGCCGGAGCGTTGCCGAACCACGAAAAACCGCCGCCCGCCACCTCGAAAGTCAGCAGCCGCTGATAACCATTGACGATGAATCCCTCCGCCTTGGCGTGCACCTCGGGCGTCAGTTTCTTGGTCCGTTTCATGTAATCGAGCGCCAGAACATTCGGATAAGTGGCCGAGGAAGTCTGTTCGAAACATCCGAAAGGCATGCGCAGAATCGCGTCCATGCCTTCCACTACCTGGCTTAACGGACCCGGATACAGCCGCACCAATATCTTGCTGGCATCCGCGATCGCCGTCCCCGGAAAACTCACTTCGTGCGCCGCGCTGGTCTCCAGTCTCCCATTGAAGACCGTGTTCAGCTCGCGCCCGTTGGGAACTACTTCGATCTCCCGGACCACGATATCCGCCGGGTTGTTTCCGCCAATCATCTTCGCCGTAAGAGTCAGCTTGTACTTGCCGATCCGCCGCGCCTCCACCGTGAATTGCGACGCCCCCACTCGCCCGGACTCCACCGTCACGCTCTTCCGGGCCTCATCGTCCACCAGCGAAAACCAATCCTCGTTCTTCAACTCCAGCCGCACCTCGCCGCGCGCCGCCGAATAGTTATAGATAGCCACCGGGATCGATGCCCGGTCGCCCTGCGTCAGCTTGACCGGTAAATCCAGATCCACGAAGAAATCCTGAAAAACCTTCAGACTCGCCGCGCCGCTGCCCAAAGCCCCGTTTGCCGTCGACGCCATCATGGCCATGCGCCAGGTCGTGATCGAATCGGCCAGCGGAATCGTAATGCTGGCATCGCCGTTGTGATCGGTGATGATTTCCGGATTGATATACAGCGCCTCCGGAAAGTACGACCGTACGTGTACAGCGGGCTCCGGTACTTCCACTTTCGCGGAAAAGGCAACTCCCAGATGTGTGCCGTCCGTGTTCTGGAACCGGGCCATTTCAGGCGCCGGGATGGCCATCGCCATCGGCGGTTGTGGCATGACACCGCCCACGATCCCGCCAATGGCCGGGCCCGCCATCGCGAAGTGACGAGCTTGTCCCATCGCCGACAACATCCGGCGTTGTGTCACTGCCACGACAGATCCGCCAGCCTGCTGCAATACGGCCGACACTACACCCCGGTCACGCACTTGCAAGCTGATTCGGCTTGAAACGCTCTCCGATCCGTCCGATACCGTCACCTCATAATCGCCTGCCGGAAGAGCCGGCAGACTGAACTGGCCGTTACTGTTCGCAAACGCCGAATGCGTGCCGCCCCCGGCAGTTCGCGCCGTAATCGTGGCGCCATCCAGCGCGCCACCCTCCTGATCCACAACCGATCCGCTGATCTGGGCCAATCCATTGAACGCACCGCGCTCGTGTTCCACGTTCAGATCGATCCGGCTGCCGCCCGAGCTACGCCCGCCGACACTCTTCCGAGGGCGAACTTCCAGGTAGCCCGCGAGGGGGAAATCGGAACTCCCCGCGCTCACCAGGTAGATGTTCTCAGTACTAAGGCGTGCGACGCGCAATGGCTTGCCCCACGGGTCACGCATGTCCACTGCTCCCGCGCTGGTCAGGCGCGCAGCGATCTTCGTGAGATCACTACCGCCCCCGAGTCCCCGCGTGAAGCTCCCCGCCAGACGCAATAACTGTGCCCGAAAGCGCGCTTGATAGCGTTCCTGGTACTCCGCTAATTTAGTCGTCGGGACCGCGCGTCCAAACTGTGTTTCATACTGATTCGCGCGCACTAACTCCGTAGCCGCGAACAGCGCCCGCGCCGCGCGGCCGCGCCGTTCGTCTGGCGCTCCGGCTACCGGCTCCACAATCTCCGGCAGGCTCAACGAATGAATCTCGTACCGCGGCTTCATAGCTTCCTGCTCCAGGTAGAAGAACACCTTGGCGAAACCCGGTTGCTTTTCCGCCAGCGCAAACACGGCTTCGTCCACCACCTGCAGTCCCAGTGCAGCCTGCACGCCCTCGCCTCGCCCGTTGGTTACGTGGAACCGCACGCGCGCCTCGTCCCCCGGTTTGTAAGTCGCGCCGTCCGCCTCAGCCTGGATATGTAATTCGTCCGCCGGCTGCACGAAGATCAGCCGGTGATCCGCCACCGGCCGCGCGTCACGCCCGAACAGATATGCGCTGATATCCACCGTGCCCGCCAGATCCGGCGTGGCGGTCAGAGTCAGCACCGCCTTACCGTTTATGATGTCGACGTCGCGCGTCAGCACGGTCTGCCCCTCTTTCACGACATCAATGTACGCCGCGCCGCTGGGCCGGGTCGCAAACACTTCCAGCGTGATGCGATCGCCCGCGCGATACACGGCGTTCTCCGTGCGCAACAGAATCTGATCCGCCCCGTCGCGCGCCTCCAGCCGCACGGATGCCTTACCGTCGTGGCCCTCCGCATCGCGTGCCTCGATTTCGAGCGTCTCTCCGTTCTCGCCGGCCTTCAGCCGGATTACCCCCACCCCGCCCGCGTCCGTCGATACATTCTGCTCCGCATGGCCGGCCGCCCGCGCCTTCACGCGCGTCACCGCGGGCTTGCCGTCCGGATAAGACGTCAACACGAATACCTGGTTGTCCAAATTAGGGATCAGCTTGCCGCCCTCCGGAACCGCCGTGATAATTAGCGGCGATCCGCTCACCGTGATAGGTTCGCCGCGCGTCTCCGCGTGTCCCGCCGCATCCTTTACCGTGGCTTCGATCAGCACCCGCGCCGCCCCCTGGGTTAACGGCCGTCCCGCGAAATAGTCCGGCAGCCGCAAGTCGAAGTGGAAAGCTCCCTCGCCGTCCGTCTTGCCTTCCTCCGATACGGCTTCAAACTGCGCCACGTCCATGCCGGTGGCTTTGATGCCGATCGCCGCCCGGTCCACCGGTTTTCCAAAAAAGTAATTGGCCCGCACCGTTCCCGTAACGTGCTCGCCGGGCTTGTAATATCGCTTGCCCTCTTTCCCGGCGAACTCCACCGCCACTTTGAACTTCGGCAGCACATATCGATCTACGTTCAGCGCCACTTCCGCGGCGTGCTGCCCCGCTTCCTCGCCCTCCACCAGCGCCCGCAGATGATAGGTCCCCAAATTTACCTCGTCCGCCAGGGCGAATTCCGCCGATGCGATCCCAAATGCATCCGTCCGCGTAGCCTTCTTGAAAACCTTGTTGCCGCGCGAGTCTTCCACTTCGAAGGTCAGCTTGCGCCCGCCCGCCGCATGATGGCGCGTCCGGTCAAGCGCCAGCGCCCTCACGTGGATCGTCTGTCCCGGCTGATAGATCGGCTTCTCCGTGGTCAGCAGCATGGCGGCCTTGTCATCCAGATTCACCGGCTCGGTGAATTCGGCCGATCCGATGGGCGTGTCCGCCACATATCGCAACCCGTAACTCCCCGCCAAACCCGCGGGAAAGCGGAACTGCGCCTCCGCCGTGCCGCGCGCATTCAGCCGCCCGCTGAACAAAAGCCGTGGCTTCTGGCCCTGCGGCGCCAGTTCGATCCGCAGCGAACTCGTCCCCCGAATCGCTTCGTTATTGGAGTCCGTGACAACCACCCGTACCGCCGCCTGTCCCCCTGTTAAATAGGACCGTTGTCCCACAATATGGACCACCGGCATGCGCAGGATCTGCGATACGGCCTCCGTCCGCTCGACCACGCCGCCGCCATCGTAAACAAAGCGGCTGCGCAATCGCATCCACGCCAGATCTTCGATAGTTAGCGGCTCGCTCGGCGCTAACTCCTCCTGCCAGCGTCCGTCGCCCTTGCTCGCTGTAACCCGCGCTTCCGCGCGGCCTAATGTCCGGTCTTCCGGATCTATCAATTCGACGGTAAGTTGCCCGCCGCTGGAGTAAGGCAGTGAATAAGGTATGGCGGCGTGTAACACGCCGTGCGAGTAAGTAACGGCTGTCGATTCGCTCCGCGCCGTTGTGGCTCCGAGTAACAGTGTGACCGCTAAGATCCAGGGCTTCATCGTGGGTCTCCGTGCTAGCCTTGTGTGATTGGACAGCGGTTCCTCCGCTGGAGTTCCACAAAGCTGTCATCTCGAAATTCCCCCGCCGCGCCTTTCCTTTCGAGAAATCCACGCGTGCGCGAATGCGCGACAATAAAAACACTATGCGTACGATGCTGTTGGGATTGGCTGTGGCCATTCTGGCCAAGGGGGGAACCGTGGACCAGCGCCAGCCGGTCTTAGTGGAGCTGTTCACATCCGAAGGCTGCTCCAGTTGCCCGCCCGCGGACGCTCTGCTCGTGAAAATGGACCGCGAGCAGCCCGTCCCCGGCGCCCAAATCATCGTCCTGAGCGAACATGTGGACTACTGGAACCACGACGGCTGGACCGACCCATTCTCCTCCGCCGCCATCACGCACCGCCAGGAAACCTATGATCGCCGCTTCGGCCTCGACGGTCCCTACACACCCGAAATGATCGTCGATGGAACCGCGGAGTTCAACGGCAGCGACCCGCACAAGGCCGAATCCGCCATTCGCGCCGCCGCCCAATCGCCCAAGGTCGGCGTGCGCATCCGCCCCGTGCCCGGCGATGCCTCCGTGACCATAGAGGTCGATCCGCTCCCCGCCGGCCCCGCCCGCAAGGCCAACGTCTACGTGGCGCATGCCGCCGATACCGGCGCTTCCGACGTCCTGCGCGGCGAAAACCAGGGCCGCCATCTGCAACACGTGGCCATCTTGAAAGACATCCACCCGGCCGGCAAAATCACCGATCGCGCCGGCTTCCAGAAACAGATTCCAGCCCCCCCAGGCGCCCGCCTGGTCGTCATCGTGCAGGACGGCGACGCTGGCACGGTCTACGGCGCGGCATTGTACGCGAAATAAGGGGGGTGGACTTCAGTCCGCGCGGGCCTTCAGCCCCGCTCCATCGCCAGAGCGCTCGGCGCGCGCAGCGTCCGCATATCCCGCATCGGTGGCTGGCCGAACAGCCGGCTGTATTCGCGGTTGAATTGGCTGGCGCTTTCGTATCCCACCTCGAAGGCCGCACTGGCGGCGTCCAGGCCATCCATGAGCATGCGCCCCCGCGCCGCCTGCAGCCGGAGCTGCTTCTGATATTGCAGCGGACTCATATCGGTCAGCACCCGGAAATGGTGGTGCAGCGTGGACACGCCCATACCCGCGATTTCCGCGAGATCTTCCACGCGTAGCGGCCTCGCATAATTCGCCCGGATCCAGGCGATCGCCTTCGCCGTCCGGTGGCTCTGCTCCCCCAGCGTGGCAATTGTTCGCAGGCGGGCCCCCTCCGCGCTGTGCAGGATTCGGTAGATGATCTCGCGTCGAATCAGGCCGCTGAGATAGGGGATGTCCTGCGGCGTGTCCAGCAGGTCCAGCAGCCGGTTGCATGCATTCAGGAACTCCACCGTGGTCTCGCCGGTCGCCATGCCCGGACTGTCGGAAGGCGCCTCGCCCACCGCCATCTCCTCCCGGTTGAGAACCTCTCGCACCACTGGCATCTCGAGCTTCAGCGACAACGCCAGGCAGGGCGCCTCTTCACTTGCCTCGATCACCCGGCTCACGACCGGCAAATCCACCGCCGTCAGCAGGAATCGCGACGCATCGTAGATGAAAATGTTCCTGCCCAGGTCTACCCGCTTCCGCCCTTGCGCGATCACGATCACGCTCTGCTCGTACGTCATGGAGCACGGCGCGGTCGGCGCAGTCCGTCGCACCAGCGTCAGACCCGGAATGTCCGTTACCCGTTTCTCTGCCGAGCCCATGAACAAGGCAATCTTGCGAGCCAACTCCGCCCGCAATTCCCCTGCTCGGTCTGACAACTGCAAGGCATCCTCCCTTTGGCTTCTCATGGTAGCCGTTTCGCGCACCTCTACCTTAAGAATAACTGCTGGCCCCGTGCGTGGATTCACAGTGCAAGAGGAATAGGCAATAAATCGGAAGAATCAGGATACCGCTCCTGGAGCGCTTGTCCCTATCCTGGAGAAAAGAGAAACAGTTCCGAAGGAGAAACAGATGCAGAAGCGCAAACTGGGAAACACCGGCCTCGAAGTTTCGGCTCTGGGGCTCGGCTGTATGGGCATGAGCTTTTCTTACGGTCCGCCCAAAGACAAGCAGGAGATGACCTCTCTGATCCGGGCAGCGGTCGAACGCGGCATCACATTCTTTGACACGGCCGAGGTCTACGGCCCGTTCACAAACGAAGAGCTCGTCGGCGAAGCCCTCGCTCCCTTCCGCAAGCAGGTAGTCATCGCTACCAAGTTCGGGTTCGACCTCAATCCGGATTTCGATCCCCGCGGGATGAAGGGTTCGCCGGCACTGAACAGCCGGCCGGAGCACATCAAGCAGGCCGCCGAGGGCTCCCTGAGGCGCCTCAAGACCGATGTCATCGACCTGCTCTATCAGCATCGGGTGGATCCCACCGTGCCAATCGAAGATGTAGCCGGAGCGGTGAAGGACCTGATTCAGGAAGGCAAGGTAAAGCACTTCGGCCTTTCCGAAGCGGGAGTGCAAACCATCCGCCGGGCACACGCAGTCCAGCCCGTCTCAGCGCTCCAGAGCGAATACTCATTGTGGACCAGGACTCCCGAAAAGGAAGTCATCCCGGCCCTTGCGGAACTCGGCATCGGCCTGGTCCCGTACAGCCCCCTGGGCAAAGGCTTCCTTACCGGTAAGATCGATGAAAACGCGAAGTTCGACAGCTCCGACTTCCGCAGTACCCTGCCGCGCTTCACGCCGGAGGCTCTCAAAGCCAATCAGGCCCTGATTGATCTGCTCGCCGGCATCGGCGAATCGAAGAAGGCCACACCTGCCCAGATCGCCCTCGCCTGGTTGTTGGCCCAGAAGCCGTGGATTGTGCCGATCCCAGGCACCACCAAGCTGCATCGCCTGGACGAAAACATCGGCGCAGTCTCCGTCGAACTCACGCCCGGCGATCTCCGTGACATTGAGAACGCCGCCGCAAAGATTACGGTCCAAGGCGCCCGTTACCCCGAAAAGCTGGAGCAAATGACCGGCCGCTGAGCGGCCACGCGAAGGAGTTCAAGGAATGGACATCAAACGCAGCGGCTCCCAGCCTTCCGGCAAAGGACCGGCAGAGTATTTTACAGGCACGGTGCGGATTGACCCGCTATTCAACCCGCCTGCCCCGGCGCGTGTTGTATGCGCCAGCGTCACCTTCGAACCCGGCGCCCGGACGGCATGGCATACTCACCCGCTGGGCCAGAACCTGATCGTAACCGCCGGCTGCGGCTGGGCCCAGCGTTGGGGCGGGCCGGTGGAGCAAATCCGGCCGGGTGACGTGATCTCGTTTTCACCTGGCGAGAAGCACTGGCATGGGGCTACGGCCACCACGGCCGTCACCCACATCGCCATTCAAGAGCATCTGGACGGCAAGACCGCCGACTGGCTGGAACACGTCTCCGACGAACAATACCAGGCCTGACAAAAGACACTCAATTCCCTAAGCGCCAATCGCATCCCCGGCCCGCGATCCATCCCCCGTCCTCTCAATCATCTACAACCTCCGCACCCACCCATCCAATCCCCTGCCATGCTACCGTCAAAACGTGACCGGCAGACGTCCGAACCAACCGAATTCCGAGTCCTGGAAATTGGTTCTGCCCTTTTTGCAACTGAGGCAAATAAATCACTTATTGGCTTCGTTCGTAATTTTCGTATGATTCGCTTCGACCAGACCATCTGCCAGAACCTCGCCGTTGCCAACCGGCGCGAGTGGCTCGAAACCAACGGCCTCGGCGGATACGCTTCTTCCACCATTACCGGCCTCAACACCCGCCGCTACCACGGCCTCCTGGTTGCCGCCCTACACCCTCCCGTCGGCCGCATGGTGCTGCTTTCCAAGCTCGAAGAGACCCTGGTCATCGACGGCCGCCGCTACGACCTCTCCGCCAACCGCTACCCCGGCGTCGTCCATCCCCAGGGCTACCTTTTCCTCCAGGAATTCCGCCAGGACCCCTGGCCCGTTTTTGTCTACGAAATCGAGGGCCTGCGGATCGAAAAATCCGTCCAAATGACGCAGGGCGAAAACACCACCGTCATCCGCTACGACCTCCGCACACCCCACCCAAACTGCACCCTGGAACTGCGTCCGCTGATCGCCTTCCGCGACTACCACGCCACCACCCGCGAAAACCCCGCCCTCGACGCGCGCTACCAAACCGCCGCCAACAGTGTCATGCTCGCTCCTTATCCCGGCCTTCCCCCGCTCTACCTCGTCCACTCCGGCGCCGAAATCCAGACCGCCGGCGACTGGTACCGCAATTTCGAATACGACGCCGAACGCGAGCGGGGCCTCGATTACCGCGAAGACCTGTTCAATCCCCTGGTCTTCGTTTTCGATCTGGCCCGTGACGGCCAGGCCAGTATCATCGCATCCACCCAGTCCCAGCCCACCACTGCCGCTGCGCCGTCGCGAACCGCTGCCGGCCAGTTCATCGTGCGCCGCGGCGAACGCCACTCCATCATCGCCGGCTATCACTGGTTCGGCGATTGGGGCCGCGACACCATGATCGCCCTCCCTGGTCTGACCCTCGCCACCGGCCAGCCCGAAATCGCCAAAAGCGTTCTGCTGGAATGGGCCGCCCACATCGATCGCGGCATGCTCCCCAACCGCTTCCCCGACGCCGGTGAGACACCCGAATACAACTCCGTGGATGCTTCCCTCTGGTTCGTTGAAGCCGTGCGCGCCCTCGCCGCCCATACCGGCGACTACGACTTCGTGCGCGCCAACTTCTCCGCGGCGCTCGCCGATATCATCTCCAGCTATGAACGCGGCACACGCTATAACATCCATGCCGACGTCGATGGCCTGCTTTACGCCGGCGAGCCCGGCCAGCAGCTCACCTGGATGGATGCCAAAGTCGGCGACTGGGTCGTCACACCGCGCCACGCCAAACCGGTCGAAGTGCAGGCGCTTTGGTACAATGCCCTGCGCACCATGCAGGACCTCACCGGCGACGCCCACTATCGCGAACTTGCCGATCGGGTCGAGGCCGGCTTCACGCCTGCGTTCTGGAACGAGTCGGCGCGCTGCCTGTACGACGTGGTAAACGGCGACAGCCGCGACGCCTCCCTCCGCCCTAACCAGATCTTCGCCGTCAGCCTGCACTACAAACTGCTGCCGCTCGAAAAAGCCAGGACGGTCGTCGAAACCGTCGCGCAACATCTGCTAACGCCTTACGGCCTTCGCACCCTGGCGCCGGGCGATCCCCACTATCGCGGCCGCTTTGCAGGCGATCCCGCCAGCCGCGACGGAGCCTATCACCAGGGCACCGTCTGGCCCTGGTTGCTCCGGCCATTCATTTCCGCGTATCGTTATGTGAACGGCCGCGATCCGGATAGCGCCCTCGACGCTTTGCGCCAATACATGCGGAACGAGGGCGTCGGCCAAATCCCCGAAGTATTCGATGGCGATCCGCCCCACCGCCCGGGTGGCTGCATCGCCCAGGCCTGGAGCGTCGCGGCGTTATTGGAATAAAGCCGCCCCTACCCGTCTTCTATAATCAAGGCATATGAAGTACTCAGAGGTCACTCCGAAATCTGTCTATGTTAACCGCCGCCGCTTTCTGGCGACGTTGCCGCTAGCCGGCGCCGCGCTCTCCGCCCGCCGTGCCTTTGCCGTTGACAAGCTCGCCGCCGTCAAAGGACCTTTTAGCACCGACGAAAAGCCCACTCCGTTCACGGACGTCACCACTTATAACAATTTCTATGAATTCGGCACCAGCAAAGACCAGCCATCCAAGAACGCCGGGAGCTTGAAGACCTCGCCCTGGCACGTAGCCGTGGAAGGTGAAGTCGCCAAGCCTAAGGTTTTCGATCTTGACGCCATCATGAAAATGGCTCCGCTCGAAGAACGCATCTACCGCCACCGTTGCGTGGAGGCCTGGTCGATCGTGGTCCCCTGGATCGGCTTTCCCCTGAACGTGCTCCTTAAAGCCGTCGAGCCCACCGCCAAGGCCAAGTACGTGGCATTCGAAAGCCTCTACGACCCCAAGCAGATGCCCGCCGCGCGCTGGGCCGGCATCGCGTTCCCTTATGTGGAAGGGTTGCGCATCGATGAAGCTATGCATCCGCTGGCTCTTCTTTGCTTCGGCATGTACGGGCAGGTGCTGCCCAATCAGGATGGCGCGCCCATTCGCCTGGTGTTGCCCTGGAAATACGGATTCAAGAGCATCAAGTCGATCGTCAAAATTAAGCTGGTGAAGAGCGAGCCGCCCACCACCTGGAATCTGGCCAACTCCCGCGAGTATGGCTTCTACTCGAACGTGAACCCCGCCGTGGATCATCCCCGCTGGAGCCAGGCTTCCGAACGGCGTCTGGGCGAGTTTCTCAAACGAAAGACTCTGCCGTTTAACGGTTATGCCGACCAGGTCGCCAGCCTGTATAACGGCATGGACCTGCGCAAATATTACTGAGTAACTGCATGAAGTGGATTAAGATTCCCTTGTTCGCGCTGTGCCTGGTTCCGGCAGCTCTGCTCGCCTGGAAAGGCTTCCACCAGGACCTGGGCGCGAATCCCGTCGAGAATATTACCCACACCACGGGCGACTGGACTCTGCGTTTCCTGGTAATAACTCTCGCTATTACCCCCTTGCGCCGCCTACTCGGCCAACCTCAACTGATTAAGTTCCGCCGTATGTTCGGGCTGTTCGCTTTCTTCTACGGCTGCCTTCACTTCACCACTTACATCTGGCTGGATAAGTTCTTCGATCTCTCCGAAATCACTAAGGATGTCTACAAGCGGCCTTTCATCACCGCCGGCTTCGTAGCCTTTATCTCCATGCTGCCCCTGGCGCTGACCTCCACCGCCGGATGGATCCGCCGCCTGGGCGGCCGCCGCTGGCAGCAGCTCCACCGCCTCATTTACCTGAGCGCCGTGGCCGGTGTCATCCACTACTATTGGCTGGTGAAGTCGGATATCCGCTTGCCTGTGCTTTATGGCTCCCTCGTGCTGGCATTACTTCTCTACCGTGCGATTGCCGCGAAGCGCAAGCCGGGCGCCCGTGGAGCGGGCATCGAGGCTGCTAAAGTTGCGGGTTAGCGACGTAATCTGCCCAATGAGATAATGTGGTGGTGAAGCGGCTCCTGATCCTTCCCGTCTTTGCCACGGCCCTGTGCGCCGCGGAAATCAGCACTGGAGCCATGCTTGGCCGGCATTACGACCAGCGTGCCTTCTACACTCGGGAAACTTCCGCCGATAACTGGCAGAAGACCTACAGCTCTCCCATTTACCGCCATGAAGCCCAGGGGAAGCTGATGAATGTCCGCCTGGCTAATGCCTTGTTTCTGGATGAGTGGATGAAAGAGCGCCCGTTTGATCCGGAACTCAACACGGACTCGGTGATCCGCGCGCTGGATTTTTATAAGAGCCACGGCGTGCTGATGATTAACGTCAGCCTGCAGGGCGCGCAACCCGGATACGACAAGGCTATAAACGGCATCGACCGCGAAAACGCCTACCGCCTGGGTCCCGGGCGCGGCACGTCCGTCAGCGCCTTCCGTCCCGACGGTTCACTCAAGCCGGATTGGCTGGTGCGCCTGGATCGCCTGCTGCATGCCGCCAATGAACGGGGCATGTTCGTCAACCTGATGTATTTCTATCACGGTCAGGACGAGCAGTTCCGTTCCACCGGCGCCATCCACGCCGCCGCCATGAACATCACCCGCTGGCTGATCGCGCACGACCATCGCAACATCATTATCGACGTCGCCAACGAATACGATCTGCCCGGCCCGCAGTGGGACTTTAAGGGCTATATTCCGCAGAACATCATGCCCCTCATCGACGACGTGCGCTCGTGCTTTAAGTCCGCCAGCTACGCGCTTCCCATCGGTGTTTCGAGCGACGGCCGCATGCGCTACCCGCATTCGCTCGAAGGACAGGTGGACGTGCTCCTGATCCACGGCGACGGCCGCGATCCGGACGAGAAGGCCCGCCGCGTGGCGGAATTGAAGGATGTGGAGCGCCCCGTCCTGATGACTGAGGATGACAATGGCCGCGCCACCACGCGCGAACACCTCGCCGGCGATCTGGCAAGCTGCGACATCTTCTTCCGCCGCGCCGCCGGCTGGGGATACCTGCCCTGGATTCAGGCGCAGCGATTTCCGTTCCGTTACCTGCCCGGCATCGGCGCCGACGTGCGCGACGACGCGCCCGAGGCCGAGCGCGACATGGCCTATTTCCATGCCGTTCTGGATCACATCGCGTCGCTGACTCTTCGCCATCCGCCCCAGGAGGGCGGCCTGTGAACGCCAAGATCGCCGAACTGATCGCCCTCCGCCAGTTCCAGTTGATCGAAGCCCCTCTGCCCGGTCCCGCTCCCGGAGAAGTCCAAGTCCGCGTCGATGCCGTAGGCATCTGCGGCTCCGACTTGCATTCATACGCCGAAGGCGCGGTCGGCGACACCCCTTGCCGTTACCCCATGGTGCTGGGCCACGAGCCTGCCGGAACCATAATCAAAACCGGCGCGGGTGTGAGCGGCTGGCGTTCCGGCGACACCGCGGCCTTTGAGCCGGCCATCTATTGTTACCACTGTGAATTCTGCCGCACGGGCCATCACAACGTGTGTGCCAAGATCCGATTCATGAGCATGCCCGGCGATCCCGGCTTCTTCCGTGACTACGTAAACCTTCCGGCTGCGAACCTGATCCCGATCCCGCCGGGCATCGCCCCGCGCGACGCCACCATCATCGAACCGCTGGCGGTAGTGATGCATTCCATGAAATTTGTCGCGCTTAGGCTGACAGAAACAGCCGCCGTGTTCGGCGCCGGGCCGATCGGGCTGATGACCATCATCTGCCTGAAGCTGGCCGGCGCGGGACGTGTCTGGTCGATCGAACCGGTAGCCGCCCGCCGTGAACTGGCGCGCGCCGCCGGCGCTGATGCGGTTCTGGACCCCGCCGCCGTTGACCCTTCGCGTGAGATTCTGCGCGATACCGGCGGCCGCGGTGTCGACGTGGCCATCGACTGCGCGGCCATTGGCGGATCGGTGAATCACTGCCTGCGCGCCTCCCGTAACGCCGGGCGCGTCGTCATCACCGGCATCCCCGTAGAGAAAGAAGTGCTCGTCGACTTCTCGCCCATGCGCCGCAAAGAGCTCGCGGTCTACAACGTGCGCCGCTCGAATCACGAATCGGAAGCCGCCCGCGATCTGCTGGTCGAGAACCTCCCGCGTTTCGCGGCGATGATCACCCACACTCGCCCGCTAAGCCGCATCGCCGAAGCGTTCCAACAAGTGGAGCACCGCGCCGGCGGCGTAGGCAAGCTGGTGATCCTGCCTGCGGACGCGGTGCTACCATAGCTTCATGCCGCAAGCCTTGATCGAGGTCGAATGTCCCTGCTGCCAGGCCATGCTGAAGATCGACCCGGAGACGCGCGCGGTGATCGCGCATGCCGTTCCCGAAAAGCCGCCGGCGATCGAAGATCTGGCGGCGGCGGTGGCCAAGCTCAAGGGCGAAGCCGGACGGCGCGACGAGGTTTTCCGCAAACAGTTCGAAGCCGAGAAATCACACGGCCGGGTGCTCGAAAAGAAATTTGACGAGTTGCTCCGGCAGGCCAAAGAGAATCCGGACGTCACACCGCCGCGGCGCGACATCGATCTGGATTAGGCCAGCAGCTTCATGACTACCAGCGTCATATCGTCATGCTGCGGTGCTCCGCCCGCGAACTCATCAGCCGCCCCCATAAGCTGCTCGATCATGCGCGCGGCGGTTTCCCGGTGGTAGGCTTGGGCAGCCGCAATCATGCGATCCTCGCCCCATTCTTCGTCGTCCGCGGTCATCGCTTCGCTGATCCCGTCGGTGTAAGCCAGCAGAATATCGCCCGCCTGCATCGCCAGGGACGACTGCCGGAATTGGATGCCCGGTAGCAGTCCCACCACCGGACCATCGGCCTCCAGACGCAGCACTTCGTCGCCGCGCAACACCGCAGGCGGATTGTGCCCGGCATTCACAAACGACAGCATCCGGTCGCGCGGGTCGTACTGCGCGTAGAAGAAGGTGGCGTAGCGGTTGGCCGCGGAAGCTTCGTAGAGCAGGGCGTTGACGTTGCGCATGAGGGCCGCCAGATCCGCCGGACCGCCCAGCGTCTGTCCACGCAAAGAGGCGCGCAGGCTGGCCATGAGCAGCGCCGCCGATATCCCCTTGCCTGAAACGTCGCCCACGGCGATGCCCAGCCGCCCTTCGGGCAGGGCAATGAAATCGTAGTAATCGCCGCCGACGCCCAAGGCGGGGCGGCAATGGCCCGCGCAGTCCAACCCGGGGATCGCTGGGTAGCATTGCGGAAAAAGCCGCTCCTGCACCTCGCGGGCGATCTCCAGTTCGCGGTTGAAACGCTCGCGCCGGGCGGCTTCCTCGGCCAGGGACGACAGCAGACGGCTGTTCTCGATCGCCAGGCCGGTTTGATCCGCGACGGACTGCAGCAGTTGCAGATCGGTTCGCGAATAGGGCTCCTCGGACCTCTTGGGACCCAAAGCCATCAGGCCGATCAGATCGTTGCGGCCGGCCAGCGGCAGCAGCAACTGTGCGTCGAGATCGCGCAGGGCCCGGCACTCGGGAGCCGGCGCGGCACGCAGCCAGGCATCCGGCTCGTCGAAATACACGGTGACGGGAGCGCGCGCGGTGCGCAACTGCGCGATCGACCGTGCCTCGGTTTCGAGCACGACGGGCGCGCTTCCGGATGTGCTATCGGGTTCCAGCCGAAAGCCATCCACGGCGCGCAGCAGCACCGAGATGCGGAGCACATGGAGGGTTTCCGCGATGCGGCGCGTCACGGTTGCGAGCAGCGGGCGGGCATCCACGAAGTTCCGCGCTTCGTTGCTGAGATCGCTCAGCACCTGTTCGGTGCGATAGGCTTCGCGGAAGAACCGCCGGTCCACCCATCCCTGCACCCTGGCGCGGTAGCGGCGCTGCAGCGTCAGTAGCAGTGCGCCCAGCGCCAGTAGTCCGATCGTGCCAAACGTGAAGCCGTTCCTATCCAGACTGACGTCCACGAAGATCTTGAACGCCAGGCTGAACATGGCCACGCGCAGCAGCCAAAGCCCGCCGCGCGCCAGCGTATACTGCACGCTTTGGCGTATGGCCACGCGTACTTCCATGGCGCGTTGCACGACGATCACGTAGGCCAGCGTCAGCGGAAAAATGGCCAGACACCCAAAGGCCAGATATAGCGCCCAGGCCGGCACGCCGTAGCCGAAATCCGCGCCGCGGAACAAGCCGACCAGCACCACGATGAAACAGGGCGTCAGTCCGGCGGCGGCGCCCACCAGCACCAAACGGATGCGCCGTTGGGAGTCCTTGTTGGATGCGGTGGCGCGTTTCTCACCGACATTGGCGAAGAATAGTGAGATGCCCGCCATGCCGGCGTAGATGCGCACGGTGTCGAGCGGCGACACCCAACTCCGCAGCCACTCGACCGATGCAAAGCTGTATTCCTTGCCAATTTGAAAGACGATTACGGCGACAGCCGAGCACACGGCCGGCAGCAAGACGATCCACTTGATCCAGGGCCGGCGGATGTCCATTTTGGAGCGCTCCGGGAAGTGCACGCCGAAAAGCATCATCCAGATGGGCCACGAGAAGCCCGCCAACATTGCCCAGACGGCGCTCAAGAGCCACCAGGGATCGCCCCAATCTTCATTGGGAACCAGAAACTCGAGCGAGATCATGAGCGCCAGCAACAGCCAGGCATTGCGATCGTTAGGCCGCACTGCGGCCACCCAAAATCCGAGGCCCAGGCAGAACAGGGGAAAGAGCAGTTGCACCGCGATATCCCGGATCCATTCGGAGACAGGCGCGGGGCCTTCACGCTCCGCCGCCAGGCGAATGGCAATCGGCAGTCTGGTCCCATCCGGACGTGCCATCAGCGCGGGAATTACGTCCCCCGGATGCGCTTGCCTAACCGTATCGCGCATTACCCGATAGCCGGCGAACGGTTGCCCGCCAAACTGTAGTAGCCGATCGCCCATGTGCGCGCCGGCGTCTCGCGCTTCCGGCATCATGCCGGAAACAGCCTGCATGCGGAACCCGAAATCGAAAGGCCGGCGGGCACGCAGTTGGCCGAATCGCAGACTGCCGGCAAGTCCAAACGCGCCGCCGATCCAATAGCCGAACGAGAGCGCGAACACAAGGATCAACAAAGCGTAAGCGCGACGATTGGAATTCATGACCCAGGCCGTGAGAGCTATATTAGCAAGTTGGATGCTCACGCACTGCTTACCGAAGCCTTCGGGCCAGGCCATAGCGCCGGCCTGATATCGGCGCCCGGCCGTGTCAACCTGATCGGCGAACATATCGATTATCACAACCTGCCGGTCCTGCCGATGGCATTGTGCCGGTCGATTCGGGTAGCGTTTCGCCCGCGCGCGGATCACTGCATCCGGGCCGCCAGCGCGGGCAGTTACGGCACGCGCGAATTCGAATGGACCGCGGAGCTTGCGCCGGCCGCGGCCGGCGACTGGGAAAATTATCTGCGCGCCGCCGCCCGCGCCATCGGCGGGAGATGGGGCGTCCTGCGCGGAGTGGACGCAGCCATTGTTTCCGACCTGCCGGCCGCCGCGGGACTGTCTTCGTCTTCCGCGCTGCTGGTGGCCTTCTCGCTTTGCCTGCTGCGCGCCAACGGCATCGCGCCGGTGTTCGCCGACCTGATGGATGTTCTGCCGGAGGGCGAGCAATTCGTAGGCACGCGCGGCGGCGGCATGGATCACGCGGCCTCGCTGGCTTCGCGCGCCGGCTGCGCGTCGCTGGTCGAATTTGACCCGGTGACGGTACGCCGCGTTCCGCTGCCGCTGGGATGGGCATTCCTGGTGGCGCATAGCCTATGTGAGGCGGAGAAATCCGGCGCCGTGCGGCAGCAGTACAACGCTTGCCGGGCCGCCGGTACCGCGGCGCTCGCGCGGCTGGGGTTCGCTTCTTACCGCGGGGCCGTGGAGGGCCGTACCTTCGCGGAGATTGAGTTGTTGGCCAAGCGCGGCCTATCCCACAGCGGCGAGTGCGACGCCTTCCTGCACGTGGCAGGCGAGGCTCTGCGGGTCCGCGCCGCCGTGAAGGCCATGGAGAATCACGATGCCGGCGTGTTTGGAAAACTGCTGCTCGAGTCGCATGCGAGCCTGCGCGACCGCCTGCACGTGAGTTGCGGTGCGCTCGACCGCCTGGTGGGCGCCGCGATGGATGCCGGCGCGCTAGGCGCGCGTTTGACCGGGGCGGGTTTCGGCGGTTGTGCCGTGGTCTTCTGCCGGAACGAGGATCTGGCCGGCGTGCGCGCGGGCCTGATTCGGCGTTACTATGCGGGATCGCCGGAATTCGACGAGCGTATGCATCTGATCCACGCCGCACCCGGACCAGGCGCGCTACAGTCCATCGAGGAGCTTCATGCATCTCCACACGCTTGATTGGATCATCGCCGCAGTCTCCATTCTGATCTGCTTCGTCCCCGCTCTCTTCTTCGGAAAGCGCTCCGGTAAGAGCACGTCCGAATTCTTCGCGTCCGGCCGCTCGGTGCCCTGGTGGCTGGCCGGTTTGTCGATGGTGGCTACTACCTTTTCGAGCGACACGCCCAACCTGGTGGCCAATTTCGTGCGCACCCAGGGTGTCGCCGGCAATTGGCAATGGTGGGCATTCACGCTTACGGGCGTGGCCACGGTGTTTTTCTATGCGCGGCTTTGGCGGCGTTCCGGCGTTCTGACCGACCTGGAGTTTTACGAAGTCCGCTACTCCGGAAAGGCCGCCATGGCCGTGCGCGGATTTCGCGCCGTGTATCTCGGATTCTTCTTCAATTGCATGATCATGGCCACCGTGGATTTGGCCGCCGTCAAGATCGCCGCGGTGCTTTTCGGATTTGACCGCTGGCAAACGCTGCTGGCGGTCGGGCTGCTCAATGTCGTGTTCGCCGCGCATTCGGGCCTGTGGGGGGTTCTGGTCATCGACATGATCCAGTTCTTCATTAAGATGTCCGCCGTGATCGCCGCGGCTTACTTTGCAGTGCAACTGCCGCAAGTCGGCGGTATGCACGGATTAGTGGAGAAGTTATCGCACGTGCGCGGACCGGGCGGATTGAACTATCTCAATATGCTGCCGGATTTCACGAATAACTGGGACTTAGCGGTGGCCGTATTCATTATGCCCATCGCCGTGCAATGGTGGTCCGTATGGTATCCCGGCGCGGAACCGGGCGGCGGCAGTTACATCGCCCAGCGCATGCTGGCGTCGAAGACGGAGAAAGACGCGCTGGGCGCGACATTGTTCTTCAACGTCGCGCACTATGTTTGCCGGCCGTGGCCCTGGATCCTGGTGGGGCTGGCGTCGTTGGTCGTTTATCCCCAGCTATCCGACCTGCAGCGCGCCCTGCCGCATGTCAATCCCAGCCTGGTGGGCCACGACATCGCGTTCCCGGCCATGCTGCGGTTTCTGCCGGTAGGCTGGATGGGACTGATGCTAGGCGGATTGATCGCGGCCAACTCGTCCACCATTCTGACGCATCTCAACTGGGGCGCGTCCTACATGGTGCATGACTTCTACCGTCGATTCGTGAGGCCCGGCGAGTCCGAAAAGCACTACGTGGCGGCAGGTAGGTTGGCAACGGTCTTACTTTTCGTGGCTTCTTCCGCGCTGGTCTTTGCGTTGGACACGGCCAAAGATAGCTTCAACATCATTCTGCAGATTGGCGCCGGCACTGGTCTTTTATATCTGATGCGTTGGTTTTGGTGGCGCGTGACGGCGTGGTGCGAGATTGTGGCGATGTGCACCTCGTTCGGTATCTCGGTGCTGTTCTTGATTTTGACTAAGAACGGCGTGGTCGTGGGCACTTATCAGCAGTTACTGATCACCATCGCCTTTACCACCGTCTGTTGGATTACTACGGCATATGTGGGCCCGCAAACCGATCCGCAGGCGCTGGTGGGCTTTTACAAGAAGGTACACCCGTTCGGTCCGGGTTGGCGGCGTGTTCAGGAAATCGCGGGAATCCCCGCGGCGCAGGCCGCGGAATGGTCCCGGCACGAGAATATTCCTCTTTCGCTGCTCGGTTGGAGCACCGGGTGTATGGCGATCTGGTCGGCGTTATTTGCCGTGGGTAACTTTCTTTATGGCCGCACAGGATATGCCGTGGCGTTAACAGCGATCTTCGTTGTAAGCGGCGGAATGCTGATTCGGGTTATCAATCGACTATGGAATTAGCCGGTCGATGGCATACATGACCACCGGGATTCCGCGCGGCTCCGCCATCCGCTCAAAATGCATGCCCAGTTTTCGCATGATGTTCACTGACGCCGCGTTGGCCGGCTGTGCAATCGATACGATGCGCGGCAATCCCGCCCGCTCGAATCCATCGCGAAGGGCCGCGCGTGCGGCTTCGGTCGCCAAACCCCGACCCCACCAGGCGCGCGCCAGCCACCAGCCGATTTCGATCTCGCCGGTCTCCGGTAGGGGCTGCAACCCGCAGAACCCCATCAACCGGCCGCCCGCTTTGGGCGCCAGCTTCCAAAGGCAAAAGCCTCGTTCTTCCAACAGGGCGATCTGGCGCGCGACGAACTGGCGCGCGCGCTCCTGGGTCCACGGGACGCCGTCGCCGATATAGCGGATCACTTCCGGGTCCGCGGCAATGGCATGAAAATCCACCCAGTCGTGCGCCTGCCATGGACCGAGCATCAGTCTTTCGGTTTCGAGCCGGATGCATCCTCCCTCATCGGCAGGTACACGCGAAAGACGCTGCCCTTCCCCGACTCGCTTTCGACCGCGATCCTGCCGCCATGCTGGTCCACAATCTTGGAACAGATCGCCAATCCGAGTCCAACGCCGTCGGCTTTGGTGGTGAAGAACGGGTTAAAGATACTGTCGAGCGTAGCGGGCGCGATGCCTTCGCCGCGGTCGATGACGGAAACCTCGGCATTATCGGCCACGGGCCGCGCCTTGATGGTGACGGCTCCCCCGGGTGCGGTGGCCTGCGCGGCGTTGGCCAGCAGATTGTAGAACACGCGTTCCATCAGTTCCGCATCCAGCGGGAAGGGCGGGATGTCCGGCGAGTAGTTCTTGTAGATGGTCACCTGGCGGGCGGCGGCTTCGCGTTCGGCCATCTGCACGGAACGATCGAGCACCTGGGCCAAATCCGTGGGTGCGGCGCGCAGTTGCAGCGGGCGGACGAAATCCAGAAAGCGCGTCACCAGGGAATTGGTCCGATCCACTTCAGACAAAATGAAGCCGGAGACCTCGCGCGCCACCTCATTCTCGTTGGCGACACTATGGTTAAGCATCTCGGCCGAGGCGCGAATCGTCCCCAACGGGTTGCGTAATTCGTGCGCCAGGCCGGCGGCCAGTTGACCGAGCGCCGCCAGGCGGTCCGACCGGCGCACGGCTTCTTCGGCTTGCTGCAAATTACGATTAGCCTCGGCAAGCTGTTCGGCTACGGCTTTGGTCTTGGCGAACTGCAGGCGTAGCGCTTGCGCCAGGGTATTCGTCAAGTTACCGGCGACGGCCAGAAAAATCACGCGCAACGCCAATTCGCGCTTCTCCTGGACTTCGATAACCCATTTGTTCCAGTCGATGAACGCCAGAAACGACAGATAGGCGCCGCACGAGAGCACCGTGAATACGAGCGTGCCGAGCAGCCCCAACGACGTGCCCGCCGAGATTACCGGCAGGAGCAGCAGCCAGTACCAACTGCTTTGCAGGCCTCCCGTAAAGCCGATAACCACGGAGCAGAATAGGAGTTTGAGGACAATCCAAACCACCTTGCCGCGGGTGGTGCTGACGAAATCGAGCTTAGGCTCGAGGATCTGTAAAGCCGCCAGCGCGGCGATGGGGACAATCTCGTAGATATCGCGGTCGGGGCTGAGAGCCGCCATGCCCGCGAAAAGGAGCAGCCAAACCGCATCCTGTAACTGCACGCGCCGCCACCAAGCGAGACCGGGCACGCCGCCATTGTAGCGTACCTGTTTGAGCAACGCGGGTAAGTTAACCTGAAACCTGATGCTGTTGCTTACGGGGCCGGCGGGCTCGGGCAAGACCTTTCGCATTTTGGATAAGTTCCGCGACGCTTTGCGGCGGAGGGATGCCGGCGTGCGCCTGTTGACTCCCACGGCGACGATGGCGCAACATGTGCAGAATCAGATGGCGCGGGAAGGATTCGTCTTTCGGCCTACGCTGATCCAGACGCTGTCGCGCTTTGTAGATGTCTTTGCGGCGGACATGCCCGAGGTTACGCGCGCATCGTTCTATCTGATCGTGGAAGAAGCTGCGCGCTCTGTGTGCCGGCCGGAATTTGCGCGCGTCGTGCGGCTGCCGGGTTTCTGCGCGGCGCTGGCGCGAACCATGGAGGAACTATCATCGGCCGGATGCGAAGCCGCCAGGATGCCTCACATGGCTGTGGGAGCGGCGCCGTTGGGCGAGGCGTTTCGCGCGGTTTATCAAGAGGTGGATCGCGAGTTGCAGCGGCGTGGATTAGCGACACGCTCGCAACGTCTGATGCACGCGGGGGAGTTGATGGCGAGGGACGGATTGCGCGGCGTGCATACGATCTGGATGGATGGCTTCTATGCGCTACCAGATCCCGAATTGGCCGCCATCGCGGCGATGTGCCGGCATGCCGACGTTACCGTGACGCTGCCTGCCACGCCGGTGACCGAGGCTACGCGCGAACGCCTGCTGGATATGGGATTCACGGCAGAGACTTGCGCCTGGCAACCGCCGGCGGTGCGCCGGGAACTGGTGGAGGCGGCGTCCATCGAGCGCGAGGCGGACGAGATCGCGCGGCGCATCCTGGAAGATGCGGCAGGCGGCCGTCAATTGCGCGATATGGGCGTGGTGGTGCGGAGTCCGGAGATTTACGAATCCATCCTGCGCGCGACGTTCGATCGCTTCGGCATTCCGGCGCGCTTCTATTTCGATGCGGATCTCGACAGGCACGCGCTGGTGCGTTTTCTGAGCGGCATCGTGGACGCGATGCTCGGCGGGTGGGATCATGCGGAGACGCTGGCGGCGTTGCGTCTGGCGCCGGGAATCCGCGGCGACGAATTTGATTTCGCGGTGCGCGAGCGGATGCCGGAGCGGGGGTTGGCGGCGCTGCTGGGCCTCGCCGCCGATACGGAGAATCCCGTGATCCGCCTGCTGCGGGCGTGCGAGAGACTGGAGGAATGGCGCGGGCCGGCACTGGCATCGAGCGAATGGGCGGCTCGGCTGCGGGGGCTGCGTGGATTGTTTGATCCGCCGCCGCTGGAGCCGGGTAGCTACGAAATCGCCGCGATGGGCCGCAGCCAGGCCACGGCTCTGGATCTGTTCGATGCAGCCATGACGGAGACCGCCAGCGCGCTGCCGGATGGGGCGCTCCCGTTGGCCGACTTTTGGCGCGCGGCCAAATCCGTGCTGCGTCTGACGCCGTTGCGAGCCGCCGACAACCGGCGCAATGTCGTGCACGTGCTGGATGCACATGAGGCGCGCCAGTGGCGATTGCCGGTGGTCTTCGTTTGTGGACTCGTCGAGAGACAATTCCCCAGGTTCCACGGTCAGAACCAGTTCATTCCGGAAGCCGCGCGCTTGCAACTCAAACAGGCGCACATACGGTTGCGCTCGGCGGCCGATTTCGAGATGGAGGAGCGATTCCTGTTCGATTGGGCCATCACGCGCGCCAGTGAGTCGCTTACGTTGAGTTATCCGCGCACGGATGCCCGCGTGCAGCAGAATCTGCCATCGGCATACCTGGAGGGCCTGGTGCCTGTGGCAGCCCGGAATGTCACCGTACGGCGTCCGCTGCCTAACAGCCGGAGACCTGTGGCTATCGTGCCCCCCGGTTTGGTCGAATCCATCTGGCCGGCCGATCAGCCATTCCAGGTCACGTCGCTAGAGGTTTATTTGCAGTGCCCGTTCCAATTCTTCGGCCGCGATACGCTGCGTCTGCGCGGCGCTCCATTGCGGCCCGAAGAGCGCCTGGATTACCGCACGCAAGGCAGCATCGTACATGCTGTCCTGGCGGAAATGCATCGCGACGGCCTGCCCCTCGAAGAAGTCTTCGACCGGACCTTCCAGCGCCTCTCGAAGAAGCATAATGTGGCGCCGGGCTATCGCACCGAAGCGCTCCGCGAACGCATGCTGGCCGACTTGCGCGCGCTGGTGGCAGATCCAAGCTGGTCGCTGGGGTACGAAGTCCGCGCGGAACAGAGTTTCGAGTTCCCGCTTGCCGAGGGTGTGTCGATCAAAGGCCGCATTGATCGCATCGACGTTACGCCGGACGGCTGGGCCTCGGTGATCGACTACAAATACAGTGCCGACGCTAAGAACCGTGTCAACGTGTTACAGCCGCAACTCTACCCTGCGGCCGTCGAGCGATGCTTGGGTCTGCGTCCGCAGGCCTTTTCGTATTGGGGGTTCAAGCTTAGGGTGCAGCCGCCCGTTGTGGTTGCATTCGAACCTCGGCCAGCCGTCGAGACGGCCCTACGCGTGGCCAGTGAGATCCGCGCAGGCGAGGTAGCGCCCAAGCCCGCGGACCTGGGCAAATGCCGGTTGTGCGATTTCCGGGACGTCTGCCGGTTCGTGGTAGCCGCACCGGAGCTGGCGGAAGGAGCATCCGATTGGGATTGACGGCTCGCCAGCAGCAGGCCGTCAAGGTTGAGACGGCGCCGCGGGACACTTGCGTGGTGGCAGGCCCGGGTTCGGGGAAGACCACCGTGTTGGTGCAATATTTCGTCAACCTGGTGGAAAGCGGCGTGGACCCGCTGCGGATTCTGACGATCACCTTCACCGACAAGGCCGCCAACAACATGCGCGAGAGGCTGGCGCAAGCGTTTCAAAATCGTCCCGATATCCGCGCGAAGCTGCCGCGTGCTTACGTTTCCACGGTGGATGGATTTTGCACGCGCCTGTTGAAGGAACACGCCATCTTCGCCGGGGTCGATCCTGATTTTCGCGTGCTGGACGAAAGGGAATCACTGCGCGCGCAGAGAGAATGCGTGAACCAGGCGCTGGATGGGCTGTTCCGGGAGGATCCCGATCGTGCACGGGCCTTGATGCGTGGGCTGGCCGCGATCGACACGGGATCCGAGGTGCTGGGTGTCTATGATGCGATCCGCGCGGCTGGAAGGCGCGTCGACGAGCTAAGCGGATTTGCCAAGCCGCCAAGGCCCGAGCTAGCTGCCGCGCTGGCAGAGGCGCGGAGTCTCAGTCCCCGCACCTGGAAATTCGAACAATTGGCATATCTGCAGGAGGCGCAGGATTGGGTGGAACGGATCGAGCGGTCCTTGCCGCAGGGACCTGAAGCGGCCTTGCGAGCGATTGGCTCGTTCACCTGTAACTTGAACAAGCTGAAGCGCGGAGACAGCGCGTGCGATGTGTTCAAGAGACTCAAGAACGAACTGCTGCCCGCGCTGGAATACGCGCTCATTAGCGAACATTATGCCGCCGAGCGTACTACGCTCGTCGCTCTATTCACTCGCTTCGATCGTCTCTATGGCGCGCACAAAGGACAACTCGCGGCGCTCGATTATGCGGACCTCGAAGAATATGCCGTGCGGCTTCTGCGGGAGCATGACGACGTCCGGCAGCGGGTGCGCAGCCAGTTCGATCAGATCCTGATGGACGAACTGCAGGACACCAACGGGCTGCAGGCATCGCTGCTCGATTTGCTGCGCAGGCCGAATCGCTTCTACGCGGTCGGCGACATCAACCAGTCGATCTACGGTTTCCGGCACGCCGACCCGGATGTTTTCCGGGACTATCGCGATGCCGTGGAGCGCGGCGGAGGGCGGCTGGTGGAATTGATCGAAAACTTCCGCAGCCGGCCGGAGATTCTGCGCGCGGTCGAGACCGTCACGGATGGCGCCCAGGGCGTGGTGGCGCGGCCGTTAGTGGCGGGCAAGAGTTTCGCGGAGAAAGCGGAGCCGTGCGTCGATGTGCTGGCTGCCGACACGCCTGAGATGGAAGCGCGGCAGGTTGCCGGGCGCATTTTGCAGTTGGAAGGCAAGCTGGGCCTGTGCAAAGGGGCCGCCGAATTCCGCGACTTCGCCGTGCTGGTGCGCAATTCCGAAGTGCTGGCGGATTTCACGCGCGCGTTCGACGAGTGCGGCATTCCCTACGTGGTGAACCGCGGCAAGGGCTTCTACGAGTCGCGCGAGGTTGTGGACTTAATACATCTGTTGCGGGTGGTAACGAATCCGCGGGATGAGATCAGCATGGCGGCCGTGTTGCGGTCGCCGTACGTGGCGGTCTCCGACGAAGCCCTGCTGCGGCTAAAGATACCGGGCAATCTGGGCCGTGCGGTGGAGCAGTTGACGGAGGAGGATCTGGGGGCTTTTTCGGCTGAAGACGCGGCGAATCTGGCGCGATTCCGCGATCAACTGGCGCGCTGGCGCGGCAGGCGCGACTACACCGGTATCGATCAGTTGCTGTTGCGCGCTATCGACGAATGCGGCTACCAGGCCCCGGACGGTCCGCGCGGCGCGGCCAATATGGAGAAGTTCGTGGCGCAGGCGCGCGCGGCGAGCGCACGGCAGACTTTGGCTGAATTCGTCGACGAAATGGAGCTGGTACGGAAATCGCAGCCGCGCGAACCGGACGCGCCACCGGAGGATGCGGCGAACGCGGTGAAGATCATGACCGTGCATACCGCCAAGGGATTGGAGTTCCCGGTGGTGTTTCTGGTGGCCATGCAAAAGGGCATCGACTCGAATCCGGGGGCACTCTCGTTCTCGCCGCGTATCGGCCTGGGGGCAAACTGGCGGCATCCGTTGGGCGGCAAAGACAAGAGCGATTCGTTCCATCGCGCGGTCAAGGACGAGATCAAAAAGGGCGAGATGGAGGAAGGCCACCGCTTGCTCTATGTGGCCATGACGCGCGCCGAAGAACACCTAGTGCTCTCGTTTTCGCTGAGCGGGAAAAAGCCGCAGAACTGGGCCGCCCGCGTGGCGGACACCCTGCCGGTGCGCCCGGCCGATGCGCCGTTGGAACGGTCCGCGCCGCGGGTGGGCGATGCAGCGGCGGTTGCCGCGCAGATGCTCGATCGCCCAGTTGCGGCCGAGCAGCACGATTCGCAAGCCACCATCACTTCCGTGGTCCAGTTCGCCGAATGCCCGCGGCGGTATTATTTGTCCCGGTATCTGGGATTCGACGCTCAGCCGCGCCGCGGCAATGCGGTTAATTTAGGCGCACAGGTGCACGCGCTACTCGCGGGGATGTCCGTTGAAGCGATCGATTCCGAAGCCGAGCGATTGGCCGATACATTCCGCAAGAGCCCTCTAGGCAAGCGCGCTGCCGCGGCCACCGAGGTGGAACGCGAGTTCGATTTCCTGATGGAAGTGGAAGATGTAGTCCTCCGCGGCCAGATCGATTTGTGGTTTGAAGATCGCGGCAAGCTCGTTTTGGTGGATTACAAAACCGACCGCGGCGCCGAAGCTGGGCCTTACGAACTGCAGTTGCGCCTGTATGCGCTGGCTCTGGAGCGCCTCACCGGGCGCGCGCCGGACGAAGCCTACCTCTGTTTCCTACGCTCGAACACCACCATTCCAGTGGACGTGCGGCCCTCGCTATTCGACGCGCCTGAACTGGTGGTGCGGGAATTCCGCGAAGCGCAGGATCGCCAGGATTTTCCACTACGCGAAGGCGAGCACTGCCGCACGTGTCCGCATTTCACGCGCCTTTGCCCTGCGCGGCTCGCACCGGTTCCCGCTTCTCCCAACCCGGCTTGAACAGCGGCAGATAGTTCTCCTGTTGGTAGGGGTGCTTCAAGATCTCGTCAACGTTCAGATCGATGCCGATCCCCGGCCGGTCCGTCACGGCAATGTAACCATCCACCTGATGGACCGCATGCGTCACAATCTCGCGCTCCCACGGCTCATTGAATTCATCGAACAATTCGTGGATGAAAAAGTTCGGCAGCGAGGCGTTCAATTGCACGCAGGCGGCCGAACAGACGGGACCTTGCGCGCTGTGCGGCGCGATCATGCCGTAGTGCGCGTCCACCATGTCCGCGATTTTGCGCGCGGCGAACAGTCCACCCAGATTCAGCGGCTCGGGCTGCAGGATGCTCACCGTTCCGTGCTGAAGTAATTCGGCAAACTGCTGCTTGTTGGAGAGGCTCTCGCCGGTGGCGATGGGCACCGGGCTGCGCCGCGCGACTTCCACCATGGCTGGAATGTTGGTATGCGGCACCGGCTCCTCGAACCACGCGGGCCGGAACTGGTGGATGGCCTCGGCGAACTCCACGGCAGTGGCCACATTGAAGCGGGAATGCGCTTCGATCAGCAGATCCACCGAGGGGCCAACGGCATCGCGCACCGCGCGGATAATATCGACGGCGAGATCGAAATCGTAGCGCGAGAGGAGGCGCCAACTGGAGCCGAAGGGATCGAACTTAAGCGCGGTGTATCCCCGGGCCGCAACGATTTTGGCCTTTTCGGCGAAACTCTCGGGAGTGCGCGGGCCGCGGTACCAGCCGTTGGCGTACGCGCGCAGCTTCTCATGGCATTGCCCGCCCCACAGGTTATAGACGGGCTGATTACAGGCCTTGCCGATGATGTCCCAAAGCGCAATCTCGATAGCGGCGACGGCGCACATGTGAATCTGCGCGCCTTCCGTGTAGACGTCGCGAATCAGGCGCTGGGAGATGGTCTCTACCTGGAACGGGTCCATGCCGATCACCAGCGGCGTCAGTTCGTGGATGGCGGTCTCCACGGTCTTGGCGAAGTAATTCAGCGTGCCCTCGCCCACACCGTGAATGCCTTCGTCAGTGGACACTTTGGCGAATACCCAGTTCTTCCAGGGATTGCCGGCGATGTATGTATCGATAGCGGTGATTCTCATGGTGGTGATTTTATAATAGCCGCTAGAAGTGGAAGTAGACGAATGATGCGCTCGTCGATCACACCAAGCAGTTCAATGCAGAAGAGCATCAGGGCAAGCGCGGGAGCAATAGGCGGCTATGGGCGCCCGGAGCACGCGCTCGAACCATTCGCTTCTCTTCGGCGATCGTCCAGCAACAGCGCGATGGCGATGAGTCCGATGTGCCCGTTCTCGAACGGCGGCCGCGGCTGGTAACCGCGGCACGAGAGCCGCCCGCTTCGGGCATCGTGCCGATTGGCTAGTGATAGTATTCGGTGTTGTACTTGTTTCCGGATATCGTGTTTCCCGAAAAGACTATATCGTTGGCGTTCGGGTATGTATTGGGGCTGGTGCACTTGTTCATGATACCCTCAACAGCATACGAGTTATTGTTTTCAATTGTGTTGCTGGTTATCTGGAACAAGGGGTTGGCCGCCGGCGGACACTGAGGTGCTGGATTGCTACCGAGCGGAGTGGTGGTGTCCTGCAATTGAATACCGTCTCCGCCGTTGTTCTCAATTGTGTTGCCTGTTATGTTGCCGCTGCTCATGTCGAATGTAAGCAGCCCAACCAGTGCGTGGTTTTCGATCGTGTTCCCACTGATCGTGTAGCCGTCTCCCCAGAGCTCAGTCCCGTAGGAATTTGGGACGACGGTCCCATATGGGCCCTCGCCGTTAAGATTGTTGTTAGCGACGGTCACGCTTTGCGGGACGTAGGTGACTGTCTGCGGGCCAGACCAGCCGGTTCCTGTATAGGTCGGAAACTGCTCGGTCACTCCAATCTGCCCACCTCCGCCGAAGTGGTTGAAAAGGTTGCTGCCCGCGATGACGTTTCCCTGAATGGTAACAGAGCTTGCGCCGTTGAGGCCGACCGCCCCGCCTCCGCTGTTGTAGACCTGATTATTCTCGAATTGAATGCCCGTGCTTTGCGGATCCCAGGGAAAATTGCTCCATGCCCAAATGGCGGCCGTCCCATTGCAATTACAGGAGGACTCATAGTCGAAATAAAACCAATTTCCATTCACGTTCGAGTCATAATTCGTGTAGACTGCAATCGCCGGCGGAAAATAGAAGGTGCAGTTCTCAACCGAGGTATATTTCACGTACTCCGGTGTGCAGGAGAAAGGGCTACAGTATTCTACGCCGTCGTATTCCAAGCTACCCGTTAGGCTGCCCTCTTCTAGATCCAGGTCGAAGTAGTTTCCGTTATAGGACCCCGCCGGCATGGTCGCCGCGTTGCCAAGGAAGCTCAGCCATGAGAAGGTCACGTTGGAGAACCCTTGTACCACGCCCGCGATCTGAGTGGGATACGGGGCCGTCCGTTCGAGGATTGTGGGATTGTTTGGGTCGGCGGATCCCTCGACAGTGATACTGCTGCGCCCAGCCCAAACGATCGGATACGTACTTGAGCCGTTGATGTCGTAGGTTCCTGCGGCGAGGGGACAGGTTGAGGCACTCGTACACTTTGAAGTCCCTGGCGGGCATATGCACTGCGTGAATTGGGAGGGCAGCGCAAGGTCTTGGGGCGATAGCCTGCCGGTCTGCTCCGTGGCCTCGGCTGCGGGCAAGGAACTGGCGCACTGCGTAAGGTCCGCATCTGTCGGCTTCGGCGTTACGGAACCGGCGGCTCCCATACTCGCCCGGATGCGCCCGGCTGCGTCGGGTGACAGTGCGGCCATTAGGTGGCTTCCGATGTTCTGGACCTGGTCGAGGAAAACTACGTTGCACGCATGGGTTGTTTGGCCGTCTTCGTCGCGTGCGCCGAGTCGCAGTCCCGCATAAACCTGTGCCGCGGCGGCGACAAACTCGGTTGCACTTGCCTGCAAGAGGCTAACATCACCCTCGTTCAGTTTGTTCATTTTCGCGTAGACATTCCCGAAGTATGCCGCCTCCTTGGGGTGGTCAGGGTTCGTCAGCGACCTGAACACGTAGTAGAAGTACTTGCCTGGATCCAAGCCTTGTATTGTGTTTTGCGCCGCGGAAGCGGAACAGCCAAGTAGGACGAGAGCAACCACCGAACGGAATATTATGCTCATATCGGTATTAGAATTATCACAGGAGTGTAACTGAGTCAAGGTTCGGGAAGGTTCAAGGTTCAGAAATGTAATGTGTCAAATTCAGAGATAGAAATGTCCCCTTTTTCGCGCCGACACATTCGGCAGCTTGTTTTCATGGAGGCACGGGAGAAGGTGGTAGGAAAGTGGGAAACCCGCTTTTCGTAGTCCACTCTTCCACTACGTCGTCGCCGGAGCTGGTGCGGCCGATTCTGGTTTGCCGCGCTAATTCGTGGGAATCACCTCCGCGGCATCATGATGCGAGTCCGGGAAGATAATTGCAGGCAATTGCCTCGAAGCTCCGGACCTGCTCTGCTTGCCATGCGTCACCAAGGTGCAACTCATGGGATATCAAGGCGGCCACGCGCGGCGCCATGCGAATCGCGGCACGGGCATTCAGGAACAATGCGCGAGTTCGCCGCGCCAGGACGTCTTCCGCGGTGCGCGCCATTTCGTATCTTACAGCCCAGACGGCTTCGGCGCCCGTATATGGCAGGGCTGGATCGATTGGTTCGGCGAGCGCGGGTTTCGCACGCATTAACTCCTGGATGCGGGGCGCGTCCGCGCCATATACGCGCAAGTGACCGAACGCCGCGGCGTTCTCGTGATAGCCATAGAGCCGCAAGTCTTCCGTGACGCAGGTTCGTTCCGGTAAGCGGGCCAACGTGGCGGCCTGGTTCACCGCATCCTCGGCCATGTGCCGATAAGTGGTCCACTTACCGCCGCAAATCGTCAGGAGCCCGGACTGATCGATGTGGATGGTGTGGTCACGGGATAGGGCCGCACTAGAGCCGGCTCCGCCGGACTTTACCAGGGGACGGATGCCGGCGAAGACGCTCAGGATATCTTCGCGCGTGGGCTTACGGGCGAGGTATAGCGACGCGGTCTCTAGAATGAACTCGATCTCCTGTTCCATTGCCACCGGTTCCAGGGGCGCTTCGGTAACGGGCGTATCCGTGGTGCCGATCAGCGTGTGTCCGTGCCACGGGATAGCGAACATAACGCGACCGTCGCTGGTGTGCGGCACCATGATGGCGCTATCGCCGGGGAGGAAGGAGCGGTCGAAGACCAGGTGGATTCCCTGACTGGGCGCGATGATGGGCGCCGCCGCTGGATCGGCCTGCAGGCGCAGGCGATCGCTGAAAGGGCCCGTGGCGTTGATGACCACGGCCGCCTGCGCGTGGAAGCCCGCACCGGTTTCCACATCGCGGGCTTCGACGCCATTGACGAAGCCATCGGCGTCCTTGGTCAAGCCCGTTACCGCAACGTAATTCAGAAGCGTGGCGCCTCGCTCGCCGGCGGTGGCAACCATATGGATCAGCAGGCGTGAATCGTCGAACTGGCCGTCAAAGTAGACCACGCCGCCACGCAATCCGTCGGTCTTGATGGTGGGCAACCGTTCCAGAGTTTCTTCTTTGGAGAGAATGCGCGACGAACCGAAGCCGTATTTGCCGGCGAGGAGATTATAAACTTTCAGGCCCAGCCCATAAAACGGCGCTTCCCACCAATCATAATTCGGGACGACAAACGCGCGGTCGTGCACCAGATGGGGCGCGTTGCGCAGCAGCAGACCGCGCTCGTGTAGCGCCTCCATGACCAGCGAAAGATTCCCCTGCTCAAGATAGCGGACACCGCCATGCACCAGCTTTGTGCTGCGGCTGGACGTGCCCTTTCCGAAGTCGCTTTGCTCGAGCAACAGCACGCTATAGCCGCGTGCAGCGGCATCCAGGGCTACGCCGACGCCCGTGGCGCCGCCTCCCACCACGATCAAGTCCCAAGGACCCGTATGACCGTGCAGGCGACGGAACATTTCGGCGCGGTGCATCGTAGTAACAGTGTATCGAAGCGCGGGAACCTACCTGTAGGGCTGGAATCGCGCTACATTTGTTTCGAGAAGGAACTCACAGCTATGCATTTCGCTCGTCTACGCGCCGTCGTTCCGGCGCTCCTGATGGTAGCCGCGGCCTACGCGGCGGATGATATTAAGCCGGAAGCCGTTCTGGACAAATACGTGGAAGCGACGGGGGGTCGCGCCGCCTATGAGAAGATCCATGCCGACATGGCTTCGGGGACGATGGAGATCACGGGCATGGGTCTAAAAGGAAAGCTCACCAGCTACCGCGCGGATCCCGCGAAGAGCTACACCGTCATCGAGTTGGAAGGGGTCGGCAAGATCGAGGAGGGCTCCAACGGGCAGGTGGCATGGGCGATCAACCCCATGGAGGGCGCCCGGATCAAACAGGGCGACGAACGTGCTACGGCTTTGCGCAACGCCGCCATGCAGGTGGAAATGCATTGGCGGGACTTCTATAAAAAGGCGGAGATGGCGGGCTCGGAGGACGTGGACGGAAAGCCTTGCTATAAGCTGACTCTTACTCCTAACGAGGGCGCTGCCGAGACGAGATATTACGACAAGAGTTCCAACCTGCTGGTGAAGGTGATTGCGCCGGTCACCACGCCAAACGGAGCCATTGTAGCCGAACTTGGATTGGGCGACTATCGGGATGAGGGCGGTATTCTGGTGCCGCACACCATCTCGCAAAAGGTCCCCGGCGCCGACATTCTGATCAAAATCGAAAGCGTCAAACACAACCCGGATATCGCCCCGGACCAGTTTGATCTGCCGGCGGAAATCAAAGCCCTGACGGCCGCGGACAAGGCTCCTAAGAAATAAGCCATCAATGATGTAATTTGCGGGAACGCAGGTATTCGACCAGTTCGGCCGGCCGGTCGGTCTGGATGCCGGCGGCTCCGCGATCCAACGCATCCTGCCATCCCTCGGGATTGTCCGCGGCGCCGAGCCGGTCGACGTAGATTGCCACGCCGGCGTTCTTGGCGATGGCGATCACGTCGTCTTTGAAATCGGAAGCGTCGAAGGCCGCCACGCGCAGTTTCATAGCGGTGACGAGTTTTTCAAGGGCCGCGGCGGTGCCGGCTTCCGGCATCACTTTTAAAGATGGATAGAGCGCTTGCAGTTGTTTGAGAAAACCTGCTCCGCCGTAAATCACCACGGCAGCCAGCATGTCTTCATTGGTCAACGCCGACACCAGTTCCGACGGCGCGATGTCTTTTGAGTCCACGTAAACGCCGATCTTCCCATGCGCCAGCGCCAGGGCCTCGCGTAGCGTGGGCACGCGCGTACCGGCGAATTGGGGGCCCAGCTTGACGCCGGCTTCGAGCGCGCGGATCTGTGTGCCGGTCAATTGACGAACCGGCCCTGACCCGTTGGTGGTGCGATCCACGGTGGCGTCGTGCATGACCACGAGTTGTCCATCGGCGGTGGTACGGACATCCAATTCGAAAAAGTCCGCACCCGCATCAATGGCGGCCTGGAAGGCAGGCAGCGTGTTCTCGGGGTGGGCGCGATGCTCGCCGCGATGCGCAATGACCGCGATCTGGGCGGTGCAGGGAGCGGTCAACAGCATAACCATCAGAAGCGAACGCCAGTCTCTCATCGATCCTCGTATTATAGCCGGGGGTGGTCACGCTTGCGCCCCGCCGCGGACTCCTGCGATGCTGGCAGGCATGATGGTAACTCGCAGAAAGCTGTTAGAGGGGGCTGCCCGCGTGGCGGGCGTGACTCTGATGGCTCAGAGGGCGTTAGGCGCCCAGATTCAGCCGGTGCACAGACTAAAAGTGATCGTGACCGGCGGCCATCCGGGCGATCCGGAATATGGTTGCGGCGGGACCGTCGCACGATACACGGATCAAGGCCACGAGGTGGTTCTGCTGTATTTGAACCGGGGGGAAAAGAGCTGCCCGGAGCCGGCGGCCGATGCCGGTCGTAACGTGCGAGTTGCCGAAGCCAGTGATGCTTGCCGGATCTTGAAAGCCCGTCCCCTCTTCGCAGGACAATGCGATGGGCACGCGCTTGTTGACGCCGAGCACTATCAGCAGTTTCGAGAGCTGATCGAGATTGAGCGGCCCGACGTTCTGTTCACGCATTGGCCGATTGACGGGCATCGCGATCACCGGGCTATTTCCATGCTGGCCTATGACGCCTGGTTACAGCTCGGCAAGCGGTTCGCCTTTTACTACTACGAGGTGTCCGACGGCGAAGACACGCTCATGTTTCCGGCCACGGATTTCGTGGACATTTCGGCCACCGAGCCGCGCAAGCGGCAAGCCTGCTATGCGCATGCTTCGCAGGCGCCGGACAGGTTTTATGCCTTGCAGAGCCAGGTCACAAGGTTTCGCGGCGTAGAGAGCGGACATGGACAAGCGGAAGCCTACGTGCGCCATGCACAAAGCCGGCAGGGTCTACTGCCCTAAAGGTGCGGCTTGATACTATGCCGTCTTTTGACCGTTGGCGATCTCGATGGCTTTCTTCAGCAGCGGATCTTCCTGCTTGTGCTCAGGCTGATCGGGTGTTTCAGGCAGCGGTTCTCCGTTCTCATCGAGTTCCACTTGCGCTTCGGGTTCCGACATTACGGTTTCCGGAGTAACGCCGACATCCTGAATCGCTTTGCCGTCAGGCGAGTAGTACTTGGCCACGGAAAGGATGATGGCGCCGCCATCGTCCATGGTGATGGCTTTGCGCAGGGACGCGTCCCCGTAGGTTCGTTCGCCTACCAGTTCCGCGCGCTTGTCTTCCATCAGCGCAGCCGCGGCAATCTCCGCGCCATCCGCGGTTCCACGGTTTGTGATCACAACCAGCGGCAGCTTGGTGATGTCCTTCGAAGGATCGGCGTTAAAGTCCTGGCGCGCGACCTTCTGCCCTTGCAAATAAGTGATTTCGCCCTTGGCCAGGAACAGGTTAGCCAGCGCAATGCCGTCCTGGGGCGTTCCCACCGCGCAGTTCCTCAAATCCAGAATCAATTTTTGCGCACCTTGTTTCTGCAGGGATTCGACGGCGGCAGCCACTTCTTTCACCTTGCCGGGAGCCAGCGTCGCGGGGGCAATGTAGCCGACGTTATCCGCCATCAGCTTCTCGGTAACCTCCGGGAAGGCGGCATTGGCGCGCACCAGCTTGATCTTTTGCGGTTCCGGACGGCGCACGCGCACGACGGTCAGATCCACGGAGGATCCCGGCTCGCCCTCCAGCAGTAAGCTGGCGTAGGCGAGGGGCATGTCGCGGGTTGCCACGCCATTGATGGTCTCCAGCATGTCGTTGGTGGACAGCCCCGCTTTCGCGGCCGGCGATCCGGGCACTACGCCCACGACTCCCACAAAGCCGAATTTCTTGGCAAGGACAAGACCTACGGCAGCCTTATGCGCGTCCTTGTTTTTCAGATAGTCCTTGTACTGGTCGGCGTTGAGGTAGCTGGCGAACGGATCCACGGATTCGAGGAGACCGTTCAAAGCGCCCAGCGTGACGCTCTTCATGTCCGGTTCTTCCACGTACTCGCTCTTGATCCGGTGCAGCACTTCCGTATACACGCCGAGTTGCGGATACGGCCGGTCGGTTGAGGCGCTTCTGCCCAGCACGTTGCCCAAAACCAGCAGCAGCATGAGGCAGGCGGAGGTGGTAACCACCAGGTACTTGATACGGCTATTCATATGTTCAAAATCCGAGGGAGCCCGAAGCCATTATAGCAGGCGCCGGGTAGAGAACCGGCGGTGCTGTCCTATTGGACGACCGTGAGCCGATTTTGGTTGCCTGGAGGCAGGTCCGTCACGCCGCGTTGGCGCGATGCTTGCGGCGGACGGCCGCGCGGTGCAAAGGCCTATGACGGGCGGATCTCCTCTTGGCGGAAGCCCTGACGATGGGCGTGGTTCGCGTGGCCCGACTGGCTTGCATCAACCGGGCAGGCGGATTCCCACCGGAAGAGGCGAGCACCGCCGGCATGGTATCGATGCGGGCCTCGGCGGCTAGTTCGGGGGCTTGTTGCAGGATGGCGGCGTCCGGCGCCTTCGGCGGCGTCATCACCGGCGCGCTGGGATTCCCGGATGGCTCATGCGCGATTAGTTCGGCGATGGTGCCGGTGGCTTGTCCCACATCCACACGCGCCACGTTATGGTTGAACAGGGCGGCGATCTGATTGTCCCGGGCACGCTCCAGGCGCGTCTGCGCATCGGTGACTTCCAAACTGCTGGCCACGCCCGCTTCGTAGCGGCGGCGCGCTTGTGTGAGTTCGCTTTCCGCCAGCGAGAGTCCGGCTTCGGCCACTTTGACCTGTTCTTGGGCGGAATGGAGGCTGTCCAGCGCCATACGCACGTCCAGTTCGATCTGCTCGTGCAGATCATTGGTGCGAACACGCTCCTGGCGGAATTGCGAAGCCGTCTCCGCGCGGCGTGCGTCCCGCCGCCCGCCGTCGAATATCGGCACACGGAGCGCGAAGCCGTAATCGCGTGTCGGCAGCAAGGCGACGGTCGCGCCATTGGTGCCGGTGGTTCCGTAGTCGGCGAATGCAACCAGGCTGGGGGTCCGCTCCAGTTTGACGGCGTGGGCGTTTAGGCGTGCGGCGTCCTCACGATCGGCCTGTGCCTTCACATCCGGACGATTTTTCAAGGCCAGCGCCTTGGCTTGATCCAGCGTCATGGATTCGGCCGGTTCGTAACCCAACTTATCCGTCAGTTCCAGCTCAGTGCCTAAATTGAGGCCCATGACACGTAACAATTGCAGATAGGCCTTGGTGCGCTCGTTCTCGGCTACTAACAGGTGCTGCTTCTCGTTAGAGAGCTGGACCTTCGAGCGGGTCACTTCGATGCCGGTACCCGTGCCGGCGGCTTTCTGGTTTTCGGATTGCTTTAGGACCGCCTCGGCAAGAGACACGTTGGCCTGATAGGCTTCCACATCGGCGTTGGCGCGCAATGCCGCCAGATAAGCTTTAGCCACGGTGGAGGTAATGGAATTATCCGTAGCGCTGCGATCGCCCTGCGCGGCGCGAAATGCGGCGCGTGACGATTGATAACGGCGGATGTTGCTGAAATCCAGTAAGTCCTCGGTGAGTCGCGCGCGTATGTCCACCGAATTGAAAGGACCTACGACACGCGGAATCTTATCGACGATGTCATATAGCAGCGTTTTCTCGGTGGTGGCCAGCGGACCTGTGAGGCTGTTGGCCGCGCCCAGCAGAGTATCGCTGGTGGCCAGATCCAGACCCAATGCCGCCAGACTCTTCATCGCGGTGGTCTGGGAGGCCTGCGCCTCGATGTCGGGTAACAGGAGAGAACGAGCTTCCGTGGTGCGGCTCTTTGCCTGGCGCAAGTTTTCGTCGGAGAGCTGGATATAGGTGTTTCCTTCGGGTGACAGCGCCAGTTCCACGGCACGTTTCAGGGATAATTGCAGGGGACCACGTTGGGCGGCCTCACCCGCCCAGCCAAGCACAGGCGCCAATAAGAACAGCGAGATCGCAATGCTCCGGTGCATTAAATGCTCCTATAACTGCATAAATTGGTACACTTATGGCTCGATATGCGCCGTAAGGAGTTTAACATCTAAGTAAGCAACAGGAGTTATACAGGCGGAATTTTCCTAAGATAACCGTCCGCCGGCGTTATTGAGTTCACGCGGCAGCCAAGGCCGCGTGTTACTTGCCGAAATTGCGAAACAGAAAGTCGATCAAATCAACGCGGTCCTCCGGCTTGACCTCCGCTCCCCAGCGCGCCATCTTATCCACTTCCCGTTCCCACTGCGGGCGGGTCAGATGCTGGCCGGCGATGATATCCGCGCCATGGCAGCCGATGCACGTTTGCTTCACTCGTTCGGGGAAAGTGGGGAGTTGCGGGTATGTTTCCGGGGCGGGAGTCGCGCCCGCGCCGCTGGCCACCTCGACCCGGATCGCCGGCACGACGTTCCACAGGTAACCGGAAGGATTCCAATCTTCAACGAAAGGTTGCGTGTCGCCGTTGGCATCCGTGGTCTTGGACATCAGCACGTACGATCCCTCCCCAGGCGGCGTCCAGGTGGTTTCCCAGATGCGCCAGGCGTAGCGTGCATGATCGGCGCCGAGCTTTGCCTGCCGCCAGGTGCGGCCGCTATCGGTGGAGACATCCACGCGGGCGACCGGTGACTCGCCCGCCCAGGCGGCGCCACGAATGGTCAGCGCTCCTGGGGCCAGACGCTGGCCGGCGATAGGACTCGAGATCACGGATTTCGGGCGGATGGAAGTAACAGGCGTCATAGCGGAAGGGTCGACGGTGGATCCCGGAGAGACCGTTCGCATGGGACGGCGATACGCCGTCTTCATAAAAAAGCCGTCGTACTCCTTTTCGAGCAGAGTGATGTTGGTGACCCATTTCACCCACGAGTCCCCGGCCCATCCCGGTGGCACCAGGCGCAATGGGAATCCGTGAGAAAGCGGCAGCGGCGCGCCATTCATGTCGAATGCCAGGAGCGTATCGGGGTGCATGGCTTTCTGAATGGGCAAGCTGCGGATGAAATCGGGAACTTTACCCATGGGAACATCGGCCCCATTGAACAGGACGTGGGCGGCTCCTGGTTTGACACCCGCGAGTTTCAGCACGTCGGCCAGGCGCACCCCGGTCCAACGCGCGTTACCCACGGCGCCATAGCGCCATTGCATGCCGGGAACGCCCGGCTCATAAAAACTGCGGCCATTGCCGGCGCACTCCAGCACGGCGGCCAGCTCGAGGCGGGGCAGCTTTTTCAAGGCGCCCATATCCAGCGTAAGCTCGCGGCTTACCAAGCCATCCACCTTCAACCGCCAATCGGCGAGTGTCACGTCGGGCTTATAAATGTGCGTGCGCACAAAGAAGTTTTCGGCCGGCGTGAGCCATGTATCGAACCCGGCCAGCGGCATCTCGAAATCTTCCGGGTTGGCCGAGCGGACGATCAGTTTTTGTGCCGAAGTTTCGCCGCCGCGGAGAGCCATACGCGGAGCGAGTCCGAAAAGATACAAGAGTTGCCTGCGTGATATTGCCATGAATTACCTACCGATCACGATTTTCTCTACGTGTGTGATGGCGTTCTGAATTTCCACGTCTTTAGAGGAACGCTTGCCGTCCTTTTCCACCTCGATGGTGTATTTGCCGGGAGGCAATTCGAGCTTTGCGGGCGTCAGGTGGTCGAAAGGCGCGCCATTGACAAAGATCTTGGCGCCAGGAGGGATGCTCGCCAACATGAGAGTACCGCCCGGCACCCGCAAGGCAATTGTGGGAAGGTCCGCGCCCGCATCGGAGACCGTGACCGGACGGTGCTCGGTCTGGTAACCCTGACGCGTGATGGTGACCATATGCTGTCCGGGCGTGGCATCCAGCGAGCAGGGAGTCGTGCAAGCGGTGTCGGGACGGTCGTCCAACGTTGCGGTGGCATCCGCTGGGATGGTTGACACGGCGACCTTGACGTACGGGCTGGACAAAAGCTCCTGCGCGGCGCGGCGCGGCGCCGGCTGCGGACGTTCGGCCGTATCGGGCGCGGGGATTGGTCCACGCTCGGGTGTTTGGCTGCCGGTCTCCGTGGCGGGGCTTACGGTTACCGGGACAGGGGGCGCCGGGGCAGGCGTTTTCTGCGTCTGCGCCGCGGCTGGCGGTGCGGGCGCCTGAGTTACCGGCTCGGTTGTAGTCTCCGGCGGCTTCGAACTTGGCGATCCGGCTAGCCATGGCGCGGCTTGCCAGGCGATCAATATCACCAGACCGGCCGCCACCAAAATGGCGAGCATGACCGGCAGGATCCCCACCCGGCGCCGTTCGCGCGGCTTGATTTCGGCAGTTGTGCGCGACGGTGACACGTTGCGGGGCCGAGGCGCATCCATGGCGGTCGGCAGGCTGAGGCTGCCGCCGCGCGATACAGGCTGCCAACCTTTCGCCGCCGAACAAGCCGCCTCCAGGGCATCCACGAACTTCTGGCAATTCGAATATCTTGCCTCGGGTTTCTTGGACAGCGCACGGCGCAAAACGTTGGTGATCTGCTGGTTCAGCGTGGAATTCAGGCGATGCGGCGGGACCGGCTCCTCCGCCACGATCTTGTAGACCACGGTGGTAAGCTGGTCGCCCGTGAAAGGCTTTTCGCCAGTGAGCATCTCGAAGACGATGACAGCCAGCGAGAACTGGTCCGCGCGGCCATCCACCGCCAGCCCTTGCACCTGCTCGGGAGCCATGTAGTGCGGTGTGCCTACGATGGCGCCGGTCATGGTGAACTGTTCGTTGGTGCTGATCTTGGCAATACCGAAATCCGTGATCTTCACGGATCCATCCTCGGTGACCATGATGTTGGCGGGCTTGATATCCCGGTGCACGATGCCTTTTTGATGCGCGTAGTCGAGAGCCACCGCGGTCTGGCCGAGTATGCCGAATAGGCGGTCGGCGGGCATCGGCCGGCCGGTTAGAAGCTGGTCCAGCGTAGGGCCGTTGACATACTCCATGGCGATGAAGGCCAGATCGTCCTGCGCTTCCATGTCATAGATCGTCACGATGCCCGGATGGGAAAGCACCCCGGCGGAACGCGCTTCACGGAACAAGCGTTCGCGCAGCCGCGCGCGTTCCTCGGCGTTGCTGACTTCGCCGAGTCGAATCGTTTTAATGGCGACAGGACGTCCGATGGTGGGATCGGTGGCCAGGTACACGACGCCCATGGCGCCGCGGCCCAGCTCGCGCACGATCCGGTAGCGTCCGATGCGGTCCATCAGACTTTCAGTGTACAGTGACGAAGCGCGGCTTTGCGGGTGCGCGCCCGCAGGCCGGGATTGCGCTAAGCTGATGGCATGAAGCTATCCCGGCGTGATTTTCTGGGCACCGCGGCATTGACCACGGTAGCGGCGCGCGCTGCCGCCGGCGCCATGCCCACGCGCGTGTTGGGACGCACTGGCGCGCACGTCTCCATTCTGGCCATGGGCGGCGGCAGCCGGTTTCTCATGTATCAGGACGAGGACAAAGCTCTGGAAGCGCTCAATCGTGCTTTCGACCTGGGTATCAGCTACATGGATACGGCCTACAGTTACGGCAATGGCCGCAGCGAAGAGCGGGTCGGCAAAGTGATGAAAACTCGCCGCGAAGGTATCTTCCTGGTCACCAAGATCGAGGCGCGCAAGGGCGACGAAGCGCAGCGCATTCTGGAAGGCAGCCTGAAGCGCCTGCAAACCGACCACCTGGACCTCATCCACGTTCACAGCCTGACGGACGAAAAGGACCTGGCGGCCGTGGAAGCGGTGGATGGGGTGCTGAATGTGCTGCTCAAGCTGCGCGAACAGAAGGTCACACGTTTCATCGGCATCACCAGCCATACGGATCCGGTGGTGCTCAAGGCCGCGTTGGAGCGGCACGATTTCGATTGCACCCAGATGGCGTTGAACGCCGCGCGTGCCGGCATGCGCAGCGGCCCCGGCGGCATGGTGCCCAATGAGGCGCTGAAGACCAGCTTTGAAGATGTAGCCTTGCCGGTCGCGCGCCGCAAGAACATGGGTGTGATCGCCATGAAGATCTTCGCGCAGGAAGCGCTGGTAGGAGAGGCGCCGCCGGCAAAGCTGCTCTACTACCCGCTATCGCTGGCGGGCGTAACATTGGCTGTGGCCGGCATGCCCAAATTCGAATTTATCGACCAGAACGTGGCGCTGGCCAAAGCGTTCAAACCCCTGCCGGCAGGTGAGATGAAACAGTTGTCCGCCGCTCTGGCGGCCCGCAACAAGGTCGCGCTGGACCGGTTCTTCAGCACGCACATCGACGCGTAACGAGGTCACGCGGTGCTTCCAGAAGTAGCGCGGCTCGAAAGCAGGGGTTTTTCGCTTTCCCCCACGAGGGACCAGGGCTGGACTTGTTAGTATGGTTGCGTGTTGCATCCTGTAAACCGGACTCGCAAGGTCTTCCTGGCTGGAGCCTGCACGGTCTTGGCACTGGCGGCGCAGACCGGCACGCCCGCCGCGGGCCAAACCAGCGCGACGCTCCGCCAAATTGCCGACGCAGGACAGCTTGCCGACCTCCGTTGGCCGGATTTTTCGGATTACCGTCAGCACGTTCAGAATTTCTATCAACCAGGCTATGCGCCCGCGTGGGTCCGCGCCGGACACCCGGCTCCGCAAGCGCTAAGTATCATCGGTATCCTGCAAAAGGCCGCGGACAAAGGCTTGGATCCGGAGGACTATGACGGTTCCCGCTGGGCCGCGCGTCTGGCCCATCTGCCCGCCGCGTCCGAAACCGAAGTGGCCCACTTCGACGCGGCGCTTACGGTCTGTACCATGCGGTACATCTCCGATCTGCACATCGGCAAAGTGAATCCCAAGTACTTTCACTTCGGTCTCGATGTCGAACACAAGAAATACAGCTTGCCCGAATTTCTGCGCCAGCGCCTGGTGGATGCGTCAGACCCCAAGGCCGTTCTGGATCTGGTGGAACCGCCGTTTCCGGGCTACAAACGGACCGAGGCAGCCCTGGTGCAATATTTCGACCTCGCACGGCGGGACGACGGCGAGCCGTTGCCGGTGCCGGTGAAGGCACTGGTTCCCGGCAGTCCTTATCCTGGCGTGCCGCGCCTGACCCGATTGCTGCGCCTTCTCGGCGACCTGCCGCCGGATGCCAACACGGACGCCAGCGCGGACGCCAACACCTACACGGGTCCGCTCGTGGACGCCGTGAAACGCTTCCAGCGCCGGCACGGGTTGCCGCCCGACGGACGGCTGGACGCGCAAACCCTGAGGTCCCTCAACACGCCGCTGAGTTCCCGCGTACGCCAGATGCAGCTTACCCTGGAGCGCTGGCGATGGCTGCCGCACGATTTCGAGGCGCCGCCTATCATCGTCAATATCCCCGAGTTTCACTTGCGCGCCTACAGCACGAACCAGGAAGGACCGGTCGCGCTGGAGATGAACGTGATTGTGGGTAAGGCCTACGGACACAAAACGCCCGTATTTGCCGAAACCATGCAGTACGTCGTGCTGCGTCCGTATTGGAACGTGCCGCCCAGCATCCAGCGGTCGGAGATCGTACCGGGCATCCAGAAGGATCGCGATTATGTTACGCAGAAGGGGTTTGAAGTTACCACGCATGACGGGAAGGTAGTTACATCCGGCGCCATCGACGATGATGTGCTGGCGCGCCTCCGTGCGGGAACGCTGGAAGTGCGGCAAAAGGCCGGACCAACCAATTCACTCGGTCTCGTCAAGCTGATCTTTCCGAACAGCTACAACGTGTATCTGCACAGCACCCCCGCGCCGGAACTTTTCTCGCGTTCACGGCGCGATTTCAGCCACGGCTGCATCCGCCTGGAGAAGCCCGATGAGCTGACCGCCTGGGCGCTGCGGAACAATCCAGGTTGGACTCTGGAACGCGTCCGCCAAGCCATGAAGAGCGGCAGCGACAACCAACGCGTCAACTTGGCCAAGCCGGTTCCGGTGCTGATTCTCTATGGCACCGCGATCGTGGATGAGGCTGGCGCAGTGCACTTTCTCGACGATATCTACGGACTGGACACTGACCTCGAGAAGGTGCTTGCCAGAGGCTACCCCTACCCAGGGTAGCCGGTGTAGCCTGAATCTTACCAGCGGCGTACGCGGCCTACGTCCACGTGAATGAAATTCGACTTCGCGTAGTAGCCCACCCCGCCTAGATGCAAGGCAAGTGCCGCATCGCGGAGCTGCGCCGTATGGATTCCCGGCACGCGGATGTCGATCGCCTTGGCCTGCATGTGTAAGCTGTGCTGCGCCACGCCGTCGCTGTGTTGGCGGAGAAATTCGTTGCTCCAGGGCGTGCGATAGCCGCAGACCACGTCGATTTCGGCATTCGGCAGGCCTACGGCGGCCGTCAGGTCGTGAAGCAGATCGAATACTTGCGGGTCATACGCGTGCACGTCCCCTGTGCGGTGGTCGCGCAGATAGTAATTGAGTCTCGAGAGAGCCTCGGGGAGGTAACTGTTCCCTCTACGATAAACGATGTCCAGACGCTCACCGGTGTGCGTATGAAAAAAATGCAAGCGATATTCAGGCGCCGCGGGCGCGCTTCGAACGGTTGCGCCCAGAGGAAGACTGATTACACAAGCTAGAGCCGCCAGGGCTCTTTTTAGAGTTAGGATCATTTGATACCTTCAGGATAGCAGGTAGCCACATCAAACCATAATCAGCCCCCGCCGAATCCCCAGCGTCACCGCTTCCGTGCGCGTGCCGGCATTCAGTTTGCTCAGGATCGACGCCACATGAAACTTCGCCGTGTGTTCCGATATACCCAGCTTCCAGGCGATGGTCTTATTGCCGAAGCCCTCCGCCAGCATCGACAGCACCTGCACCTCGCGCGGGCTCAGCGTTTGCGCGGGCGCCGCCGGAACCGGCCGGTCCGCTACAAACTGCGGCAGATCCTGCGGATGCAGCACCACCAAGCCGGCTGCGGCCGCTTCTACAGCCGCCAGAATTTCGCGTGGACCCAGATCGCCCGGCAACAGCGCGCGAATCCCGGCGCGCAGCGCTTCGCCTGTCCAGGCAGGTTGTAGATCCGGCGCCAGCACCACAATTGCGGGCCCACCATCGCGCCCGGCCAGCGCCAGCAGTTCTTCCGGCGGCTGTTCGCGCTGCGACTCCACGGCAGCCAGCACCACGTCCGGCTGATGGCGATCGATGGCCGCGGCGATCCCCGCCAGATCGGAAGTACCCAGAACTTCGATCGCGGGTCCTGCCGCGCCCATGGATTCCAGGCCGGCGCGCACGATCGCGGATTGTGCCGCGATCAGCAAACGAGTCACGCTGCCTCCGCCACCGTGTGACCCAGCCGGATGGCGACTTCCCGCGTATTGCCACGGTCGCCGCGCAGGAATTGCAGATGGATGACGCCACCCGCGTCATCCAGCGCCTGGTGCAGATCGTCCGCCGAGCGGAACGCCCGCCCACCCGCGCCGATCAGCACATCGCCGGTCCACAACGGCGCGAAAGCCGCCGGGCTGCCGGGTTCGACTTTCAGCACTACCAGCCCGAAGCGGCGGTCCTCCAACCGCACGGCTTGCACCGTTACGCCCAGCGAGAAGCCGGACGTGCCACGGCGCAAGAAACCGGTGACTGCATTGCCGGGCACGGCGGCGCCCAGCCCGTTGACGATCATGGTGTTGATGCCGATCACGCGGCCATAGGCGTCCGCCAGCGGACCGCCGGAGTTGCCGGGCGCGAGGCGCACATCCGCCAGCACCCAGCCCTGCGCCCCGAATCCTGACAGCGTGCCCAAGGCGTGCACCACGCCCGTGGTCAACGCTCCGATGAAGCCCAGCGGGTTGCCGATGGCCATTACTAGTTGGCCCACGCGCAGAGCGTTCGAATCGCCGAAAGTGGCCGCGGGCAGGCCCGTGGCTTGTACCTGCAGCGCTGCCAGGTCGCGTCGCGGATCGCGTGCCAGCAAAGTTGCGGGGAGTTCCCGGCCATCCCAAAGCCGCACCGACGAATCCCCGCGCGCCACGTGGGCATTGGTCACAATGCGCCCATCCGCCGACGCGATCACTCCCGATCCGCCCGCGTTTGCGCCGCGCAGCCGCACCTCCACCGTCGAACGGCGCAACCGTTCCGCAATCTCTCCGAAGGCGCCCGCCATGTCAGTCTTCCCTCCCGGGCCGTTCACCCACCGTTATGCTTACTTCGATGAACTGCCCGCCGCGCACGATGCGTGCGGCAATCGGCTTGCCCACGGAATCGCCGACTAGCGCGGATTGGATGTCGTCCGTGTCGCTCACGGATTTGCCCGCCAGCGCCACCAGAATGTCGCCGATCAAAACGCCGGAGCGCGCCGCGGGTCCATCCGCTTCGGCCGAGAGTACGATCAACCCGGTGCTGCCATCCGGCAGTGCCACCGGATGCAGGCCCAGTCCAAGATAGCCGCGCGCCACATGCCCTGTGCGGAGGATTTCATCGACCACCCGATTGACGGTGGAAACCGGCAGGGCCAGTCCGGCGATACGCGACAGTGCGCCCGTAGCGATACCCAGCACCCGGCCCGCGGTGTCCACCACAGCGCCGCCGGAGCTGGCGGGATACAGCGTAAGATCCAGGCGCAGGTATTGATCGATCTGTCCGCCGCGCCACGAGCGCCACGGTCCGCTGACCGCGCTCATGATGCCCATGGTGGCGTTGACGCCGGAATCGGGTGATCGTCCGATGGCCAGTACGATCTGGCCCGGCCGCAAAGTCTCGGTGGAGCCGAATGTGGCGGCGGGCGTGCCGTTCTCGGCCAGCTTTAGAACCGCCAGATCGGTGCCAGGGTCACGCCCGACCAGTGTCCCGGATGTGGTTCGTCCCCCAGGCAGAGTAATGCCGATTTCTTCGCGGCGGCGGATGGTATGTTCGGCGGTCACCACAATGCTGGGACGCCACACCACGCCGCTCGACGCGAAGCGATGGCGGGCATTCACGGCGACCACCACTTGGCCGGCCGTGTCAACGGCGCCAGCCAGCTCCTGCGATAAAGCAGCTAATTCGTTTTCCATGCTTCCAGCATGACGCGCGCGGTAAAGGGGGCACATCGGCAAATCGGGCAGGTACCGGCTGGAAAGATGGCTAGCGGCGCGTGGCATAATGAGCGCATGGGCGCTGTGACGCTTGTCTCCGTCGAAGAATACCTGTCCACATCCTACGATCCGGACTGCGACTACGTGGACGGCGAGTTGGAGGACCGCAACGTGGGCGAAAAAGACCACAGCAAGGCGCAAGGAAACCTATATCTCGCTCTACGAACGCGTTACCGGACGCTTTCGGTCTTCGTCGAACAGCGCGTGCGGGTCTCCGCCACCCGCTATCGAGTTCCTGACATTTGTGTCACCATCGGCGAACCGGATGAACAGGTATTCGCGGGACCGCCTTTTCTCTGCATTGAGATTCTCTCGCCCGAGGATCGCGCTGGGCGCATCCAACGCAAAATAGCCGACTACCTGAAATTCGGCGTCCCCTACATCTGGGTCATCAACCCGCGCACGCGCGAAGCCTTCATTCACACGGCTACAGGCATGCACGCCGTGGAGGACGGAATCCTGCGCACCACTGATCCCGATATCGCCGTGCCGCTCGCCGAGCTGTTCGACTAACAGGCGCGCGGCAACCGGAGCGCTTATCCCTGTTGAGGAATATCTGTCGCATCCTACGATGCGGACTGCAACTGTCTCTGCCACATCGCTCTTGGCCGCTGAGCGCCACTGGTTCAAGCAGACGCGTCCCGGCTAGCCTCACTGCTGGAATCTACTCGATCTGAAGGTGGACCACTTGCCATGTCTTGAACGATCCTCCACGCTTCCTCTCGCCAATTGAAACACGGTCGTGCTGGTCGTGCCGTAAGCTACACGTCCCACGCGCAACAACCCACCCAGAGGAAATGCCCTCTTTGCCGTCCGAAAAAAACCGTACCGGCGTCGTCGGTGCCTCCGCCGGTCGTGATGCCGTAAAGTGCTCCGCTCGAATCACCAAGGCCCCCTCGGAAAACAGCCATCCGAGCCGCCTTGAAACGCATAGAGCGGGGTTAGCTCGGCTGTCGACGTTTCTTGCGCAATCAACGAGTTGGCACAGTGCAATTGCCGCCAGCCCGCGGCGTTTTGCAGCCACGCATCTTAAAACGTCCGCCGCAGATAAGCCGAAATCAAAATAATAATCAGCCCCGAAATCGCGCTGCCGGCCAGCAATCGCCCCCGATGCTCCGGATTCTTCGTTACAAGCAGTACTCCTACCGCGAAAACGTGCGCAGCCAGCAACAGCTTGACGCTAAGCAAGATGTAGTAAAGCGTTTGGTGTCCCGGATTGGTCGCCAGGTTGTAGGCGCCTGAAATCAGCAGTGACGCGATGGCGCTGAAAACCAGCGGCCGATAGAGCGCGGCGGCCTTATCAGTCAGCGCTTTACGCGCGTCCGCGGCCAATAGTGCCGTGGCCGGAACGAGCACCAGCCAGCCGTAAAGCATGCCGCCAATTAGCGTGGCGACCGACGTGATGTGCAGCCAGCGCATCAGGATCCCAAGGACTTCGAACATAGGCTTGATTATACAATCGTTACTTATGGTGCACGAGATTCTGCCGGTGGGCATGCTGCAATGCAACTGTTCCATCTTCGGCGATGAACAATCCGGCGAGGCGCTGGTGATCGATCCGGGCGACGAGTTGCCCAAGATCGAAGCCATCCTGTCACGCCACGGCCTGCACGTGACGGCAATCGTAATTACGCACGCGCATATCGACCACATAGGCGGAGCGCAGAAGCTGCATGCCTCGACAGGCGCGCCCGTATACATGAACGAGAATGACGACAAGCTGCAGGACATCATGGATCTGCAGGCCGCCTGGATCGGCACGCGCACGCCGGAGCGGACCGCCATCGACAATCCGCTGCGCGATGGCGACGTACTCCGCGCGGCCGGCGGCGAGTTCCAGGTGCTGCATACGCCAGGACATACGCCGGGAAGCGTCAGCCTGTGGCTGCCTTCGGAGACGAAGCTGGTGGCGGGCGACACGCTGTTCCGCGACAGTATCGGACGCACCGACCTGCCCTTCGGCGATGGCAAACAGATCCTGCGCTCCATTCACGGCAAGTATTTCGGCTTGCCGGACGAAACCGTGGTAGTGCCCGGCCATGGCGCGCTAACCACACTGGGGCGCGAAAAGCAGTTCAATTATTTTCTGCAAGGAATGTAAATGCAAATACCCAATTGGCCGATTTCCGATGGGCGCGAATTGGAGTTGCTGAGCCAGGTGCTCGAAAGCGGGCGCTGGGGCGGGCACAGTGATTTCGTGAAACGCTTCGAACGCGAGTTTGCCGAATTCGCCGGCTGCGCGCACGGCGTCTCCGCCATGAACGGGACGGTCACCCTGGAGATGGCGCTGGCCGCCGCCGGCGTGGCGCCCGGTGATGAAGTCATTGTGCCTGCCATATCCTTCATTTCCACTGCCACCGCAGTTTCCCGCGTGGGCGCTACGCCGGTATTTGTGGATATCGAACGGGCCAGCTTCAACATAGACCCGGAGCGGGTGGCCGCGGCGATTACGCGACTGACAAGCGCCATCATCCCGGTTCATTTTGGCGGGGCAATCGCCGAGATGGACCGTCTGGCGCCGCTGGCCGCGGCGCACGGACTGCCGCTGATTGAAGACGCGGCGCACGCGCACGGCTCGGAGTGGAACGGGCGCCGCGCCGGCAGCCTGGGTCTGGCTGGTTCGTTCAGCTTCCAGAACTCCAAAGTGATGACGGCGGGTGAAGGCGGCATGCTTACCACGAACGACGCCGGCTTCGCGCAACGCGCGTGGTCCATCATGGACCAGGGGCGCAAAACGGACGGCGGCTGGTTCCATCATTACCTATTGGGCAGCAATTACCGCATTACCGGTTGGCAGGCAGCGGTGCTGCTGGCACAACTAGAACGGCTTCCAGAGCAGATCGCCCGCCGCACGCGGAACGTTGCCTTGCTGCGTGCAGAGCTGGCCGACCTCGGAGAGATTGAGTGGCAGACGATTCCACCGCAACAGAATGCCAACTCATGGTATTTGCTTCTGGGCCGCGTGCCGGCGCGCGACGAGTTCCACCGCGCCCTGACGGCGCAAGGAGTGCCATGCACGCCGTTCTATCCCCATCCGCTGTACGGCAATCCGCTGTACAGCGAAGGGAACTGCCGGGTGGAGCCGTGCCCGGTGGCGGAAAGTTCCGTGCGCGACGCGTTTTGGCTGCCGCACCGCGTCTTATTGGGGGACGAAGCAACGACGCGCGAGGTGGCGTCTGCCGCGCGGCGAGCTTTTGCGGCGGTATCGTCGCCCGTCCGCTAGCCGCGCGGGGGCTTACCCTTTGTTTCGGACTGTAAATCGGAATACTCTACAGAGAGACCAAAAAACATGTCTGACGATCAGCGCAATTCCATTAGCCGGCGCGGTTTTGTCCAGACCGCTGCATTGGCGGCTACGCTGGGCGCGGCGGACGCGGCCCGCTCGGCATCGGCGGCCGAAGTTAAAATCGGCCTGTACAGTATTACCTATGGTGGCGTGTGGTACCGCGGCGACGCGCTGACGGTCGAGCAGGTGATCGGCCGGGCGCGCCAGTTCGGATACCAGGGCGTGGAGATCGACGGCAAGCGCCCGCACGGCAATCCACTCGATATGCCTTCGGCCCGCTGCCGGGATCTGCGGAGCATGGCGGCGGATCAGGGAATCGAAATCTACGCCGTGGCCGGCAATAACGATTTCAGCAGCCCGATTCCGGAGCATCGCGAAGCCCAGTTGGTCTACGCGCGGGATTTGATGCGCATGGCGGCGGAGCTGGGGGCCAAAATCGTGCGCGTGTTCCTGGCCTGGCCGGGTGTCACGCTGCGGCCCGAGGGCGGCGGCCGATACGATATCGCCCAGGCGGTGTGGAAGGCGGAACACCAGGATTTCTCCGCGGAACAGAGTTGGGCATGGTGCCGCGAGACGCTCCGCGAGGCGTCCCGGCTGGCGGGTGAATTCGGTGTCACGCTGGCGCTGCAAAACCATCCGCCGGTGATCGATAGAGGCTACGTCGATTGCTTGCGCATGGTGAGCGAAATCGCCTCGCCGCATCTGAAGATTTGCTTCGATGCGCGACTGGAACACCACCTGGATGAAGCCGGTGTGCGCAAAAGTTTGAACGAAGTGGGTGGGCTTCAGATCCTCTGGCACTACGGTGGCGAGTACGACCGAAGCGCCGACGGGATCACCGTGAAGGGCGATGAAAAGGCCACGGCCGAAATGCTGGGACTCTTCGACATCGGGTATCGAGGGTATGCCGGATTCGAGTTGTGTCATCCCCTGCCGCTGGTTGACGGCCATACGGTGGGGCTGGACTTCGTCGACAAAAATGCGCAATTGGCTGCCGAGTATATGCGGGGGATACTGGCGGAAGTAAAGAAATCACATGCTGCCCGGAGCTGAAGCGTGGATTTTCTGAAATTGTTGATGGAACTGGTGGTCGACGTGCTGGTTCCTTCGTTCATCGCATCTGCCGCCGAGTTGATCCGGGAACGCCGCGGCGGTCTCGACCCGGAGACGGGAGCCACCGGACAGGTCGCCAGCGGCACGATGGTCGTGATTATCGGATCGCTGGCCGGATTCGCCAGTTCCCTGATCTTCCCGCATCCGATCATGGGGCAGGGAGCCGGTCTCCTTGTGGCGCCGCTTGGCGCCGGGCTGGCCATGCACCTGTTCGGCGCCTGGCGCGACCGGCGCGGCAGTTATTCCAGCTCACTGGCCACGTTCTGGGGCGGGGCGCTGTTTGGTCTCGCCGCCGCCATTGTAAGGTTTCTTGTAATTCGCTATCGTTGAGGTCGCCGATGAAAGCCATTGCCGCGCTGGGCATGGGGATTATTTGCTTGGCTCTTTCCGCGGACGCCGCCCCGCCCGTGCCCGTCCGTGGGCTGCACCTGATGGCGCCAAGGCCGGATGAGATGTCTCTGGCGTTGCGTTTCATTCAAGAGGGCCTGCCCCAAGAGGGCGTGAATGTGCTGGTCCTGGAATTCGACTATCATTACCAATTCGCCAAGCGGCCGGAGGTGGCCGAACCGGATTCGCTCTCGCATGACGATGTGCGGCTCCTGGCCGCCGCCTGCCGCAAGGCCGGCGTGCGGCTAATCCCGCAGATCAATTGCCTGGGGCATCAATCCTGGGCCAAGACCACCAACGCGCTACTGCGATCGCATCCGGAGTTTGACGAAACGCAGGGCTTATATACGGGGAACGCCGGCATTTACTGCCGCAGTTATTGTCCATTGCATCCCGGTGTCCACCAGGTGCTCTTCGATCTGATCGATGAACTCGCGGACGCCGCCGAAGCCGACGCCGTTCACGTCGGGATGGACGAGGTCTTTCTGCTCGGCGAGGATGGCTGCCCGCGGTGCAAGGGCAAAGACAAGGCGGAGTTGTTTGCGCAGGAGGTGCGCACGCTGCACGATCACCTGGCAGCCGGCAAGCGCACGATGTGGATGTGGGGTGACCGCTTCCTGGATGGCGAATCCACGGGCATTGGCCGGTGGGAGGCCAGCCTGAACCACACTTCCGCGGCGATCTACGCGGCGCCGAAGGATATTGTGATCTGCGACTGGCACTACGAAAAGGCGCTCCCCACGCCGGAGTACTTCGCCGTGGCGGGCTTCTCTGTGCTGGCCTGTCCCTGGCGGCAGCCAGAGGTGGCTCTGGCACAGCTCACGGCCATACAAGCGGTGCGCGCGCACGCCACCGGCGCGCTGGCCGCCCGCATGCAAGGCGTGCTGGCGACCACCTGGTGTGATCTCGGCCAGTTTGTAAAGGCGTACTTCGGAGAAGGCCCGGCTGATCTCCCGGCCGCGGAAGCAGTCAACACCTTCCGCGCGTTATTCCGGGAGATGCGGTTATCCACGAGTTATTGAGAAGCGCAAGGGCCGTAACATGAGATTCATGCGCCTCTGCTATAATTCGTGAAGTTCGATGCCGAGGGGATGTGCCTGACCCGAACTACGTTCCAGAAGATGCCGCCCGCGCCCAGCTTGAACGTATTCTGCTATCATCCGGCTTCGCCGACAGCCCCCGTTTGTGCCGTCTTCTACGGTACCTGGTGGAGCAGAAGCTAGCCGGCAAAGCCGCGGCGATCAAAGAATATTCGGTCGGTCTGGAAGTCTTCGACCGGCCACCCTCATTCGACCCGAAAGCCGATTCGATCGTGCGTGCAACCGCACGTAAGTTGCGCGCCCGTCTGGAAGAGTTTTACGCGACCCCTGGGCTGCGCGATCCCGTCGTCATTGACATTCCCAAGGGCGGCTACGCGCCTGAATTCCGCATGGCGGCCAAACCGCCGCGAAGCCGCGCGTGGCCGGCGGGAATTGCGGCGGGGTTGTTACTGATGGCAGTTAGCGCCGTCGGTTGGCGCAGCCGCCTTCCGGAGCCGCATCCGTCGGTAGCCGTGCTGGATGTGACGAACTTATTACCGGAGGGTCGCGACGGCTGGCTCTCGACCGCGTTGGCCGAAATGATCACGGAGGAACTAACCGCCAATGAAGGTCTGCGCGCTGTCCCAGCGGAGCAAGTGGCGCAACTGCGGCGCGATTGGGGATCCACCAACCTGCGGGCACAGGTTCGCGAGCGCAGCCCGGAACTGCAGCACCGGCTGGGAGCCAGTTACGCTGTGTTGGTGGAGTTCCGCGGCGGGGACACGCTCCGGGTGGACACCCGCCTACGGCGTTTACGTGATGGGCAGACGGTGCTCGAAGTGTCGGATACCGGCAGCCAGACGCAGTTGTATGCGCTCGCAGATCGAATCGCCCGCAGAATCCGGGTGGCTTTAGGATCCCCAGGGGGAGACGACCCGGCAGGCCGCCACGGCCCGGACCGCGACTCGATGCGGTTATACTCGGAAGCCGTCATCAAGTTGCGCGACTCCGACCCTCTGGCTGCGCGTTCGCTGCTGGAGAAGTCGGTTATGGCCGATCCATCCAATTTTATGGCCCGATCGGACTTGGCCGAGACGTATTTCACGCTGGGGATGGAGGCGCAGGCTAAGATCGAAGCGCAGGCCGCCCTGGCCCTGGCGCCGCCCCTTCCTCCGATCGAGCGATTGGCGCTCGAGGCGCGATGTCAAAATGCCATGCGTGACTGGACGGCCGCGGCGCGTTCTTATCAGAAGCTGTGGAGCCTGTCGCCGGACGTCATCGATTACGGTCTGGCGCTGGCCGACATTCAGGAGAAGTCGGCGCAGATCGACGGGGCCATGCGCACAATCCAAGAGATGCGTAACCAGCCGTTGTTGCCGGCGGATCTGGCCCGCGTGGATTTTGCTGAATCCCTCGTGCTCTACTCCCACGGAGAGGGCCAAAAGGGATTGTCCCTGGCGCGGCGGAGCGCCCTGGAAGCCCGGCAGTTGGGGGCGCGGTATCTCTATGCGCGCGCTCGTCTGCGCGAAGGCGGCCTGCTGATGAACCTGGTGCTGCCGGGACCCCTGGCGCCGCTGGATGAAGGCTTAGGCATCTGTCGCGCGGAAGGCTACCGCAGTTGCGAAATGAACGCTTTGCGCCAGGAGGGCAATCTCTTTCTGTTTGGTGATCGACGGCGCGCTTTGGAATTATACAGCCGGGGCGCCGAATTGGCGCGGCAACTGGGCAGCCGGCGCGGTTTGTTGGAACTGCTGCGCGGCATGGCGGCTTTGCACGTCCACGGTTTGCAGGATCAGCAAGCCGAGGATCTCTACCGCGAGGTAATCCGATTGATTCGCGACGAGAACCTGGGCGATAAGGCGGCATCCCAATTCGACCTGTCCGAGCTGCTGATCGCCGAGGGGAGACTGGGTGAAGCCGAGCACATGTTGCATGCCATGGGGAATACACTCGATAGTGATCCTGCCTGGAACTTTTGTATGGCGGAGCTCGATCGTAGCCAGGGCCAGCTCGGCGCCGCCAGGCGCCGTATCGAGTTGGTGATCAATGCCGCCCGCAAGACCGACGACCACTTCAAGCTGCTGTTAGCGTTGCGCGAGGCCTTCCAGATCCACCGGGACGAAGGCGATTGGCAGCGCGCCGCCACGGACGTGCAGCAAATGGATGCGCTCGCATCCTGGAAGGCGGAGGTCGCTCTCTCACGGGCTGAGCTGGCATGGTCGCGCCATGACTGGCGGCAAGCCGAGACCCAGGCCGCCATCGCCGAGCAGGTCTGGCGCAGCGCGAATCCAGAGGGCTGGACTGGCGCGGCATTGATACGTGCCGAGGCTCTCACTATGGATGGCCGGCCGGCCGAAGCGCTCCAGGAGTTAGACGAAATCGCCCCGGCGCTAAACCAGTCGCGCCGCCAACCCTGGCAGTTGCGGGCGCGCGTTTGCCGTTTCTCGGCGCAAGCTATGTTGGGGGTGCGATCGGACGCTTCCCAATTCCAGGAGCGAACGAGTTCGGCGGAGAGACTCGGCATTCCATCTCTCGCCCGGCAGGTGGAAGATGTGGGGCGGCAGGTTCACCTGCCATGGACTACTGCACAGATAAACGAATCCAAAACCTCTTCCCTCCGGGTTCGATCCGGTGGCGCGCACTGAAACGGGGGTCGGATACGTCTTGGGGATGTTTCGCATGCCGGTTGGGCATTCGCCTGCTCTACAATAAGAACGTGGGAACAGAAGCCGCCCTTGAACAAGCCGTAAAGCGCCTGGAGGGTGTTCGCAACGAAATTGCCAAAATCATCGTCGGCCAGGACGACGTGGTGGAAGGTGTGCTCATCTGCCTGCTGGCCTCCGGACACGTGCTGCTGGAAGGCGTGCCGGGACTAGGCAAAACTACACTGTTGCGTACCTTGGCGCGCGCCCTGCAATTGAAGTATTCGCGCATACAGTTCACGCCGGACCTCATGCCGGCGGACATTGTAGGCAGCATGATCATCGAGACCGGCGACCGCGGCGCGAAATTTCTGCGCTTCCAGCCCGGTCCGATTTTCGCCAATCTGGTGCTGGCTGACGAGATCAACCGCGCCACCCCCAAGACGCAATCGGCGCTGCTCGAAGCCATGCAGGAGCGCACCGTCACCAGCGGTACCACCACTCACGAGCTGGAACGTCCATTCTTGGTGATGGCCACTCAGAATCCGATTGAGATGGAGGGCACCTACCCGTTGCCCGAAGCGCAACTCGATCGTTTTCTAATGAAGATCCTGGTTACCTATCCTACGCGCGCGGAATTGAACCGCATCGTGGAGCGCACGATCCAGCGCGACGAAGCGCAAGTGGAGCCGGTGCTGGATCGCGACGCCATACTCGAAGTGCGCGACGTGTGCCGCGAAGTGTTGGTTGCGGCGCATGTGCAGGAGTATGCCATCGAACTGGTGTTGGCCACCCAGGCCGAACAAAAAGAAGCCCATCCGGCGGCGCGCAAGTACATCCGCTATGGTAGTTCGCCGCGTGGCGCGCAAGCGCTGGTGGAGTGCGGGCGCGTGCTCGCCCTGATGCGCGGGCGTTATCACCTGAGCATCGACGACATCCAACACGTCGCACGCGCGGTCTTGCGCCATCGCATCATTTTGAATTTTGACGCGCATGCGGACGGCCAAACGCCAGAGACCATCCTGGACTCTATCATCGAGGAAGTCACGGCCCACACTGCCGCGTAAGGCGGTCGCCACCGGTATGGATGCCGTTCCCATTCTTGACCGCGAGTTTCTGGAGAAGCTGGAGCGGCTCACCTTGCGCTGGCAGAAGTCGTTTCCCGGTTTGGTTGGCGGCCACAACCAATCGCGTTTCCCAGGCGCGGGCCAGGAGTTTCTGGATCATCGCAGTTTCCATCATGGCGACGATCTGCGCGCCGTCAATTGGCGCGCCTATCTGCGGCTTGAAAAGCTGTTCCTCAAAATGTTTCAGGTAGAACCGCGCGTGCCGGTGCGTATGCTCGTGGACAACAGCAATTCCATGGCTGCCGGCGGCAAGTTCGATTATGCCCGGCGGCTGGCCGGCGCGCTGTGCTACGTCGGCATGGTACGCCTGGACGCTATCGAGTTGCACTCGTTTTCAAGTAAGCTGGGTCGTCGTCATCTTTGTACGGGAGGAAGGCATCGTTTTGGCCCGGTGCTCGATTCATTGGCAGCCATGCGCGCCGATGGTCCCACCGATTTCTTAGGGGTGCTCCGGGAATTCGTCAGCCGGTACTCACAGCGCGGGGTCGTGATCGTCATTTCCGACTTTCTGGACGATCAGGCGTGCGAACGGGCACTGCAACATCTGGCTGATTTCGGGCACGAACTGATGCTGTTGCAAGTGTGGTCGGAAGAGGACCGCGTGCCACCGTGGGATGGTGAACTGGAATTACAGGACGCCGAGACCGGCGGCCGCTTGAAGGTGCAGGTCGACGCGGGCGCGCGCGCGCGTTACACGCAGGCATTCGAGGACTATGCCCGCGGCATTCAAAAGCTGGCGCTGCGTAATGGCGGCCGTTATGCGGGCGTCTCCACTTCGCAACCAGTGGAGGACGTGATTTTCGGACCGATTATCAGCGCGCGCGGAGTAGCATAATGAGTATCGTGCCGCCCTTCACGGCTGAACTTACTGCCACTGACCAGCCACCGGCGTCGCCGATTAGGGCGCGGCTCACCCCATGCATCTCCTGAATCTCACCTTGGGACAATTCCTGGCCGTGCTGGGCTCCGGTTCCGCGCTCATGCTGGCGCTGTACCTACTGGACCGCTCCCGCCGGCGCCAGGTTGTCTCCACCCTGCGCTTCTGGGTGGCAGCCGAGCAGCCGGCCTTGGTCGCTCGCCGGCGCCGCATTCAACAGCCGCTGTCTCTTCTACTGCAACTCCTTACTCTGGCGCTGTTGTTGCTGTCCATCGCCCAGTTGCGATTCGGCTCACCTGCCGCGGCGCCGCGCGATCACGTTCTGATCCTGGATACCTCCGCTTGGATGGGCGCGCGAACCAACCGCCGTACCTTAATGGATCAGGCGCGCGATAGGGCGCGCGCCTACGTCCGCGCCGTGCCCTCGCGCGATCGCATCATGCTGGTGCGAGCCGATGGGCTCGCCACGCCCGCCACCGCGTTCGAGCCCGACCGGGCGAAACTCGAAGACGCCGTGGCTGCTTCGCAGCCGGCCCTCACGGCATTGAACCTGGGGCAGGCTCTGGCTTTTGCTCGGCAGGTTCAAGCGCAGCAAGGACGCCGTGCCGGCGAAGTCGTCTACGTGGGCGCCGGTAAAATCGCCGAGGAGGATTCCGATCCACCTGGCTTGCCGAATCTGCGGTACCTGCCCGTAACCGGACCATCGGAAAATTGCGGACTGCGCCGCATTGGCGTGCGTCGCTCGGCGAGTGATTCCGCGGTGTGGGAAATCTACGTTTCGGTGCGCAATTACGGCGCCACTTCCCGCGCCGTCACGCTGGCACTGGGCTTTGGCCCATCACCCGATGGCCCGGGCAAAGTGCCGGCCGGCTCCGCGCATATTACAATACCGCCAGGCACGGATCGAGAAGCCAGTTTCCAGTTTCGTACGCGGGCTGCGGGTTACTTGCAGGCGCAGCTTCTCCCCGGTGACGCTTTCCCGGCCGACGATCGAGCCATTCTGCGGCTGCCTGCACAGGCCGCCTTGCGCATCACGGTTTACTCCGCCGAGCCTGATCTGCTGCGGCCGGTGTTGACGGCGAGCTCGCTCGTCGAAGCCACCTTTCGCCCTCCCTCCGCGTACGGCACGCCGGATTCCGCGGCCCTGGTGATCATCGATCGGTTTCGTCCGCCCACGCCACCGATCGTCGATTCCATTTGGATCGATCCGCCAGCCGGCGGCTCACCCATATCCGTTCGGTCCAGAGTTACCGATGCGACGCTCAACCATTGGCTCTCCGGCGACCCCCTGGGCGCCGGGCTGCACACCAACGATTTCCGGCTCGAAAGTGCCTCTATCTTTGAAGCTGCGCCTGATGACTTGAAGGTCGCCGAGGCTGATAATGGCCCCGTGATCGTTGCGCGTCCCGGCAAACCGAAAATCGCCGTTTTGGGCTTTCACCCGGCCTTGTCCGCCATGCGCTACGAAATCGCCACGCCGTTGCTTTTTGCGAATCTGTTGCGCTGGATGGCGCCAGCCACCTTCCGCCGTTCGGAATTGACCGCGGGTAGTGTGGGAACCGTCAAGATTCCCCTGGACGCCGATGTTCGCCCGGCGAACGTGCGATTGGTGGGCCCAGCGGGCAATGCCATCCCCTTTACATTGCGGGGCGCCGATCTCGAGTTTTTCAGCGGGTCACCTGGTACGGTGCGCCTTCTGGCCGGCGATCGCGAGTACGTCTATTCAATGACATTGCCCCAACTGTGGGAATCACAGTGGGACGCTCCAGCCAAAACCCGCCGGGGGATGCCGAGATTTTCAGCCCCCGTGGGGGAAGCCACCGACCTATGGCAATGGTTGGCGTTGGCTGGAGCTGCGAGTTTGGTGGCTGAGTGGATCCTGTACGGTCGCTTCCGCCGGCGCGCCTCCCGGATTTCCCGCCAGGCTGTCGCCATGAGGAAGGCGTCTTAATCTCATGACTGTCGCCCACCTATGGATCCTGCCGCTAACCATTGCGCCTATGACGTGGGCGGCATTGGAGTGGCGCAACTCCGCACGCCGGGCCGCACTGATTCTGAAAGCCGGAGCCCTGGCTGCGGTTCTGTTGGCACTCGCCGAGCCACGCGTTACCTTCTACGAATCCCGAGTGGCTCTGGCCATCCTGGTGGACACCTCCGCCAGCGTGACGCCGCAGGACCTGGACTCCGCCTCCACGCTCGCTACGGCCATCGAGAAAGGGCGCGGCCGCAATTGGACCCAAGTCATGCCATTCGCCCGCGTGCCGCGTACGCCCTCAGCCCAGGAGCGCGAAGCGCAGGCATGGAAACTCATCCCAAGCCCGGGACAGGAAGCGCATGCGACCAATCTGGAGGCTGCCATTCGGGAAGGCTTTGGTATTTTGCCGGCTGGATTGGTTCCCCGGGTGCTGCTTCTATCGGATGGCAACGAGAACCAAGGCAGCGTTACGCGTGCGTTATGGCAGGCGCAGCAGCGGGGTATTCCCATCGACGTGGTTCCCATGGCCGGTCACCCGCGGCCCAATCTGGTGCTCGATTCCGTGAGCCTGCCGGCCCAAGTGTTTACCGGCGAACGTTTTCCCGTGGATATCACACTGGAATCCCCGCGTGCCGCGCAGGCCGACGTGGAGATCACGGCCGAAGGTAAGCCCTTGGGGATGAGTCGCGTCAACCTGAGCTCCGGGGTCAACCATGTGCGGGCGCATGCCAGCGTCAGTGCTTCCGGCGCCATCGAACTGGCCGGACGCGTCACCGCGCAGGGATTGGGAGAGGCGCATTTCGAAGATGCCCTCACGCTACGCCGCCCGCGCGCTTTGCTCGTCAGCCGGGACCCGCCGGATGCCGAGGCGCACCTGGTCCGTACTCTGGATGCCAATCAGTTCGATGTGCAACATGCGGCAGCCACACTGCCGGAAGCCTTCGACGAATACCAGGTGGTCATCTTCAATAACTGGGATTTCCAGGCCGTCCCGGAGCAACGCAAAGCCGCGTTGGAAACCTTTGTCAAACAGGGTGGGGGCTTGCTTTGGATCGGTGGCGACCGGAATGTGTACGTGGAAAAGCGGGAGGAGGACGCCCTGGAGCGATCCTTGCCCGCCAAACTGGCTCCGCCGCGCACGCCGGAAGGCACCGCAGTGGTGCTCATTATTGATAAGTCCTCCTCCATGGAAGGTAAGAAGATGGAACTCGCGCGCCAGGCGGCTATCGGCGTAGTGGAGAATCTGCGCCCCATCGACCAGGTAGGTGTGCTGATTTTCGATAATTCTTTCCAGTGGTCCGTGCCCTTGCGCCGCGCGGAGGACCGCGTATCCATTAAGCGCCTGATCTCTGGCATTACTCCCGATGGCGGTACGCAGATTGCACCCGCGCTCAGCGAAGCCTACCACCGTATCCTGCCCTCCAAAGCGATCTACAAGCACATCGTCTTGCTCACGGACGGTATCTCCGAGGAAGGTGACAGCATGTCGCTCTCCAAGGAGGCGCTGGCCAATCACGTGACCATCTCTACGGTGGGCCTCGGGCAGGATGTCAACCGCGCGTTCCTGGAAAAGGTGGCTCAACTCGCGCAGGGCAAGGCTTATTTTCTAAACGACCCATCCGGCCTGGAGCAGATCGTCCTGCGTGATGTACAGGAACACACGGGATCGACCGCGGTAGAAAAAGACGTCCACGCCGAAATAGCCAACCACGCCGAGATTCTGGATGGCGTGAACATTGAGACCGCCCCACCCTTGCGGGGCTACGTGCGTTTTCAGGCCCGGCCCACGGCCGATCTGATTCTTCGCGCCAGCCCCGAAGATCCCTTGCTGGTGCGGTGGCAGTACGGCTTGGGCCGCGCGGCCGTGTTCACCTCCGACGCCAAGAATCGTTGGGCCGCGGCCTGGGTGGAATGGCCCGGATTCGATAAGCTGTGGGCCAATGTTTTTCACGACTTGCTACCGCACGCCACCGCCAGCGAAGCCTCCGCGGAGTTCGACCGCTCCACCGGCGAACTCGTTGCGGATTACCGCCTGGCCCACAACGTACCCGAGCCCGCTGCCATTCCGGATATCTACGTGTTCGGGCCGAACGGATACCGATCGCCGCTGAAGGTGACAAAGATGGCTGCGGGGCATTACCGGGCGCGCGTCGCTATCGGCGAACGGCAAGGGTTGTTCCGGGTGCGCCCGCTGGCCGAATCGCGCGCTTTTCCGGAAGTGGGCCTCTATCGCCAGGAAGACGAGATGACCGAATATGGAGCCAATGATCAGTTATTGCATCAGGTGGCGGCTTCCACTGGCGGCCGGTACAATCCGCCGCTAGAGACGGTTTTTGATTCATACGGCCGCACGATACCATCCGCCCTCGAACTGTGGCCTTACCTTTTGGCTCTGGCAATATTGCTGAACCTGGCGGAGCTGGTCCTGCGCAAGTGGCGCGGATTGTGGGAAGGCTTGCGGATGGGAGGCAGGGCCGAGGGGCCCGTGTAAGTGGGAGTTCACCGTTCGACTACAATTGGCGACGAAGTTCCACCAGGAATTCAACTGGATCCAACACTCGCAAGCGCGGACTATGGCGCCTGAGACGTTCGCCATCAACGTCCGAATCTCTGCCGAGGTCCAGGAGGTCGGCATCCCGGCGGACGAGGTAATCCGCGGCCGTAATAATCGCGAGATTGATGTAGGGCTCATCCTTTGGATCCCGGTCATAAACAAAGATGCGCGGAACTTGCGGAACGAAAACGCTTTTTCTCTGAAGCGCGGCCAGAAACCAGTTAACGTGATCGTCCGTCAACGCAGGAAACTTGTGCCGCACCCGCGGACGAGTCATTACGTCTCGGAGCTCAGCTACAATTTGCGGAGACACATACAACTCGACTCCATCCAACTCCAACAGGCGCAAACAAGCGCCAGCAGCACTTTCTCGTCGCGCCGCGCCCTGAAGGAATACCATGCAGTCGAATACTGCGCGGAACTTCGCCACGGTCAGCGCTCATCATCCGTCCGCGGGAACCTGTCCTTGTGATACTCGTCACGAGCGTCGCCAAAACAGGTGATCAAGATCTTCCTCGCTGATTCCGCTACCCTCAACCTGGTCGCGGAACGGCGCGAGAATCTCGCTAATGGAGGGTTCGGCCGTGACTTCCTTCGAAAGGACAGCACGAATGTAGGCGTCCCGCATGAGCCCAGTCCTCCGGGCTTTCTCGTCCACAAGCCTCAGCAGATCCTCTGGAATCGGAATCTCGATCGTTCGGGTCATGGGTGTTCCTCGGTGCGGCCTCCATCCTTATTTTGACATGGAGGCGCGACCGCTGGGCGTAAACGATTGTCCGGGTAGCGGTGTCCTAACGAGGAGATAGCAAATTGCAATACTTTACATCATATAAAGCACCGGGAAAAGCCGCCTGGCTCCGTTTCGATACCCAGCAGGATGCTCTTGATAATGCGTTCCATGTGATGCAGGACTATCGGGGCTGGGAGGCAATCCACAAAAGGGATTCCGTAAAAAGATACACAGACGGCGATCCGGAAACTGTAGTAAAAGCTCGCATCAGTCCCTTGCGGTCAGGAATACGATCTCATTCTTTTCGCCGTCCCATGTCGATTCAGGAAGGAACTCGAAGCCGCACCCCTACAGGTTTGCTTTGACAACTGCGCTAAGGTTCATCAAACGCTTCGCGTCAGTCCGGCGACGGAAGCGGGCATCGCAAGCCGTGTTTGGGACATCCGCGATCTGATGACCGCTTGATCGTGATACAACCGGGGACAGCGCGTGGCGCTGACTCCCATCAGCCACGCAGAGCGGTTTGAGCGACACTCAAATCATATGACGGGAGTGTGCCTACTTCGAGCGGCGGAGATTCATGCCAGACGAACCCATAGAGCATCCCAAGGACTCGTTCCTAAACACTCTCTTGAAGTGGGCGGAAGTTACAAGTGTTTTGTTAGTCGCTGCATTGATTTGGCTTACGGTCGTGTTATTGATCGCATGGATAGTATTCGGGGCTGGCGGGTATCAAAACCAAAGAATGACGACGGTCTTGACGGGACTGAACGTCAACTGGAAATTAGGCTTCCTGTTGCTCATCCCGCTGTTCTATCGGACGATCGGAGAAGTTCTGGAGAGAATCGAGGAAGGACCAGGAGGGACGAAGTTCCCCAAGGCAAAAAAGCCAAAGTCAGTGGACCCGATCCAATCGGAATCCGAGGGGGAGAGACGAAGGCGGAAGCGGGAGATACGAAATAATGCCTACTACGTTAGTATCACCTGGAAAAGTACAGGAAGTTCTTGTACGAAACCACTCCAAAACGTAAAGGTATACGTATCAGGATTGAAGCGAATATAGCCATCGACATCTACGTGGTTCAGGCTTCGGATTTGCAGAGTTGGCGGCGTTCAAGTCGCAATTATGGGCGAGCGGCCTTTCTTTCGCGCAAACTTCTAGATGCCAGAATTGACATACCGAAAGAATCTGAACCAGACTGGTATTTGATTTTAGACAACGTTGGCGAGAGGCCTGCTGCCGTTCATTACGAAATCTTTGACATTTTGAGGGAAGGGACAAGCGCAAATGGACATGCTAGTCGAAATCTTCCTCATGTTCGTTCTGCCCAGTCTCGCCGCCTTCCTCGCGGTCGGGAGTGCCGGTAAAAAGTTAGCGTGGTACGCCGGGACGCTGCCTTTTCCGTCGCCGCCGATTTGTTCATTGGTGCTGCGTTCATCGCTCAAGTACAATTAAACGGCTTGAGGTTCCGATGACGGCGCCCACCCCCTAAACTATAGATTGCAATATGCCCGCTAAAGCAACCCTACCATTGTCCTGAACATGTCTCGTTGATATACTGCGCTGTATCAGGAGGTCCACAATCGTGTTCCTGCTACGAATCGGCTGTGTCGCCGTGTCGGTCCTCAGCCTTACTGGCGCGGCGGCGGGGCAGTACCTGCGGGGCGTCAACGTCTCCCAGGCGGAATGGGGAGACCCGCTGAATGAAACGTACGGGCCCGGCAATTATACTTTTCCCACCGCGCCTACTTTCAACTACTTCGCCGCGCGCTCTCTCCCGTTCATTCGTCTGCAGGTGAAATGGGAGCGGCTGCAGCCTACCCTGAACGGCGACCTGGATCCAACGGAGCTCGGATACTTACAACAGGATGTGGCTTACGCTAAAGCCGCCGGTGCGCTGATCAGCATCTGTCCGCACAATGAAGCGCGCTACGCGACCTTGGAGAGCCAGGTTGCGAATTACGATAGCGATGCCTGCGTTCTCGATAACCCGTGTCCGGGAAGCCCATATGCGGTCACTTCGGATGAGTTCGCGGATTTCTGGGTGAAGATGTCCACCGTCTTCCAGAATGAGCCGGCGGTGATCGCTTACGACCTCTCCAATGAGCCGCACGACATGGGCGTGGCGAACTGGGGCCAGATCGCGCAGAAGGTTCTCTCGGCCATCCGCGCCAATGGCGACAACAAATTGATCATGATTGCGGGAGACGGGTGGAGTAATGCCACCTATTGGGCATCGTACAACGGAAACACAAGCTTCATTAACGATCCCGCCGGCAATTATTTTTATGAAGCGCACGAGTATTTTGACTCTGATTTCAGCGGAACCTACGCGGAAACGTACGATCAGGAACTGGCGGCGAATCCCCAATTAGCCAGCGTCGGTGTCGCGCGGCTGATACCGTTTATTAGCTGGTGCCAGACGAATAAGGTGCCATGTTATCTGGGCGAGTATGGCATTCCAAGCAATGATGTTCGTTGGCTGACCGTGCTGGACAACTTTCTCAGTGAGCTGGACACAGCTCAAATGCCCGGTACTTATTGGGCCGCCGGCGAACTGTGGGCGGATGTGCCGGGTTGCTCCTGCAGCCTTCTGTCCGTGCAACCCTCGAACGGCTTCACGACCGATGCCGAGCAATTGCCGACACTATTGGCGCACGTCGCTCCGGGATCTTTCAGGACCGCGTCGGCGGCCGGTTCTTACGGTTGGGCCAGTGCGCCGGGGGAATTGGCGGCCGGTTACGGCAGCGGGTTGGTCACCGGCTCGCAGCAGGCTACCTTGCCGCTGCCTGATTCTCTGTTGGGAGCGCAAGTGCGGATCACGGATAGCGGCGGTAACGCGGCCTATGCGCCGCTGTTGTACGTGTCGCCGCAGCAGTTCAACTATCAGATTCCGTCCGGCTTGGCGAGCGGATTGGCCACCGTGCAGGTCTTAAATGGCGCCACCGTCGTGGCAAACGGGGTCCTCGAGGTGCAAGACCTGGCTCCAGCGATCTTCTCGGCGAATTACAACGGTCAAGGTGTAGCGGCCGCCTATATTCAGCGAGTGCATCCGGACGGGACGCAGGATCCGAACCCGGAGTTGGTGTTCACTTACGATGCTACGAGCGGTCAGAACGTCGCTGTGCCCATTGTGTTCAACGGGGACACCCTGTATCTGGATTTATTCGGCACTGGATTCGATGCTGCTTCCGGCGCCAGCGGCGCCAAAGTGCTGGCCGGATCGGTTCCGCTTGCCGTATCGTTTTCCGGCCCGCAATCCCAATTCGCCGGTGAGGATCAAATTGTCGTGACCCTGCCCAGTTCGCTGGCCGGCGCCGGAGTGGTAACACTCACCATTTCGGTTGACGGCATGCCTGCCAACGCTGTGACTATCACCTTCCAGTAAGCTCCATGTCCCGCCGCCGTATGATAACCTTTGGACGACTTTATGTCCGTTCCAAAGGCTCTCTTTCGCGCGCTGGCGGTGGTGATCGCCGTATGCGCGGCGGCGTGGGCGCAGCCCGCGCCATCCATTAACTCGGGCGGCGTGATAAACGCCGCCAGTTCCGCGCCGGGGGCGCCCGTTGCTCCGGGCAGCATCGCGTCGGTTTACGGCAGTTTTTTGCTGGTGGCGCCAGCCGAGGCAACTCAGGTTCCCCTGCCTCTCAGCCTGGGAGGACTATCGCTCGCATTCGGTAATGCAGGTGCGCCCTTGTTCTACGCGGCCGGCAGCCAGGTGAACGTGCAAGTGCCATGGGAAACCGCGGGGCAAACTCAGTCTTCGCTTACAGCCAGCCTGGCGGGCCAGACGAGCGCCGCGCAAACGGTCAGCATCGCACCATTCGCGCCAGGTCTTTTTAGCATGAACGGGCAAGGGACTGGCCAGGGCGCCATCCTGGACACCTCGTACAGTCTGGTCACGCCGTCGAATCCGGCGGGAGCCGGCGTAACCACCATTCTGATCTTCTGTACCGGTCTGGGTGCGGTCAGCAACCAGCCCGCAACTGGAACTGCGGCGCCGGGCAATCCGCTGGCGGAGACTTCTACAAAACCCACGGTCACAATCGGCGGCGTGACCGCACAGGTCAGCTTCTCGGGTCTCGCGCCGGGAACCGTCGGCGAATACCAGGTCAATGCTTTGGTCCCCGCGAATGCGCCTACTGGTAATGCCGTGCCGGTCTTGCTTTCGATGGGCGGCGTAACCTCCAACGCGGTCACCATTGCCGTCGAGCCGCCCACCCCCGACCAGCGGGCGAACCAATTGATCACGCAGATGACGCAAGACGAAAAGGTGCAGCTTATTTATGGGGCGGGCGGTCCCGTCACGGCGCAGATACCGCTTCCGCGCGGGGGGGCCGGGTATGTGCCCGGTATTCCGCGGCTCGGAATTCCCGATCTCTATCTGGCCGATGGCAGCGTGGGAGTAGGCAACGCCGTCGGACCAGCCACCGCGCTGCCATCATCCATCGCCAGCGCCGCCAGTTGGGACGTAAACGAGGCATACAAGTACGGCACCGTAATCGGAAGCGAGTTGCGAGCCTACGGTATGAACGTGAATCTGGGTGGCAACATCAACCTGATCGGCCGCGAACCCCGGGACGGCCGGACGTTTGAAACCAAGGGCGAAGACCCGATCCTGGCCGGCAAAATCACTGCCGCCCACATCAATGCCATACAGGCGCAGCACGTGATTGGCGGCATCAAACATTACGCGCTCAACGATCAGGAGACGGATCGCACGACGGCGGATGCCCAAATCGACGAACGCGGCATGCGCGAAAGCGATCTGTTGGCGTTCGAAATCGGCGCCAAGGATTCCAACGTACAGTCGGTGATGTGTTCCTACAACCTCGTGAACGGCGCCTATTCCTGCGAGAATTCGCACTTGTTGAATGACATTCTGAAAGGCGATTGGGGATTTCCGGGATTCGTGATGTCGGACTGGTGGGCCACGCATTCAACCGTCAACGCCGCCCTGGCGGGTCTCGATCAGGAGCAGCCGGATAACCAGTATTTCGGAACGCTGGCGCAGGCGATCGCCACGGGCCAGGTGCCTCAATCGCGTCTGGACAATATGGTCGAGCGCATTCTGCGCGCGATGTATGCGGCCGGCTTGTTCGATTATCCGGAGTCGCTCGGACCGATCGATACGGCCACCGATCAGGCCATTGCTCAAGAAGCCGAGGAACAGGGCGCGGTGCTCCTCAGGAATGCCGGCGGACAGCTTCCATTGAACGCTGCTACCGTGAAATCCATCGCCGTGATCGGTTCGCATGCCGATGTTGCGGTCCTGTCCGGAGGCGGTTCGGCGCAGGTTACACCTACAGGTGGACCCGCTCTGACGGAAGGTTATCCCAATCCACCCGGCTGGGCGCAGGTGATCTGGGACCCTTCGTCGCCGCTGCAGGCGCTTCAGGCCATGGCCCCGAATGCTTCCGTGCAGTTTGATCCCGGCACGAATTCTACAACGGCCGCCACATTGGCCGCTTCCGCGCAGGTGGCCATAGTTTTCGTCAGCCAATGGACCAGTGAAGGCATGGATCTGCCCAGTTTGAACTTTACCGACCTGATACACACGCCGGCCATCGATCAGGACGCACTGGTCGCCGCCGTTGCGGCCGCGAATCCGCACACCATAGTGGTGATGGAAAACGGCGGACCGCAGGTGATGCCATGGCTCGATAGCGTCAGCGCCGTCCTGGAAGCCTGGTTTCCAGGCCAACAAGGAGGTCCCGCAATCGCCAGTCTCTTGTTCGGGACCGTGAACCCTTCCGGCAAGCTGCCGGTCACTTTTCCGGCCAGCGTCAATGATTTGCCGCGGCCCACAATTCCCAGCGGTCCGGATGGCATCACGCCGTTTCCCGTGAATTATTTCGAGGGATTCAATGTGGGCTATAAATGGTACGGCTCGCAGGGGATAACCCCCTTATTTCCTTTTGGTTTCGGGCTTTCGTACACTGCCTTTTCGTTCTCCAACGCGGCAGTCGTGAATAACCTGGGATCGAGCAATCCGAATTTTCAGGTGACCTTCAATCTGGCGAATACCGGTGCGGTAGCCGGGGCGGAAGTCGCACAGGTTTATCTGGGCCTCCCCGCGAGTACGGGCGAGCCGCCCAAACGGCTGGTGGGATGGCAAAAGGTTCTTTTGCAGCCCGGAGCGTCGCAGCAGGTAACGATCGAGGTGGACGCCAACGACTCTTCCCACCCGCTATCCTATTGGGACGTGAACTCGAATGCCTGGTTGATTGCCCCAGGGACTTACACGGTGTATCTGGGCAACTCTTCGGATAGCGCGAGTTTGACGGCCGTGGGAACTTTGCAAATTGGTTCATAAGACAAAAAAAGGGGCGGCTTGCGCCGCCCCATTGACCGCTCGCTCTACGCGCGCTCAGAAGTTGTACTTGGCTGCAAACTCGACCACACGCCGGCCCACCTTGAACAACGGCGTGCCCGCCTGATTGTTCAGATTGGTCTGCGACAATTGGCCGCTGCTATTGCTGAAGTTCAGGAATTCATCTCCGTTGCCGGCCGTGCCGAACTGCCACAGCGGATGGTTCAGGAAGTTGAACGCCGAGAACCTCAACTCGATCTTCTGGTGTTCTTTGAACAGAAAATCCTTGTATACCGCCAGGTCGCTGTTGAAGAACGCGGGCCCTTTGATATATGGCCAGATGATGTCGCCCATGCTGCCGGCCGGAGCCGGCGCAAAGCACGACGGGTTGAAGTACTGGTTCGGCTTCAAATTGCTCCGCGGATCGCAAGTCAGGATAGGCTCAGGCGTCAAAGCATTGGTGCCCAAGGAATCCGGACCCTGCGAAGTCGTCGGCAAGCTGATATCCAGATTGCCGTTGGTGTTCGGCTGGATCGGCGCGCCACTCTGGAACTGCGTGATGCCCGATAGCACCCAACCGTTGACTACCCCGCCCAGAAACTTGTTGTCCTTAACCGGGCTGGGGAGGTTGAATACGTAAGCCGCGTTGAAGATGTTCGTGTGGTCCCATGCCAGCACGCCGTAGTTAGCGGCTACGCTATATGGGTCCATGGTATTGCCCGCGCCCGCGCCATTGGCCGTCTGGTTGTCGCGGATGCCCAGGACCTTGCTGAACGTGTAGTTCGCCGTGAAGGTCATGCGCCCCGACTGCTTCTGCCAGGTGGTGATGAACGCGTTGTAGTTCGAATAGCTGCCGTGGCTGATTAACGTGATACCCGTGTACTGATGGTACGGATAGTAGTCGTTCTCATTCAGGCAGCCGCTGGAAGGCAACGTGCACCCTTTGGCATAGTTGTTGACACCGGTGAGCGGGTCAACTCCAAAGAATGCGCCCAGCGGAATGAGGTCCATGTTAGATAGCGGCCCATCCTGCATCAGGTCGCGGGAACGATTGCCCTGATACTGGAATTCCGCCACCGACCGCCACGGAGTCCGTTGGGAAACCGTGAAGTTGTAGGTCCAGGTATTGGGTGTGCGATTGTCATCCATTGCCAACACGCCACCGAGGGCGGAGCCCAAACCAGCCGCGCCCAGCGACGGCGAAAATTCGGGGAATTGATTCCAACCCACACAGCAGGCCGTGGTCACCCCGTTGATAGCCGCGCTGCCCAGGGTCGTGACGCCCTGAGGAATGCCGAGCGGAGCCGAGAATGCCGCACCGCTGGCCGTGTTGTATGAAAGCTGATAGCGGAACAAACCGGCGCCGCCGCGTAGCACGGTCTTGCCATTGCCAAACAGATCGTAGGCAAAGCCGAAGCGCGGCTCCACGAAGAAGGACTTCGACGGAGAACCGGACATCGGAATGCTAGGATCGATGCCGTGCCACTCCAGGCCAGTGAACGCGCAAGTTGTACAGGTGTTGTTGTACGTCGAGGGGTCCCAAACGGCCAGACCAGGTCCACTCGTTGGATACCAGTTCCCCATATGCTCGAAACGCAGACCGCCGGTCAGCGTTAACCGGCGGGATGCCTTCCATTGATCGTTGACGAAGAACGAGTATTGGTAGTACTTGAAGTTGGCTACCGCCTCGCTTTCGTCCTGCGCCAGGTTGGTCATGCGCCCGGTAACCCAATCGGCGAGAGGATTGCCGGTGCTGGTGCCGCCCCAAGGATCGAATTCCACGCCACCCTGCGAGGAACTATTCAAACCGCCGCCGGTTTGCCAGTTCTGGGCGTAGTCGAAGTAAACGCCGGCCTTTATCGTGTGGCTGCCTTGCACCTTGGTGACGTTGTCGCTGATGTTCGGCGTATTCGACAGTTTGCCGAAGGAGTTTGCGCCGCCCGGAGGAAATGGCTCGCCATAAGGATACGTCGCGAAACCAACGGAGGCATTGCTCCAACCGTAGGTATTCGGGATCTGGGGAGTGAAGTTGTTGGTGAACAAGCCGGTAAACTGGAACCCGAGTTTGCTCGGATCCACAGTCGCCGGGTTGCCCAGCATGATCGGGTTGACGAATTTGGCATCCGCGAAAACGAATTCATTGGTCAGCGTCGGACTGAACACGTGTACCAGGTTGGCGCTGTAAACGTTCGATTTCTGCACCGCGTCCTGGCTGGTCGGATAAGGCAGCGAGCCACCGATCTGCCACCAGATGCTGATCGGATTCTCGTCGTGCTCATCCTGCCGGTTCCAGGAGAAGAACAACTTCGTCTTGTCACTGATGTTGTAATCGCCGCGCAGCCGCAACTCCCACCGGTTCGTCGGCGGATTGACGAAGTATTGATAATTGGCGCCGGTCGGATTGGAGGTCGGATCTACGTTGGGTTTCGGGAACAGGCCCATGTAGATGGCCGAATTAGGATCGAGCATGGATGCCGGGATCATATCGCCCGGGAACATCGAGGGACACGCACTCTGGGCTACCTTGGTGTTGCAATTTCCGCCCAGAGTCGAGGCGCCCTCGCTACGGGCACTGGCGAAACCAGGGCCGAGCGACGCGATGTAAGAGGGGCTGAAATTGCCCTGCATCATTTGCGAGGTCGGCACGAAATAGCTTTGCAATGCGCCCGCCGGCTTCTGGTTCATGTACTCGAATGCGGAGTAGAAGAACAGCTTGTCGCGGTTCTTGTTGAAGTGCGTCCCCGGAATCAATACCGGACCGCCGAAATCGCCGCCTGGATAATAAAAGCTGTCGTAGGGCGCCTTGACACCGCTGGCGTTGTTGTACGAGTTGTTGGCATTGAAGTCGGCATTGCGGGTGTACAGATAAGCGCCGCCATGGAACTGGGACCCACCGCTTTTTCCGATGGCCTGGAAGGTGACCGGGCCTTTGGCATATTCCGCGCCGTAGGCCGAGGTCAGGATCGAAACTTCCTGGACCTGGTTTTGATTGATGTTGGCCGTCTGCGTACCCTGGTTGCCTGGGTCGAGCAGGTTGGCGCCGTCCGACGTCATGGTCATGGCGCCGTTCGGCTGCGTTCCCATGGCCGAGAATTGGCCAATCGGACCCGTATTGCTCTGCGTGGTGTAGCTGTTCCACATCGCCTGGCTTAGACCACCGGTCATACCCATGCCGGGCATGATTTTCATCAACTCAGCGGCATCGCGGCCCACGATGGAGAGGTTCTCCACCATGCCCTTGTTGAGGGTCTGCTCCGATGTGCCGGAATCCACCGGGACCACCACATCGGCGCCCGCCACAACTTCCACTTCCTGTTTGGTGGATTGAACCTGCAAAACCACTTTCGGCAGCGACAACGTCTGCCCTTGGTTGAGCACAATTCCTTGCTCTTCAAAGGTTTGCAGGCCAGGAGCCGTTACCGTGACCGTATAGGTTCCCGGCAAAATCGACGGGAAGTTAAAAAATCCGGAGCCGTTCGTGACCGAGTCGCGAAGAGCGCCGGAAGACTCATTCTTGAGAACGACTTTAGCTTGTGGGACCACCGCGCCGGTGGCATCGGTAACGGTGCCCCCGATCGAACCGCTGGCAAACTGCGCGAAAGCCGGCAGTTGCGAGAACGCCAAAGCGGCTATCAATAGCCCCAACAACCAGAAAGATCGTCCCGGATGCATGTGCCGGCGTGTGACGAAGGCCGGCAACCGATCTGGTTTGTCCATTTGGACCCCTTTCTCACCCTAGAATCAACTTTTCAAGTTTGATGCAACTCCACGCAGAGCGACGCCGCGCGGATTGCGAGATCTAGTCTTTAGCCACTAGCGTAACCACACTACCGAGCCAAGTCAAGATTTTAAGGTCCTTAAATCCTATAAAGAGAGTTGGAAAACGCCTCGGGAACACAAAAAAAGGGGCGGCTTGCGCCGCCCCTTGAGTCGTGCCGCCCCTGTTAAAGAGGCTTAGAAGTTATACTTAGCCGCGAACTCAACCACGCGCCGGCCTACCTTGAACAACGGTGTACCGGCCTGATTATTCAGGTTGGTTTGCGACAACTGGCCGCTGCTGTTAACGAAATTCAACTGCTCGTCCCCTTCGCCCGCCGTGCCGAACTGCCACAACGGATGGTTCAGGAAGTTGAACGCCGAGAACCGCAGCTCGATCTTCTGATGTTCCTTGAAGAGGAAGTCCTTGTATACCGCCAGATCGCTGTTGAAGAACGCGGGTCCTTTGATATACGGCCAGATAATATCGCCCATACTGCCTTGCGGAGCTGGCGCAAAGCACGACGGATTGAAGTACTGGTTCGGCTTCAAATTGCTCCGCGGATCGCACGTCAGAATCGGTTCCGGAGTCAGAGCGTTGGTGCCCAAAGAATCGGGTCCTTGGCTCGTGCCCGGCAGGCTGACGTACAGGTTGCCGCCCGTGTTCGGCTGGATCGGAGCGCCACTCTGGAACTGCGTGATGCCCGATAGCACCCAACCGTTGACTACCCCGCCCAGGAACTTGTTGTCCTTAACCGGGCTGGGAAGGTTGAGCACGTAAGCCGCATTGAAGATGTTCGTATGGTCCCATGCCAGCACGCCGTAGTTGGCGGCAACGCTGTATGGGTCCATGGTGTTGCCGGCGCCCGCGCCATTGGCTGTCTGGTTGTCACGGATGCCCAGGACCTTGCTGAACGTGTAATTCGCCGTGAAGGTCATGCGCCCCGACTGCTTCTGCCAGGTAGTGATGAACGCGTTGTAGTTCGAATAGCTGCCGTGGCCGATCAACGTAATACCCGTGTACTGATGGTACGGATAGTAGTCGTTCTGGTTTAGGCAGCCGCTGGAAGGAACCGTGCAGCCATTGGCATAGTTGTTGACGCCCGTGAGAGGGTCAACCCCGAAGAAAGCGCCTAATGGAATCAGGTCCTGGTTCGAGAGCGGGCCATCCTGCAGCAGGTCACGGGAACGATTGCCCTGATACTGGAATTCCGCCACCGACCGCCACGGAGTCCGTTGGGAAAGCGTGAAGTTGTAGGTCCAGGTGTTCGGCGTCCGGTTGTCGCCCATGGCCAAAACACCGCCTAGTGCGGAGCCTAATCCGGCCGCACCCAGAGAAGGCGAAAACTCGGGGAATTGATTCCAACCCACACAGCAGGCCGTAGTCACCCCGTTAATCGCCGTACTGCCCAGGGTTGTGACACCCTGCGGAATGCCGAGAGGCGCCGAGAATGCCGAGCCGCTGGCCGTGTTGTACGAAAGCTGATAGCGGAACAAACCGGCGCCGCCGCGTAACACGGTCTTGCCGTTGCCGAACAGATCGTAGGCAAAACCGAAGCGCGGTTCGACGAAGAATGACTTCGACGGGGAACCCGACATCGGGATGCTAGGATCTATGCCGTGCCACTCCAAGCCCGTGAACGCGCACGTCGTACAGGTGTTGTTGTACGTCGAGGGATCCCATACCGCCAGACCAGGTCCGGCGTTCGGGTACCAGTTGCCCATATGCTCGAAGCGGAGACCACCCGTGAGCGTCAACCGGCGGGAGGCCTTCCATTGGTCGTTCACGAAGAACGAATATTGGTAATACTTGAAGTTAGCTACCGCTTCACTTTCGTCCTGCGCCAGATTGCTCGCGCGGCCTGTTACCCAGTCGGCGAGCGGGTTGCCCGTGCTGGCCGATCCCCAGGGATCGAACTCCACACCACCCTGTGAGGAAGAGTTCAAGCCGCCGCCGGTTTGCCAGTTCTGAGCGTAGTCGAAGTAAACACCGGCCTTAATCGTGTGGCTGCCTTGCACTTTGGTGATGTTGTCGCTAAGGTTCGGCGTGTTGGACAGCTTGCCGAAGGAGTTGGCGCCTCCCGGAGGCCACGGCTCGCCGTAGGGGTACGTCGCGAAACCGACTGCGGAGTTGCTCCAGCCGTACGTGTTCGGAATTTGTGGCGTGAAGTTGTTCGCGAACAGACCGGTGAACTGGAACCCGAGTTTGCTCGGATCCACCGCCGCCGGGCTACCCAGGATGATCGGGTTCACGAATTTGGCATCCGCGAAAACGAATTCGTTGGTCAGCGTCGGGCTGAACACGTGTACCAGGTTCGCGCTGTAGATGTTGGATTGCTGCACAGCGTTCTGCGAAGTCGGGTAAGGCAGCGAGCCGCCGATCTGCCACCAGATGCTGATGGGGTTCTCGTCGTGTTCATCCTGCCGGTTCCAGGAGAAGAACAATTTCGTCTTGTCGCTGATGTTGTAATCGCCGCGGATACGTAATTCCCAGCGGTTGGTCGGCGGGTTGACGAAGTACTGGAAGTTGGCGCCGGTCGGATTCGACGTGGGGCTGACGTTCGGTTGCGGGAACAGGCCCAAATAGATGGCCGAATTAGGGTCTAGCTGGGATGCCGGAATGATCCCGCCTGGGAACGTGGACGGGCAAACCGTTTGCGCGACTTTCGCATTGCAGTTCGCGCCCGTGATATTCGCAGCGCCAGTGCTACGCGCACTGGCAAATCCGGGACCTAACGACGAGATGTATGAGGGGCTGAAGTTGCCCTGCAGCATCTGCGAGGTCGGCACGAAGTAGCTCTGCAAAGCGCCGGCCGGTTTCTGGTTCATGTACTCGAATGCCGAGTAAAAGAACAGCTTGTCGCGGTTCTTATTGAAGTGTGTCCCTGGAATCAGCACCGGACCGCCGAAATCGCCGCCTGGATAATAGAAGCTGTCGTACGGTGCCTTGACACCGCTGGCGTTGTTGTACGAGTTGTTGGCATTGAAATCGGCATTGCGGGTGTACAGATAAGCGCCGCCATGGAACTGCGAGCCGCCGCTCTTGCCGATCGCCTGGAAGGTTACCGGGCCCTTGGCATACTCAGCGCCGTATGCGGAAGTCAAAATCGAAACCTCCTGCACTTGGTTCTGGTTGATATTGGCAGTCTGCGTGCCTTGGTTGCCTGGGTCCAGCAGGTTGGCGCCGTCCGATGTCATCGTCATAGCGCCGTTGGGCTGCGTGCCCATGGCCGAAAAGTTGCCGATCGGGCCGTTGTTGCTTTGCGTGGTGTAGCTGTTCCACATCGACTGGCCAAGACCTCCGGTCATACCCATCCCCGGCATGATCTTGATCAGCTCGGCGGCATCGCGACCGACGATCGAAAGGTTCTCTACCATGCCCTTGTTCAGGGTTTGCTCAGTCGTGCCGGAATCCACCGGGACCACCACATCGGCGCCCGCCACAACTTCCACTTCCTGTTTGGTGGACTGCACCTGCAAAACCACTCTCGGCAGCGACAACGTCTGCCCTTGGTTGAGCACAATTCCTTGCTCTTCAAAGGTTTGCAGGCCAGGAGCCGTTACCGTGACTGTATAGGTTCCCGGCAAAATCGACGGGAAGTTAAAAAATCCGGAGCTGTTCGTGACCGAATCGCGAAGAGCGCCGGAAGCCTCATTTTTCAGAACGACCTTAGCTTGTGGGACTACCGCGCCGGAGGCATCAGTAACGGTGCCGCCGATCGAACCGCTGGCAAACTGCGCGAAAGCAGGCAGTTGCGAGAACGCCAAAGCGGCTATCAATAGCCCCAACAACCAGAAAGATCGTCCCGGATGCGTGTGCCGGCGTGTGACGAAGACCGGCAACCGATCTGGTTTGTTCATTTTGACCCCTCTCTAACCTCGAAAATTTACTGCTTCTTCCATGCCCCGCAAACGCGGTCTACCCGTGCCGCGGAGCCTTACAAAACTAACCGTTTGCAAGTAGCTTAACTTCACTACATCATCGCGTCAAGACCTTCAGATCTCAACGCGAATTTTGCAGCGCTCCCTTGGTTCCGGTCCCGGACCACCAGTACAACAGTACAGAACACTGACGTACATCTCCGCATAGCCGACACCCAAGGCGAATGTCGAGAGTGTAACCCCCAGCTTGCTGAGAAGCTAGTACTTTTCAGTTAACCCCAAGGCGGGTAGGGTGCTGAGTCGCCATTTTAGACCTGTAACAAGGTCATCCAAGAGCTTACAAATCCAGTGAAGCTGTTTAATTTCAATTGTGTACGTCTTGTTACAAAGTTAATGTGCTTGCATGGGGGAAATTTACAACTTCGCGGCTAGCCCCATAGGGGTTCAGGAATGTGTATAATCGCGACAGATGGGGGAGGTAGTTCAAGCGGGGGGATACGACGCGGAACGCCAGGAACTGGCGAACGTTTTGGCCTCGTCGACTTTCGCGCGTTCGCAGCGGTTAGTAAAGCTCCTCGAGTACATTTCGGAGAAGCACTTTCTTGCGCAGGCTGAAGAGGTGTGTGAATACAGCATTGCAAGGGAAGTCTTGGGGCGACCCTCCGATTTCGATCCGGCGGAAGACGCCATCGCCCGGGTCGAGATTCATCGGTTGCGCAAGAAGCTCCGCGAACACTACGCGGGCGAAGGCGCTCACCAAACCCTGAAGATCATCATCCCGCCTGGTATGTACACCCCGCTCTTCCAGCGGGAAGGGAACTCCACCGCGGATGGGCAAACCAATGGAAGGGTACACGAAGATCCCCCAATTATAGAACCGGTTATCCCCCAGGAGCCGCCGGCCGGGCCGTTTGCCGCATCCGAGCTGGATCCCCCGGCTCGCAAGGGCCATGTGTGGCTTTGGTTGGCGGGACTGACAACCGTCATCGCCGTCTTCGGTGTTCTTGCGATCTGGCCATCGGTGCCGCGCGTGGAATCGTTGCCGCCGCCGCGATCGGCGGCGCCGGTATGGAGTGGTGGTTCCGACAGCGCCATCCGAATCGTCTCCGGATATGATCGACAATACATCGATCACAACGGCCACACCTGGTCGCCGGATCATTTTTTCGAAGGCGGAGGGCGGCCATCTGCTCCATTCCGGCAATTCATCGCGCGCACGGCCGACCCGCTCTTGTACCAGAATGGCCGCATCGGTGTCACCAGCTACAGCATTCCCCTCAAATCCGGCAATTACGAGTTGAAACTGCATTTTGTCGAACCGGTTTACGGACCCGGTCTGGAAACTGGTGGCGGAGAGAATAGCCGGGTCTTCGATATCCTGTTAAACGGCAAACTGGCGGTGGACGGTTTTGATATCGTTGCGGATGCCGGTGCTCCGTTGACCGCCGATACACGCGTTTTTAAAGATGTTCAACCCGCTGCCGACGGGCTACTCAAGATCGCCTTTCACGCCAAACGCGAACAACCCATCGTCAGTGGGCTCGAAATCGAACCGGCCGAACTGCACCGCATGAATTCCATCCGGATCGTAACGCAGCCCAATTCGGTGACCGATTCTCATGGCCAGGTTTGGGAGGCTGACAATTATTACTATGGCGGCCAAATCTCCAACCACTGGAAGGCCGTCAGCGGTACACCAGAACCCGACCTGTTCGCTAATGAGCGCTATGGCCACTTCACCTATGCCATACCTGTAGCTCCCGGCAGCTACACAGCCACCATGTACTTCGCCGAAACCTATTGGGGCACGGAGAACCAGGGTGGCGGAGGGCCTGGGCAACGTATCTTCAACATTTTTTGCAATGGTTCCGCGCTGTTCCGGAACCTGGATATCCTGCGGGAGACCGCTCCGAATCATGCGCTGGTCAAGAGATTCCGGGGACTGCGCCCGAATGCGCAGGGAAAGTTGAACTTCGAGTTCGTTCCGGTGGTCAACTACGCCTCTGTGTTCGCAATCGAGGTTGTTGACGAAGGTCCCTAGCGCGCACGTTATCCTGAGAGATATGTGGGCACGCCGCGGGATATTGGCAGGTTTGGTATGCCTGTTGCTGGTTGCGAGCGCTGCGCCAGCGCGCCATGCAGCGGGTGGCTCCGCCCCAGCCATCCGGTTCGATCTAAAACCGATCCCGTTCCATTTGGAGCACGGGGAATCAGCAGCCCGCCACGTGCCGGCTACCATGGCTGGCGGCGTGGCGATTTTCGATTACAATCGGGACGGCCGTCCGGACATCTTCTTTACCAACGGTGCGAATCTGGCGACATTAAAGAAGGACGATCCGAAGTACCGCAACCGGCTGTTTCGCAATGACGGCAATGGCATCTTCACGGACGTGACGGAGCGGGCCGGACTGGCCGGCACGGGCTTCGACTCAGGCGTAGCCGTGGGCGACTACGATAACGACGGCTACCCGGACCTGTTCGTAGCGGGCGTCCACCACAATACGCTCTATCACAACAACGGCGATGGAACTTTTACCGACGTCACGGAAAAGGCCGGCATTGGGAATCGGCCGGACCCTCAGTTCGGACCGATGTGGGGCATTAGTGCCGTTTGGGTCGATGTGAACAACGACGGCCTGCTGGACCTCTTCGTAGTCAATTATTTGCAGTGGGACTATGCCACCGAGCCACTCTGCGAATACAAGGGAGTTGCGGACTATTGCGCGCCGCGGTCGTACAAAGGTTTGCCCGATCAGTTGTACCTGAACAAGGGAAACGGCACTTTCGAAGACGTTTCCGAAAAATGGGGCCTGCGGGCGCACATTGGTAAGGGCATGGGTGTCGCGATAGCCGACTACGATCTGGATGGACGGCCCGATCTTTTCGTTACCAATGACGGCTCCTACAATTTCCTGTTCCACAATCTTGGCGACAAATTCGAGGAAGTCGGATTTCAAAAGGGAGTCGCACTGGTGGAGGACGGTAATTTTATCTCCGGCATGGGAACCGATTTCCGGGATCTCAATAATGACGGCTATCCCGATTTAGTCACCGTAGCCCTCGAGAAACAAACGTTCCCCATATGGATCAACACCGCCGGTCGAGCTTTCCAGGAAGTCACCACCACGGACGGCATACGCAATCTAAGCATGCACATGGCCGGATTTGGCGTGGGTCTATACGACTTCGATAACGACGGCTGGAAAGACATGTTTGTTAGCCGTGGCGACGTGTTGTCGCAGCCTCTGCCGGGAACCACGGTCGAACAGAACAACACGGTCTTCCGGAATTTGACCGGCACGAAGTGGGAGGCGCTCACGGCCGAGGCGGGGCTGGATGCTGCGCCGCCGGCGCGTCACCGCGGCTTGGCCTTCGGCGATTTGGATGGCGACGGCCGGATCGACGTAGTAGTCACGGCCCTGGCGCATCCCGCCGAGGTCTGGATGAACCGCAGTCCCGCCGGTCACTGGCTGGACATTCAACTGGAAGGGACCAAGAGCAACCGCGACGGCATCGGCGCGCGCATCGAGGTAAAGACCAAGGGCGGCACGCAGACGAACCACATGACCAGCAGCGTGGGCTACGCGTCATCCAGTTATGGACCCGTGCATTTCGGACTGGGCGCGGACACTTCCGCCGAATCGGTAGTGATCCACTGGCCGTCGGGGATCGTGCAAACGCTCAAAAACGTGCCCGGCGACCGTCTGGTGAAAGTGAAGGAAACTTAGAACACCCGCGCCGAAATGACGCGGCGCACGTCTCGCAGTTCGGGTTGATCGCCAGCGAAGCGCAAGCGCCGGCCGCCAAAGCCTTCTTCTTCGAAGATCTCGACTCCGCGCACCCGTCCGAAAAACTTCACCGACCGGAACCGCTCGACCCATTCGTCCGGCATGCGGCGAACTTCCTCCCCCGCGCGCACGCAAAACGACCTTCCGCGATAGCCTGGCTCGCGATAGAAACATACGCCGTCGCCCTCCATGCCCCAGCGATGTTCGCGCTCGTCGAAGCGTCCGTAATAGCGCTCCCAGCGATGCTCACCGTCCCAATCGTCGGGCGGCGCGGCGGCCCGCGGCGGTTCGCCCAGACGGCGGAACGTGAACCGCTGATTGGGATTGCCATTGACTTCGTAGGTATTGATGCGGACGCCGTCGCGCGTTTCGCCGTTGGGGATGTCCAGAGTTCTGCCGAGGCGGTTGGTGACCAGCGCAGCGCCGTCGGCAGCCGGTGAAATCCGCCATTGCTGGCTGGGGCCGCCGTTGAACGGCATGCCGCGCACCGGGGTGCTGTTGCGGTTGTCGATCTCCTCCAGCGCGGCCCCGTTCATACCATTGCGGATGAACCAGAATCCGCCTTCCGCGGGCGTGATGTCCCATTGCTGGTTGTCGGTTCCGCGCGCCGAAAACTGGATGACGTTGGTCTGGGTGGCCCGATCCAGGTCGATCACTTTTCCCGACCGGACGTTGGTGATTTCGTAGCGGCCGGGTCCATTGAATCCCCCTTGGGCCCTCCCCGCGTATGGCATCGCGGCAGCAACCGCAAGCGCCATGGCTGCCTGCCCATAGAATGACCTGATCATATTGCTACAGCATAACCCGCGGCCGGCGCACCGCGATACACTGGAACGCGTCGGCTAATCATCATGAACTACACCTACGAAGACCTCGCCAAAATGATCGATCATTCCCTGCTGAATCCTACTTTGACGCGGGACGATCTGGAACGCGGCATCCAACTGGCGCTGCAATATGACGTCGCCAGTGTGTGCATCATGCCCTTCTATTTGAAACGATGCGCGGAGGCGCTGGGCGGCAGCCGCGTAAACGCCAGTACCACCATCGGCTTTCCGCATGGCGGGCATACCAGCGCCATCAAACTGGCGGAGGCGAAGCAGGCCCTGACCGACGGCTGCCAGGAACTCGATCTAGTCGTGAATATCAGCAAGGTCCTGAGCGGCGACTGGGGCTATGTGCGTGAAGACATCCGCGGCGTAATCGACACGGCGCACGAAGCCGGGCAAAAGGTCAAAGTGATCTTCGAGAATTGCTATCTGAACGAGGCGCAGAAGATCCGGCTGTGCGAGATCTGCGGCGAACTGCGCGCGGATTGGGTGAAGACGTCGACGGGCTACGGCACCGGCGGCGCGACCATGGAAGACTTGGCCCTGATGCGCCGGCACTCGCCGGCTAACGTGCAGGTGAAAGCGGCCGGCGGCGTGCGCGATCTGGATGCGCTGTTGCAGGTGCGCGCACTCGGCGTATCGCGCGTCGGGGCCACGCGCACAGCGGCCATGCTGGACGATTGCAAGCGGCGCTTGGAGGCCCTTTTCACGGCCGCGCGATAGGCGTAGAATGCAATACATGCAACGTGTCATTCTATTGGCGCTCGCCGCCGTGTTGATCTTGCGGGCGGATTCCCCAGGCATTACGGTGGAACCTGGCGGACCGCTGCTGCACCGTTCCGACATCGAGTATCCGCGAGGCATAACCGGCGCGCATGGGACGGTAGTGGTAGGGTTATCTCTCGACCAAAACGGCGAAGTAAACGGAGCCGAGGTTCTCAGCGGACCGCCGGAACTCCGCCGGGCCGTCCTGCGCAGCGTAGCGGACTGGCACTACTCGCCCGAAATGACGCTTCCAGCCAAGGTGCAGGCTTCCATCACCTTCAGTTTGAGCGAAGCGGCCGAGGGGCCGGAGCCGTTCTCGGTGCCCGTCGCACCCTTAGGCAAGCTAATGGAGCTCAAGATCAGCGGTCTGACCCAACCAGCGCACGACGCGTTATTACAGCGGCTCCCGGTCCATGAAGGCGATGTGCTTACACCGGATTCCGTGGTGAAGGCGCGAGAGACTGCGTTGGCGTTCGACTCTCACCTCAGTTTCGCCATCACGGCTACCGCTGTTGGCTCGTTTATCCGCATTACGGCTCCCGGCCAGCGACCGTCTTATGCGGCATCGGACGAAAACCCCGGTGCGCCGCAGCGAATCCGCGTCGGGGGTAACGTACAGGCGGCTAAGTTAATCAGTTCTACTCCGCCGGTGATGCCGCCGTTGGCGCAGCAGGCGCGTATCTCGGGAGTGGTGCGTCTGAATGTGATCATCGGGAAGGATGGGCACGTCGAAAATATCACGGTTAGGAGCGGCCACCCGCTACTCGTTCCGTCGGCACTGGAATCCGTCAAGACCTACGTCTATCAGCCCACACTGCTGAATGGCGCGCCGGTCGAAGTGGTCACACAAGTTGATGTGAACTTCTCGGCAGAGGCGTCCGGCCCAACTCCTTGACCGTACGCCGCCATACGGCTAGCAGCGTCGAACCAATCAGAATCAACCCGGCCGAGAGTCCCACCCACAAGCCCGGCGCGCCCCAGCCGAAGTGGAAGCACAGCACGGCGCCCAACGGCAGCCCGATAAACCAGTAAAACACCAGATTGCAAAGCATCGGCGTGCGTGTGTTGCCCGCGCCGCGCAATGCACCGGAGGCCACGATCTGGCATCCATCGAACAACTGAAACGCGGCCGCTATGGCCAGCAGCGTGACGCTCATGCGGATGACGGCCGGGTCCGCCGTATAGATTCTGGCGATGCGCTCGGGAATCGCCAGAAAGGTTATAGCCGCCAGGCTCATAAATGCCGCGCCGCAAGCTACCGCGCTCCATCCGGCGCGGCCGGCGCCTGCGGGATCGCCTCCGCCGATCAGGTGTCCGACGCGCACCGCCGCCGCGGAACTGATGCCCAGCGGCACCATGAAACTCAGACTCGCCATGTTCAGCGCGATCTGGTGCCCGGCGATCGACGCCGTGTCCAACTTCGCGATCAGCGCCGTGGCCAGCCCGAAAATCGCCATCTCCAACATCACATGCGTGGCTGCGGGGCCGCCTAGTCTCATCAGACGCGCGAGGTGTTGCCGATCCGGCGTCATCGGCACATGAAACAACCCCGGAAGCCGCCCGCGGTTGTAATAGACGGTACTCGCAATCATCAGGCCCGCCATGTAGACGCGCGCGGCGACGGTAGCCCATGCCGATCCATCCGTGCCCATGGCACGGAAGCCCAGGTGGCCGTAGATCAGCGCCCAATTGCCGAGCAGGTTGATGGCGTTTGCCGAAATCAGCGTGAACATCACCGGTTTCACTATGGCGATTCCTTGCAGATAGCGCCGTAAGGTGAAATACAGCATCAGCGGCAGCGTGCTCCAGTTCAAAATGTGTATGTAAGCCACGGCCTGCGGCTGAACCCGCGGATTGACGCCAAAGCGCGGCAGACTCGCCGCCACGAGCCAATTGATCAGCATCAGGCCGGGAACCAGCGGTACGCACAGGTAAAGCGCATTCCACAGCCATCGATGGCACTCCGCTATCTTCCGCGCCCCGTAGGCCTGCGAAACTACGGTGTCAAGACCCAGCAGCAGGCACCCGCCGAACACGGTGAAGGTGTAAAAAAGAATGCTGCCCAGGCTCACCGCGCCAATGGCTACGGCGCTGTCGGGCAGGCGGCCAACCATGATGGTGTCGATTATGCCCATGGCCATCCAGCCGACTTCAGCCAACACCAGGGGCCACGCCAACGCCAACAAGGGTGCCCATTCGTGCCGGATTCTGTCGAAGGTGGACATTCTATTTAGAATCACACACGGCGAACGTCGCTCGCCGTGATGCCTGACAGGTTCAGCGCGCCATCAGGCGGCCGAGCACGCGGCTAAGGGGCGCATCGGGTGGCGGCAACGCACTGCAAGGTTTGGGCGCCGCCGCCCACAGTTGTTCGGCGAGTGTTGCGGTTGCTTCCGTGGCGTCACTATAAGACGCCGGCCGCCGCCGATCCGCCAAGGTTTTGCGAGCCGCATCGATGCGCGGCTTCAATTCGGGCGACTGGCACAGATCCAGCACGTCGAGCACGGCCGCCAGCACTTGCTGGCTGCGCCCGAAGCGTTCGCCGCCGCTGAGCCCCCGCCGCATTGGATCGAGCGCGATGATTTGGTTGCACGCATCCAGCCGCTTCCGCACGGCCGTGTCGTTAGGATTCAGCCTTAGCGCCGCGCTCAGCGCATCGCGCGCCGCGGCGTAGTCCGCCAGTGTGTATTCCGCCTCTCCCAGTCCCGCAAATGCCCTTTCATCCTGCGGGTCCAACCGCGTAATATCGCGAAATATTCCGGCAGCATCTTTGGGCATCCCATCAGCCAGCAGCAGCGCGGCCATCCGCTTCTTGACTGTAAGATCCGCGGGCGCCGACGCCAGCATCGATAGCAGTTCCGCCTGGGCCTGCTGCGTGTGACCGCCCGCACCCAACGCCTGGACTAACTCGAGGCGCGCTTCGACGCGGCTCTGCGCGGCGTTGGTGGACCACACGCCATAGATCGCATGGTGGTAGTAGCTGATCGCCTCGTCGATGCGCCCTTGGCCCATCGCCACGCGCCCCATGCCGAGATTCGCCGGCGCGCTGGTAGGATCGCTCTGTAACAGTTCCTTAAAATAGTTGCTGGCATCGTCCAGATGACCTGACTTGGTGAGCGCCAGAGCCAGCGCTAGCCGGTGCTGGCTGCCGTGCGAGATGGACACAGCGTCCCGGTATTGTTCGATGGCCTCCGCATAGAGATCCTTCGCCATCAGCGCATTGCCCTGCTCATAGTAGTGCTGGGCGCGATTCGTGCGCGCGGAGCGGTAGTAATAGCTGAGGAAAGCGCCTACCCCGCCCAGGCCGGTCAGCACGGCCAGAACACCTGCGAGAAACGCTACCAGCTTGCGTCGCGGCACAATGGGTTCGGCCTGCTGGTCACCTTTCCCCATAGCGTAGGCTGCCACGATGTCGTCCATGGAGACGACCCCTTGAATCTCGCGAATGTTGGTGCGGCTGACCACCGGAATCCTTTTCAGACCGGTCTCCGCGAGGCGCCGCATGGCGATATCCAGCGTATGGTCGGCGTGCACGTGCGGAAAGTCGTGAGAGTCGAGCCTCTCCGGATCTGGCGCGGGAACGATTTGCCCCAGTTTTTCCTCGCCCCGGCCGTCTTTCGCGGCGGCGTCCAGTTCGTCGATGCCGATCATCCCGCGCAGGCCGCCGGAGTCCAGGACGGGCCAGACGCCGGTCTCCCGATTCACGGCGGCAACGGCTTCGGCGACCCGCATGTCCGCGCGCAAGATCTCCGCGGCCGGTCGCAGCGCCTGACCCACCATGAGCAACGCTTCGCGGGCGCGCGCGCCGGAGGGCAGATGAATGCCATCCTGGTGCAACAGCGCCTCGTAAATCGACTCCGGCTGCAGACGCGCGGAAATCAGATAGCTGATCAGGTTCGAGATCATTAGCGGGACAATAATCGAGTAGTCGCGCGTGATCTCGAAGATCATGATCACGGAGGTCAACGGCACCCGGATAATGCCGGCGAAGGCCGTACCCATGCCCACCAGCGCGTAAGCGCCCACGCTGCCGGTGTAGTCGGGCAGCAGCATGTGCGCGAGGCCGCCCACGGTGCCGCCCAGCATCGCGCCGATGAACAGGCTGGGTCCGAAAATGCCGCCGGCATTGCCGGACGCGTAGCATGTCGCGGTGGCCACCAGTTTCAGCAGAACCAGCAGCGCCATGGTTTTGATGAGCATCTCGCCATTCAGCGCCTGGCTCACGAAGTTGTACCCCACGCCCAGCACTTTGGGAAAGAACCAGCCGAGAATGCCAACCGTGAGTCCACCCACGGCCGGTTGCCACCACTGCGTGAATTTCGGCAGCTTCAGAAAATGTTTGCGTTGCCAAAGCAGCAGCTTTACGAACGCCACCGAAATTAACCCGCCCACCACGCCAAGCACCGCGTAGACCCCAAACTCCAGCGGATGGACCAGTTGGTAGGCGGGCACGTGGAATAGCGGCTCGTCGCCCAACAGAAGGTGCAGCACGATCCAGGACGTCGCGGAAGCCAGGACAACGGAGCCGAGCACCGGGGCGTGCATGTCACCCATCACTTCTTCCAGCGTGAACAACACAGCGGCGATCGGGGTGTTGAACGCGGCAGCAAGCGCAGCCGAAGCCCCGACCGGTAGAAGAGCCTTCACGCTGCTGGAACTAAGCCCAAGTTTCCGGCCCAGCACCGATGCAATTCCCGCGGAAACCTGCACCGAAGGACCCTCGCGGCCCAAGGCGATGCCGCTGGCCAGCGACACGGCCGATATACTGAATTTCCCCAAGACTGTCCGCATGGCGATGAAACCATCCCGGATGAAGAGCGCGGTTTTCGTCTGCGGAATGCCGCTGCCGCGGGAATTGGGAAAATACTTTGACAACAGGATGCCGGTGCTCAACGCCCCCACCACGGGGATCACCAGCCGGCGCCAGGCCGCGCCCGATCCGGGATACAGGCGCGCGCCCAGATTCTCGGTCACCACGATGAAGGCCACTACCACCAGGCCCACCACCGCGCCGATGACCAGCGTCAGCAGCAGCAGTACTCTTTCTTCGTAACGGCGTGTGGACAGCAATTGCCCAGAATAACGTGGCGCACGCTTCAGCGTGCTGCGGCGAACTTCAGTTCGCCGTCCGGTGTCCAATTCAAGGGATCATGGCTTATGCGGAAATGTGCCGGAGTATTCCAGGTGTTGCTTTTTACACCGCTTCTGAACGCTTCATTCGAGACCCGCTGGCAGCAGTTCCGCGATCAAAATCCGCATGGCGTCGCGCTTGCGGTTTCGATGCCCAAGACCACCTATTTCCTCGGCGAACCGATCCCGCTGCAGCTCACGTTCACTGCCAGCCAGCCGCGCACCTTTCTGGCCGACTCGCGCCAGTACGACCGCGTGGGCCGCATGAACTACGTCGAGGAGTTCCTGGTGGATCCGGCGGTTTCTACCGAGGATCCGCTGCTGGGACTGCCCGCTGCATCCGGTGGTATGGGCGGCCTCTCCGGCGGCCAGATGATCTTGTCGGATAAGCCATTTGCATTCGAGCGGCTCTTGAACGAATGGGTGCGTTTCCGCAAGCCCGGCAATTACCGTTTTTACGTCCTGAGTCATCGCGTCGACCAAACCAGCGAACCCGCCCGCTCGGACGATTACCTGCGCATGTACGGTCACGGTAAGCCGGTGGAACTAGCCTCCAACATGCTGACGATCGAGATATCGCCCGCCCCGGCTTCCTGGGCACGCGAGCAGATTGCGGATGCGGTTAAAGTCCTCGATGGACCGGTGCGTAGCGCCGAGGAGCGCCGGCGTGCGGCCAATATCCTGCGGTTCCTCGACTCTCCCGAAGCTGCCGCCGAAATGGCCAGGCGCATGGGGCAGGGGATGGACGTCGAGACTTACCAACTCCACCTGGGCGTCCTAGGATCTCCGTATCGCGCCCGGCTTCTGCCGCTGCTGGAGCAGCATCTGGCCGCGCCGGACCAGCCGGTCTGGGATCGCTATCTGGATACCATTACCCAACTGGCGGAACTGGTCGCCGGTGGGCCCATGGCTCCCTTTCCAAAAGACGAGCCAGCCCGTCAGCGCTGGATCGAAGAATCCAAGCAGCGGGCGGCTCGGATGGAGCGCCAGCGGCAGCAATATATCGAGCGCGTGGTCTCGTCGCTTGGGACCAAGCAGCCGGACGCCCGCGCCATCACTATGGACACGCTGCTCGGCTATGCGTCCGCCAGTCCGCCGCCGTCCTGGCTTCCGAACATTGTGGCGGCGTTCACCAAGGATTTCCTCAACCTGCCGGCCACCGTCCAGTCTGACCTGCTGGGATCCCGCTGGAGCCTCATGCGCAGCCCAGCCATGCTCCCCATCCTCCGCAATTTATATGACAAGCCTCCGGAACCGGGTCAATATCCGCCCATCCAGGAAATCGTGCTGGAGCATCTGTCTGAACTCGCGCCCGCCGAAGCCCGCCAGATGATTCTGGCGGAAATCCGCAACCCCAAAAGAGGACTGCCTTGGCAAAAGCTAGCCAGTCTGCCGGATCGCCACATCCCGGAGTTGGACGCGCTCTTCACGGCGCACGCCCTGGCAGGCCATCTGGACGATAGGCTGATCCTGCGTTATGCCACCGGCGACATCGTGCAGCCTATCGAACAAGCCTATTTGCGGATGCGCCCGAAGGCAGCCTGCGCCTCACCCCTGGTGTTCTATTTCCTGCGGTACGACCCCGCCTTCGGCGAGCCGGAATTGCGGCGCAACCTTTCCACTCCTGGCGGTCCGCCGGTGTGCTACGACCTCGGGTTCCAGTTTCTCGAACTGGGAAGCTATGCGATGAGTCCGGCGCTGGAACGGTTGGCCATCGAATATTTGAGTAGTCCGCATGTGCCCATCAAAAGAGGCATGGCGGAGATCCTAGGCAAATACGGATCGGCCGCCGCCGAGGAACCTCTTTGGAAGACCATGGAATATTTTCGGTCGTGGTGGCGCGGGCGGGAAGTGGAACTGAAGGATTCGCCCTTAGGCGAGAACGCCCGGTTCGAGCAGACACTGGTCACCGCTTTGGCGCTTGCGGATGCCTGGGTGCTCACGGAAGCCGGCCTGAATCGCCTGCTGGGCTTGTGCACCACCGGCGCTTGCAAGCAGGAAACCGGCGGGTGGGCGCAAGCCGCCAAACCGCCCATCCGGATCGACGTATATCCCGGCGCCGCCGGGTTCAGCGCGCACCTGGCGCAATACGATGCGCGGACAGCGGCAGAATTGCGCCGCAGATTGCCGCAATATCCGGCGGGAACTAACTTCCGCCTGAAGATCGCCGCGGTTGACGAGCAGGCGCCGGCGTCGCGGAATGCGCGGGATATTGCCTTGCGGGTTATCCGGGAAGCCGGTCGGCAGCTCGCGCCGTAGACCGCAACTAACCCGCCAGTACCACGCCCAGACGCAGCAGCAACCGCGGAAGCAGGAACGCGGCTAAGGCCAGCACCGCGGCCCATCCAATAAAATCCAATGCCTCGGGCAGGATCGACGGGCGGCGGATAGGAATCTGATACCCGATGCGCGCGCGCACGGCGGCTGCCATGCCCGGCGGAGCGGTCACGTCCGCGAAAGCCGATTCGAACGCACTATCGACATCGGCCAGGGCATCCAGCAGCGCGCGGCAGTCCTCGCAATGCGCGGCGTGACCGCTTACGCCCTGGCGAATCAGCTCTTCAAACTCCGGACAAGGCATCATACTTCTCCTTTCCGCACGCGTCCGCGTGCCAACTCCTCAGCCAGGCTCTTGCGTGCACGAAACAGATACGTCTTCACGGTGCCCATCGGCAAATCCAGCATGCGCGCTACTTCATCATACGATTTCTCCTGCATATAAAACAGCGCGGCCACCTGGCGGTATTTGGCGGGCAGCCGTTCGAGCAAAGCCGCAGCGTCTGGGGTTGCCGCCACGGACCATTCCTCCGCCGTGCGCCTCTCCGCCGCGCGCCGCCCGGCCGGCTCGTCGAGCGAAGCAGTGGGCAACTCGCGCCGCCCCAGCGCCGTCAGGCATGTGTTGCGTGTAATGGCGTAGATCCACGTCGAGAGCGACGACTCGGCGCGGAACCCCGGCAGTCCGCGCCAGATGCGGACTAGCGCATCCTGGGCGGCCTCTTCGGCGGCGGCGCGATCTCCCAACATGGAAAAGGCCAGGCGATAGATTTTGTCCTGATACTCGCGGACGATCCTGTCGAAATCTTCCGCCATAAACGTATTTAGACCATAACCCAAGGCGCCGATGTTTCGAAACATTCGGGCGCGCCACGCCAGTCTCAATCGGCAAGGAGAAAGAAATATGCAGCCGGAAGCCGTTCTTGTAATCATGTTCGTGTTGGGCGCCATGGTAGTGGTTCTGGGCGTCCTGTTTATGCGCAATCGCCAACAGCAGATGTTGCACCAGGAGCGCATGGCCGCGCTCGAAAAAGGGACCACCATCCCCTTGGGGCCTATGCCGAGGCCGTGGTCGCCGCGCGTATACCTGCTGCGTGGATTGATCTGGACCTTCAGCGGCGCAGCGCTGGGCGTATGCCTCGCAGGTCTGGCGACGACGCAGCGGGCGGAACCGGCTGAGGTTATCGCTATGAACGCCAAAAGCGTGAGCGAGTCGCTCAACATTCCAGTCGACCAGGCCCGGCAGATGGTGGAAAGGAATGAGGGCCGCGGAATGCCGGTGGGCATCGCGCTCTTGGGTCTGATTCCGCTGGGCGTCGGCTTCGCCTATCTCATCTTCTATTGGAGCGACCCATCCCGCCACGCCACCGATACCGGAGCACAGCCGTAAGGGGATGGGCAACCTGCTAGAATGGAACGAGCGCCTCGTTAGGAGACCCGATTGGCAGAAGACAAACTTTACAAAGCCGAATATCTCGGTAGCGGCACGTTCCAAATCAGCAAGCCCAAACGCCGCAAAGCGAAACGCCGCCAGACCAACTTGAAGAACCCGCAGCGCGGCGCCCGGAAGTAAAGCGCTCCCCCACTGGTACAAAACGCCCACAATAGGGGTGTATCCCGTCCGGCGTTTGTGCGAGAATGGGGGAACAGCAAAAGGCATTCCGAAGGTGCAATCCTTGGGAGGAACCGTGAGCTACAATCCGGAAACGCCGTTTGACAGTATCGAGGGATCGCAAGAGTACGTTTCCCTCCTGGCCGAGGCCATTGAAGAGGCGCGAAAAGACGTTGACGCCGATATCGAGGCCGCCATGGCCGAAGGCGCCGATCGCCGGCGGGAGGCCTTGCAATTGGTCGGCTACAACCTGGCCAAGCTAACCCTGCATATCACCACGAGCCGCCGGATACTCAACGATCTGCGCACGCTGCGCCGCCTGTTGCTGGCGGAGCGGCAAGCTGAAACCGCGCCGGTTGTCAAACGCGCGGCCGGCGCCGGTGACTGATGGCATGACCCGAAGATCGCTGTTTGAGAAGCTTCTGGCCGGCTCTGCGGCGGTGCGTGTGGCCGCTGCCCGTGTTCGCGGCCTCCGGATCGGCGTCACCGATTGGAACCTGGAGCTTACCGGGAAGTTGGAGGCGGTCGCCTTGGCCGCCAAGTTGAAATTCGATGGTGTTCAGGTCAGTCTGGGGCAGAAACCGGTTTCGGATAAGCTCCCCTTGGACGACCCTTCGGTCCAGGACCGATATCTTTCTGCCGCCAAACAGTATGGCATCCCTCTGGATGGCACTTGTCTGGACATCCTGCATATCGATCATCTGAAAGACAACCCACGCGCCCGCAAATGGGTGGCCGACAGCATCGCCATTACCGCCAAGCTGAATGCGAAGGTCGTGCTGCTTCCCTTCTTCGGCAAAGGTTCACTGACGAACCACACCGAAATGGACTACGTGGGCGATGTCCTGAAGGACTTGGCGCCGGCGGCAGAGAAGGCCGGGGTGTTGCTGGGTCTCGAAGATACCATCTCGGCGGAGGACAACGTCCGCATCATGGAGCGCGCGGGCTCGCCGGCTGTCAAGGTCTATTACGATGTGGGCAACTCCACCAATGGCGGCTTCGACGTGGTGAAGGAAATCCGCTGGCTGGGCGCTGCCCGAATCTGCCAGATGCACTTGAAGGACAACCCCCACTATCTGGGCGAGGGATCCATCGACTTTCCAGCCGTAATGAAAGCCATCACCGACATCGGCTTCCAAGGCTTCGCGAATCTGGAAACGGATTGCCCGTCCAAGTCGGTCGAGGCCGACATGACGCGCAACCTGAAGTTCGTGCGCGCCCTGCTGGCTTGAGCCGATCCGGTGGTTTTCGTCACAGTACCTCCGCGAGGAGTGGGACGAGAACAAACACCGCGCCAACATTGCCAGGCACGGCGTCGGTTTGACGCAGCCAGAAATGTCTTCAGCGACCCGCGCGTAATCGTCCATGCAGACCAGCCTTATATCAAATCGCTCCTGCACGAGGCGCTCGAACGGGACCGCGTGCTGGCCGACCGACCGTGATTTGTTGCCGGCATCTTCCCGGTTTTCGACCGGCATCACGGTCCGCTACCGGCGGGCTTTACTGTTCTGCAACCCTGTCAAAGTCAATCCACAGTCGAGAGTCCGCGAAGAATACGCAGATGTTGTGGCCCTCAACGGCGGCTGGGTTGTCAGACCGCGCGAGTAAATCGCTACAATCGAGACAGGGAAAGCAAACTTGCCATGATGATTGAACTTCCGGAAGAACCTGGCGCGGCTCTGAAGGTGCAGGCCAACGCCCATGGCGTTTCCGCCGGTGGTTACGCGCGAGGTTCTTGAACGCGACCTCGCGTCGTCACTCGAAACGCAATCGTCGGGCGTTCCGTTCAAGACCGGACGCGGCATGTCCGCCAAATATGGGCAAGCGCCCTCCGCCGAGGAAATCGACGCCAACCGGGCCGACATGTCCCGGAACTTTGGCGAAGACTTTTGATGATCGCTCCCGTTGCCGATACCCATACGGCCCTTTGGCATTTCTTCGATGATGCCAGGCTATCCGCCGCCGCAGGAGACCCCACCACAGGAATTTTTTCTCCCTACAGCAGGGTACGCAGCTTCCAGACCAGACTTGCTTGGTTAAAATCTCTTATCACACTTAACCCGGCTGGGTTTCTGTCCGCGTAACACACTCTGTTGATTCGGCGTGTCAGAGTACCTCGCCAACAGATTTGCGCCTGTCTTCGATAGGAGGGCGCATGTTCAGTGCGCAGGTGCAGCCAAGACTGCCGGACGTGTTTCCAGCCCGCGCCAGAACGGTGGCCCCGCTTTGTAGGTCAAATGAAACTAGTCACAAACCTAGCCCAAACGCAGCCCGTTGAAACGATGTGGTAAGTCGCCGCCCTTCGACCGGACGACAGCCACGGCCATGCTACCCTGACCTTGGCATTAGACCCGCCCCACGCCCTCACGGAATGCGAAAAGGCAATGGACCGTTTCACAATTCGGCCACCCACCCAACGCACCAAGAGTGCCAAAACCCAACCCGCCCTTCGCCAAATCTTCCCTTTTTCGCTTCGAAATTGGTTTCGTTCCTTCGATTCGCGCCAAACCATACGCCTGAAAGGTGATACAGTCGCACCAAATGCCTGAAAAACCCACCGGCCGCCGCGGATTTCTGAAAACCGTGGCCCTCGCCGGAGTGCCCTTGGGAGCTGCCGCGCAGGACGCTGCGCAGAAACCGCCTGCCGCGACCCCTTCTGCCCCGCCCGAACCCAAACCCGTCATCCTGCCGCGATCCTCCATGCATTACCCGCATGTCTACACCGGCCGCCAGCTCGCCATGTTGGCCTACCCCCTGGGCGGCGTCGGGGCCGGCAGTATCAGCCTTGGCGGACGTGGCCAGCTCCGCGATTGGGAAATTTTTAATCGCCCCGACAAAGGCCGCTCGCCCGAATATGCCTTCGCCTCCATCTGGGCCCGTACCGGCAGCCGCAAGCCCATCGCGCGCGTCCTCGAAGCCCGCCTCATGCCGCCCTACGAAGGCCCCGACGGCCTCGGTTCCAAAAACGCGCCCGGCCTCAGCCGCCTGGAAGGCGCGGCTTTTACCGGCGAGTTCCCGCTCGCCCAAATCGCCTTCCACGATTCCCGCCTGCCCGTCAATGTCTCGCTTGAAGCCTTCAGCCCCTTCATCCCGCTTGATGCCGACGATTCCGGACTACCCGTCGCCATCCTGCGCTACCGCGTGCACAATCCCGGCCACGAGCAGGCCACCGTCTCCATCGCCTGGTCCATCGAAAACCCCATCGACGCCGGCTACCACGATCCCGTCTATGTGCGCAAAGGCGATCAGCGTGCCATTGAATACCGCGAATCCGGCGACCTCAAGGGCCTGCTGATGAGCAACTCGGCCATGGCTGCCACAGATCCGCAAGCCGGCACGTTCGCTGTCAGCCTCGTCAAACCCGAAGGCAAGCTCACGTACCTGCGCGGCTGGGTGAAGGCCAAATGGTGGACCAGCCCGCTGCTCTTCTGGGACGATTTTTCCGACGACGGCCAACTCGGCCCCGAGTCCGCCCAAACGAAGCCAATCGGATCGCTCTGCCTGCAACAGGAAATCGCGCCCGGCACCGAAGCGGCTTACACCTTCCTGCTGGCCTGGCATTTCCCCAATCGCACGCCGGCCTGGTCCGGCTGGACCGCGCCCAAGGGCGACGAGAAAACCATCGTCGGCAATCACTACTGCACGCGCTTTGCGGGCGCTTGGGAAGCCGCCGAATACGCCGCCAAAAAGTTGCCCGATCTGGAGGCCCGCACCCGCCGGTTCGCCGCCGCCATGCGCGATAGCACCCTGCCGCCCGCCGTGCGCGACGCCGCCATGTCCACGCTTTCCACCCTCGTCACGCAAACCTGCTTCCGCACCGCGGACGGCGAGTTCCACGGCTTCGAAGGCTCCAACGATCACAGCGGCTGCTGCTTCGGGAACTGTACCCACGTCTGGAATTACGAAACCGCCACGCAGCATCTTTTCCCAACGCTCGCCCGCTCGCTGCGCAAAGCCGCGTTCGGTTATTCCCAGGACGATCAAGGCGGCCTGCGCTTCCGCCAACTGTTGCCCGATGGCAAGGACCGCTTCGGTTACGCCGCCGCCGACGGCCAGATGGGCCAGATCATCAAGGCCTACCTCGATTGGCGCCTCTCCGGCGACACTGCCTGGCTGCGCGATCTCTGGCCCCATATCCAGCGCGCCGTCGCCTTCGCCTGGATCCCAGGCGGCTGGGACGCCGAGCGCCGTGGCGTCATGGACGGCGTGCAGCACAATACCTACGATGTCGAGTTCTATGGTCCCAATCCGCTCTGCGGCATTTACTATCTGGGCGCCCTGCGCGCCGCCGAGGAAATGGCCCGCGCCTTACGTGACGCTTCCTCGGCCGATGACTATCACAAGCTTTTCGAATCCGGCAGTAAGTGGATCGATGCCAACTTATTCAACGGACATTACTATATACAAAAAGTGCGCGGCATTCCCAAGGACCAGATAGCCGCCGCGACGGTCGGCGATATGGGCGCCGAGCATCCCGAGACGCCCGAACTGCAACTGGGCGACGGCTGCCTGCTGGATCAGTTGATGGGCCAGTATCTGGCCGATGTAGCCGGCCTCGGTCCCCTGGTCGATCCCGTGCATGTCCGCGAAACCCTCAAATCCATCTGGCAATTCAATTACAAGCGCCAGATGTACGATCATGACTCCGTGCAGCGCACTTATGTATTGAACGACGAAGCCGCGCTGGTGGTCTGCGACTATGGCACAGGCAAGCGGCCCGAAGTCCCGTTCCCGTATTTCGCCGAAGCCTGGACCGGCCTCGAATACCAGGCCGCCGCCACCCTGATCTATGCCGGGATGGTGCGCGAAGGCGTGGAGACCTACGAAAACAGCCGCCGCCGCTATGATGGCGAACGCCGCAACCCCTGGGATGAAGCCGAGTGCGGCCATCATTACGCCCGCGCCATGTCGGCCTGGTCCGGCGTGCTGGCACTGAGCGGATTCCGCTACCACGGCGGCGATAAGAACGCCGTCATCATGCCGCGGCTGAATGTGGGGCTGAACAAATTCGCGTGCTTCTGGTCGGCCGGTTCGGGCTGGGGCACGTTCACGCACGCCGCGGACGCCGGCCGGCGGCGCGTGTCGCTGGCGGTCACCGAGGGCAGCCTGGCATTGCGCAGCATCACCCTGGCGCCGGGCGGAGGGGCTAACCCGTCCGCCACACTACAGGGCCGCGCGCTCGCGCTGGTCTCACCTGCCTTCACGTTTGCGGAGGAAGTTACTATCCACGCCGGAGAGGAGTTAGTGCTACTTGTCTGACAAACCATATCTCGTCCTGGTTGGCGGCTTCCTGGGCGCCGGAAAGACCACTTTGCTGCTAGCCGCCGCCCGCCTGTTACAAGAGCGCGGCATGCGCGCCGCCATAATTACCAACGATCAAGGCGGTTCGCTCGTGGATACGCGCCAGGCCGTGGCCGCCGGCGTTGATTCCGGCGAAGTCGCCGGAGCCTGCTTCTGCTGCCGCTTCGCCGATTTCGTCGCGGCTGCCGAGAGCCTGCTGGCCGCGCGTCCCGATGTCATCTTCGCCGAACCCGTGGGAAGCTGCGCCGATATATCCGCCACCGTGCTGCAGCCTTTGAAGCACCTGCACGCTGACGAATTCCGCCTGGCCCCCTACTCAGTCCTGGTAGATCCAAACCGGGCCTTTAGCGACCCGCTCCTGACTTATCTCTACGAGAAACAAATAGCCGAAGCTGACTTAGTAGTATTTACTAAGTCCGACATGTCACCAGCCGCCAGCCCCCATCCACCAGCCGCATCGCGCTCCGTCAGCGCCCTCACCGGCCAGGGCGTGGCCGAATGGCTGGACGAAGTCATGGGCGGGCGTCTCTCCGTGGGAGGAAAACTCCTCGATATCGACTACGGCCGATACGCCGCCGCCGAAGCCGCGCTCGGCTGGCTCAATTGGGAAGCCACCCTGCAATCAAAGGTGCCGTTCACGCCCGTCGCTGTGGTGGGACCTCTGCTGGAAAGCCTCGACGCCCAGCTCACCCACGCCGGCGCCGCCATCGCCCACCTCAAGATATTCGATCAGACACACACCGGCTATTTACGCGCCGGCATCTGCCGGAACGGCGACGAGCCGTCCGTCGCCGGTGACCTGATGGCATCGCCCGCGCACGATCACGAGCTGGTCATCAACCTACGCGCCCAGGCTGCGCCCGCCGTTTTGGAAGCCGCCGTGGTCTTCGCTACCGCCGAGCTTCCCGGCGAACTCCGCGTCGTCCACCGCCAGGCCTTCCAACCCTCCCCGCCAGTGCCCGAGCATCGCTACCATAAGATTTCATCATGAAGGCACTCGTCAAAAGCAAAAACGAACCCGGCCTGTGGCTGGAAGACGTGGAACGTCCCTGCATCGGCATCAATGATGTCCTGATCCGGGTGCATCGCACCGGCATCTGCGGCACCGACGTGCATATCTACCAATGGGACGAATGGGCCCGCAAGACCATCCCCGTGGGTCTGGTGATCGGCCACGAATTCGTCGGCGAGATCGCCGCGGTGGGCGCCAACGTCGCCGATTTTTATCCCGGCGATATCGTCAGCGGCGAAGGCCACGTAGTCTGTGGACGATGCCGCAATTGCCTGGCCGGCCGCCGCCATCTCTGCGCCCGCACCGCGGGCGTGGGCGTGAACCGCCCCGGCGCCTTCGCGGAATACATCGCGCTGCCGATGACCAATATCTGGCGGCACCACGATGGCGTGGACCGCGATGTGGCGGCCATCTTCGATCCCTTTGGCAACGCCGTGCACACCGCGTTGTCATTTCCCGTGCTCGGCGAAGACGTCCTGGTGACCGGCGCAGGCCCGATCGGCATCATGGCCGCCGCGGTGGTCCGCCATGCCGGAGCCCGCTACGTGGTGATCACCGATGTCAACGAGTATCGCCTCGATCTTGCCCGCCGCATGGGCGTCACCGAGGCGGTCAATATCCGCGAGCACACACTCCCCGAGATCCAAAAGAAACTCGGCATGACCGAGGGCTTCGATGTTGGTCTCGAGATGTCCGGCAATCAGGCGGCTTTCCGCGACATGCTGGTCAACATGAGCCACGGCGCCAAGATCGCCATGCTGGGCATTCCGCCGGGCGAGATGGCCATTGACTGGCGCACTGTGATCTTCAACATGCTCACCATCAAGGGCATCTATGGCCGCGAAATGTACGAGACCTGGTACAAGATGACCGTCATGCTGCAATCCGGCCTGGACATCACCCCGGTGATCACGCACCGCTTCCATTACACGGAGTTCGAGAAGGGTTTTGAGGTGATGTCCGGCGGACAATCCGGCAAGGTTATTTTGAACTGGCTCTAAACAGCCCGACCGTGTTGCCGTCCGGATCGGCAAACCAGGCGAATGCGCCGGTCGGAATCTCCACGGGTGGGACGACCGTCTTGCCGCCCAGCGCGTTGGCCTTGTCAAGGGCGGCTTGCAGATCGTCCACCAGCACATAAAAATGCGTGAAGTGGTGCGGCTCGTGCCCCAGCGACGTGATGTGGCCGGCGATGCCGCCGTCGCCGGTCGCGATCATGGTGGCCGGTCCCATCTCCGTCATCTGCCAATCAAACATTTTCGAATAGAATTCCCCGGTGCGGGCTTTGTCCCGGCAGCCGATTTCAAAGTGTACGACAGGATTGCTCATAGGCTATAGATCGTACCAGAAAGAGAATCGATCGGAATTGACGGCCCCGCGGCGATCCGGTTATTCAGCCTAAAACGAAAACCGCATCTGCAGTTCCAGCCGCCGGTTATTCGCTGTCTCCGCGAACGCGCCGTATCCGCCGGCCACCTGGTTGGCCTCGCCGAATAACGGCGACGTGATCTGCCCGATGATGGGTCCCTCGTTCACGTGGTTCAGCAGGTTCCGCGCCGAAATGGACGCGGTCAGATTGTAGCGGCGGCTGGTGGGAGCATCCGCGAAGATGCTATGGAAGCCGGCATTGTGTCCGCCGCCCGGCGGGAACGGTCCCGGCGTCGCATCCTCCCGCTCCGGACCGAATCCAAAGGTCTTGCCCACGCGCATATTCACCGTGATCTGGCCCGGACCGCGGCCGTAGTTGCGCGGCAGGATCGCTTCTCCGGGCGTGGGGTTCGGATCGAGCCAGCCATACTGCGTGTCGATCAGGCCTGGCTTGCTGAGATCCGTGGGAATGCCGGGCCGCGCATTAAACAGCGTGTCGTTATAGATGTCCTCCCCGATCGTGATGTTGTACGGCGCGCCCGATTGCGCCACCAGGAAAGGACTGAAGCGCACGTTCCACTTCGTGTTGATGGAACCGCCCACAAAGGCGCGATGCCGTATATCCCAGGCCGCGGGTCCGTATTCTCCGGCCATGGTAAAAGGGCTTCCCGGAAAGGTGCCCAGCCCGTCCGTGTTACTCATCACGTGACTCAAGGTATAATTCCCCCACAGCGACATATTGTTAGTCAGCCGCGCGTTGACATTGGTGATCAACTGGTTCTGGTTATAGAGTCCGGAAGACTCCATCAGATAAATCGGTCCGGGAGCATTCAGTTCCTCCGAGCGCAGCACGTGCAGGCCATGCGAGTTCGCATAGGTCGCCGTGACGGTGGTGGCGCGTCCTACCTGCCGTTCCACGCTCATGGCCGATTGCATCACATAAGGCGTGCGCAGCGTGGCGCTCAGTTCCTGGATGGTCTGCGTGGCATCAATGCCCGGCATCGCCAGCAACTGCGCAATGCTCGGCACGGTGGGGAAGAAAGTCGGGTTGTTCAAAATGTACTGCTGCTGCACGATCCCGTTATAGCGGTCCGCCGTTTCTACATTGGAAACGTTGAATCGCGAGTAGAAGATGCCGAATCCGCCGCGGATCTCGAACTTGGGATGCATGCCGATCTCCTTGGATCCCGGCGCCCAGGCGAAGCCGAAACGCGGCGCCAGATCCCGGTGGTCGCGGATGTTGGTCTGCATCTCGTACCGCATTCCCAGGCTGAGCGTGACATTCGGCCGCACGCGCCAGTCGTCGCCCACGTAGGCGCCCGCGTCGAACTGGTCCACCGCCAGAAACGGATTCCCCGCCGCCATGCTGAACTGCGTCGCGCCGCCGCCCGGCAAGCCGAGCAGGGTTCGCTGGTACTGCTGGATCGATGTGATCTGCTCCATCACCGGCTGTCCGGACCCATCCAGCACTTCCTGGTTCTCGGCATTTAACTCGGGCGCCGGGCCGCCGCTGAACGTGAAAGTGCCGCCGAAGTTCGTGGGCGAGGTGTTGTCGATGGTCACCTCGCGCGCTTTGACGCCGAATTTCCAGGTGTGCGCGCCCTTCACGATCGACGTGTAGTTCTGCAACTGGTAGTAATTCTCGGCGTCCAGCGAGCGGCCGGTCTGCGCGCCGCCTCCATTGAACGATCCCAGCACCAGCAGGGCGGGGGCCAGGCTGTTGGAAGTTTCGTCGAAATTCTCGTGATAGAACTGGAAGCGGGTCTCGTTGATCGTGGTTGGGCTCAACACAGCCGTCTCGGTCATCTGCACCATGTGGTCCTGATCCAGCGTGGAATATCCGCGCGTGGGCAGATTGAAGCTGCCGATCCCCTGATCCTGCACGTCGTTGCGCGTGAAGCCATATCGGACGATCAGTGTATTGCCGGCATTCAATTGATAGTCGATGCGCGGACTGATGCGCAGGCGCCGCTGCGGCGACAGCAGCACGCCCGTGTAGGGATTGATCGCAGAAGTGATCGGGTCGAGCGTGATGGCATCGATCACGGAGCCGTTATCGATGGCCCGCCGCTCGGTGTCCAGAAAGAAGGACGCGCGCTTGCTCAGTGGTCCGCTGAGGGTGCCGCCGTATTCCTGCAATTCGAAAGGGGCCTTCTGCTGCGCATAAGGGTTGCGCGAGTTGAAGATGTCGTCGCCGAAGTTGAAAAATCCTTGCCCATGCACCTTGTCGCTGCCCGGCTTGGTCAGGATCTCGATACGGCCGTAACCCAGCTTGTCGAACTCCGGCGAAAACGGATTCTGATTGACGCGCACTTCGCGGATGGAGTCCTTGGAAGGGAGTTGTCCCTCGCTGAATCCATCCACGAAAATCTCGCCGCCTTCGGGACCCGCCGCGGGCCCGGCGAGGGCCTGCAGGTCCGCCTGCAAGTCGTCCGGATCGTCTGAGAGAGCTTGTAGATCCTCGCCGTGCAACACCGTGGCCGTGGAGTTGGCGGAAGGATCCGTGGCCACGCTGGGACCGCCGTTCTCCTGTACGGTCACTTGCTGGGTCACGGTCGCCACGTCCATCCGCACGTTGACATTCTGCGCGCCGGCCTTGAGCGCCAGTTTCAGCGGCTGGGCTTGCGTCAGGTCGGGCGCGGCGGCGCGCAGCGAATAATTGCCCGGAACAAGTCCGGCGAAAGAATAGGTCCCATCGCTTCCCGACGTGGTCACCTTGGCGGCGCCCGCCGGACCGGTAAGAGTCAGCGTGGCGCCCGGCACCACGGCGCCGGATTCATCCGTAACTTGTCCGCGCAAAACGGCGGTCTGCGCGTGAAGCGATAGGGAGGCAAAAAACAGGCCCAAGAATAAAGCGAAGAGTCTCATCGTAGCGTTTAAAACGGCCGCAATCGGTGGCGCCGCAGTGGGCCGTGGGGAACTGAACGAGGTTCCACTAAACGACGATCCGAATGTGCGGAAGGTTACGCTATGGCGGGTTCCACCCACCGCCTATCGGCGAAATGGCTGCGCACGAGCTCCGGGATATCGGCCGCGGTCACTCCCGAAACCGGCCACCGACCGCCTTCGCAAAGACCCGTGCCTGGCCGGCCAACCCCTGGGCCGCCACGTGCCGCGCAGCACGGCTCACCTCCGGGCTTTCGTTGCTCGCCGGCGATCCATTGTCGTTCGCGGCCAAATCGGGAGATATTAGAAGACGGATGATTCCGCTGATTCTGGTGCGATGGCAGAACGCCGTGGATTTCGTGGTGCTGGCCACGGCCCTCTATGTTCTCTTGCGTTGGGCCCAGCAGGCGCGCGCCTTGCGCGTGGCGCTGGTGGTGATGGGGCTGCACGCTGGCGCGCTGCTGGCGCGGCATTTCGATCTGCCCATCACCAGTTGGGTCCTGGACGGCGCGGCGATCCTGGCGATTATCCTCCTGGTGCTGGTCTTCCAGGCCGAGCTGCGGCGCTTTTTCATGCGTCTGGACAGCGCCCTCAACTGGCGGCCGCAAACCGCTTCGCGGCTCGTCGAAACCTGCCAGGCCGTGGCGCGCGCGGCCTTTCGCCTGGCCGGCGGCTCGGTGGGCGCGCTGATCGTGATCGTGCGCCGGAACGCGGTGGCCGAACTGGTCAGCGGCGGGGTCGTACTCGAAGCCGACGTTTCTTCCGAAATCCTGGAGGCCATCTTTCAGAAAACTTCGCCGGTGCACGATGGCGCCGTGATCGTCCGCGGCGACCGCATGGTGCGCGCCGCCGCCGTGCTGCCTTTGACCGAACGCGAACGCGTCCCCAGCTACTTCGGCACGCGGCATCGGGCCGCCATGGGACTCTCGGAGCGCTGCGATGCCGTAGTTGTGGTGGTCTCCGAAGAGCGCGGTGAAGTCACCTTGATGGAGTCCCGCCGCACGCAGACCGTTGACGAGGAAGCTAAGCTGGCGCAGATGCTGGAGAAGTTGTGCGCGCGTCCGCCACGCGACACCAGCGGTCAGATCCGCGCCATGCTGTTCTCCAACGCATGGGTCAAGCTGGCCGCGCTGGGCCTGGCGGCGGCTATTTGGAGCACCTCGTTTCTGGCCACCGGAACCACGGTGCGCACGGTGGCGGTGCCGGTGGAGTTTGTCAGCGTTCCCTCGGGTATGGATTTGGCGCAGCCATCCGCGGACCGCTTGGAGGTTCAGGTGCGCGGCAGCGCCTGGATGATGGACTCGGTCGGCTTGACCCGCCTGGTGGCGCGCTTCAGTCTGCGTGACGCCAAGAGCGGGGTTCTGACTCTACCCGTGGGGTCCGCCGACCTGGATCTGCCGCCCGGAATCGTCATGGAACATGTGTCGCCCGAGCGGATCGCGGTCAAGCTAGTGCCGCACCCCCGATAAATCCCGGCCCGCTTCCGACTGGCGGATCAGTTCCGCTAAGCTCTCCGGATCCACCGGCGGCGAGAAGTAGAAACCCTGTCCGTAGTCGCAGTCGAGCGATTGCAACTCCACCAGTTGTTCCTTCTTCTCAATCCCCTCGGCCACCACCTCCATGCCCAGGCTCTCCGCCAGCAGCATGATGGTGCGCACCGTCTCCGACGTGCCGTCCTTCTCGGACATGTTCAGCACGAACGAGCGATCGATCTTCAGAACATCGAATGGAAGCCGGCTCAGGCACTTGAGGGAGGCGTACCCGGTGCCGAAATCGTCGATTTTCAACCCCACTCCCAGCGTCTTCAAACGGCGTAATAGAGCCGCCACCGCGTCCAGATCGTCCATCAGCACGCTTTCGGTGATCTCCAGTTGCAGGGTGGTAGGGTCCAGCCCGGTTTCGGCCAGGATGGCGGCGATCCGCGCATGCAGATCGGGCTCGCGGAACTGCCGCACGGACACGTTGACGCTCACTTCGAGCGGCGGGATCATCGGAAATTCGATGTGCCAGCGCTGCATGGCCAGGCAGGCCTCGCGCATTACCCACAGACCGATGGGCACGATCAACCCGTTCTCCTCCGCCAATGCGATGAACTGGTCCGGCGGCACCATGCCGCGCGTCGGATGCCGCCACCGCAGCAATGCCTCTACCCCGACAATCTTGTTGGTTCGCAGACTCACCTTGGGCTGGTAATACAGCACGAATTCCTGGTTGTCGACCGCGCGGCGCAAATCGCTTTCGAGTTCCAGGCGCGCCACCGCCTCCACGCGCATGCCCCCGTCGAAGATTTCGAACCGCGAACGGCCGGATGCCTTGGCCTTGTACATGGCGGTATCCGCATCCCGCAGCAGTTCGATAGGTGTCCGGTATTCCGGGTTGCCCGGCACGATCCCGATGCTCACAGTGGTGAAGACCTCATGTGTCCCCAGGCTGAAGGCGGCATGGACGGACTCGCGGATGCGCTCGGCGATGCGCACGGCGCCGGGAGCGTCCACATTTTCCAGCAGAATGGCGAACTCGTCGCCGCCCGTGCGCGCGATCGTGTCGTGCGCGGCGCCACGGGCGCCCGGTGGCGCGCTGCGCACCGCCGCGCGCAAACGTTGCGCCACGTGGATCAGCAGTTCGTCGCCGGCGGCGTGCCCCAGACTGTCATTCACCACCTTGAACCGGTCGAGATCCAGGAACAGCACGGCAAATGGGTAATCCGGATCGGCCGCGGCGCGCTCCAGGCACGCCGCCAGCTTCTCATGCAAGCGCGCGCGGTTGGGTAGCCCGGTTAAGGGATCAAAGGCTTTGCTGCTGGTGATGTCCGTCTGCGACCCCGCCATGCGCACAGCTTTGCCGTCCCCGTCGCATTGCACGACGCCCCGGCTCAGCATCCAACGGTATGCGCCGTCTTTATGCAACACGCGATGCTCGATGGCGCACTCCCCCTTGGCCGTGCCGTTCCAGTTGGCTTCGAGCTCCGCTTGCAGGCGGTCTCGGTCTTCCTTGTGGACCCGGGACAGCCACTCTTCCGGGCCATCGCCGATCTCCGCCTCTTCGTAGCCCAGCATGGCTTTCCAGCGCGCGGAGTAATACACGCGGCGGGTGGCCAGGTCCCAGTCCCACAGCCCGTCGTTGGCTCCCCGCGCGGCCAGGGCGTAGCGCTCTTCACTCTCGCGCAAAGCCTCTTCGGCGCGCTTGCGCTCGATCTGAGCCTTGATGCGCGCCAGAGCCACCGGGAAATCCACGGGTTTGGAAATGTAGTCGTTGGCGCCAAGGTTCAACGCCTCCACCACCCGCTCGCTTTCACCCAGCGCCGTGACCATGATGATGGGCAGCCGCGCGGCGGAGAAACGGGTACGCAGTTGGCGCAGCAGGTCGATGCCGCTGATGCCCGGCATCATGCTGTCGAGCAGCACCAGTTCCACTTCGCGCCGCGCCAGCACATCCAGCGCTTCGTAGCCGTTGCCGGCCAGTTCCGTGCGATAGCCGGCGCGCTTCAGCCGGCGCGACAGAAGGTCCTGATTGGTGGCATCGTCGTCGACCAGCAAGAGTGGTCTGGCATTCGTCATCATTGGGGATCTCCGATCAGGGCCGAGGGGTCGCGGATCTCGTCTACAGGAGCGGTCAGACCGGCTTCCCCTGGAGCCGGGCTTACGGTCAGGAACGATTCCAGGCTGCGCACCAGGTTTTCGAAATCCACGGGTTTCGTGTGGTACGCATCGCAGCCTGCATCCATGGCCTTCTGCCGGTCGCTGGCCATGGCATGGGCGGTAAGGGCCACGATCGGAATGGCGCGCGTGGCGGGGTCCGACTTCAGGCGCCGGGTGGCCTCCCAGCCGTCCATCTCGGGCAGACTCATGTCCATCAGAATCAGGTCCGGCAGGTGTTCGCGGCTTAAGGCGATGCCGCGTTTGCCATCGGCTGCCACCAGGATCTGGTAGCCGCGGCGCGAGAGACGCCGCGCCAGCATATCCCGGCTCCACTCGTTGTCTTCGATCACCAGGATCTTAGGCATTCACCACCCGTCGCAGCACCGGCTCAGGCACGGGATATACGGCATCCGCCTCGCGGGCGCCGGGCAGCACGACCGTAAAGGTCGAACCCTTCCCTAACTCGCTCTTGGCGCTCAACGAACCGCCCATCATCTGGCAGAATTCATGGCTGATGGTAAGCCCCAAACCCGTCCCGCCGTACTTCCGGGTGGTCGAGGCGTCCGCTTGCACGAACGGCTGGAACAGGCGCGCCATCTGCTGCCGTGTCATGCCGATGCCTGTATCGGTGACCCGGAACTCCAGCCAGTCGGAGCCTTCCCGCCACACCCGCCTGGCTTCCAGCCGGATCGCGCCTTGTTCGGTAAATTTGCAGGCATTGCTGAGCAGGTTGATCAGCACCTGGCGGAAGCGCGTCGGATCGGCCAGCAAGGCCCCCAGCGGCTCCGCGCAATCCACCGTCAGCCGATTGTCGTTCTTATCCACCAACGGATGGATGCTGCTGGCCACGTCGTGAATCACCGGCGAAACCGGGAACGCTTCGATGGCCAGCTCCACTTTTCCAGCTTCGATCTTGGAGAGGTCCAGCACGTCGTTAATCAAGCCCAGCAGGTGCGTGCCGGCCGAACGGATGCGATGCAGATCGGGCAGCAGATCCTGTTCTCCGCGGTCCTCCACCACTTCCTGCAGCATCTCGCTGTAGCCGATCACGGCATTCAACGGCGTGCGCAGCTCATGGCTCATGTTTGCCAGGAAGGTGCTCTTGGCCCGGTTGGCGGACTCCGCGGCCTCCTTGGCGCGAACCAGTTCGGCTTCCACGCGCTTCAATTCCGTCATGTCCTGCGCCAGCCAGACGTAGCCTTCCAGTTCGCCGGCGCTGTTGCGCATTTCCGCCGAGGAGAACAGGACCGGAATCAGATCGCCGGCCTTGGCGCGGTAGGTGCGCTCCACGGCGCTGCGCCGCGCGGGCGTCTCGCGTTCCAGAAGCACCTGCCGCGCCGGCCGGCCGATCAGTTCCTCCTCCTGATAGCCCAACAGCCGCAGGGCGCTGGGATTGACCCGCCGGATCTGCAGGTCCGGATCCGTCACCAGCAGAGATTCTTCCATGGAGGCCAGAATATTATCCACGTAATCCTGTGCCCGCTGGCGCGTGATGGAGGCCCCCAACATGCGCGCCGCCGATCGAAAGCTGTCGCGCTCGGTCTGGCTCCAATCGCATTCGTGCCGATGGTCTTCAAATCCCAGGAAGCCGAACCACTCGCCGCCTACTTCGATCGGCACCAGAATCGTGGATGCCGGAACGGCCGATTCGCTCGACCGCGAGTTCATGACGACCACCTCGCCGCGCCGCAGCGTCTCGATGCGCGCCGCCCATTCCGGTCCGGACCACGCCGCGGCCATTTGCTGTGCGCCGGCATCCGTTTCCGGCGAGGCCGGATCTGCCCATGCGTGCAGGACGGAGGCGCCCCAAACCGGCGGATCGGAATGTGCCTGGGCCACGTAGGCCCGCGTGACGCGGGCCGCCACGCCAATCTTGGACAGGGTTTCCGGAATCACCGTCTCCCAACCCGCCGCGCTCAACATGCGCCGTGCCGCGAAACTGACCGATGCCATCAGGATGCTCTTGGCCTCGTTGGCAGCCTGGGCCGCCTCCTCCGCGCGCTTCCGTACGTCGATCTGCTCCTGCAGGATCTCGGTCTGGTTTTCAAACAGCGTGACAATCATACCGAACGCCACGAAATACTTCGGCAAGTCCCAGACCACGTGGTCGCCCGGGATGGCGATACCGAGCGCGGCGCACAGTTCCGCCACCGGAAACACCAGGCCCCAGGCCAGGAATGAGAGCGAAGTCAGCAACACGCCCGGCGTGACGCGGTGGAAGTATCTCCAGTAGTGCATACCGGTAAAGGCGAAACCGGCAAACAGCAGGAAATCGATTCCGGTCTCCGTATGTGCCCCGATGCGGAAACACGCCCAGATCCCGGCGATGACGATGGCCAGCCACGATACCATGCGCGCCGTGTCGGGCTTGGAATGGCGCAGCGTGAGGGTGCTGGATGCCAGTTCCACGACCACCAGCGCGCGGTAGAGCGGCTCGCTCTGGACTTCCAGCACCATCAGCGTCCAATACACCACGGCGGGCGCCACCAGCCCCAGCCAGAAAATCAAACGGCCGGTCAAACTGAGCTGCCGCCGGCGCACGGATAGATAGAAGGCCGAAGCGCCGAAAATCAGGGTTACGTAAGCCAGCCAATCCGCCAGCGCCGCCGGAATCAGCTTGAAGCTGAACAACAGCATGCCCCCGAAATGCACGACGATCCACGCCCACCCGATCATCCAGAGGCGCGCGCGCTCCTGCCGGTCGCGCCGGTAGATCCAGTAAAACAGCCCGACCAGTATGCTCATCACCGAGAGCGTCACGACCCGTTGAAATTGCGGAAACATCTAATTCGTCCTCAACTTGCCAATACCGCCGTGCCGGTGTCCTGAGCGTCCCGGCTAAACCAATCGTGCCGCGGCGCCGACGCCAGGTCGCCGGGCAGACGCACGGTGAACGTGGAGCCGATTCCCAACTCGCTTTCCACCGTCAGCGAGCCATCCATCATCTGGCACAGCCGGCGGCTGATCGCCAATCCCAGTCCTGTGCCGCCATACTTACGAGTGGTGGAAGCGTCCGCCTGCATGAACGGCCGGTAGAGCCGCTCGATCTGTCCGGGACTCATGCCGATTCCGGTGTCCATCACGCGGAACTCCACCCAATCGGCGGTGTCGGTGCATACTCTCCGGGCCTCCAGGCGGACCGTGCCGCGATCCGTGAACTTGCAGGCGTTGCTCAACAGATTGAACAACACCTGCCGGGTCCTGGTCTGATCGGCGACCATGTGGCCCAGCCCTTCCTCGCACGCCACCTCCAGTTGGTTGGCATTCTTCTCCACCAGCGGCCGTATGGTTCCGATCACATCCTGAATCACGGGGCCGGCGGCGAATCGCTCGGTGCACAACTGCACCTTGCCAGCCTCGATTTTGGAGAGGTCCAGGATGTCGTTGATCAGCCCCAACAGGTGCTTGCCGGCCATCCGTATGCGGTTCAGGTCGGGCAGCAAGTCCTGCTCGCCGCGTTCCTCGGCGATCTCCTGCAGCATCTCGCTATAGCCGATGACCGCGTTGAGCGGCGTGCGCAGTTCGTGGCTCATATTGGCTACGAACTCGCTCTTGGCCCGGTTGGCGGCCTCCGCGGCTTCCTTGGCATGCAGCATCTCGTCTTCGGCGCGCTTGCGATCCGAGATATCGCGCGCAATGCCGAGCAGGCCGATGGCCCGGCCGCCTTTGCCGATGGTTTGCATGCTGACTTCCATGGGTGTCCGGTGGCCGTCCTTGGCGGCGAACTCCCATTCCTGCACGGGATACGACTCGCCGGGAGCGTGGCACAGCTCAGCCGCCTGGGATACTTTCTCCTGTGTCACCGGCGGCAGCAGGCGCGCCAGCGGCAGTCCGCATGCCTCCTTCTGCGTGAAACCGAGAATCCGCGCTCCGGCTTTGTTCAACGACGTCAGAGTCTGCTTCAGATCGAGCGTGAAGATCACGTCATTGGCGTTTTCAACCAGATTATGAAAGCGCTGTTCGAACATGGCTTGCCGCTGCTGCACCACGATCCACCCGAGCACACCCAACAGGGCCGCCGCCAGCACTCCCAGCGCGGCCAAAGCCCTGGGGACCGTCCACCACGGCGGCCGCTCGACCAGGGAAATATTCGCCGGCGACTGCAACAAAACACGGAAAGCCTGGTTGCGATCCTGTTCATCCTTATCGGCCAGACAGATTCCGGATATGCGCAGAACGCTGCCCGGAGGGAAGGCGGCCATCCCGGCGGCATAACCGGCGCCGGCAGAAGCTCCAAAAACCACGCCGCCGCTCTGCAGCACCAGAGTCTGGCTCCCAGCCAACAACGAACTGCCCAACAGCCGGCCCTCGATCGAAACGGGCAGGGAATCGTAATCGCCGGCCAGGATCTGCTGGGCGTTGGTGGGAATAGGCCGTAGCGGCTGCTCGACGCCGATCCGCCGGCAGACCGCGTCCTCCAGCGTCAGCGCATACTCCGACACGTGCGGAAAACCCGCCACGTCCAGACGATCCCCTGGCAGGAAAGCCGCCGGTTCCGAAGATTGCACGTGCAACCCGGTGCGGCCATCGGAAAGATAAATCGTCCGGCCCGCGTCTTGAAGGGTGACCACGCCCTGCACCCGGATGCGGTGTTCCAGGGACTGTCCGGGAGCGAACCGGGCTACGCTGCCTAGGGGCAGCACATCCTGCTGGAATGGATCTTGCGGCGCGCGCAAGACCTCGACCTGTTTCAGGTCCGGAACGTAAAGCAGGATTCCAACCAGTTGCAGCTTCTTGTTGAATATGGCGCCGCAGGCGCCGCGAATACGGACCTGCGCATCCACCAGGTGGTTGGCCGATACTCCCTGGGCGCGGGGTATCACGACCCGCAATCGTCCGCCGGCCACCGCTACATCCATCGTGAGAAGGCCCTCCAGCGTGCGGACCTTGCGCACCACACCTTGCGTCTCCACCCATTGGCTGTCTTCGGCGCTGGATAGCATCCGTTCGAGCGAGACCTGCCGGGCCGGCGGGAGCGGCGCACGGCCAATCACGCGGTATGTTGGTTTGCCGATCTGCGGCGCGAAGTCGGGAATCTCGCTCACGCCCTCCATCTCGACCAGTTGCCCCGCTTCCAGGGGAGCCGCGCCTTTTGGCACATTCACCCAAATCCCGGCGGTGGAATCCTGCACGAAGAGGTCGGGCGTCTCCGCGCTCATGTACGTGTCCCGGCCCAGAAAGTTGGGACCGGTGGGACTGTAGTAGGTGACCACCGCGCGGATGTGTGCACGGTAGCCGCGGGCTGCCTGGGCCGGTGTAAGCTGCCGGATTTGCGCGATATGTGTCAGGACGGGTAAGGTCTCGCCAGACCAGCCGGCCAGCGGCAGCGCAACGAGCAACGCCAGCACCGCGGCTGGCGCGGGGTGATTGGCCTGAAACCCCAAAACTGGTTCGGCGGCCCGCATGAATTTCTCGACAGCACCTCAATCGACGCTATGCCGCGCGGATGGCCGCATAACGACTTGAGTCCATGGTGTGGTGTACCAGGCGTTTGGAGCAATACTATCGAAAGGCGTAAGTAAGTACTATACGTCCTACAGGACGCGCTTGCCTTATCCCTTGACTGCCCAGCGCACCAGCTCGGCGACTTTGGGTGCTTTCCCCTGCAAGAGGATGGCGACGCGAAAGATGCGGGCCGCGGCCCCAACCATCAGTAGAGTGAAGATCAAAACGCCGGCCAGTCCGACCCACGGTTGCCAGGCGGGCACACCGCCAGGCAGAGCCTGCCGCAGGAGCATCAACATGGGCGTGAACGGCGGAAACAACGACATCGCCGTGGAGATCGCGCCGTTGGGCTGCTGGATCACGAAGGTCAGCAGGAAGTAAGGGATCATGACGGGCGCCAGCAACAGGACCGCCAGTTGCTGCGCTTCCTGCGGGCTGTTGCATCCCGAACCGAGTGCGGCCGCCAGCGAGCACAGGAACAACACGTCGGCGACCAGATAAGCGTAAAACCAGGGGAAAAGGCCGAACGGAACCAGGCCCGACATGCCCATGCCCTCCAGCGCCAGCGTGCCGCCGATAATGTAGAACGCCGAGCTGGTCAAGGACACGCCCAGCGCGCCGAGCACCTTGCCCATCATCAACTCGAAGGGCGTGGCCAGGCCCAGCAGCATTTCCACCAGGCGCTGCGCCTTGTCTTCGGTGACCGCGGAAAGCATGGGGCTGGAGCCCACCATGACGATCATGCCCAGCAGCAGCATCAGTCCGAACGGAATCCCGAATTCGGCGGCCTCGTTTTTCTTGGCTGCCTCGCGGATTTCACCGGTCTTCTCGTCGCGCGAAACCAAACCGAATCTGCCGAGGTTCAAGCTGTCGAGGATCTCCTTGTTGCGGCTGCTATCCACCCCCAATTTGGCCAGGCGCACGCGGCGTACGCCCTCGCCGACCGACGAAGAGAGCCAGCGTCCCACGTCGTCGAATCCGCCGGCATTACTGAAAGTGGCCACCTGGCTGAAGGCGGGATCTTTGGCGGCGGGCGTGTCTTTGTCATCCTCGTCGCCGGTGGAGTCTTTCGCCGGATCGAGCACCGTGGGATTGATTTCGATGAAGGCAAAGAGCTGCTCGTGGCGCACCCGGTCCGATAGCGCCAGGCGCTGCTGCTTCGCGTCCGCGGCGGGCGCGGCGATTTCGAAGACGTAACGCGGCTGCAACTGGCGGCCGGTCTTCTTGTTCATGAGTCCCTTGGCGTTGCTTTCCAGGGCCGCCTGAATGACGGCATCGGCCATGACGCCGGTGCGGTCAATGATGGCGATGCGGCGCTCCCTGATATCCGGCTTGCTCTGCATCAGCGCCAGGCCCAGGAAGCCGCCGCCGAACAGGATCGGCGCCACCACCAACCCGATAATGAAAGCCTTGGTGCGGATGGTGGCCAGATAGTCGCGCTTGGCGATGAGCAGAATTCTATGCATGCTGCGCCTCCACGGCTTCCGGACCGGCGATGCGCACGAAGATATCGTGCAGGGAGGGCTTGGTCACCGAGAAGCTGGTAATGCGCGTGCGGGCGAGCAGCACGCGCAACACCTCCTGCGGATCGCAGCCGCGCGCCATGCGCAGTTCCTGCACTTGCCCCAGATCGCGCACTTTCTCCACATCCGGCAAGTCTTCGAGCGCGCGCATGCCGCCCTCGGCCACGACGCGGATGGTGTCGTTGGCGTAGCGGTCCTGAATGGAGGCCAGCGTGCCGTCCAGGACTTTCTTGCCGCGAAAGATCATGCAGATGTAGTCGCACATGTTCTCGGCGACCTGCATATCGTGCGTGCTGAGGATGACGGTGACACCGCCGCGGCGCAGATCCAGGATGGCGTCGCGGATTACATCTGCCGACACCGGATCGAGCCCGCTGAATGGCTCGTCGAGAATCAGCAGCTTGGGCGCGGGCACGACCGCGGCGATGAACTGGACTTTCTGGCTCATCCCTTTACTGAGCGCCTGCACCTTTTGGGAGGCCCATTTACTCAGGTCGAGCCGTTTCAACCAGCTTTCCACTTCGCTGGTGACTTTGCGGAGGCTGCGCAGTTCCCCATAGAATTCCAGCATGGGCTGCACCGCCATGCGGCGATACAGGCCGCGTTCCTCGGGCAGGTATCCGATCAGTTCCGATCGCGCGCCCAGTAACTGCTTGCCGAAAACCCGCACTTCGCCGCGATCCGGATAGAAGATGCTGGCGATCATGCGCATGGAGGTGGTCTTGCCGGATCCATTGGGGCCAATGAAGCCGTAGACCGAGCCTTCCGGAACGGTCAGCGACAAATCGTTGACGGCGGTGACAGCGCCGAAGGTCTTTGTGACATTCGAGATTTGGACGGCATCCATAGGGGCGCGCTTTCCACGCGATTAGTGCCCGGCCAGCATGGGACGAATCGCCACGGCCACCACCACCATAATCGCCGAAGCGGCCGGGATCACCAGCAGCGCCTTCTTGAGGCGCTTCGGATCGCCGCCACCGATGGCGCCGATAATTCGCGAACTGACTGCCAGGCCCACCCATCCCAGCGTGATCACTACCCCCATCGCCGTGCCGGTCATGCGCGGGAAGGCATCGCCGACCATCGCCAGGGTGGTCGGGAAGACGGGCGCCATGGAGACGCCCGCCAGGAAGACCAGAATCCCGGCCACGGTGGGGTTCGCGGTTTTCAGCATGAGGAACGTGGTGACGGTCATCATGATGGCGGCGGCCAGAGTCACCAGCGGCGGCGGCGCCTTGATCAGGATGGGTGACACGGCCATGCGGCCGATCAGCAGGCCCAGCGCGAAGCCCAGCGACAGGATATTGAGCGCGCGGGATTCCGGAATGCCCTGCGCAATGAGGTGTTGCGCCAGCCAGTTCCAGACGCCCACTTCGCAGGCGACATATAAGAAGAGGAAGAAAGCCAGCAGGAAAAGCACGGGCCGGCCCAAGACCGGTCCGACCTGGGCGAAGTCGAAGCTGCGCTCGCCGCTGGGCGGCGGCATGGGGGTCAGAATGTGAATCACCAGGGTGACCGCGGTGAGTGCGGCCACCGTATAACAGAGGCGCACGGAATTGCGCTTGAAAAGGTTGGCGGCGATGAACGGCGTGGCCAGTCCGCCGAGGCCGAAGAAGAGATTGAGTAAGTTCAGGGTGGTGCCGCGGCGCGCGGGATTGATGTCGCTCACCAGCAGGTTGGCGGCCGTCACAATGATGGCTCCGCCCAATCCCAGCAGGAACAGATACATCCGGATGCTGGCGAAGCCCTTGGATTTGGGCAGCAGAAAGAGCGCCAGGCTGATCAGCGCCAGCCCCAGCACCAGCCCCACTTTCTTGCCTTCGTTATCGATGAGCGGGCCGACCGCGATGGACGCCAGGATCAGGCCCAGCGCCTGCGCGAAAGCAATCTGGCCGTTCTGCCGGGGCGTGAGGCTGAATCGCGCGGATAGATCCGGCAGGATCGTCCCCAGCATGGCGGCGATCATGCCGTATACAAATATGGCGAGGATTGCGGCGAGAATCAACATGGAGACAGATGGTATCAGGTTTTATGCGGGATGTATGACCGGATGAGGCCCGGCGAGCCGGTAAGCGGCCGGGCCTATCCGATAGCGTCGCAGACGGCTCGACCCACCTGTTCGGTGGTGGCCGGAGCGCCCGTTGGTTTGAGGTCGGCCGTCACGCGTCCGCTATCGAGTACAGCTTCGATGGCGGCGTTCACCCGCGCGGCTTCTTCTTCGAAACCGAAACTATATTCCAGCATCGCCGCTACGGAGCCGATGGCTCCCAGCGGGTTGGCCTTGTTCTGCCCCGCGATGTCTGGCGCGGACCCATGCACTGGCTCGTACAGGCCGGTCCACGCGCCGGATGGCTTGCGTCCGCCCAGCGAGGCCGACGGCAGCATACCGATGGACCCCGCCAGCACGGCGCCTTCGTCACTCAGAATGTCGCCGAACATGTTCTCCGTCAGTACGACATCGAACCGGCGCGGATTGAGGATCAACTGCATCGCGCAGTTATCGACCAGCAGATGATCCAGCGCCACATCTGTATATTCGGCGGCAATCTCAGTGACGACCTTGCGCCATAACTGCGAATTCTCCAGCACATTCGACTTATCCACGGATGTTACTTTGCGGCGGCGCGCACGGGCTAAGCGAAACGCTACATGCGTAACCCGCTCGATCTCCGGCCGTGTGTAAGTCATCGTATTTACGGCGCGTGCTTCCGCGCCGCTGCCCGAGATGCCGCGCGGCGTGCCGTAATAGATGCCGCCGGTCAACTCGCGGACGATGATCATGTCGGTGCCTTCGACCAGCGCATTCTTCAAAGGCGAAGAGTCCAGTAGCGACTTGAACGCGCGCACCGGCCGCAGGTTGGCGAACACTCCCAGCGCCTTGCGGATGCCCAGAAGGCCTTTTTCCGGGCGCTTCTCCGGCGGGCAATTGTCGAATTCCGGCAGGCCCACCGCGCCCAGCAGCGTAGCGTCGGCATCGGCTGCCAGACGGGCGGTCTCGTCCGGGAAGGGCGTGCCAGTCTGGTGGATCGCGATGCCTCCCAGCAAGCCTTCGGCCAAGTGCAGGCTGTGACGATACTTGTCCGCTGCGTGCCGCAGAACGCGCACCGCTTCGCGCGTCACTTCCGTGCCGATACCATCGCCCGGCAGGACCAGGACGTTCAGGTCCATGCTAATCCGCCGCTACCTTCATCACCATCGGACGCCCTTCGATCAGCTCCACGATTTCTTCGTCCATCAGGCCTTTCTTGTTATCGGCCATGGCGGTGAAGCGATCGTATAGGGATTGCAACTCTTCCTTGCTCAGATCGTAGCCCAGGTCTTCGGTGCGCTTCTTCAGCGCGTGGCGGCCGCTGTGTTTGCCCAATACCAGCTTGCCCTCGGGCACGCCGACGCTGCGCGGGTCCATGATCTCGTAGGTGGTCTTTTCCTTGAGATAGCCGTCCTGATGGATGCCGGCCTCGTGCGCGAACGCGTTACGCCCCACCACGGCTTTGTTCGGCTGCGGCCCGAAAGTGATCATGGAAGCCAGCAACTGGCTGGCGGAATAGAGATGCTCGGTGCGGATGCCGGTGTCGTAGGGCAGCCGGTCCTGCCGGGTCTTGAAGAGCATCACGATCTCTTCGAGCGCGCAATTGCCCGCACGCTCGCCGATGCCGTTGATGGTGCATTCGATCTGCCGTGCGCCGGCTTCCACGGCCGCGATGGAATTCGCGGTAGCCAGACCCAGGTCGTCGTGACAATGCACACTGACAATGGCGCAGTCGCCCAGGGCTTTCACGATGCGCGCGATCAGGCCCGCGTACTCATACGGCACGGAGTAGCCCACCGTATCCGGAATGTTCACCGTGCGCGCGCCGGCGGCCACCACTGCGCGTGAGATGAGTTCCAGAAAATCGGGATCGGTGCGCGCGCCGTCTTCGGCCGAAAACTCCACGTCGTCCACATAACGCCGCGCCAGCTCGACGGCGGCTACCGCCTCATCGAGCACCTGCTGCTGCGACTTCTTCAGCTTGTACTTCAGGTGAATCTCGCTGGTGGCGATGAAGGTGTGGATGCGCGGCCGGCGCGCATACCGCAGCGATTGCGCGGCGCGCTCCACGTCGAGCGTGCAGGCGCGGCCCAGCGCGGCCACCTGCGCCCAGGGAAACTCGCGGCTGATGGCCTCCACGGCCTCGAAATCGCCTTCCGAAGCAATGGGAAACCCAGCCTCCAGGATGTCGACGCCCAATTCCACCAGCTTGCGCGCCATCCGCAGCTTTTCCGGCACGGTCATGCTGCAGCCCGGCGACTGTTCGCCATCCCGCAGCGTAGTATCGAAGATGTAGACTCGATCGCTCATGAAACCGCCGTATTGCGCCATTATGGCCACCGGGCGGAAAATTTAGCAAATTTATAATATTAGCGGTCGATATAATGTCTTGTTATGCTGGGCTAGGGCTTGAACGCCTTTTCGATGGTGGCCATGGGCAGAAAGAGGCGGGACGGATGGTCGGCCAGTGATTGAAATTCGTAGTGCAGATAGAACTGCCGCGCCGTCTCGTGCATGGCTTCGGCCACGACGCCGATGGAAGCCACTTGCGACGTATTCCGCAGGCTTCTGAGCAGAGCGTCCATGAGGAGGAATCGGCCCAGCCCGGCGCCGCGGCAGGAAGTCGAGACCGCCAGCCTGCCAAGCAGCGTAGCGGGCAGGAGAGGATAACGCGGCAGCCGCTTGGCCATTGCCTCCGTAAGCTCCGCCGCGCGGATGCCGTAGGCGGACAGCGTGTAGTATCCCAGCACGGAACCGTCCCGGCTGGCCGCCACGAACGGCGCGGCAACTTTCCGCCGGGCGTCTTGCCCAGCCTGCCGCTGCAGGTATTGGTCCAGTTCCGGTTCACCGCACTGGAACGCACCGCGATTGTGCGAGGCATCGAGCGGCTCTACACGGTACTCGAAGCGGGCTTCCGTCACCGCCGGGTGGTCTTCTTGCGGTGTTCACGCGCGGCCTTGCGCAGCACCGGTCCGGGGTCCGCGGGGTTCAAAATCGCCTCGGCAAAGGCCTGCGTTTCGCGTGTCGTGAGCACCAACATGCCTCGCGTCTCAATGCTGCGTTCGGCGGCCGACTGGGCGCTGTGAATCACGAAATCGGTCAACGTGCGGCCCTCCAGGTCGGCCGCGCGTTGTATCAGAAGCCTTTGCTCCTCGTTGAGGCGGGCGTCAAATCGATAGGTCTTGAGCGCGCGTGTTCGCATCGGTTCTCTCTGCAACCATTGTACGGTAGACATACGTACGGATTCCTATTTGCGGGGCCTATAGTACAGCATCTCAGCATTAAGCCCTGTTATGCTGGGCGCATGGAACTACACGCGCTCCAGGTGTTCCTGACCGTCGCCACGGAGAAAAGCTTTTCCCGCGCGGCGGACCGGCTGTTTCGCACCCAGCCGGCCATCTCCCTGGCGCTGCAGCGCCTGGAAGCCGAGTTGGGCGAAAAGCTCATCGACCGGTCCGCCAAAGACCTGGTGCTGACCGACGCCGGGCGCACCGTGCTGGACTACGCGCGGCGATTCGAGGCGTTGCGCCACGAGATGGAGAATTCGCTGGCCGAGCTGCGCGACAACTCCACCGGCACGCTGACCGTGGGCGCGAACGAATCCACTTCGCTTTATCTGCTGCGGCACATCGAGAAATTCCGCAAGCTGTATCCGCGCATCAACGTGCGCGTGCGGCGCAGCCTGTCGAGCAAGATTCCCAACGAACTGCTGGACGGCAACCTGGAACTGGGCGTGATCAGTTACGAGCCGTCCGACGAGCGCCTGACTTCGACCGTGATTTATACCGACGCGCTGGCCTTCGTGGTGTCGCCGAAGCACCGCCTGGCGCGCCGCAAGACGGTGCCGATCACGGATCTGGCGGCCGAGACCTTCATCGCGCACAACGTGGTTTCGCCGTACCGCGACGTGGTGCTGCGCGCCTTCCAGCAGCGCCGCGTGCCGCTGAACATGCCGGTGGAGATGCCGACGATCGAGACCATCCGCCGCATGGTGCAGAACAACGAAGGGGTGGCGTTTCTGCCGCGCATGTGCGTGGAGCAGGAGATCGAGCAGGGGCTGCTGCGCGAGGTGAAGGTGAACGAACTGAGCGTGGAGCGCAAGATCCGGCTGGTGTATCCCACGCGGCGGGCCCTGAGCCATGCGGCGCGGGCGTTTTTGGAAGTAGTGGGTTCGCTGCGCTCGCCGGACTAGGTTGTGTTCCGGAACTGCGGCTCAGACTTCTACCAAAGGCAACTCCGGAGCAATGCGGCGCAGGTCGCTGGTCAGCACCGCCTGCCGGGCCCGCCGCGCGCAAACTACCACGTGGGCGTCGGAGATGTCCGCCGTCGCTGTCCGGGCCAATAGCAGGCCGACTGCCGTAGCATCCGGCCCATTGAGATCCATGATGTCCGTACCGGCCTGCCGCATCAGTCGCGACAGGCGCGCCTGCCGGACCGGGTTGCGCATGGCCTGTGCCAGTGCGGTCGCGGGAATCGTCACGCGTGCGCCACGCTCTCCCGCGCGTGCTATGAGTGCCAGCACCCGACGGTCATTGCGATCCAGCGCGATCAGCCCGCCGGCGTCGAGCGTAATCCCGCTCAAGCCGCCTTGCCTTTTCCGCGACGTCTCTTCCGTGCCGGCGGAGATAGAACCGCGTCCGCCCATGCGCGCTCCTTTGTGCTAAGGCGGCCTCCTGTCTGTTCCAATGCGCCCTCCAGCATTTCCCGCCAGCCGGCGGCATCGTGAAGAGCTATTTCCACGGCATGCTGTATGAAGGCTGAAACACTGGCCGAGGCGCCGGCCGCTACCAGCTCGCGTATACCGGCGACTTGGTCGTCACGCAGAGTGACGGTGATCTGGGTGGTCGCCATGCCAAACACCATACCACCTAACGGGCTGGGCTCGTCCGCGGTTCGGCGCCGGCCTTCACGCGCCGGAGGCGAGCGAGGATCTCCGGCCGTTCGGACGCCAGAACGTCAGCATGCCCTTCCAGGTCGTACCTGCGGACGGTTATATATTGATCGTCGAGGTAGTAAGAGAAGTCGTGACGTAGCGGTGAGTACTTCCCGACGTACGCCGAGACGATGTACCGATGCGGGCTGTAATGCGCTTCATCCGGTCCCCACTCGAACTCGGCTGTCACGAATATCTTTGTATCGGAAATCGTCGGTTCGCTCCAAAATGCGTGCTGGCTTTGATTCGAAACGGACATCTCCAGCGGGAACAAGTTCTCCAGTTCGTTTCTTGTTCCGGCCGCAGGAGCGCAAAATGGATCGACCAGCCGCTGGTCCCGCCGCTTTCGGCAGAGAAGAGCAGCGCCGCTAAGTCATTCTTCAACTGAACCACCGTTACCTTCGGGTCGTTTCCAGATTTTTGTGGCGCCGTGTAGCACTGCCGCTGTGGTGGGCCGTCCAGACATACCGATGCCGGGCCTTTCGGAAAGCCACCCGGATCGCGTTCCGATCCGGTGACGGTCACATCGCGCCCCATGAACCCCAAAGGGTGGACTGGTTGCGCGGCGGTGCTCGCTGCCAGGAGCAGCGCGAAGACGAGAACGCTGGGATTGGCGCGCATGGTCTGACGATCCGACTATATCAAGGCGTTACAATCACCGCATGACCCGCCCCATCCTCGCCGCCGGCATCCTGGCCGCCGCGCTGCTGGCCTTCGCCGCCAGCCGTCCCCCCGACATCCCTTTCGAAAAGCACACGCTCGACCTCGGCGCCAACGAAAGCTGCGCCATCGCCGACATCAATGGCGACGGCAAGCCCGACATCGTCTCCGGCGAGAACTGGTATGAAGGCCCGCGCTGGGTCAAGCACCATTTCCGCTCGCTGCCGTACACCAATAACTACATCGATAACTTCAGCGACCTGCCATTGGATGTCAATGGCGACGGACACATCGATATCGTAAGCTGCTCGTGGTTTGCGCACAGGCTGTTCTGGAGCGAGAATCCGGGGCGCGGCGCCGGCGAGTGGAAGGAGCACATGATCGAGACCGGGTCGCCGGTGGAGTTTGCCTTCCTGGTGGATCTGGACAACGACGGCAAGGCGCGCGAGGT
>JBEKYC010000007.1:0-145498 GCA_049511415.1 Bryobacteraceae bacterium | reverse complement strand
CATAGTCAACTCGATAGATGCGGGGCCGGTAATGCGCGTTACGAAAAGCACGTCAGTTGGGATACGGCTCGCCGGGATGCACAACTCGAATCTGATGGTCGGTGAAGGTGGCGTGACCATCGGAGAGAGTGACTTTCGGCATATGACAAGTGACACAGTCACTCTTGGCGACGGGACAGGATTTACGCGGCTTGGAGGCGTGGCAGGCCAGGCAGCGGCGGTCGTAGTTGGGCTCATCGCGGTCGAGGCTGGAATGCGGATCGTGACAGGCGGTGCAGCGGATGCGCGGGTCGTTGCCCACGAAGCACGCGCTATTGGCGAGACGGTAAGGAGCAAAGCGGACGTTGACATCGCCCCATTCGCGCAGCCGCACGATAGCATCCCAAGTGCGATGGCACTGGCCGCAAAACTCGGACATATCTTCGGCATCCAACTGGCTGAGGCGGCGGGGCGGCGGGGCGGTGCGGCCTTCGACCAGCGCTTGCATGTGCGCGTCCGCGCCCACATGGCAGTGATTGCAATCGAGGCCGGGCTGCAAGGTTTCGAGATTGACGCGCCCCTGTTGGACGGCGTTGGTGGCATGGCAGCCGAAGCAACTGGCGATCTCCGGACCGGGAGTCTCGCGGCCCATAGCCTCCACCAGATTATGAGGCCGCAGGTACTCATCGCCCAGAGTGATATTCAGGCTGTGCAGCTTGGGGTAGAAACTGACCATGCTTTCGTAAAAGCGGCCCTGGTACTGAAAGACGAAGGTCTGCATGTGGACGCCGAAGTCATAGACGATGGGGAGCGACAGCTCGGCGGCGCCGTTGCGCACGGTGTAGACGCTGTGATCGCCCTGGCGCTCGACGGTGTAGGAGTAGCCGTTTTTTTCGAAGGTGAGCTTGGGGTGGCTTTTGAGGGTTTCCTGCTCGGGCGGCAGAAGGATGGCGTGGGCCATGGCGGATCGCGGCTGGGATCCGGCCTGGGCGCGATGGCAAGTGGCGCAGGTAGTGGCGGCGCTGTTGGATGCGGCCGGGACGATGGAGGCGAGAGGCAGGCAAACGGCCGCGCTAACTATGCCCGTGCGGATCGCTTTCCTTGGCCATTTGAATAGACAATTTTCGCTCGCGGCGGGCATCCTCATAACGGCCAATCTTCGAGTATACGTGAGCCAGGGCCATGTGATATTCGAAGTTCGAAGGATCCAGACGCGCGGCGATTTCCAGATGCTCGGCGGCCTGCCGCGGATCGGTGAGGGTCTGGGCGTAAGCAAACTGGGCGGCCGGCGACGTGGGACGGTCTTCGGCGGCTTTCTTGGCATAAGGGGAGGCTTCAGCGACCTTACCGGCTTGCACAAGCACGAGGGCCAGCAGGGCGCGGGCTTCTGTGTTATCGGGATTCACGTCGAGTTCGCGGCGCAGTTCGGCGGCGGCTTGTTCCGGTTCGGAAGTCAGCAGGAAAGCACCGTAGAGGCCGTGGACACCGTTGGCGTTGGGGTAGGCGGCGACCAGGGAGTGAAAGGCGCTATCGGCGGACGGACTGGCGACGAGCCAGGCGTAAACGGCCTGGCCGGCGGCAGCGGTCAGTTCGCGCTGATCCGGCGGGATCTCGCGGGGCAGCAGGGGGCGCTCCAGGGAATTGAGGCCCAGACCGGCGAGCAGTGTAGGATCGTGCGAGCCGCTCCGGACCAGGGGTTGATACCAATGGCGGGCCTCATCGAAGAGACCCAGACGGGTGAGCAGCAGGGCTTCGTGAAGCCGGGCGACCTGATCGATTTCGGGGGGTAGACCGTGTTCCACAGCTTTGCGGAGGTGATCGCGAGCGGAGGGATAGGCGCCGGTTTCGAATTCGCACAGGCCCAGAAAGCCCCAACCGGCGGGCGTATCGGCGAGCTTGACGAACTGGCCGAAAGCCTGCTCAGCGTCGGGATACTGGTCGGAATCGTAATAGAGGGTGCCGAGGTAAAACCAGCCTTCGGACCAATCGGGTTTGAGCTGGAGGGCCTGGCGATAGAGGCCGACGGCTTGGGGGACGTGATCGGCCTGGCGGGCAGCGTTGGCGCGGGCGGCGAGTTCCTGGAAATCCTGGGCGTGGGCGGGCGATGCAGCGTGCGATGCGGCCAGAGCGCAGCCGACGAGGAGGAGGAATCCGTGGGCTGCCGGTCGATGCATGCTTGTGGGGGAGGCGCGGATGGGGGCGCGGAGGTTACAGTTGCGCGGGTAGCGGGGGACAAGGTAGATTGGAGGGATAGCCTCTGTGCGCCCGTAGCTCAGCTGGATAGAGCGTCTGGCTACGAACCAGAAGGTCAGGTGTTCGAATCACCTCGGGCGCACCATAAAAGATTACAACCTGCCGGCATTATCTCGACGAAATCAAGCACTTTTGAGGGCGTACTTGGCTGGGGCAGTTGGGCGATTATTGATCTTCTGGCCGCCGACCGGAACATCGGACCCGACTGCGCGTCGCTCATTGCCCTGATTCCGCACTCGCCGGGCTGCAACGCAGCGTTTCCGTCAACAGTTCTGACCTCATCACGAACTGGGTACCGAAACGCGCGGAGTGGAGATACCGCCAGACAATGTGGACATCCCGGCCTAATCGGGTCAGACATTCCAACAAACGATGCTCCGAAATCCTGCGAGCCCGCCTTTGGACAATCCCGGCGATCTTGGCGGCGTTCCGTGAACCTTCCTCGACAGGGATGCCGCGCACGACTCGCCGTTTCTAAGACGCTCGCGGATCAGATCGATGCCAGCCTTGGGCGTGGACGTTCCGCGCTTGGACTTCTTTGGAGCATCGGTGGCGAAATTGGCCCCGGCTACTTCAGGGGCGTGATGTCGGTGAGCGGCAGATCCCAGTGCGCCAGCAGGATCTCGAAGCGGCGCTGTTCCTCGCGTTTGTAGGTTTCCTGATCGGGCCAAAGCTCTTTGATCAGGCGCTCTTCGTCGGGGTTGCCGGTGGTGCCCACGGTGGAGTTCTTGAAGCGGATGGTCACGCGATAATCCCAGCGGGCGTCCTCGGTCATGTGGTTGGCGGGGGTTTCGATTTTCACCGAGAGGATGCGGCCGCTCTGGGCCTCCTTCTGGAGCAAAGGATAGTGGTTCTTCAGGAAGAGCCGCAGGAACTCCTGTTGGGCGCCCCATTTGACCTTGTAGTAAAATTCCATGGCGTAGGGCTGGTCGGGCGCGGCGTGTGGCGGGGCGCCTTGGGCGAGCAGCGGCCGGGCGGCGACTGCAAGCAATAGAGTCAAAAGTATGTTTTTCACGGATTCTCCGCTTCGCTCAGGTATTTCGGATTTTAGCAGCCATCCGCGGCCTCTGGTGAAAGGCCCAGCGTGGTCAGGAGTTCGTCGAGCCGATCGGTCAGCCGGTCGAGATGCGCCAGTGCCGGCGATGCAAGCAGAGCTTCGACGTCCGGCTCCCAGCCTTCGGGCAGCTTGGAGCACAGGCGGCGCACGTACTCGACGGTGCGCTTTTCACCGGGATGCGGCGTTTGGTTCACGGCGAAGAGAATGTCCCAGTAACTGGCGAGGAAGGCAGTGACGCGGTGGCCGACGCCGACGGAATCGCGGCGGGCGATGGCTATTTCGACCTGGCGGCGGTAGGACGAGATATTGCGGCGCAGGATGGGGTAATTCTTGGCGATGATGGCGCGCTGCAATTCGGGCGGATAGGGACGGCGCGCGGTTTGCTGCAACGCGCCGAACCAGCCCGATGGATCGTATAGCGCGTGGGAATGGAGCACGTTCCACCAGAAGCATGTGGAATAGCCTACGGAGGCTTGGTGGCGCACCAGGAGGCGGTCTAGCTGCGCCTCGATCCAATCCGGGCGGCGGTACATGAGATCGATGCCGATTCCGGAGGCGCGCTCGATCCACTCATCGCCGGGTTCCCAGAAGCGATTGTCGATCTCGGAACGGCCGGCGCATGCGGACGCGATGGCACAGCGGGCCACGGGCGGGATCTCCGCGTCCGCGTAAACGTAGAGATCCAGATCCGAGAAGGCGTCCGGTTGGGCGGCGCAATGGGAGCCGGCGAGAGCGATGGCTCTCACTTGCGGGAAGACCTGGAATCGCACGGCGACGGATGCGGCGAGGGGCAGCGCGAGGGGGCTGGGCATTCGAATAGCGGCTCTGGACCAGTCTACTCCTTCGGCGCGGCCAGCCCCAGGATTTCCAGCAGGCCATCCACGGGAAGGCGCACGCGGTCGAGCCGGTGGGTCAGTTCCCGCTTCAGTTCCAGCAGGGCGTCCTCCAATAGATAGAATTGCAGCAGCAGAGCGGTCTGCTCGGTGGTTGGGGGCAGGAAGGCGGCCGGGCCGGCGGTATCGAGATAGGCGGCCAGGAAGAGGGCACACGCCCAACGCGACCAGAACCCGGCCCAGGCGCGGAGCGATTCGGCGGTGTGGGCGCGTGGGATCACGCCGGGGACCTGGCCTAACAGGGCGGAGTGCGCGGCGCAATCGAGCGAGCGCAGCATGGAGGCCACATCGCGGAGGGGGCAGGCTTTCAGGCGGCGCTGGCCGGTGGAGCGGCGGGGATCACCCTCGAAATCGACGATCGCGAAATCCTTGCCGGTGTGGAGCACCTGGCCCAGATGGTAGTCGCCATGGTAGCGGATGCGTGTGACGTTGATGCGCTGGTCGCGCAGAGCTTGCAGGCGGGCGTGGATCTCGGGCTCGCGTTCCAGTAAACGGTCCGCGCTGGGCTGGGTATCGGGAGGCAAGGCCGTGTTGCGCAACTGTTCCAGGGTACGCATGGAGAGCACGCGGACGCCGTGATAAAGGGAATGCCGGTAAAAATCGGTGAAGGGTTCCGGCGCGAAGGCGGGATCGTCGGGCTCGGTGGCCAGAGCCAGGTGCATTTCGGCCGTGCGTTTTCCCAGCACGCGTAGCATGCCCACATATTCGCCGAGCAGGGCGACGGCGGCGGGCGGAGTTTCCAGGCGCAGGGGGATAGGCAGTACGCCGGGCGTGGGGATGCCGGCGACATCGTAAGGTTCGGCGAGGGCGCGTTCGAAAAACAGGCCCAGGCTGTCCAGGGTGTATTGCCAGGCGGTGGCTTCACTTTCGATGTACCCCTGAAGAATACCGAGCGTGACCGGTTCCTGCGCGCCGGTTTGATATTCCAACCATCCGGCGACGGCCGGAGAGTGTTGGAACCCGGCTTTTTGGGAGAGAAACTGCTCGACTTCCAACTCAGGATTGCGGTCCGGTTCGACCTTACGGAACAGCTTCAGAAAGAAACGGTTGCCGTAGGCGAGCGCGGAGTGGTTGTGATCGCCGCGAACGAGGCGGGGGGCGAGCTGTGGGCGGTCGCCGCCCCAGATCCGGCGGAAGGCGGGCGTGTGGGCGGAGGCGATGTCACCGCCGCGGCCTTTGGCGCGCCGGCGGCGGCCGATGAGGTTCAACAGCGAGGCGCCGAATTGCGGATCGGCCAACGCGCTGTAGAGCAGGCCGGTGCTGCCATCGGGATGCTGCAGGCGCGCCAGTATGAATTCGGGTGTTTGCCGCGCCAGGGCCGCGGCCTTGTCGGCCAGAGCCACGGATAACGGCAGGGTGTAGGTCTCCGGCTCGCCTTGATCGTATTGCACGCGCAGGAGCAGGATCCGCGCGGCACTCTCCGGCAGCGGGATAACATCCGTCACGTCCACCTGGCGGACGATACGGGCGTCGCCCAGATACCAGCGGCGTTTGCGCAGAAACGCTGGCATCAGCCGAGCCAATGCAGATTCCAGCTCCGGGGTGAACACGCCGCTCCACGACTGCACCAGAAACAGGGGCGTAGCGAGGATCCCGGACGCGGCCGCCTGAGTGGCTTCGGGAACTTCCTTGGGCTGCAGATTGAACCAGAAGAACGCGTGCGGTCCGAGAGAGACGAAGTAAGGCTTTTCGGTGATGGCGGGGAACTGGCTGTGCCCGAACATCTCGGTGGGCGTCATGCCCTGGAATTTATGCAGCGGGATTTCGGTGCCCTGCACGAAGCGCGAGAGATTAGCCAGCACCAGAACGCGTTCTCCCTCGTATTCGCGTACAAAAGCCAGGACCCGGCGGTTGTCAGGGTGCAGCAGCGTCAGGCTGCCGCGGCTCAAGGCGCGGGAGCGTTTACGGAGCTGGATCAGGCGCTTGGTCCACCAGAGCAGGGAGTGTGGGTTGCTTTGTTGGGCCTCCACATTGATGGCTTCGAAATGATATTCCGGGTCGATGATGACGGGTAAGTAGAGGCGCTGCGGGTTGGCGCGCGAGAATCCGGCGTTGCGGTCGGAGCTCCACTGCATGGGAGTGCGCACGCCGTTGCGATCGCCAAGGTAGAAATTATCGCCCATGCCGATTTCGTCGCCATAGTAGATGACGGGTGTGCCGGGGAGCGAGAATAACAGCGAATTCATCAGCTCGATGCGCCGGCGGTCGTTGCCGAGCAAGGGCGCCAGCCGGCGGCGGATGCCCAGGTTGACGCGCATTTTCCGGTCCTGCGCGTAGACGTGATACATGTAGTCGCGCTCTTCGTCGGTGACCATTTCGAGGGTCAGCTCATCGTGGTTGCGGAGGAACAAAGCCCACTGGCAGCCGTCCGGAATGGGCGGAGTGAGCTGCAGGATGTCGGTAATGGGGAAGCGGTCCTCGGCGCGCATGGCCATGAAGAGGCGCGGCATCAACGGGAAATGAAAGGCCATGTGACATTCGTCGCCGGCGCCGAAGTAGGCGATGGCATCCTCGGGCCACTGGTTGGCTTCGGCGAGAATCATGCGGCCGGGATACTTATGGTCTAAGTGCTTGCGGAGTTCTTTGAGGAAGTTATGGGTTTCCGGCAAGTTCTCGCAATTGGTGCCCTCGCGTTCGTATAAGTAGGGCACGGCGTCCAGGCGGAAACCATCGACTCCCATGTCCAGCCAGAATTCCATGGCTTTCCGGACGGCGGCGCGAACCTCGGGGCAATCGTAATTCAGGTCCGGCTGGTGGGAGTAGAAGCGATGCCAATAGTAGGCTTTGGCGACCGGATCCCAGGACCAGTTGGAAGTCTCGAAATCGCGGAAGATGATGCGGGCTTCGGCGTACTTATCCGGCGTATCGCTCCACACGTAGAAATTGCGCCAAATGGAGCCTGGGGGCGCGCGGCGGGAGCGTTGGAACCAGGGGTGCTGATCGGAGGTGTGATTGAGCACCAACTCGGTGATGACGCGCAGGCCGCGGGCTTGTGCTTCGCGGAGAAAACTGTGGAAATCCTTCAGAGTGCCGTAAGCAGGATGGACGCCATTATAGTCGGCGATATCGTAGCCGTCATCGCGCAAGGGCGAGGGATTGAAGGGCAGCAGCCAGATGGTGGTTATGCCCAGATCGCGCAGGTAATCGAGTTTTTGCGTGAGGCCAATGAAATCGCCCATGCCATCGTCGCCGCTGTCGTAGAAGGCGCGGACGTGGACTTCGTAGAGGATGGCTTCTTTGTACCAGAGCGGATCCAGCATTCCGCTTGGTTAGCATGAGGTATGCCTTAGTGAGGTTTGTCACGGTAAGTTGGCGGGGCGGGTCCGCGTGCCAGGTGTCGCTACGCCGCGTGGTGGACGGGTTCGTGATGCAGTTCCATCAGTTGCTCTGCCTTTAATGCGAGCATGGCGTACGTCCGCCCGTGATCGTCGCAAAACTCGACTTCGTAGACTCCCGGAGACCAGTTCTCGACAACTGTGCCAACCTGACCGCGGACCAATCCCTCCTCAGGCAGATCCTGGATCAGAGCGACGACGGAGTGCATCTCGATTGCGGACATAACCAACCTTCCTCTATAGTACATAACAACTGGTGAGGCGTGGCCAGTCTTCGGCGGTGCGGACGATCCATGTGCTACGTATCCGGATCCGTCTCCCTTGACGGACGAGATCGAAATCCACGACGTAGCGCTGTCCGTAAGGGTTGACCATGCCGAGTTGGGCTTCGGCGAGGCGAGCCGCTTGTAGAAGAGCAACCCTTAGGTCTTCCGCATCGGCATCCCGGATTCCCACCGATGCAAACACTCGCGCCTTGTTGCGGCCCCGCGGATGCTGGGAATTCAGGCAATATTCGCGAAGCTTCCGGACATCCACAATGGCGCGCTCGCCATTGGGCAGTTTCATGCACCATCCATCGTAACCGCCTAACGCTTACGCCACGGGGTGCAGCCGGCTGACGCGTCCGACTTCGACCCATTCCACCACCAGGATATTGCCCACGTGGTCGAAGCAGGCGCCGTGCGGGCAGACGAACTTTCCGGGCGTGAAATGATCGCGGGACTGCTTGCGCAGGTCGCCCCAGGTCTTGGCGGCGCTATCGTCGCCCAGGTGGGTGATGACTTTGTTTTCGCGATCGATCAGCGTGACGCGCGCGCCCAGATCGGGAATGACGAACTCGCCGCGCCGCTCGCTGAAGTGACAAGGCAGATTCACGCCGCTGACGAAGCTGGCGTGTTTGCCGTCCATGGTGAAGTACTGCAGGCGGGCGTTGGCGCGATCCGCCACCAGCAGCATGGGCGCGGGGCCGCGCAGATCCACCGTGATGCCGTGCGGGCAATCCAGTTGACCGGGATCTTTGCCTTTGCCGCCGAAGGTCCGGATATATTCGCCTTTGCTGTTGTATTGGTTGATGTAACTCGACCCATAACCATCGCCGACGTAGATATCGCCATTGGGCGCAACGGCCAGATTCGTGGGACTGTACTTAGTGGCCGGCTTGCCATCTTTGTCGAGCTTATAGAATTCGGACTCCTTGGGATAGCCCAGGGTGAACACTTCTTCGCCATCGAGGGTGGTCTTCACCACGAGGGCGCGTTTGGTGTCGCAGAGGTACAGAAACTCCTGGCTACCCTCCTTGCGGATGTGCAGGCCGTGCGCGCCGCCCTGGAATTCCCTGCCCCAGGACTTGACGAACTTGCCCTGGTGATCGAAGACCACCATGGAATCGTGGCTCTCGCTGGCATCGTTCACCGTGTGGTGCACGTAGATGCGGGCCTGGGAATCCTCGCACACGCCATGGGTGTTGCCGTATTTGATGCCGGCGGGCAACTCGCCCCAATCGTGAGTGACTTCGTAGGCGTGCGCGCCCTCGCCCATAATCGGCTTGGCGCTACCGGACTTGTTTTGCGCGCCCAGAATGATGGGGCCGTAACCGGCCAACGCGCCCGCTGCCATGCCGCGCATGAAACCGCGGCGGGATGATTCCGCCATGTACCCTCCTGCTGCTGCGCCATTTTAGCAGAATATGTTTCTATAGTGATGTGCCTGTCTCTACCTTCAGTTTTCCCACCACGATTCTGTTCGGCGCCGGGGCCATCGAGCGCCTTCCCGTGGAGTTGAGCAAGCGCGGCATTTCGCGGCCGCTGCTGGTTACCGACGCGGGCCTGGCGCGCACACCAGTATTCGAGCGCGTGAAGGCTCTGGCATCCGGCGCGGTGGTCTTCGCGGATGTGGAACCGAATCCCACCGAGCGCAACGTGCACGAGGGCGTAGCGGCGTACCACGAAAATGGCTGCAACGGAATTGTGGGTTTGGGCGGGGGATCGCCGCTGGATGCGGCCAAAGCCATCCGGCTGAAGGTGACGCACGAACTGCCTTTGGCGGATTACGACGATTTGCTGGATGGGGGCAATCTGATTTCGGCGAACGTGGCGCCTTATATCGCCGTGGCCACTACCGCGGGGACCGGCAGCGAAGTATCGCGTTCCACGGTCATCACGATTACGGCCACGCACCGGAAGACGGTGGTGTTCAGCCCTTACCTGATTCCGACGGTGGCGATTGCCGATCCGGAGTTGACCCTGGATCTGCCGCCGCGCCTGACCGCCGGCACGGGTATGGACGCCTTCACGCACAACGTGGAGGCTTACATTTCCAAAGGCTATCACCCGATCTGCGATGCGATTGCCATCTCGGGCGCGCGGCTGGCCTGGGACAATCTGCCGCGGGTGATGGCGGCGCCGCACGATCTGGAAGCGCGCGCGCAGATGATGATGGCGTCCTTGATGGGCGCCATCGCGTTTCAGAAGGGGCTGGGCGCGGTACACTCGCTGGCGCATCCGCTCTCGTCGGATTGCGGCATGCATCATGGCACCGCTAACGCGGTGTTGTTGCCGGTAGTGTTGGAATTCAACCGGCCGGCAGTGGCTGGCCGCCTGGCCGATCTGGAGGCGCAGTTCGGCGGCGGGGAGATTGCCGCGCAGGTGCGGGATCTGAATCGGCGGTTGGGCATCGCGCCGCGTTTGCGAGATTATGGAGTCGCGGAAGCGGCTCTGCCGGCGCTGGCGGATAAGGCCATTCAAGACGGCTGCCATCAACTGAATCCGCGCCCGTGCACGCGCGAGGACCTATTGGCGCTCTACCGCGCCGCTTGGTGAAATTTGGACGGAAAGCTGCGCAACCCGCTAGAATAGGCTTGTCGAATGCAGGTTTTGCAAGCGGGGCAACATAAACTGATCTTCCTGGAATTGGAAACGGAACTGGTGGCGAACATTGCCAAGCAAGCCGGGTTCGAGGCCAAGTTGAAGGACACGGCACGCGCCATCACGCTGGAACTCACGGCGGCGGGGCGGCAGGCGCCGCTGCTGCTGTTCGATGCGGCCGATCCGGCGAATCTGGGCTGGTTTTCGCGGTGCCAGTTTTACGTGGACGGGCGCACCGGCGGCGTCATGCAGACGCCCATCAGCGTAGCGAACAAGCGCGACCGCGGCGGCAAAGCGCAATCCAATTCCGTGCGCGTGAACATTGCGAAGGAACTGCCGGCGAGCTTCCGGCTGCCGGGCAAGCAGCCGCTCACCGAGCAGGTCCTGTATGCCCTGTTGTTCAACTTCCTGAATGCGCTGATGAAGACCGGGGTGGCGGTGTGCGGCGGCACCACGGTGCAGGCATTGGCCGGCCGCACGGAAGGCATCGGGCCTCGGAATTAGGCGAGCGCCGCTCGCCAACATCGGCATAGAGCGCCGATGTTCAACGCGGTGACTGGGCGAAACGACCGCGCGCTTTTACTTCACACCCGCAGGGTGTCCCCGTCTTTGGCCACTAGCGCATACAAGACCGGCGCCAGGAAGACGGACAGCAGGAGCCGGGATGCCAGGCCACCCACGATTACGATCGCAAAAGGCTTCTGGGAATCGCTGCCGATGCCGGTGGACATGGCCGCCGGCAGCAGACCGAAGCAGGCAACCAGCGCCGTCATGGTGATCGGGCGGAGACGCAGCATGGATGCCTGCAGGGTCGCGGTTAATATATCCTGGCCCTCCAAGCGCAGTTTGTTGATGAATGAGTAGAGGATGACGCTGGTCTGCACGGCGACACCCATCAAGGCCACGAAGCCCAGCATGGAAGACACGCTGAAGTTGGTGTGCGTCAAGCGCAGAGCCAGCAAGCCGCCGACGGGCTCGGTCACCAGGACGCTGAAGAAGATAATAATCGGAAATTTCAGGTTGCCGTACAGAGCAAACAAGATGGCGAGGATCAGGATCACGGTCAGCGGCAGAATGACCTTCATCTGCTCCTGGGACGCCAGATATTCCTTGTACTCGCCGCCCCAGTCCAGCCGGTATCCGATGGGCAGTTTCACGGCTTCATCCACTCTCTTGCGGGCCTCGCCGACGGCTCCGGCCAGATCGCGCCCCTCCACGCTGAACTGTATGCCGATATAGCGCGAGTTGGACTCGCGATAGATCATGGACGCGCCGCTTTCCACGCGGATATCGCAAAACTGGCTGAGCGGCAGATACTGGCCGTCCGGCGTGGCGATGAGCAGGTTCTTGATGGCGTTTTCGTCGCCGCGGTAAGGCTCCTGCATGCGCACGATCAGATCGAACTGGCGCTCGCCCTGGATCACTTGGGTAGCCGCCTGGCCGCCCAGCGCGGTACCCACCAGTGTGTTGATGTCGCTCACATTGAGCCCGTAGCGCGCCAGCTTGGCACGATCGGGGGTGATGGTGAGGCTGGGTTGGCCCGTCTCCTTCACGACGGTGATTTCGGTAATGCCGGGCGTCCGGGCCAGGGCTTGTTTCACCTGCGCGGCTTTTTCCGCCAACAAGTTCAGGTCCGACCCGAAGACTTTCACGGCCAGCGCGCTTTTCAGTCCGGTTTCGGCCTCGTCCACGGCATCCTCGGCCGGCTGCGTGTAATTGAAGATGATGCCAGGAAATGCGGACAGTTTATTCTGGATGGCGTCAATGAGTTCGGGCTTGGTGTGCACCTTTCCGTTCCAGGTGGCGTCGTTGTACGGACGCAAGCCGACGTAGAATTCATTGTTGTAGAAGCCGGTGGGATCGGTGCCGTCATCCGGGCGGCCCAATTCATTGGCAACGGTAGTGACTTGCGGGAAGCCCAACAGGATATTGCGGATTTGGGGCGATAGCTTGGAGGCTTCATCGAAGGAGATCGTGTAAGGGGTGGTGGCGCGCACCCAGAGGGCGCCTTCGTCCAGGTGCGGCATGAACTCGGCGCCGATGAACGGAATCAGCATCAGGGAGCAGGAAAATATCAGCAGCACCGCCAGGACGGTTGCCAGACGGTGGCGCAGGCACCAGCCCAGCATGCGTCCATATCCCCCGCGCAATCGTTCGTACACGCCCACCTCAGGTTCGTGAACATGTTTGCGCAGGAAATAGGCGCATAGGACCGGCAGCACCGTAAGAGCGCAGAACAGAGCACCGATCAGGGCAAACGACATGGTGTCGGCCATGGGCTGGAACAAGCGGCCGGAGGGTCCGGTTAGCACGTAGATGGGCAGATAACCGGCTATGATCACGGCGATGGCGTAGACTATGGGCCGCTCCACATCCTGGGCCGCTTTCCGAATGACGTCCAGCAGGGTGTAGCTTTGGCCGCGGCGTGCCGCCAGCTCGCGAAAGATATTCTCCACCATCACGACCGAGCCATCCACGATCATTCCAAAATCGATGGCACCGATCGAGAGCAGATTGGCGGGGATATGACGCCAGTCCAGGCAGATGAAGGCAAACAGCAGCGCGAACGGAATGGTGACGGCCACAATCAGTGCGGCGCGCAGGTTAAACAAGAAGAGACCCAGGATCACGAGCACCAGCAGCATGCCGCGCAACAGGTTGCCCTCCACTGTGTGGGTGGTTTCCTCGATCAAGCCCTGGCGGTCGTAGTACGGCACGATCTTGACGTCGGGCGGCAGCACGTGATCGTTCAAATCCTTGGTCATGTCCTCGACACGCTTCAGAATGACCTGCGCTTGCTCGCCCACGCGCATGAGGATTACGCCTTCCACGGCCTCATCCTGCCGCATATAGCCGAACTGTCCCAGGCGCGGCGCGTGGCCGATCTCCACGCGCGCCACGTCTTTGATGTTGACCGGAATTCCATTCTTCTCCTGGATGATGATGTTGCCGATGTCGGCCGTGTCGCGCACCAGGCCCAATCCGCGGATGTAATAAAACTGGCCGCCTTGGGAATAGAATCCGCCGCCGGCGTTGGAGTTATTGTTGGAAAGCTGGTTGAAGATCTGAGGGACGGTGACGCCGTAAGCGAACAGCTTGCTGGGATCGAGGAGCACCTGGTATTGCATGGTGGTACCGCCGAACCCGGAGTCGTCGGCCACGCCCTGAATGGAGCGGTAATGCCGTTCGAGGACCCAGTCTTCGATGGCTTTTAAGTCCTGTGGGGACCGGTCGGGACTCTGCAATACGTACCGGTAAATCAGTCCGCTGGGGCTATAAAGGGGCGAGAGCGACGGCGTGAGCCCGGCGGGCATCTGCGCATCAGCCATGCGTTCGAAGGCCTGCTCGCGCACGAAGTACGGGTCCGCGCCGTATTCAAAATTCATGGCGATGAACGAGAGGCCATAAAGAGAAATGGAGCGCAGAGAGTCCAGGCGGGGAATGCCGTTCAACTCGATTTCGAGCGGTATAGTTACCAACCGTTCGACTTCCTCGGATGCATGCCCTTCCCACTGCGTAATCAGTTCCACGTGGGGTGGCGAAAGATCGGGGTAGGCGTCGATGGGCAGTTTCCGAAACGACCAGGCGCCCCAAAGCATGAGAGCCAGGGCCGCCACGATAATCAGGAAGGGCTGCTTGAGCGCGAAGGAAACCAGTCGGGCGATCATTTATTGCAAGCTCTTGGCGAACTGCACGAACAGACTGCCGTCGGCCAGGACGCTCTCCCCTTCCCGCAAGCCGCTGGTGATGGCCACCATGCCGTCGTCTTGGGCGCCGATGGTTACGGAGCGTTGCGCAAATTTGCCGGGCTGCGCCTGGACGAAGACAATGGGCTCGTTCTTGTCGTCGCGTAATACCGCCGCCACGGGAACGGCGATTGTGCGGTTTTGGGTGTTGGTGTGAATGACCGCCTCGACGAACATGTCTTTTTTCAGGAGGCCATCCGGATTCTGGGTCACGATCCGCACCGGCGTGGTGCGGGTATCGGGATCGACAAAGGCGCCGACATAGTTCACCGTCCCGCGAAAGCGGCGGCCGAACGCCGCATTGGATTCGTCCACGGCGTCGCCGATACGCACCAGCGGCAGGTCATGGTCGAAGATATGTCCCTGTACCCAAACCGTGGAGACGTCGCTGACAGCGAAACAAACGGTGGTTCCGGCCTGAATCAACATGCCCGGCGATACCAGTTTCTGCACCACGACACCGGCAATCGGCGCGCGGACCGCCAGTTCCGTGCTGATAGCCGTGCCCTGCTGTTCGGCCTGTTCGATTTCGTGCTGCGTTACACCGAAAATGCGGAGGGCCTGCACGCTGTCTTGCACGTCGGTGCGGGCGTCGTTGTAATCGGCGTCGCTGCCCTCGACGTCTTTGGTGGCGACGGCGCCGCGGTCGAGCATCATGTGCATGCGATCGGCTACACGTTTGGCCAGCACTTCCCGGTTGCGGGCTTTGCGATATGTGGCAATGGCATTGGCCACATCGGGGCTGGACACATAAAGCAATGGGTCGTTGACCTTGACCTTGGCGCCGGTGTCCACCAGGATGCGCGAGATCGGACCGTTCACTTGAGTGATGACCTGCGTCGTCCGGTCCGCATCCCAATCCACAGTCCCGGTAGTTTGAATGGTCGTACGCCACGTCCGGGCGGAGACCTGCACCACGCTCAAGTGGGCCAACTGTCCGGGGGGGACCTCGAAGAGTCCGGCGGGCGTGGTTTTGGCTTCTTCCGGGGGCTTACCTTTCAGGCTATTGGCGCCGCCGCAACCCGACTGCGTCAATGCCTGAGCCAGAGCCAAAAGGATCGCCACGCCACCACTGCGCGACACTGCCGTCCGCATAGAATGCCTACCTCCCTCGCTGATTCCACCCCGCGTTTGCCGGTAAGTAGATTAAAACGGGAGGTCCGCGCGAGGAACGGGCGGTGCGCGGCGGCATCAGTTGGATTTGATTGGCCGATGGGAACTCAACCGACGGCGCCAGGACGACCAGACACAGCCAAGCCATCAGTAGATAGCGAAGCGCGCCGTAGCCGCGATGGAACATTAAGTAGGAGCCGTAAACCATTCTGCCATGTTTCGGGGAATGGTGCTAACGCCGGGCGCCACTTTTCAGCACTGTGGCGCGACAGGCCGCCGGCTATTGAAGCACGAAGTTCACGTCGATCTGTGTGGCCACCTCTACGGGTTCGCCATTCAAATAGGTCGGCCGGAATACCCAACGCTCCACTGCTGCCAAGGCTGCTGGTATCAGCAACGGATGCCCGCTGACCGCGCGCAGATTGATGATGGTACCCTCACGCGAGATGAGCGCTTCGAGGCGCACCACTCCCGAGATGCGGGCCTGGCGGGCCAATGCAGGGTAAGCCGGTCCGGGACCGGAGATCAACTTAGCGGCTTGCACGAGACCGCCAACGGTAATTCTTTTGACGGATTTGACTTCTTCCTTATGAGCCACGACCAGCGGCGGAGCAGCGCTGGATACATTCGACACCAGGCTGTTGATCACGTCGCGGCCAGAGCCGCCCGTGCCTTCCATGCCGCCCACGACACCGCCGCCCGAGTCCGCCGCGGGCACGAAATCGGGATCCTGGATGATCACGGCCTTTTGCGGAATTGCCAACGGCAGAATGATTGCCTGCCGGTAGACTTGCGAGGGCACGGAGCGGATACGCGCCGCGGCGGCATGCGCGGGCCGCGGCGCACGGCCGTGGGGCGGCTCCGGCAAGCCGATCCAACCCAGCCTGCGGGGCAGACCCTCGGTGGTCAACATGGGAATCAAAATCGCCAAGCCGACCAGCGCGACTTGGCCTGCAAATGAAGTGGCTACCGTCCATGGCTTGCGGTTGGGTCCAGAGACACCAATAGCGTCGAACATATCAGCCTCCCTTGGAGTTATGGGATTTCTTTGTAACTCGACTAATTCGACACCTGGAGCGCCGGCTAAGTTCCCATAAGAGCAGCTCAGCAGTTATTGAATGAAGCCGATTTTACGCAAGGTACCGACGGGTTCGGGGTCCTCGAACTGAGTCAGGGCCATCTTTTCATGGCCGTTGACCAGCGCGACGCCGGCGGGCGCACTGACGAAGGGAAATATCTTTTTCAAAGGCATGAGATCGGTGGAGATCACGGCCTTCAGATGCGTATCGTCGAGAAAGCCCTGCGCAAACTGCGGCACGTTGATGGGCACGGCCACGATCCTGGTATCGCCCCAGTGCAACTTGGCCATGCGGGTAGCCGCATCCAGGCAATGCAGGCATTCGGGGTCGAAATAGAAGATCAGAATTTTGCCTTCCCGCAGAGAATAGGGTTTGCCGTTGACGGTGACCGTGTCCGGGGCTTTGACGCCGGTCTGCCGCATGGCGCCGATGCCGTAAGAAGCCGCGGCAAACAGCACGATCGCGCCGAGCACGGCCAGCGCCCGCCGCAAGCCGCGCGCCGGACGCGCCCACACGCCCGCCATCACCGCAAGCGCCAACATGAGGCCATCACTGATGAAAAACGGCGGCCCGACGGCGCGCTTCACCCATGGAAAGCAACTGCACTCCGCGCCGCGCAGCGCGTTGTAGTGAATGCCGATGAAGATCATGAAGGCTACCAGCAGCGCGCCGCCCAGCCACGCGCCCCAGCGCCGGAAACGGGGAACCAGCAGCAGCAACGCCGCCAGCGTTTCGGCGATCCCGAAGCCGATAGCCGCCGCCACGCTCAGCGATTGCGGCACCAGCGCTTGCGCCATGCGCACCGCCGCGCCGGGAGGGTCGGTCAATTTCCAGAGCCCGGAAACCAGGAAGACCAACGCGAGCAATACCGCTCCCACCCAACTCAGGGCGGTCTTCCACCCCGGCAACGACAATTCGGCCAAGGCTTCGTGCGGCTGTGCCATACTGTGGTTCATAGTGGTTATTTTATCGAAATGATCGCCGCCCTGTTTTTTCTTGTGGCCGCGTTCGCGCACGTGGATCTGATCGACGAGCAGTTCGAAATTCCGGCGAGCGACTGGCGGTATGTGCCGCGCGCGGTGTCTCCCGAGCCGGCATTCGTCGATTGTGTATTTCAAGCCGACCGCGCGGATGCACGGGTGCGGCTGGTCTTGCTGTCGCAAGACGATCTGAACTCCTGGCGAATAGGCCACGAACATGATGAGATTGCCGCCACTCCGGTGGGTCCCCACGGAGTGCTGCGCGTTTCGGTGCGCCATACGGACACGTATATTGCCGTCGAGAACCGGGGATCGCGTCCGGCCGCGGTGCGATTGCGCGTCTTTCTGGAACAGGCCAACGTGCGCTATCTTTCGCGCAACCGCCGGCTGGCCGTCATTTTGATCAGTTTCGGCGTCTTCTTCGCTATCGTGACTCTGTCCGCGCGGCGGTTACTGCAAGCTGTCCGGCGATGAACCCGTTATTAAGACGCTTGCGCAGGGTTACTTCGGGCGGGCGATTCGTGCCGGAGATCGACGGCTTGCGGTTTTTGGCAATTATTTCCGTGGTGCTCTATCACTTCCACGGCTTTCTGACGCCCGCGGTGCAGCATGGGTATCGCGGGGTCAACCTGTTCTACGTAATCAGTGGCTTCATTCTGGGATTGCCGTTTGCGGAACAACATCTAAGAGGAGGCCGCGCCGTCCGTCTCCAGCGCTACTTCTTGCGCCGCCTTACGCGCCTGGAACCGCCCTATATTCTGAACATGCTGATCTGTTTCGCCCTGTTGGTTCTAATCGGAGGCGCTCACGAGAGAGAGCTTTGGCCGCACCTGGCCGCCAGTTTGGTCTATCTGCATAACTTGTGGTTCGGACAACCGAGCACCGTCAATCCGGTGGCCTGGACGCTGGAGGTTGAAGTCCAATTCTATTGCCTGGCGCCTTTGCTGGCGCAGGTCTTTCGAATCCCGTCCAGGCTCAACAGACGGGCCATTCTGGCGGGTGTCATCTTGCTTGCCGGCGCGACCCAGCAGGTTTATTGGGGCGCGCCGGACCGTATCCGATTAACGATCCTGTATGCCATTCAATTCTTCGTTGCGGGCCTGTTACTGGCCGACATCTACATAGTGGATTGGAGCGAAAGGCCTGTTCCAGATTGGCGCTGGGATCTGGCTTCCCTAGTCTGCCTTCCCTTGATCTTCCTGCCTGCCGACTTGACGGTTTGGATTCCGCTGCCGTTTTTGATCCTGGCAATGTATATTGGCACGTTCCGCGGCGTGGTAACTAATCAGATACTGAGAAATCAGGTTATCGTGACGATCGGCGGGATGTGTTACTCGATCTATCTCTTCCACTACCAACTTATCCCGGTCACCAAGCACATCTTAGCTTACTTGCCACTCTTGTTAGTCGTCAGTGGATTATATTTTGCTTTGGTGGAACGGCCCTGCATGCGGGCGGGACTGAAGTCCCGCGCGGGCTAAAGCCCACCCTCCATGGCTTGGGTGACGGCGTCCGCCGTGCGCCGGATATCTTCTTCCGTATGCGCGGCCGAAATAAATACCGCTTCGAACTGCGACGGGGGCAGATAGATTCCCTGCTCCAGCATGCGGCGATGGAAGGCTCCGAAGCGGGCCGTGTCCGCGCGCTTGGCGGACTCCCAATCGGTAACGGGCTGGTCCGTGAAGAACCATGTGAACATCGCCCCGACCCGATTGGTGATCGTGCCCACCGGCGCCGCGCCGGCCACGGCTGCCGATTTCGCCTCCAATTGATCGTAGATTTCCGGATGGGCCTTCAGATATCGCAGCATGGCCAGTCCCGCGGCCACCGCCAGCGGATTGCCCGACAGCGTCCCGGCCTGGTAGATCGGACCGGCGGGGGCTACACGGCTCATGATATCCGCGCGTCCGCCATAGGCTCCGATGGGCAATCCGCCGCCGATGACTTTACCTAGCGTGGTCAGATCCGGACGCACGCCGTAGCGCGCCTGCGCGCCGCCGTAAGCTACGCGAAAGCCGGTCATCACTTCATCGATGATGAGCAGGGCTCCATAACGCGCCGTGATCTCCCGTAGCGCTTCCAGGAATCCCGGCTGTGGCGGAACGCATCCCATGTTGCCGACCACCGGCTCCACGATGACCGCGGCAATGTTGTCGCCGTGGGCGCGAAATGCCTCTTCCACGGTCTGTACGGAATTGAACCGCAGCGCCAACGTGGTTTCGGTGAAGCTCTTCGGCACCCCCTGGGTATCGGCTATGCCCAACGTGGCGAGGCCCGACCCCGCCTTCACCAATAGCGAATCCACGTGGCCGTGATAGCAGCCTTCAAATTTCACGGTGAGATCCCGGCCCGTGAATCCGCGCGCCACGCGCAGGGCGGACATAGTCGCTTCCGTGCCGGAGTTGACCAGCCGGACCATTTCCATGGAAGGCACGGCCTCGCGGATGGATTCGGCCAGTTCGACTTCCCGTTCGGTAGGCGCGCCGAAGCTGGTGCCGGTTTCGAGCGCCTGGCGCACGGCTTCCACGATAGCCGGATGGCAGTGGCCCAGCAGCAGCGGTCCCCAAGAGCCTACATAGTCGATGTACTCGTTGCCATCGACATCGAAAATGTGGGAGCCCTGTCCACGGGCGATAAACGGGGGATTGCCACCCACGCTACGAAACGCGCGCACGGGAGAGTTGACGCCTCCCGGAATGACTTGCTGGGCTCTCTGGAAAATAGCTTCCGACTTGGCTCGGTTCATGCTTATTTCATGCTTATCTCAAGGTTGGGCTTTGCCGGGCAGCAAGCGGCTGAGCCCCAAGCTCATGGCGATCTCGTAGAGGCTGCCGTTGAGGTTGCGCATCAGCCGGTTCTTCAGGCCCAGGTAGGGTTGCGTGCCCGCGAACAGATCCTGCATGACGCCGCTGAAGCGGCTGCTGCGGCGGGTGAATTGCACCATGCGGGCGGGAACCGATCCAAAAAGGAAGCGGCCCAGGAAGACCCGTTTGGCCAGGCGCGATCCGAATTCCAGATCGGCGGCGAAATCGCGCCGCAACAGACGCCGGTAGGTCTGCACCTTCTCCGCCAGCCCTCCGAGTTCGGAGAGCAGCGCTTTGGCGGCCAGGTCGGCCGATCGCAGCGCGTAATAGATGCCTTCGCCGGTGATGGGATCGACCAGTCCGGCGGCGTCGCCGACGGCCAGCCAATTCTCGCCACAGACACGATTCTTACGCCAGGCGTTGGTTTCGAGCGAGGGCAGCAGATGGCTGTAGAACGCCGCGCCTTTCCAGGAGATGCCGCGCTGCGCCATGTAATTCTCGAGACGCTTGCGCAACGAAGCGGCGGGCTCGCCCTTGCCGCAAATGCCCACGGAAAGGTGCCCACAGCGCGGGAAAATCCAGATATAACCTTCCAGGCGCGGCAGGAATTGTATGTCGATCTGAGCCTGATCGCCGGGCACGTAGTAGCCCAGGGCGGACATGGAGTCCTGGGCCGTGAGCGAGGTGCCGAAGTCGCGCAGGGAATTGCGCGCACCGGTGGCGATCACACAGAAGTCCACATCCATGATCCCCGAACTGGTGCGCAGACGCCATCCGGCGGATGTGCGGTTCAATTCCAGAACGCGGGCTTTTTCGATGCGCGCGCCGGCGCGCTCGGCGCGTTCCAGCATCATGCGGTTCAGATCCATGCGCGAATAAATCAGCAGCGGCTCGCTCAAGCGCAGAGTAGCTGCCTTGGCGCGCGGAGCCGCCAGAATGGTCTCGGTGACAATCTTCTTGGGCGTGTTGTTATCAATAAGGAATGGATAGGTATGGTAGGCCTTGTAAGTCAAGCCGCCACCGCAAGGCTTTTCCCAAGCGAGCTTCTCATCGAAGACGACCGTATCCACGCCCGCGGATGCCAGCCGCTCGGCGGCGAATGCGCCCGCCGGACCTCCGCCCAGGATGGCCACCAGTTTCATTGCGGGGGCACCGTGGGATGGCCTGGCGGCAGCGTACCGGAGGCTCCGCCGGCAGGGGGCATGCCCATACCGCCGTGGGGACTGGCTCCCATGCCGCCGTGCGGATTCCCGCTGGTGGCGCGCGGCTTCACTACCCAGCGATCGCCTTTACGCTCCAGGAGATAATGCAGGGTCATGGGCTGCGCAGCGTCGGAACCCTTGGGTGAGAACACCACGGTGGCATCGACTTCGTTCTGGCGATAAACCAGAGACGTGACCGAGACGCTCATGGAGGAGAGGTTTAGACCCTGGCGGGTAGAAAGGTAGTCCATTACGCCGCGCTTGACGGCGTCTTCGTTCTGAATATCACGATGGCAGCCGGCCAGAGCGAGGCACAGCAGCAGGGGAGCTAAGCTTCTCACGCTCTTGATTATACCTATGGGCAGAGGCGCGCGCTTGGCGAAGTGGTCTTACGAGGCGGCAGGGGGGCGTTTCAGTTTCTCGGCCATCTCGGTAATCGCCTCCGCGTTGAGCGGATTCAGATTTGTCTCCAGTTCGCTCAGGGCAGCCACCAGCGGCTCCCGGTACTTTTCCGAATCCGGCCCAGCGCACCGGATCTGGGAGAGCAAGCCTCGTATCTTAACCTCGAGCGGACGCCAGACCGCGACCATGGCCATGATTCGAGACTTGTCGACGTAGGGAACGAGGCTGGACGCCCTATCCAAACCTAATTCCTGGGCATCCCGCTGGATTAAGCCTAGCTCGCGGTCCATTTCACGACCAAAATCCGTCAATTTTCGCGCTATCGCGCAATTGAGACTGGAGAATTCGCTGTTCTCTTCGAGGAACATGAAACGGAAACGGCAAAACAGGTTAAGGCCCTTCAGCAGCAGGGTGGTCTCGGGATCTCCAAAGTCGCGGCGCCGCAAATATTCTACGAAATACAGGTTATATTCGCGGACGCCATCATAATATTTGGTTCCGGTGGTCAGGATCACGCGATAGGTGTGGGTCTCGTCATTCGAGACGATGACTTGGCTGTTATCGATTTCCAGTTCTTTTGAGGAGGTCACCACGCCGGTGATGGCATCCACCCAGGAGTCCCGGAACTTGGACTTCCGCGTCCGGCGCTGAAATTCGCCCCAATCCATCTCGACGCTGTCGATCCCAAAAATAGACATGGGCAATCCGGAACCAACCGGGATGAGCAGCGCGTCGTCAGGCAGTTCCCCTTCTTTGGAATTCAGCGCGGCTTCGTTGGTTCTAATGGTGATCTGCTTTTGGGGTTTAAGGGTGGACTCGGGAGTGGTCTTCAAATACATAAATATAGACCGCTGCATCTGCCGCACCACTTCCGGCAAGTCGCGCTGGTCCGGTGAGTGGGGAATTTCGACACCATTGACAGCTTTGAGAAGATGGTCAACGTCGGACTGGAGGGCTCGCAGGAACTCTACCGTGGGGTGGTTCCAACCCAGATCTGCCAAGCTGGTTTCGTATTCCTGGGGCGTTGCGGCCAGCGTGCTGCGCAGTATCCCGATTTTGATGCCCTGGTGGCGTGCCAAAACATCCGACGGTTTCTCCGCATAGACAGGGATAATCCGGCGCTTGAAGTCACGGTCGCCGGAATCAATCTCCATGGCATGCATAAAGCGACCCAACTCCGTGCCGGTCCACCCGAAAGGCGGTTTCAGCGTATCCGAATCGATAACCACTAGAGCGTCGGTTCCGTCGAGTTCCTTGCGAATCTCATCCTCGAAATTCAGGCCGTACGGCAAACCGCTGTCGATAAACACTTTCGCCGACGGGCCGAGCGTTGTTTGGAGTGCGTTACTCACGGCAATCGCGACCTTGGCGTCTTCCCGGGCGTAGCTGATGAACAGGCGAAAAACACGCTTGATTTCCGCTTTAACAACTGTGACGGATGCCATGTGGCCCTCCCTTTTTCAACAGACTCCGGACGTCTTCCCCAACTGTTTAGTGACACTCGGGACGGAATCGTTTCAGCGCAATGACAACGCAAGCCCCGTACGCCCCAGGCGGGCACCCGCGCGCTGTGGTAAATCTGTAGTATTAGCCCTCGCGTAGCATGTCTGCACCAAGTCCGGTTCCAATGATCGAGGCCAACGGCCTCAGCAAGTTCTATGGAGACTTCGCCGCCATTCGCGAGGTGACTTTCTCCATCCCGCAAGGCCAGGTGGCGGCTTTCCTGGGCCCCAACGGCGCGGGCAAGTCCACCACCATGAAGATTTTGACCGGCTATCTGGCGCCCAGCGCGGGCGTGGCGCGGATCGGGGGCCTGGACGTCGCCACGGACCGCATCGCGGCCGCGGAGCGGCTGGGCTATCTGCCGGAGAATGGCCCACTGTACCCGGACATGACGCCGCTTAGCCTGCTGCGCTTCTTCGGACACGCGCGCGGCCTTACCGGCGCCTACCTGCAACAGCGCATCGACGCGGTGGTGGGACGCTGCGCGCTCGAGACCGTTATCGAGAAGCCCCTGCACAAGCTTTCCAAAGGCTACCGCCAGCGCGCCGGCATGGCCCAGGTGCTGCTGCACGAGCCGGACGTGCTGATCATGGACGAGCCCACCAGCGGGCTCGACCCGAACCAGACGCGCGAGGTCCGGCAGACCATCCGCGAACTGGGGCGCAACAAGACCATCCTGCTTTCCACGCACATTCTACAGGAAGTGGAAGCCATGGCCGACCGCGTGATCTTCATCAATCGGGGGCGGGTGGTGTTCGACGGCACGCCCGCGGAAATGCAAGCCGGATATGCCACGCTGGACGCAGCCTTCTACGCTCTCACCGAGGGCGCTTTCGAGAAAGGAGGCGCATGCACCACCACAAACGTGTAGTGCGCGCCATCATTTGGCGCGAGCTCGCCTCCTACTTCGCCACTCCCACCGGATACGTCTTCATCACCCTGTTCGTTTTCCTGAGCGCCATGGCGGCCTTCTGGCAGGAGCGCTTCTTCGCCACCAACCTGGCCAACCTGGATCAGCTCAACCGTTTCTTCCCGTATTTATTGATCTTCCTGGTTCCAGCCATCAGCATGAGCCTGTGGGCCGAGGAGAAAAAACAGGGCACCGAGGAACTGCTGTTCACGTTGCCCGCCACCGACCTGCAAATCGTGCTGGGAAAATACCTCGCCGCACTGGCGATTTACACGGTGGCGTTACTCTTCTCGCTCAGCCACGTGGTGGTGCTCTGCTGGCTCGGCAGCCCCGATCCGGGCCTGATGTTTTCCACCTACCTGGGCTACTGGCTGATGGGCGCGGCGCTGCTAACGGCCGGCATGCTGGCCTCGGCGTTGACGGATAACCTGACCGTGGCGTTCATTTTGGGCGCGGTCTTCTGCTCGGCGCCGGTGTTCCTCAGCTCGGCCGGCGCGATTGTGACGGGCGCGATCCAGCGGGTTGCCGAGAAGCTGTCGGTCCCGGAGCAGTTCCGCGATCTGGCCAGCGGCGTCATCACGCTGGGACCGTTGGTCTACTTCGCGGCGTTCGCGGCCGCCACGCTGTATTTGAATGTCATCCTGCTGGGCCGCCGGCGCTGGGTCACCGGGCCGAAAGCTCCCTGGATGCGCGGGCATCTTTTCGCACGGGCCGCGGCGCTGGCGGTGATTGTGGCCAGCCTGACGCTGCTGGCATCCACCGCGCGCCTGCGGCTGGACGTGACATCCGAGCAGATTCATTCACTCTCGCCCGAAACCAAGACGCTACTGCGATCCCTCAGCGCGCGCGACCCGGTCTTCATACAGGCATATTTCAGCCCCGACGTGCCGCGCGGCTACGTGGAGGCGCGCAGCGCACTGGTAGCCGTGCTGCGGGAATTCCAGGCCACCTCCCACGGCGGCGTGGACACGCGCATCGTGGAAACCGTAAAGTATTCGCCACAGGCGCGCGAGGCACAGGAGCGCTTCGGCATCAAGCCGTTTCGCGTGCCGGCCAGCGAGGAAAGCGCGCGCGTGATGAATGAGATCTTCTTAGGAGTTGCTTTCACGCGCGGTTCCCAGGAATTCGTGATTCCGTTTTTCGATCGCGGGCTGCCGGTGGAGTACGAGTTGTTGAGGTCCATCCGGGTGGTTTCGCGCGCCAAACGCAAAAAGATCGGCATTTTGAATACTCCGGCGAAACTGTTTGGCGGCCTCGACTTTCAAAGCCGCGCGCAGACGCAGGAATGGTCTATAGTGGCCGAGTTGCGCAAGCAATATGAGGTGACGCAAGTCGCGCCCGACGCGGATTATCCGGAGGATCTGGATACGCTGCTGGTGGCGGCGCCTTCCGCCTTGACGCAGCCGCAGGCAGACCGGCTGACGGCTTATGTGGGGCGCGGCAAACCCGTTTTGCTGCTGGTCGATCCCATGCCGGCCTTCGACCTGGACCTGGCGCCGCAAGAAGCGGCAGCCAGCGGACCGTTTGCGCAGGCGCCTCCGTCGTCCAAAGCCAACCTCCGTCCGCTGCTGGATCTGCTGGGTGTCAACTGGCAGACTAACCGCATCGCCTGGGACAACTACAATCCGCACCCGCAACTGAAGAGCCTGCCCAAGGAAGTGGTGTTCGTGGGCGCCAAGGGTTTCAACCAGAAGGATGCAATTACCGCAGGCTTGCAGGAGGTAGTGCTGCTGTATCCCGGCGTGCTGAAAAGCCAGGGCGGCGCGCCATTTGTGCCGCTGCTGCAGACCAGCGGCGACTCCGGATTGGTCCGCTGGGACGACGTGGTGCAGCGCAATGTGTTTGGCGTAGCCATCAATCAGGATGTGACACACGATCCGGATAATGGCAATCACGTGATGGCCGCCCGCATACAGGGCAAGGGCAGCCAGGGTCCGGTGAATGCCATCGTCATAGCCGATGCAGATTTAATGAGCGAGCAGTTTTTCGAACTGCGGCGGCACGGCATCGAGAATCTGAATTTCGATAATGTGACATTTCTACTGAATTGCGTGGACCAGTTGGCGGGCGATCCGTCGTTCATTGCGCTGCGCAAGCGGCGTCCGAAGCAGCGCACCCTGGAGGCCGTGGAAGCCCGCACGCGCACTTATGAAGCGCAGCGGTTGCGCGAGTCGCAGCAGGCCGAGATACTGGCCGATCAGCGACTAAAGGAAGCGCAGGCACGCCTGGACCATTCGGTGCGTCAGGTGGAAGAGCGCGGCGATCTGGACGACCAGACCAAGGAAGTAATGATCGCCAATTTGAAGTCGGCGGAGAACCGGCGGCTGGAGGTTTCGCGCGCCAATATCGACGACGAGAAGCAGCGCCAGATCGAGGACAGCCGCGCGGAGATGGAGAATTCCATCCGCGGCATTCAGAATACGATCAAGCTGATGGCGGTGGCCTTGCCGCCCATTCCGGCGTTTATCGTATTTCTGATTGTCTCCGTGCGGCGCCTGCGGCGCGAACGCATGGGTGTCCCGGAGGATCGGCTGGTGGCGCGGGAGGTTGCATGAACGAGGCTGCCCAGACCGCTATCCTGGCAGGCGCCGCCATGGTGCTCGCCATATCGGCCGCAGTCATTGAGCCGGAGAGCCGCGTGCCCACCATCATGAGCGACCAGGGGCAGGCGTTTTATCCGAACTTTACCGATCCGCAGGCGCCGCGCACCATCGAAGTGATCGATTACGACGAAGCCACGGCCACGGCCCTGCCCCTCAAAGTCCAGTTTCAACAAGGCAAATGGGTGATTGCGTCGCATTACAACTACCGGGTCGATATCGGCGACCGCCTGGCGAAGACGGCGGGCGCACTGATGGATCTGAAGAAGGATATGGTGCGCTCCGATTCCGCGCTCGATCACGCCAAGTACGGCGTGGTCGATCCGATGGACGAAAAGACCGGCGGACTGACCGGCCGCGGCAAGCACGTCACGTTGCGCGACGCGCGCGGCGATATCCTGGCCGACTACATCCTGGGCAAAGCGGTGGAAGGCAAGCCGGGCTACCGGTATGTGCGACTGCCGGGCGGGAAACGCACATACGAAGTAAAGACCAGCGCGGATCCCTCCGCGCGCTTCGCCGATTGGGTAAATGCGGGCCTGCTGCGCATCGCCGGCGATTCCATACGCAAAGTTACGGTGAATCGCTACAACGTGGATTTGGCCGCCGGCCGCATGAGTAACATGGATACCACCGTACTTACTCACGACAAAGGCGATTGGAAAGTGGCGAGCGGCCAAAAGCTGGATATGCCCGCCGTGCATGCGCTGGCTGCGGCGCTCGACGGCTTGAAAATCGTGGATGTGCTTCCCAAGCCGCCCAATCTGGCCGCCGGCCTGCGCAAGGAGCAGTTGGAACTGACGCTGGAAACCGCGCTCTCGCTGCGCGAGAAGGGTTTCGTGTTTACGCCGGAGGGGCGACTGTACTCGGCGGAGGGCGACATGAACGTGGAGACGAACAACGGGTTAGTCTACTCGCTGCGTTTCGGTGGCGTGGCGGGTGGCGAGAGCAAGTCCAGCGCGCCTAGTGACAACCGGACACTGTTTGTGATGGCGCATTTCGATCAGGCCAAGGCGGCGGCGTACGCTGGCGATGCAGCCGCCGGGGAGCGCGCCGCGCATGAGTTGAACGACCGGTTTGCGGACTGGTATTACGTGATCAGCGGCAAGGATTTTCAGAATCTGCGGCTGGGCCGGGGCGCATCCACGCCGGCGCCGCCTGCGAGGGAAGCGGGAGAGGGGCAGAATTAGAGTTTTTGATCAAGGATGCGCCTGCTCCGCTCGCTGTCAATCCACAGTGAGCTTTCGGGAGCCGTGCCTAAAAATCAGAGGCACCCGCGCGCTGGTCAGATGGGACACGCTTTATTCATTGCGGAGAGCTTCGGCGGGTGGAACGGCGATGGCGTGGCGAATGGGCAACAGGCAGGCGAGAAGTGCGCTAAGAGCGAGGAGCGCGGCGGCTGCGAACAAACTGCCTGCAGCAAAGGCGTTTTGCATCCAGTGGGCGAGAACGCCGCCGAGAAAGCTATCCGATGGAAGACCGATGACAATGCCCGCAGCCGCGCTGACGAGCGCGATGCGCGTAGCGACCCACAGGACGTGAGCGCGCGGCGCGCCGAACGCCAGGCGGACGCCGAACTCCGTGGTGCGCTACGCGACGCTGTAAGGGACGACGCTGAAGATGCCGACCAGCGCGAGCGCGAGCGCCTGGGAAAAGACGCCAAACAATATGGAGAAGAGCCGCTGGTGGCTGTACCGTTCGTCGCGCTGGATGGCCTGGTTGAGGGTGAGTGTGGACCAGCAGATTGAGGACGACGCGGAGTGGGTCAGTTTTCTGCCAGAGGAAACAGGCGCGAGTTAGTGTGAACGCCATCACTTATAGTATTCTGTAACTGAGCATTATTGTGTTCAAGCTCAAGGATTCGTACCTTCACAGCAGTGTGTTTGCCTTGGCCCTCACCACGTTCGCGGTGCTGGTGTCACTGCTGCTGCGGCCCCTGCTGGAACCGGACTTCTTCCTACCATTCCTGGTCGCGGTATTTGTCAGTGCATGGTATTACGGACACGTCGGAGGATTTTCGGCTACGGCTCTCTCGACCTTGGCGCTGGGAGCGCTGATGGTGCAGTTAGGGGAAACCGGGCGGGCCGGGGGCGCCAATCTGGCGGCGACCCTGCTTTCGTTCGTGGCTATTTCGGTAGCGGCGACGGCGCTGGTTTCCGGATTTCATTCCAGCCGCAACATGCTGACTGCGACGCTATCCAGCATCGGCGATGGCGTAGTGGCCACCGATCGCGAGGAGCGTGTTACGTTTCTCAATCCCGTCGCGGAAGCGCTGACCGGATGGCGTGGCAGCGAGGCGGCGGGACGCCCGGTAAGCGAGGTTCTGTGTGTGATCGATGAAGGCAGCCGGGAACCCGCCGGCAGCCCCGCGCGGGACGCGATCCTGGTGCGAGCCACGGCGCACAATACGGGACCGGTGCTGCTGGTGGCGCGGGACAAGACGGAGATCGCCATCGAACAAAGCGCCGCGCCGCTGTGCGACGAGCGCGGCCGATTGCAGGGCGCGATTATTGTGTTCCGGGACATCACGAGCCGGCGGCAACTGGAGGAGCAACTCAGCCACGCGCGCAAAATGGACGCGGTGGGCCGCCTGGCCGGCGGCGTAGCGGGAGATTTCAATAACATCCTGACCGTAATCAACGGATACAGCGAACTGCTGCGCTCGAGCATGCCCACGACCAGCCCCTTGCGGCGGTTCGCGGACGAAATTCTTTACGCAGGCGAGCGCGCGGCGGCCCTGACCCGGCAACTGTTGACTTTCGGAATCGGCCAGTCCGCCGAACCCCAAGTAACCGGATTAAACGGCTTGATCGCCGGAATGGCGCCCATGTTACGGCGCTTGCTGAGTGACGCGGTGGAACTGATTGTGCTGCCGGGGCCCGCGCTGGGACATGTGCGCGTAGACCCCGCGCAGATGCAGCAGGCCATCATCAACCTGGCGACCAATGCACGCGACGCCATGCCCAACGGCGGCAAACTCGTATTGGAGACGTCGAATGTGGAGTTAGACGAGGCCACCGCCAAGAAAGCCAACGTGAAGCCAGGCGCGCACGTGCTGCTGGCTGTCAGCGACACCGGGTGTGGCATGGACGCCGATACACGCTCGCGGCTGTTCGAACCTTTCTTCACGACCAAAGAACCGGGACAAGGGAGCGGCCTGGGACTATCGATGGTTTACGGCACCGTGAAGCAGAATGACGGGCACATCACGGTTTACAGCCAGGTGAACTGCGGCACGATATTCGAGATCTATCTGCCGCGCTCCGAGGATGCCGTCGCCGTGGTCCCACCACGCCGCGCGGCGGCCACCAAAGGCTCCGAGACCATTCTGTTGGTGGATGACGAAGAAGGCGTGCGCAAACTCATCACGGCGGTGCTGACCAACGGCGGTTACCGCGTGATTGAAGCCGCCAATGGAAGCGCCGCGCTCTCCGTATACGAAAAGAACTCCCAAAAGATCGATCTGGTGCTGACGGACGTGGTGATGCCGCAGATGAACGGTTTTGAGCTAGGCTGTGCGCTGGGGCGGCGGCATCCTGATCTGCGCGTGTTGTACATGTCCGGCTATCGCGAAGGTCCGGCGAACCAGGCGCCCGGCGAACCGGCGCCGTCCTTCCTGAATAAACCGTTTACCCCCGACACGCTTCTGGCCAAGGTGCGCGAGGTGCTGGATTCCAACGGCGGTCCGCAACCCGCCTCGTAATGATACGATGGCGCGCATGGTGCGATTCGCAATCTTGGGCGCGCTGGCGCTGGCGGGTGTAGCGGGCGCGCAGCCCGCGCTCACCGAGCTGCTCGAAAACAAAACCATGGCGGAGTTGCGCCGGTTTGACGAAGGCTTCGACGGCGCACTGGGCGTGGCGGCCATCGACCTGGCCGGCGGACGGCGATTCGGGTTGCATGGCGATACGGTGTTCCCGCAGGCCAGCGTGATCAAGATTGCCATACTGGCGCGCATGTATCAGGCCGCGCGGGCCGGCCGATTCGCGATGGATACGCGCGTCACCATCGCGCCCGGTGAAGCCGTGGGCGGCAGCGGCCGTTTGCAGGAACGTTTGAAAGGCGGAGCGCCGGTTACGCTCACCGTGCGCGAGTTGATCGACGCCATGATCGAGTGGAGCGACAACACCGCGACGAATCAATGCATTTCGATGGCAGGCATGGATGATGTCAATCGGCTAATGGATTCGCTCGGATTGCCGCACACGCGCCTGCGGCGGAAAATGATGGACTCGGCAGCGGTGGCGCGCAGCGAGGAAAACGTATCCACACCGGACGAGATGTCGCGCCTGGTGGAGATGATTTACCGCGGCAAGGTAGTGGATGAAGCCGCCAGCCGCGAGATGATCGAGACCCTGACGAAGGTTTCGGGAGGCATCCAGGAAGGGCTGCCGCTGGATATCGAGACCGCATCCAAGACCGGCGAATTGCCCGGCGCGCGCGGCGAAACCGGCATCGTGTTTCTGCAAGGGCGGCCGTTCGTGTTGAGCGTCATGTCGGCATTCATTGATGACCGGCGGTCACCCGTGCCAGAAGTGACGCGCATCGTGTACCGGTATTTCGAGAAACTCGCCGGCGCCAACGCCTGGGGCAATCGGTTGAGATAGCCGGCGCTCGAATCAATAGGGCCAGATGGGATGGCTGAATAGACCCCCATCGACGTAAAGGGTCTGGCCGGTGATGAAATCCGCTGCATCGCTTGCCAGAAATGCCACCGCGCGGGCCACGTCCCGGGGCTGTCCCACACGTCCAAGCGGCGTAACGCCAGCCCAGGTCTTGCCATAGTCGGAGGCTTCCAGCTTGGTGCGCTCGATTTCGATCGCACCGGGCGCTACGCAATTCACGCGGACGCCATACCGCGCGAGTTCGATGGCCGCCGATTTCGTGAACATCTCGATGCCGCCTTTACTGGCTGTGTAATTGGAGAGGTTCGGAAACGGAACCTTGTTGCAGCCCGATCCGATATTGATGATGGCGCCGCCGTGTTCGCGCATGTGCCGGCCCGCGCGCTGCGTACATAGAAAACAGCCTTTCAGGTTGGTGCGGATGACATGATCCCACTCGGCTTCCTCCAGATCGAGGAGGGGCTTCCAGGTCTGCATGCCGGCATTGTTGACCATAATATCGAGACGCGGAAATTGCGCCAGCACCTCGGCGAACATGCGATCCACGTCGCCGGCGAGTCCCGCGTCGGCCTGCGCGGTAAGCGCACGACGCCCCAAAGCGCGCACTTCGGCGGCAGTAGCTTCGGCGCCCGGCGCATCGCTGTTGTAGTTGACCGCGATGTTGCATCCGGCGCGCGCCAGCTCCAGCGCGATGCCTTTGCCCACGCCTTTGCTGGCGCCGGTGATAAGAGCGGTTTTGGATTCGAGGGGCAGCGTCATGCATCAGATTGTAGCGCCTGTTTGACAAGCGAGCCGCCTGCGTGTCAGCCTCATTTCATGGCCGAAGTTCTTTCCTCGCAGGACATCGTGCGCTGGACCCGTGAGCTCAACTACGGCACCTGGCGCTACCAGAAAAATTGGACCCCGCTGCACGTGGTGGATGCGGAAGGCTGCTATTTCATGGACGTGGATGGGCGGCGCTATCTGGATTTCTCGTCGCAACTGATGTGCGTCAACCTGGGGCATAAGAACCCGGCGGTGATCCGCGCGATTCAGGAGCAGGCGCGCGCGCTGCCGTACATCGCGCCGAGCTACGCCACGGATGTACGCGTGGAACTCAGCCGCCTGCTGCTCGAAGTGCTGCCCGAAGGCCTGTCGAAGTTCTTCTTCACGACATCCGGCACGGAGGCGAACGAAGCAGCCTTCAAGATCGCGCGCATGTACACGGGGCGCACGAAGATTGTGGCGCGCTACCGTTCGTATCACGGATCGACCATGGCGTCCATCGGGGCGACCGGCGATCCGCGGCGCTGGCCGGCCGAGCCGGGCGCCAAAGGGCAAGGATTCATTTTCGCGCCGGAAGTGAATTGCTACAACTGCCCCATCAAACACCAGTATCCGGGCTGCGACATCGCGTGCGCGGATTATGTGGAGCACATGATCGAGAACGAGAATGACGTGGCCGCCGTGGTGGTGGAACCGGTCGTCGGAACGAACGGCGTGCTGGTGCCGCCACCGGAATATATGCCGCGTCTGCGCCAGATCTGCGACAAGCGCGGCGTGTTGCTGATCGCCGATGAAGTGATGACCGGGTGGGGCCGCACCGGTGAATGGTTCGCCATGCAGCATTGGAACGTGCAGCCGGACATTCTGGTGACGGCCAAAGGCATCACGTCGGCATACGTGCCGCTGGGGTTGTGCGCCACCACGCAGAAGATCGCGGCGTATTTCGAGGATCATTTTTTCGCGCACGGCCACACGTACGAAGCGCATCCCATGACGCTGGCGCCGGGTGTCGCGGCCATCCGCGAGATGCAGCGGATGAACCTGGTAGCGCGGGCGCGGGAGATGGGCGCGTATCTTGGGGCGCGGCTGGGCGCGCTGGCGGAAAGGCATCGTTCCATCGGCGACGTGCGCGGGCTGGGGCTGTTCTGGGCGGTGGAACTGGTGCGGGACCGGCGCACCAAGCTGCCATTCAACACCAAGGCCGACAAGATGGCGGGCAAATCGCTGGTGGTGGATCAGGTGGCCGCGGCCATGATGAAGAAGGGCGTGGCCATCAATTCGTGGCTCAGCCATTTCGTGATCGCACCGCCGCTGATTATCGAGCGCGATGAGATCGACGCGGGCGTGGCGGCGCTCGACGAGGCGCTGGCCCTGGCCGACGCGCAGATTTGATGATCACGGACTTTCGGCTGTTCGGGCCGGCGCACCTGGCAATCATCGTGGCCGTACCCGCGAGCGCAGCGGCGCTGGCGCTCGTATCGCGGCGTAACGAGCCGGCTGCGAGAGGGGTGCGGGTCGGAATCGGCGTGTTCCTGCTCGTGAACGAGCTCATCTGGTACGGCTACAAGCTGCATTTCGAAGGGTGGCGGTTTCCCGAAGGGCTGCCGTTGCAGCTTTGCGATTTCACGCTGTGGCTCACGGTGGTGGCGTGTTTGTGGCGCGTGCAGTGGTGCTTCGAGTTCGCTTATTTCGGCGCGATTGCGGGCAGCGGCATGGCCGTGCTGACGCCCGATCTTTGGGCGCCACTGTTCTCGTATCCGAGCATCTACTTCTTCCTGGCGCACGGCGGCGTAATGGTGGCTGTGCTGACGCTGATCTGGGCAAAGCAGGCGCGGCTGCGTCCGGCGTCGGTGTGGAAGGCGTTCGCGACGCTCAACGCGATCGCGCTGGTGGTTGGGACATTCGACGCGGTGTTCCGGACGAACTACATGTATCTGCGCGTCAAGCCGCACGCGTCGCTGCTCAATTATCTGGGGCCGTGGCCGGTCTATATTCTGGCAGGGGATGCGGTGGCGCTTGCGCTGTTTCTGATTCTGGCGCTGCCGTTCCGGCGGAAAACCCACGCCTAACGGGAACCGGCAAACGGGTTCACGACGCGGACGGTGCCATAAAGGCGATCGTGCTGAAGATCTTCGGTGATGATCTCCGCCAGTCCGTAGTGTTCCGCGTAGGACCACAGGTGCGCGTCGAACCAGCTCATCTGGTAGGCGGCACATCCCCTAATCGCCAGCCGGAGTATCGCTTCGTTGGGATAGAGCACCGTGAACTGCTTCAGGAACTCTTCGGCTTCCCGCAACGCATCGCCTGCTGTGAGAATGACGTGGCCGCGGATCGGGCGCGTGGCGGCAGCGATGAACTCAACAATCGCCTGATGTGGCAGGCGCACGGAGTCCTCGATAATGCCACGCCTGAGAACTTCGGTCGCAATCTTCTGTTTCGCGGGAAATCGGCCATCGAACCGATAGACCAGGATGTTGGTATCAATGAGAGCGGCCACGCCCGTAGAGATCCTCTCTGTTCCAACCGCGACCGTCAGGCCGTTTGGTCTTGTGCCGAGCCGGACGCTGGCGGAGGCGTTGGGTCGCCTGGTCAAACAAGCGGAGTTGGGACTCTCGGCTTTGGGATTCGACGCGAGTGCCACCCGGAATCACACGAATCACGTCGCCGCCTGGCTGCCAGTCGATCTCGTCGCCGGGGCGGATGCGGTACAGTTCGGCAATCGCCTTGGGAACAGTGACCTGGTATTTGGATGTGACCTTCGCCATGTGCTTTAGTCGGATCTTATCCTTACTGTAGCAAGGATGGAATCCTTGTTCAACTGATTGTCTTGACAGAACGTCCGCGAATCTCGCACGCGTGGAGTATGTGACAAATGGAGACGATGGGCTTCGATGTGGTTGAGCCTTTGAGCGGCGGCACGGCATCGACGCCGCTCTGGCTCAAATGCCTTGTCGTGGCCGTGCCAGGACTTTCTTGCTTTACATAACGGCGATCTTAGGGTTAGAGGGCGTGTTCTTCTATGCCAGTTTTGACGGCCAGTTACAGTTTGTTCCGGGATGCGGCACGGATACGGATTCCGGCCCGGAACGTAAATGGATCTGGGTTGCCAAGGACGGAGGAGGCATTTCCCACGCTACAAACGCTATGCGCCGGCCCAGTTTCGGAACCTCCGGCCGTGGCACAACGCCCCGAAGATAGAATACTGCCCCTCGGGGATGGAACTCGTATCCGCCTGAAAGGCTGGTTTTACTTTGATGGCTCCAGGCTACGCTCGGGTCAACCGCCTGCGGCTACGGACACGAGCAAGATTGTGACGGTAATGAAGGTTGAAATCCGCAGCGGCTATGCTGAAGGCCAGACGGTCTTCGTCCCGGCAAGTTATGGTTCGTTCCCGAAGTACATTTGATTCAGACGCCCTACACGGCCTTTGCCACGTCCCGATGCGTCGCCTTCACCCTAAACCCCGCTTGCGCCAGTCGCTTGCGAATGGCGTCCGCGATCATCACCGACCTATGATGCCCGCCGGTGCAGCCGAACGCAATGGTCAAGTAGCTCTTCCCTTCCCTGATGTAATGCGGCATCAGGTAAATCAATAACTCCGAGATACGGTCGATGAACTCCACGGTCTGCGGAAAGGACCGGATATACTTTGCCACGCTGGGATGCCGTCCAGTGAGTTTCTTGAATTTCGGGATGTAGTTAGGATTCGGCAGAAATCGCACATCGAACACTAAGTCGCTGTCGGGCGGCACGCCATGACGATAGCCGAAGCTGGTCACATAGACCATGATCTTCGACTCTTCGCGTTCGCCCTGAAAGCGCTCATGAATAAAATCGCGCAGCTCGTGCACGGTGAATTTGGAAGTGTTGATGATCAGGTCCGCCATGGCGCGGATGGGCGCAAGCTGCCGCCGCTCGGACTTGATGCTCTTGGCGATGGAGTTCTCCGTGCCGAGCGGGTGCGGCCGGCGGGTCTCGCTGAAGCGGCGCAGGATGGCGTTGTCGTCGGCTTCCAGGAAGATGAGACGCGTTTTTACGCGTCCGCGAATGCGCGTGAAGATGGCCGGAAAGCGCTTCAAACCTTCGCCTTCGCGGACGTCCACTACCAGCGCGGCGGCGCGTACGCTGGCGGAATCCTGCGTGAGCTCGGCAAACTTGGGGATCAGATCGACCGGCAGATTATCGACGGAATAGTAACCCAAGTCCTCCAGCGACTTGAGCACGGAGCCTTTGCCCGAGCCGCTGAGGCCGGTGATGACTACCAGTTCCGCGGGCCGGTCCGTGGCGCGGCGGCCTTTGGGCGGATCGGTCGGCTTATCCATTCCGCGGGTCAGGCCTCGATCAAATCGAAGTGGCCGTCGCGGCGGCGCACCAGCACGGCCACGCCGTCGCGCTCGGCGTCGCGGTAGACCAGATAGTCGGCGCCCTTCTCCATTTCGAGAAGAGCTTCCTCCAGGGTCATGGGCTTGCGCCGCTCGTGGTGATTGATACGGAAGATCTTGCGCGCCGTGTCCGGTTCCGGTTCGGCGGCCGGTTCCGGCGCGGCGGCTTGCGCGGCCGCGGTTTCCTTGCGCGGTGTGCGCTTGGTGTCCCGCCACTTGGCGCGCACCTTGATGGTCTGCTTCTCCAGCTTTTCGATCGCCGCATGAATGGCGTTGAAAAGGTCCACGTTGGAACCGATACCCACCAATTGATGGTTATGGTAGTTCACCGTAACCTCCGCCTGGTGCAGGTGACGTTCCAGCGATAAGATCACGTGCGCTTCTTTCTGCTCCCGTCCATCCAGCAGCTTGCCTACCTTGGCGAACTGCGCTTCAATTTTCTTCAGTTGCGCGGGAACCAGTTCCACTTGCCTGCCTGTATATGTGATCTTCATACGTCCCTCCGTACAACCGCTTCCCTGACGGATGCGGTCCGGTTACCGCAAAGTCAGGGTCGAACCCGTCTTTGGTGCGTGGACGGAATTTTCATATCTTCCCGGTACTTGGCCACGGTCCGGCGCGTTACATTGATGCCCTCGTGCTGCAAGGCCGCGGTGATCTGCTCGTCGGTGAGCGGATGCGTGGCGTCCTCATCCTCGATCATTTTCTTCACTTTGCGTTTCAGCAGAAGCAGCGGCGTATTGCCGCCCAAGGGGCCTTGTACGGCTTCGGAGAAGAAATACCGGAGCTCAAAAACTCCCTGCGGTGTGTGCACGTATTTACTGGCCACCGCGCGGCTGACCGTGGAAGGATGCACGCCCACTTCCTCAGCCACTTCTTTGATCATCATGGGCTTCAGCCAGTCGAGGCCGTTGGCCAGGAACTCGATCTGGCGGCGCACGATGGCCTGGCAGACCTTCAGGATGGTCTGCTTGCGCTGCTCGATATTCTTCATCAACTGAATCGCGGATGTATACCGTTCGCGCACGTAGTCGCGGACTTCCTTGGTGGCGCCGTTATCGCGATCCAGCATGCGGCGGTATTGCGCATTCAGGCGGAGCTGCGGCACATCCTCGTCGTTCATCTGGATGATGTAGTCCTCGCCATCCTTGATGAAGTAGACATCCGGTTCGACAGTGCGTGCGCCGGCGCCTGAATAGCGCAGGCCGGGCCGTGGATTCAAGCGGCGGATGGCCTTCACCGCAATCTCGATATGCTCCGGGGGCCGGCTGAGTACTTTGGCCAGTTCACGATACTGCCGCATTTCGAGCAGCCGCAGATAATCGGAAACGATCTGCCAGGCCACGCCGCCCCGGCCGTTCATGCTTTCCAGTTCCAACAGCAGGCATTCGCGTACGTTGCGCGCGCCCACGCCGGCGGGATCGAGCGATTGGACTACCTTGAGCGCCGCCTCAATCTCTTCGGGCGTATGATCGCCCATGGCGGCGATTTCTTCCAGCGAGGCGGAAAGGTAGCCGTCTTCATCCAGGTTGCCGATGATGGACTCCGCCGCGTCGCGAATGTCTTCGGACAAGACCATGACGCTGAGCTGGGAATGCAGGTGGTCGGCCAGGGTGACAGGCGCGGAAAGGAAAGTCTCAAAGGAAGGTTTCTCGACCGATTCGGAAGCTGGACTCTTATAACCGGGATCGAGATAATCGTCGAAGAAAGACCCAAAATCGATCTCGTCGAAGGGATCGGTAGCTGCCGCCTGCTCGGTGGGTTCCGCCGCGGCGGTTTCGGCAGCGGCCGTCGCAGCAGCATCCACGATCTCCTGGAAAGGCTCCGCGAAGATTTCGGCGGGAGTTTCACCGGCAATACCGTTCGTGTGTGCGGCATCGCCCAAAACGGCTTCCAGGATCTGTTGGTCGGACGGATCGGTAACCCGTTCCGGCTCCAGCAGGGGGAGCAACTCCTCCGGGGTGATTTCCTCGCCGCCTTCCTCGCTGGATTCCTCCAGGACAGGGTTCTTGACGATCTCCTGGGTGATCATCTCCTTTAACTCCAGCCGATTCAACTGGAGAACGGTCACCATTTGAACCAGGCCCGGGGTCAGGATCTGCTTCTGCGCGACCTTAAGCTGGAGCGACGGCCGGAGCATACTCACAATCAATATGATAACACTGGAGGCGGATTGCGCCCGTTGTTTTTGGGTAGTACGATCACTCGTAGCGGAGGCACACGATAGGGTCCAGGTTCGCCGCGCGATTGGCCGGATAGAAACCGAAAAACAGGCCCACGCCTACCGAGATCAGCACTCCCAGCGTGATCCACAGGACCGAGAGAGTGGCCGGAATCGAGGGCAGCAGGGCCCGGATCGTGTATGTGATCACAGCGCCACACAAGATGCCCAACGCGCCACCGATGCCGGAAAGCGTGGTGGCCTCGAGAAGGAACTGCACCCGTATGTCGGCCCGGCGCGCTCCGATGGCTTTGCGAATGCCAATCTCCTGCGTGCGTTCCGTTACGGAGATCAGCATGATATTCATCACACCGATGCCGCCCACCAGCAATCCGATCGAACTGATCACTCCGGTGAGCAACACCATGGCGCCGGTAAGCTGATTCCAGAGATCCAGGAAGAAATTGGCGTCGGCCACATCAAAATCGTCGCCGGCATTGTAAGGCACGTGCCGGCGGCGGCGCATGGCTTCGACGATGTGGTCGCGGGCCAGGCTCATATTGGCGTCCGTGCGCACCGAAGCAATCAGGAAGACCTCCCGGATGTCGGGATAATTCTTGTGAAAGTTGGTCAGCGGAATGCAAGCAAACTGATCCACGCCGAAGCCGCCAAACAGTCCCGGATCCTTCTGAAAAACGCCGATCACTTCGTACAGCCGGCCGTTGAGCCGCACCATTTTGCCGATGGGATCGCTGTGCGGGAATAACGCGTCGGCAATGGCCATGCCGATCACAATTACGTCGCGAGAGTGTTCCAGGTCAAATTGCGAGATGAAGCGGCCCTCGCCCACCGCGAAAAGGGGGAGCGAACTGGTGTAGTCCGGCTCCACGCCACGCACGAACATGCGTTCCACATGCTGGCCCTCGTAACGGATGCTGTCGGCTACTTCGCCGAAGTTCATGCGATTGGCGAAGGCCGTGGCGTACGCCAACTCCGGCACGGAGTCTTTCAGGTAGACCGCGTCGTCGAACCGCAGATACTTCCGGATGCGAATGTTGGCGGGCAGGCGCGAGAGCCCGTTATAACCGGGCGGAATGCGCGTGACGAAGATGGATTGCGAGCCGAAACTGCGGATGCGCCCCTGGATGTAGCCATTCAACCCATCAATGATGGCGGCGACTGAAATCACCGAGGTCACACCTATCACGATCCCAAGGATGGTCAGTCCGGAGCGCACTTTGCGCGATCGGAGCGTATCCAGTGCGACCAGCAGATTTTCACGGATTTCGGCGCGAGTCATGGGCTGACAGCTACGATTGTATAAAATGGTCGGATGCTTCGGTCCGTTTGTCTGTTTCCCGCCTTTCTGGCGCTTCTCGCCGCGAGTGCCCTCGCCGGCGACTCGCATCTCGTCAATTTCCATCAACTGACTCATGGCGGACAGAACGCCGAAGCGTATTGGGCGCCAGACGGCAAACGGCTGATCTTCCAATCCACGCGCGCGCCGCAGGATTGCGACCAGATGTACATCATGAACGCGGATGGATCGGACCAGCACATGGTATCCACCGGCAAGGGGCGTACCACCTGCGGCTATTTTCTGAAAGACAACCGTCACATCATCTATGCCTCCACGCATGCCGCCGCGGATGCCTGTCCGCCACCGCCCGACCGCAGCCACGGTTATGTTTGGGGCGTGTTCGCGGGCTACGACATCTACCTCGCAACCGACGCCGGCAAGATCCTGAAGCAACTCACCACCGCGCCCGGCTACGATGCCGAAGGCACCGTGAATTGGAAAACCGGCACGATCGTCTACACGTCGCTGGCCTCGGGCGATCTGGATCTGTGGACCATGCGCCCGGACGGATCGCGCAAGCTGCAAATCACCACCAAGCCGGGATATGATGGCGGTGCGGTGTTCTCGCGCGACGGAAAGAAGCTGGTCTGGCGCGCCAATTATCCCAAGACGCCGGAGGAGATGGCCCGCTACAAATCCCTGCTGGCCGATAATCTGACCGCGCCCATGAAGATGGAGATCGTGGTTTCGGACGCGGACGGCAGCCATGCGCAAACCGTCACCAATTTCGGCTGCGCCAGCTTCGCGCCGACCTTTACTCCGGACGGCAAGAAGATCCTGTTCGCCTCCAACAAGCATGCCTGCGACACGCGCCGGTTCGAACTGTACATGATGAACCTGGACGGCAGCGGTCTGGAGCAGGTGACCGATTTTGGCGGATTCACCTCGTTTCCGGAGTTTTCGCCCGACGGCAAAACGCTGGTGTTCTGTTCGGACCGGGAGGCGAAAGAGAAGTACGAGTTCAATATCTTCACGGCTGACTGGCGGTAAGGCGGCCGGCTAGAACATCGGGACCGATGACGCGCGCCGATGCCCAAGCCGGATCGCTAAAACGCGCCGGCGATGCCGTCAGGACGATGGGAAAACTGGTTTCGTCCGAGGGCGCATCCGGCGGCTTACCGGGCCTTGCGGCAACCGTCGCCAGATATTTGAGGATAGTAAAGACGTCGCCTTCTTCGGGCAGGCGAAAATCCAGATCCTGCGTGCGGAAGTGAATGCCGACCGCTTTGCCGGCCAACCGCCAGGCCAGAAATGCGCAGCAATCCACCGCACGCTCGAACCATTCTTCGAAGCCGGGCGGCGTCTCCAGATCGAGGAACAGATCCACGGTCTGCTCCTGGTCGCGGGCGAATTCGCGGATCTGCAGGGCGCCGGTGTGGGCCGTAGCCTTCCAATCCACGTGGCGCGCGCTCTCGAACGCTTCATAGGGGCGGATGCGGTAGAAGTCGCGGCCCAGGCCGCGGTAATGGGTTTCGATCTCGCCGGTCAGATCCGCCAGCAGTTCTTCGAATCCGGCCTGCGCATCGATCGAGGGATACACGATCACTTCGCGCCGCAGGATGACCCGGATGTTCTTTTCCAGAAATCCAAACGGAAAGCGCGTATGAAAAGCAAAGCGGTTCTGGCGGTACTCGCCGCGGCGCGCAAAATGTACCTGCACGGTCTCCTCCAGCGTGGCGCGGCTGGGAATCACGGGGAAATAGACAGCCGATTGCAACACGGGCGGCGCTTCTTCTCCCACTCCCTCCACGTGGATGGAAAACGAAGGCATCCAGAATTTCGAATTGCGCACGTAGAGCTTGGCGGGAATGGTGCGGCCCGCCGACACATGCTCGGGCACCAGAAAATCCAATTCCAGACCGGCCAGGCACAACCGGCTGATCAATCCGGAAACCATGAGCGTGGAGAGCATGGTGGCCAGGATCAGGAATAACAGATTGTTGGCGGAGGCCACCGCGGCCAGTCCCACGAACAAAACGGCCAGGCTGAACAGCACACCGCCGCGGGTGACCTTGTAGCGGATTCGCCGCAGTAGCAGTTGTTTGATTTTGATCCAACGCGCGCGCAAAGAGAGAGCCGCCTCGCACCGCTCTACCTCTGTTGTGTCACAATCGTGAGTTCCATGTCGAGTCCAGCCAGGCGGAGATGCCGCCGTCCGCGCACCTGAATTGCACTGGACCAGCCTGCCCAAGCCGGCGCATGGCGGGCGGCATCCGGCTGACTGCCGGGGTCATCTACCGCGCCGTGAAGACCGAGGGTTTCCGGGAGCCTATTGTATTCCCAGATAGCCCGACGGAATAGCTTTGGCGCGCAGACTTTGACAAGGATGGTTCGGGAAGCATGGCGCTGCTTCATCGGCGACTGCTAAGATGCAGTGCGAGACCCCTGCTTGATGGTGTTCCCTGCACACCCCGGATTTGGCGCAACCGTCGCCTTGCTGCTTGCCTTCCTCTTGTGCCTCGTGTGGGGACTGACGCACGGCCATCCAGCGCAAATCGTGATAGGGGCCACGGGCGTTTTGGCTTGTGGGATTCTATTTACGATTGGCTTCGTAGTCACACGGCTAAAGTAGGACGCGAGAAGACTACAGCCGCAGGATGAAGCTTGCGGCTATACTCTGCTTTCCATGAAACGGCGAACCTTTTGCTCGCTCCCGCTGGCGGCGCTGCCCGCCTGGTCCGCATCCGATCCCGGCGCGCCCGCGGCGGCCATCGAGCGATGGAAAGACCTGCGCTTCGGCTTGTTCGTCCACTGGGGACCGGTCAGCATCGTGGGCACTGAGATCAGTTGGTCCCGCGGCGGTGAGCGCCGCGGCCGTCACGACGCGCATACTGGCAACGTCCCGGTGGAAATCTACGACAACCTGTACCGCATCTTCAATCCCGTGAAGTTCGCCCCGGACCAATGGGTGCAACTGGCCAAGGACGCCGGCATGCAGTATCTGGTGTTCACCTGCAAGCACCATGACGGATTCTGCAATTTTGACTCCCGGCTGACGGATTACAAAATTACAAGCCCGCGCTCGCCCTACGGCAAAGACATCGTCAAGCAACTGGCGGATGCCTGTCACCGCGCCGGTATGCCTTGGGGGGTCTACTACTCGCAACCCGACTGGCGCCATCCCGACTATCGAAACGGCGCGGCGCATGCGAAATACATCGAATACCTGCACGGGCAGGTGCGCGAACTGCTCACCGACTACGGCAAGACCGATATGTGGTTCTTTGACGGCTTGGGCGGCAGCGCGGCGGATTGGGACGCGCCGCGCCTGATCCGCATGATGCGCCAGTTGCAACCGGACCTGGTGATTAACGATCGCGCCGGCATTCCCGCCGATTACGATACTCCCGAGCAGACCATCGGCAGTTTCCAGAACATACGGCCGTGGGAGACTTGCGCTACGGTCGGGCACCAGTGGGCGTACAATCCGGATGACGTCCTGCGGCCCATCGAGGAATGCCTGCGCGGATTGGTTTGCTGTGCCATCGGCGACGGCAACCTGCTGTTCAACGCCGGTCCGCGGCCGGACGGCCGCTTCGAGGAGTCGCACGCGGCGCGGCTGCGGGAAATGGGCGCGTTTCTGCGGAAGTACGGCGAAAGCATCTACGGCGCACGCGGTGGTCCCTTCGTCGCGCCTGACGAAAAGATGCGGAAGGATGACGAGGAAAGCTTCCAAATGCCGCAGGGACGCTGGTGGGGCGGCAGCACGCGCCGGCAGAACCTGATTTACCTGCACATCCTGCGCTGGCCGGCGGAAACGGTAGCGCTAACCGCGATTCCGCGCCGTGTCGTGCGGCATAGCGTGTTGACCGGCGGCAGCGCGTCGGTGCACCAGTCCAACTCGGGCATCGAAGTGACGGTTGCGGCGGCGCATCGGGCGGCGGTGGATACCATCATCAAGCTGGAGCTCGATGGTTCCGCCGGCGATTTGCCAATCAGCCGCGGCTAAGTCGGCCTGTTGACTTATATTGAGGTTAGGCGCCATCGTGTCGAAGCGGTCCCTGATCGAAACCATTACCGGATGGAGTGCGCGCTGGAAGGCCGCTGGCGAAAAGACGGTCAGCCTGCAATCCGCCGACGTGACTCCGTCGCGCGCGCTCGAGCCCGGCGAGCGCTGGGGACAGTTCGAAATTGTCGCCAAACTGGGTCAGGGAGCCTTCGGCGCCGTCTATCAGGCCCGTGACCGCCTGGATCGCGACGTGGCCCTCAAGCTTCTGAATAGCCCGGAAGCCATTCGCGAAGGACGCGTCCTGGCGCAACTGCATCATCCCAACATCGTCTCGGTCTATGGTCACGAAGAAAGCGCCGGCGGCGCGGCTCTGTCCATGGAACTGATCCAGGGCCAGAGCCTGCAAGTTTTCGCCACCGAACGCGGCGCCCTCGACCCGGCCTATGCCAGCCTGGTGTGCCTACAGGTCTGCCGTGGATTGGCGCTGGTGCACGCCAAGGGGCTGGTGCATCGCGATATCAAGGCAAGCAACGTCATGCGGCAAAGCGATGGGCGCGTGGTGTTGGTCGATTTTGGTCTGGGGCAGCAAGCTCAGGCGGGTGTGGCCACAGAGCTTGCCGGCACGCTGCCTTATATGGCGCCGGAGATGTTTTCCGGAGAGCCGGCTTCGGCTCGAACTGACCTCTATGCTGTGGGTGTGCTCCTCTACTACCTGGTGACCCTGAAGTATCCCGTCACGGCGAAAAGCATCTCGGAATTGCGCGAAGCGCATGCTACGGGCCGCCGCGCGCCCCTGCTGGACGTCCGCCCGGACTTGCCGGAAAGCTTCATCGCCCTGGTGGAACGGGCCACGCACCCAGATCCTGAAAAGCGCTTTCAGTCGGCTGGCGCGATGGCATTGGCCCTGGAGAGCGTCATGCACGGCAGGCCCCTGCCCAAGCGCCGGTCGCGTCTGACTTGGGCCGCGGTGGCTGTCATCGCCTTAATGGCGGCCGCCGGCGCCTGGTACGGAGTCTTCCGGCGCTCGGCCGCGCCGCCGCAACTCCAACTGGTGCGCATGACCGGAGATGACTCCCTCAACTCCGATCCCAGTTTATCCGCCGACGGCAAGCTGCTGGCCTACGCTTCCGATCAAGCCAATCCGGGAACCCAGGATGTGTGGGTGCGGCAGGTGCCCAACGGCTCTTCGCTGCAGTTGACTCACGGGCGCTTCAGCATTTCCGATTTGGCCCTTTCACCCGACGGTCATGCGATCGCTTACGAGTTGGATCAAGCGGGCGGCGGCATTTACGTCATGCCGGCCCTGGGCGGCCAGCCGCAAATAATAGCGCCAAATGGCCGCCAACCGCGATTCTCCCCCGATGGCCAATATCTCGCCTATTGGATGGGCGAACCGGGTCACGGACGCTTGCCATCGGCCAAGACTTATGTGATGCCGTCCCACGGTGGAGCGGCCCGGCAGATTTGCCCGCTGCTCGCCGATGCGCGCTATCCGGTTTGGGCGCCCGATTCCCGCCACGTCCTGCTGCAAGGCTCGCCTAAGCCGAATCTCCCACCGGACGAAGACGCCGAGTGGTGGCTGGTCCCGCTGGATGGGCGCGATTCTGTCAATACCGGCGCAATGAAGCGCTTTCTGGACGAAGGTCTGCAAGTGCAGACCTTCGCAGCTTACTGGAGCGGCGATTACCTGGTTTTCGCCGCCGCGCAAGGCGCCAACGTAAACCTCTGGCGCGCGCTCTTTGAGGTCCGGTATCCCACCCACCCGGGCTCGGCCCAACGACTGACTTTCGGGGCGGCTTTTGAAACCGGACCATGGGTCGCCGACGACGGCACTATAGCCTTCGAGAATCACCGCGGCCTGGTACGGATCTGGAGCTTTGCCTTGCACGGCGCCGATGCGCAAACCGGCGAACGAATCACGCAGTCCGCCGATCTCGATGCCTTTCCCAGCATTTCAAGCGACGGCCGGTGGTTGGCGTTCACGCGTTCGCCGGCGGAGAAAGGTATCCGTCAGATCTGGCTGCGCGATCTCCCATCGGGCAATGAGTCGATGATGACGAGTGACGCGGGCGCGAAGTCGAATCCAGTGATCAGCCCGGCCGGAGACCTGCTGGCCTACAGCGTTGCCGAAGGCGCCGGCAATTCCATTTACGTGATGACCTGCGCTACGCGGCGCACGCGCCGCCTCTGCCAGCAGTGCGGATTCGCCAGCTCGTGGATGCCGGGCGGCGACGGACTTCTGGCGTCGGCGCGGGGCCAGATTGACAGCATCAGTGTTACCACCGGCAGTGTCACTCCCGCTCTGGCAAGATCGGGACTACTGTTGGACGAAGCGGAGATCTCGCCCGACAGGAAGTGGATCGCATTCTCCACGCACGCTCCAGAACAGGAGCGCCGGGTGTACGTCGCGCCCTACGGCACGCCGGGTGAGTGGCTGCCGGCCGGGCCGGCTTCCGGGTGGTCCGATAAGCCGCATTGGTCGGTGGATGGACGCACGCTGTTCTTTTACTCCGATGCGGACGGGCATCCCTGCATCTGGAGTCGCGCGGTCGATGGCCAGTTCCGGCGGGAGGCGCGCGCGCTCCATCACTTTCACAACGCCCGGCTGGATGCCGAGAGCATCTCGCAACCGATCCGGAATTTCGCGGTGGCCAAAGATCGTATGTTCCTGGATCTCGCCGAGCGTTCCGGCTCCATCTGGATGGCTTTCCCGCAACGATAATAAGCCCGAAATTCGAAAAACCGTTTGCTACCCGCCAGGTTTTGATGTACAGTTGCTCAGATAAGGAGGAAGCCTATGAAGACCAGCGGCGGCAAGAAGGGTGATGTCTACGGAATCACCGTGAAGCTGAAGCGCGATCTGACACCGGAGGAAACCGAGCACTTGAGCAAAGTGCTGGATGTGACCGATAGCTCCATCCGATTATTTCTCAATGATGATGTGGCGGCCAATAAGCCGGAGAAGCCACCGGCCAGACCCAAGCAGTAGGGGCCATGGCACCTCCGAAAATATGTCTGGTCAGCATTCCGACCGTCACGGACTTTGCCGATCCGGCGCAATTTGAGAGCGCCGGCTTACGGGCTTCGGCGGGGGATATTCCGCTCGGCGTGCTGACTCTGGCGGCCGACCTGGAAGCTGCCGGTGTGACACCGGAAATCGTCGATTCGAATTCCTGGTACTTAGACTATCTGGATTCGGACGCGCGCCTCCAAGGCCTGTCATACAGTCACTACGCCGCGGAGCATCTGGCGGCGCGCGATGCCGATCTGTACGGCTTCTCGACCATCTGCAACAGCTACCCCATCACTATTCAAACCGCCGCGCGGCTGAAAGAGCTGCGCCCATCCGCCGTGAATCTGCTGGGCGGTCCGCAGGCCTCCGCGGTGGATGCCGCCACTTTGCGCGACTTCCCGTTCGTGGACTTCATTCTGCGGGGCGAGGCCGATCGCAGCCTGCCGGAATTTGTAACGCGCCTCAAGGAGGGCCGCGCGCCGGAATCGACGCCCGGCGCCACTTATCGCGCCGGCGGCGAGGTGCGCCGCGGTCCGCAGCCTGAGTTGGTGGCGGATCTGGACGCACTGCCCACGCCAGCATTTCACCTGTACCCGGGCATGCCGCCGGTGGTCCGCAGCCTGCCCCTGGAACTCGGCCGCGGCTGCCCCTTCGGATGCACCTTTTGTTCCACCAACGATTTCTTTCGCCGGCGCTTCCGCCTCAAGTCTCCCGCCAGGGTGATGCAGGAAATGAATCTGCTGCAAGCCCGGTATGCGGTGGAATATTTCGACCTGCAGCACGACATGTTCACTGTCGACCGGCGGCGGGTGGCCGCATTCTGCGAAGCGCTGCTCACCAGCGGCCGCGGCTATCGCTGGGGATGCAGCGCGCGCACCGATTCTCTCGACGAGGAACTGATCGCCCTAATGGCGCGCGCCGGCTGCGTTTCCATCTTTTTTGGCATCGAATCCGGCTCGCCGCGCATTCAGAAGATCATCGAGAAGCGGCTCGATCTGGAGGAGGCGCGCCGGATCGTGCATACCACCACGCGCTACGGCATGCGCACGGCTGCATCGTCCATTGTTGGTTTTCCGGAAGAGACCATGGACGATGTGCGTGCCACGGTGGCTTTTCTGGCGGAATCGCTGCGCGATCCCGAAGTAGTGCCGCAGATCCACCTGCTGGCGCCCCTCGCCGGGACGCCGCTCCAAGCGCAATATCGCGACCGGCTGGTACTGGAAGATATTTACGCGGACATGTCCCACGCGGGCTGGTCGCAAGGAGCGCGCGAGCGCGAGTTGATCGCGTCGCATCCGGAAGTCTTTCCCAATTTCTACGCTATCCCCACCCCGCACCTGGACCGCCGTTATTTGCAGGAGCTGCGCGAGTTCACACTGCGCTGTGAGGGTCGCTTCCGTTGGATCCTGGCCGCCTGCCACGACCGCTGCGGTGATATTCTGCAGCTTTACGACGAGTGGCGTGCCTGGAGCCGTGATCTGGTGCCGCACGATCGCGGTCCCGAGGTCCGCCACTATTACTCCACCTGGACCTTCGACCGCCACTTCGTCCGCTTCCTGCGCAGCCGTCCGGCGGAAGCCCGCGGCGCGTTCGAGTGCGTGCTGCTCGAATTTGAAGAAGCCTTGCTTGCAGTCTTACGCGAACAGTGCTGCCTTCGTGGGCCGCAGAACTTCGAGGTTCTGCAAAGCGACATGCGTTTGGAGCTGGAGACGCACGTCTACATCCTGCACTTGAATTCCGATCCGGCCCGCGTCGCCGAGTTGCTGCGTACCCATCAACCCGCCGACGATTCGATTGATCGGCCGTCAACGGTTGCCACCCGGGCGACAGGCGATGAGGTCCAGGTAGTAAAGCTAACTCCGCTGGCAGCCCAAATGCTCGCCATGTGCGACGGTTCGTTAACGGTGGACGAAGTTCTCGATCGCTTCGCCTCCGCCTGCCAGCCCGTGGGCCGCCTTTCGTCCCAGGATGTGGCGGAGTATGCCCTGCAGACCCTGTATCAGCGCAAACTCATTCGCGCGATTCCCGCCGAAATGGATGCGGACGACGCGCCCGCCCCGCTGGTGGCCTGCAGCGCGGCGTAGAGATCGCCTAAACGCCGGCAGTCCCGCTCGAACCATTGCCGCACCCAGTCGCGATAGATGGCTGCCGCGGTGTCTTCCGCCAGCGCGCCGTGGCACACCTGTGCGATCAGTTTTCCGGCCAGCATTCCCGACTCGATGGCCTTTAGTACGCCATGCGACGCAGCCGGATCGATCACCGAGGCGGCATCCCCCAGCACAAAATAACCGCTGCCCGCGCAGGCGTCCACCATGCGCCAAGTCACATCGGCGCCACGCACGGCACTGGCGGCAGCCAGGTTCCGGACGGCCCCCGGCGGTTGCCGGCGGAGGCTGGCGAAATCCAGTTGAGTCCAGGCCATCAGTTCCGAACGCACGCGCGCCAACCAGACCCACCCGCCAGGGTTTGCCAATAGAATCGGATCGGGCGGGAACTGGCCGGCCGCGCCCGCGGCGTAGCCATAGGTCGCGATCAGGCGCCGCGATGCGCGCCGCAAGCCTAAGCCCGCCTGCAGGTGCAGCCAATGCCGGCTCCCCGTCGCGTCCAGGACGAAACGCGCGCGAATGTCCCCCGCTTCCGTGCGCAGACCCGCGATGCGGCCGTCGGCGGTAATCGGCGCGATCGCCCGGCAAGGCTGCAGGATGCGCGCATTGGCAGCATCGGCGCGCCGCAGCAGGATGGCATCCAGTTGCGCGCGCCAGGCCTGAAAGCCCAGCCACGCGCCGCGCGAGTCCTTGCCGAATGCCTTGAATTGCGGCGGCCCGCCCCATCCGACCCAATGTCCCGTGTGGCGCAGGAAACCCGCGGCGTTCACCGCGTCCGCTACGCCCAGTCGATCGAACAGCGAGGTGATGCCCGGGTGTAAGCTTTCGCCCGGCCGATCGCGCGGAAACGCCTGCGCCTCCGCCAGGCAAACATTCAGCCCATGCGAGGCGCACCAGATAGCCGCCGCGCTGCCCGCCGGACCGCCCCCGGCGATCGCTACATCACAATTGAAAGCCACGCCACTGCCATCCTGCATTCCAGGAATCCAGATACAGCACGTATTGCGGCGTGGCGAAAGCCAGCACCGAGCGTTGGAAGGAAGTCCGCACCACGATCGGCTGATCGGGCAAAGGCACCGCCGATTGCGGCACGATCATGTAGAATCGGTAAGGCTCGTCCAAACTGATGCCGGTCACCTTTTGCGCCACTTCCAACTGCTCCGCGTCGGCCGCACCAACGGACGCCTTGTCGAACTCAAGCACGGCCCATTTGATTTGCGAAAGCGTATCTGTTGCGGCGATGGTTTCGTAGACGCGCGCCATTAGCAGGCTCCACATTTCATAATCCGCGGTGGTGGTCGCGCCGATTTTCGCGAAGTCGAACCCTTTGCCCAAAAACTGCTGCACGTAATCGGAGTAGGCCAGGTTCACGAACTGCGCCTCACCGGGAGCAATCAGTTGTGGCGCGGGCAGGCCGTCCCAACCCAGGCGCGATTGCGGAACCGGCGTGACGGTGGGATAATTGCCCGGATTGTACACGCGCGTCTGATCCGGAGCGATGGCGGGCCAGAACGCATTCTCGGCGGTGCACAAACGGGTATCCTCCAGAAACGGGCTCCCGCCGCCGTAATTGGCCAGATGCAGAACTCCGTTCGGCGAGTTCTCGTCTTCATTGAAATCGATACTGATATCCCAGCCGGGCGCGAATAGGCCGGAGGCGTTATCCGGTAAAGGCGACACGCGGTGATAAGTCGTGCGGTTCAACGTGGTGGGCGCATCGCTACCCGCGCCCAGCCCCGATAGGATCGCCGTATAGGAGTCGTCGTTACTCGCGAACACCGGCCCGCTGGTGCTGATATTGGCGGTCTGCCGGAAAGTGATGTTGGCCGTGATGCGAGCGTCGGAAAGCGGCTCCGGCGGCAGCGGCCCCTGATAATCCGGAAACAGAGCGGCGCGCACATCCGGCGGCGCCGACTGCTTCCACCAGTCGAAGAAATCCTCCACCGCGACTTCCGGATAGGGATGCGGCGCGGTAATAATCGAATACGCCGGCAAGCTCTGCGGAATGTCCAAAGCCAGTCCGTCGCACTGTGCCTGAATCCATCCGTCGCCTGAATAATCCACGTAATGCTGCGCGTCGTACTCGCCCATGTTGATCGCCCGCACCAGATTGGGATCCTGGTTCAGGTTCCCTTTGCGGCCATCTTTTAGGACCTTCTGCCGCACGTACACGTATTCGGAGGCGATCCGGGCGCCGGAAGGAAGGGAAGGAATGCGGAAGGAGCCGCTAGCGGTCGCGCCGCCTGGAGGAACGGGGAAAGTGATGGGTGAGCCAGTCCCCAGCGCCTCCTCCACCAGCGGGTGCGGTTGCGGCGAAAGCAGAACCGAACCCATGGCGACCTGCTTGCCGACCAGCATGTCTTCCGGGATGACAAACGGAAATGCTTCCAGAATGGCGCCTGCGTACGGCGTGGCGAGACCGCGTTGCTGCAGGTAAAGATGAATGCGGCGCAGCTTTTGGTTATGGTGGTGCGTTACGAATACCAGAGTCAGATTGCGGCCGCGCACGCACTCCGCGCCGCTGAATACCTTGTGCAGCGGCACCCAGAAGAACCGGTCGCTATCCGATTTCACGGGATCGCCTTCCGCGTCCACGCCGCCCCGTCGGAAGCGCAACGGACCGAAGCTTTGCGCGTCGCCCTTCAAGTGCGCGGCGATATATGCCGCATAACGGCACGGAATCGTGAAGACCTCGTTCCGCGTGGAACTGAGGCTGTCGTACCCCCGGGCCACTGCATCGTATTGCGCCCCGTTGGTGCCCACCCGCGCCAGACCTGCACGCGCGTAACACATGTCCGCGTGGTTCTGATGCACCGTCGAAACTGCCTGGCGGTATTGCACGGCGTACACCACGATAGCCAGAGACGCGCCGCCCGCGCGCAACCGCAGGTCCGCAATGGACGGCGGCTGGACGCCGTAGACGTAGTTTTCGACCAGGTCGATTTCGTCGGGTGTGGGGAAATGAACAACCTTACCATGGCCCAATCCAGGCGCGGCCAGCGCGTGATACAGCAAGCTATGCGCCGGCTGTCCCGGCTCGATGCCGCACTTCCCTTCCAGCGCGAAATCCTCGAAGCCTGGCGCTGTGCGGTCGATGCGCGCCAGCGTCCGGGCCAACTCACGCGCCAGATCCGCGGCACTGGCCTGGCCAATGTCAAGATCCGACACTTCCAACAGATAATCGCGCCAGCCCAGCTTGCCTAGGCGCTGGCACGCTGCAAACACAGAATCGATCAGTGGCATTTAGCTTATGGCACGCCATTATACCGTGCCACACAAGGCTCGCCGGACTAGCGGTGTTACACTGGCCTGCATGAAAAAAGGCGCCGTGATCTCCGCGGCCATCCTGGTTTTGTGCTCTTCTCGTCCGGCACCAGCCGCGGATTCGTCGCTCGCCGCGCGCATCGCCGCAATCATCAGCCGCCCCGAATACCGCCACACGCGCTTCGGCATGGAGTTCTGGTCGATCACGGCGAACCAGCCGGTCTACCGTCTGGACGAGCAACAATTCTTCACGGCCGCATCCACCACCAAGCTGTTGACCGAGGGAACCGCGCTCTCCTTGCTCGGACCGGACTACCATTTTCACACCGCCGTCTATCGCACCGGGCCTATCGCGCCCGACGGCACTCTGAACGGGGATCTGGTGTTGGTCGCGGCGGGTGACCCGAACCTGTCCAATCGCATTCAGCCGGACGGCACGCTGGCTTTTCAAAACAAGGATCATGCCTATGACACACTGCCCGGCGGCGCCAACGTGGTTCCCGGCGATCCGCTGGCGGTCATTCGCGAACTCGCGGCCCAGGTCGCGAAGGCGGGTGTCCGTAAAGTAGCCGGACACGTTCTGGTAGATGTCAGTATGTTTCCGGAAGGCGATCGCGAGCTCGGCACGGGCGTGGTCCTCTCGCCGGTCGCCGTCAACGACAACTTGATCGACGTCTTCATCACCTCGGAAACCGAAGGCGCCGCGCCCAGGCTCTCTCTGTCACCCGCCACGCAATATGTGCACGTGATCAATCAGGTGAAGACGGTAGCACCCGGCAGGGCCGCCGACATTTCGTTCAACGACGAGCGCGCGCCTGACGGCAGTTACACGGTCACCGTACTGGGGACCGTGCCGCCAGCCTCGACCATTTTGCGAACCTACCGCGTCCCGGAGCCTAGCCGCTTCGCCCAAATGGCTTTCGTGGAAGCCCTGCGCGAGGCGGGCGTCTCCGCCCCTGTCGATCTGAATCGCCCCGTTCCCGGCGCTTCGGCGAGGGCCTATTACAAACCGGGAAATCAGTTGGCCGAACATGTCTCGCCGCCGTTCTCCGAGGAGGCCAAAGTCACCCTGAAGGTGAGCCAGAATCTACATGCCGGCATGACCCCTTATATCCTGGGCGCGGTGGCCGGCGCCAATCATTTGGATCCGCTCCAGGCCGGATTCGACCTGGAGAAAGAATTCCTCGGCAAAGCCGGTCTGGATGTCTCCGGCGCCTCCCAGAGCGATGGCGCAGGCGGAGCCGCCTTTTTCACGCCGGACTTCATGGTGCACTACCTGATTTACCTTGCCGGCCAGGACCGGGTCTTCCCGGCATTCTTCAAGGCCCTGCCGATCCTGGGCAAAGACGGCACGCTGTGGGATATCCAAACCGATTCGCCCGCCGCAGGTCATGTGCACGCCAAGACCGGCACTCTCGCCACGGGAGATCTGCTCCACCGCTCGTTGATGCTGACGGCGAAAGGCATCGCCGGATACATCGACCGGAAGGACGGTCAACGCCTGGCGTTCGCCGCATACCTCAGCATGTTTGACGGCGACCCGGACACAGTTATGCATACCGCCGGCAGCGTTCTGGGCGAGATCGCCGCTGCCGCCTACGACGCTCCTTGACTGGCCGCGACGGCCTCCGCCACCACGGCTTCCGTCTCCTGGCGATAGCGCGCCAGCAGTTCCGGCGTGGTGGCCTCGAAGCGCAGCACCAGCACCGGCTGCGTGTTCGACGCCCGCACGAGTCCCCAGCCTTCCGGAAACAGCACCCTTGCGCCATCCACGTCGATGATTTCGTGCGTCTGGCGGAAACCTTCGGTAACGCGCCGCACCACTTCGAATTTGATATCGTCCGCACAATCCACGCGAATTTCCGGAGTCGTGAACGTGCGCGGCAAATCCGCCAATTGCGCCGAGAGCGGCTGCCCCGAATGCGCCACGATCTCCAGCAGCCGGCAGGCCGCATAGAGGGCATCATCGAAGCCGTAATAGCGATCCGCGAAGAACATATGGCCGCTCATTTCGCCGGCCAGTTCCGCCCGCGACTCCTTCATCTTGGCTTTGATGAGCGAATGCCCCGTCCGCCACATGATGGGGTTGCCGCCGCGGCGCCGGATGTCGTCGTACAGCACCTGCGAGCACTTTACCTCGCCGATAAACGTGGCACCCGGCTTGCGGCTCAGGATCTCGCGCGCGTAGATAATCATGAGGCGGTCGCCGAAGACCACCTCGCCGCTCTCGTCCACCGCCCCGATGCGATCGGTGTCGCCGTCAAAAGCGATCCCCAGGTCGGCCTTTTGCGCGCGCACGGCGGCCATCAGCGGCTCCAGGTTTTCGACCACCGTCGGATCCGGATGATGATTCGGGAAGCGTCCGTCCATCTCGAAAAACAACTCGGTGGCCTCGCAGTTCAGGCGCTCCAGCAGCCGATGCATAATCGGCCCGCCGGTGCCGTTTCCGGCATCGATTACCACTTTGATGCGCCGCGGAAAATGGAACTGCGCGGCCACTTCGTTGACATACGCCTCGCTCACGTCCACGCTTGCCTCGCTGCCGGCGCCCGACACGAAGTCGCGCTGCTCCATCAGGCGGCGGATCTCCTGGATCTGGCCGCCGTGAATGGTCGATCCGCCGCACACGATCTTGAAACCGTTGTATTCGGCCGGATTATGGCTACCGGTGATCATGATGGCAGCCCCGGCCTTCAGATGAAAGACGGAATAGTAGAGCAACGGAGTCGGCGCCACGCCGATATCCCGTAACTGGCAGCCGCTGGCCTTCAGACCGCATGCCAGCGCATCACGCAGACGTTCGGAGCTTAAACGGCAGTCGCGGCCCAGATTCACCTGCTCGGCGCCGTGCCGGCGCAGATAAGTGCCCACCGCGCGCCCCAGCATCTCGACATCCACATCGCGCAGCTCCTGGTCGGCGATGCCGCGGATGTCGTATTCGCGAAAGATGGCGGGATTGAGCATAACAAGAGAGTATATCGCCCAGCCAGCTTGCGACCTTTCATCGCTCGGAACAATCCAGATGGGAGTTTGGAGGACTGAATTATGGACAGACTCAACGGGAACCGCGCCTTGGTCACCGGCGGGACCAGCCGCATCGGACTCGAAACCGCGCGGCAGTTCCTCAAACAAGGACCGTTTTTCCTGGTTCGGGCGCTGCTGCCGGTCTTCGCCAATCCGGCCTCGATCGCTCAATGCCCCCGTCAACGCCCACATGCGTATGACCGCTCTACAGCAAGCTGGGCCTACCCTAAGCGGATTTCAAAGGCGTTGGCGGAATCGATCCGGAACATGGTCCCCGCCAGGCGCTTCGGAACGCCGTGGATATAGCCACGGCGGCCGTCCTCCTGGCAGCCGACGAATCCACGTTCACCGTGGAAAGCGAAACCTCGGCGGCATGGGCAATCCCTGAGACAGAAGCGATAGCCGCAGTCTACCGTGGCTCGCCGCGCTGGTCGAAATGCTTGCCGGACGCCAGCACCGCCCGCACCCGCTCGCGATTCGCGCCGGCCTTCTCCGTGGCTTCCACCAGCGTCCGTACAGCCTGCTCCACCGAAGCCTCTGGCGGCATCCGGAAGATCCACGGAATGTTGAGCGCGGTCAGCGACCGGTCGCCCGAAAGCGCGATCAGCGGCACAAACATTTTCACCGCGAGTTGTTCGGCCAGGTGGCTGGAGTTGCGATCCGTGGATATCAGTCCGATCAGCCGCTCCTCCCCGATCATCCCAACCAGCGCCGTGGATGCCTTGCCCCACGCGCCTTCCGAGGCCACGCCCACCAGTTTGTAGCGTGCACCCGCGGACCGCTGTAACACCGGATCCGCAGCCAGTTGATCGGCCTGCGGACCGAAAATGCCGATCCGCGGTTGGCCCGCCGGAATGTCGGATAGCGGCGGTCCGGAGTACGCCACATGCTCGTCGTCGATCGATGCATAGGCCTTCTGCATCGGCTCGCGGCGAAACTCGGCCTTGCCGTTGTGGATCTTCCCCAGATACAGGGGGGCGATGTTCTTCGCGTTGGGATCGAAGATCATCTCGCCCGTCACGCCGTGGTAGCGCTCCAGGCCATAAAACACGTCGCGTATGCGGGCGCGGTTCAGCCCCGCGCGGCAAATCGAGTCCAGCAGGATGCGCATGCCGTCGTAACCCAGCGACGCAAAAGCGTCCGGCGTCTTCTCGAACCTCTTGGCGAAGCGCGCATTGAAATCGCTCCACACCGCATCGTCCCGCGTCGGATCGTACGGGAAAACGAATTCCAGGCCCTCGGCAGCCGGTCCGGCGATGCGCAGCATCTCATCCCCATACACACGATAGGCGCCGAAAACGCGCTGCTTCATCCCCATCTCACGCATCTGCTTCAGGATGTTGCCGGCCGGAATCTGATCCGTCCACAGCACGATGGCGTCCACGTTTGAATCCTGAATGACGCTGAGCTGGCGGTGGAAATCGGTGTCGCCGGGCAGGTACTTCTGCTCCAGCACGAGCGGATGTCCGAGGCGGCGTGTGGCATCCTTGAATTTTCCATTCCCAAAGCGGCCATACGGTTCGTTGACCCGCAGCAGCGCGACGCGGCTCAATCCCAATTCGCTGAAGATGCGGCGCGCCAGCGTGTAGCCTTGCACGCGATCGTCCTGGAGGGCGGTCAGCAACCATGGAATAGTGGTCTCCGGAAGGGTGGGATCGGTGGAGGCGGTGCTGACAATGGGCATTTCGGATTTCAGGGAGACACGCAATGCGATATGCGTGGTATTGGGGTCGATGGACCCCAGCATACCCCACACATTCTCGTCATAGGTCATCTTGACGATTTCGTTGCTGGAAGCACCCCAAAGGGCGGCGTCGTTGTGCACCATCAGCTTGAAGGGCTTGCCGCCGTACCCGCCGGCGGCGTTGGCCTCCTCGATGGCCATGGTCGCGCCGTTGAGCATCATGCGGCCCAGAGCCTGGTCGCGGTGGTCCTGAATTGGACCCAGAAATCCGATGCGCACCTCGGTGAGGTCCTTCAGATCGGGCGCGGGTATGTCGCGTCCCGGCCCGTTATACTCTACGGTCTTGGTGTAGTGCTGATAATACGGCTTGGTGAAGCGCGAGTACGGGCGCAGATCGTCAGGCTCGTTGGCATAGGGCGCCTGCGTGCGCACCTCCGGCCGGCCCGGCGGATTCGCGCCGCAGGAACAGGCTCCGCCGGATTGCGCCATCGCCGCACCCGCCGCCAGTAGCAATGCGTACAACGTCCGCATCGTAGGTCTCCTTAGTGTGTGCCGTTGCGTGTGCCGTTCGATCCCGGCTGAGACGCCGTCCGCTTCTTGAACATCACGATGGCTTCGCCTTCTACCAGCAGATCCGGACGGCATAGTTTTGCCTGAATCCCCGTCGAGGCCGGCAGTGGATCGAGCCCCTGCTCCCGGTAGAACGCCGTGCGCTCCTCGTTGAAGGCCCGGTAGTCACGGTCAATGTCGCGCATATAGAAAGTTGTCCGCACCACGTCGTGCCATGTAGCGCCTTCGGACTCGATCAACCCCGTCATGTTGTAGAGCATCCGCTGGCACTGCGCCCGGAAGTCGCCCACGTGGACCGTTTCCCCCTGTCCGTCGATACTGGCCGTGCCTGAGATCAATAGGATCACCAGGCCGTTCAGGTCGATGCGCATGCCGCGCGAAAAGGAACTCGGCCGATCGTAGTCGTAGGCCTCGTTGAGCACCCGCAGGTCCGTAATGGCCCGTTTCTCTACGGCCGCGCCGCTGATCTCACTGATCACGTCTTCGATTAACATTTTGACTAACCTCCTCTTGAATTGGTATCCCGTGACTTAGGCCTTTGGCCGTCGCCACCCATATATCGTTACCCTGAAAATCCACACCAAAAATGTAGTTGTGGGCAGGAGCCGTGTCGGTCTCCACCCGCTTCACCTTGCCTTGGGCATCCCGCACCAGCATCTCGGGTTTGCCGGTGTCGAGCGCGGGACGGTAAACCGCCCAGTTCTCGCCGTCGTAATACGCCAATCCCTTGTCGGTGGAGAACCATGCCCGATTGCCATCCACGCCCTTCACCTGGTTCATGAAGTTACTGGGCAGTCCGCTGTCTTTCTCCATGAAGTTATGCCAGTTGCGGCCGTCGTAGCGGCTCGCGCCGAAGTAAGTGGATACCCACAGAATCTTGTCCTCTTCCATCCAACTGACTGACGTGGTGATTTCGTGAATCAGCCCTTGATCTTTGTACAGCACCATTTCGGTCTCGCCGTCAGGATCGTGGTAGTCTTTCCAGCGCTCGGTCTTGACGTCGTATTCCAGCACGCCGCCGCCCCATACCGCGTAATAGACTTTGCTCGTTCCCGCGCTGACGGCGTATGTCCAGATCTCGTGCATGGGCGTGTTGCGTTCGTTGTAGAGGCTCCATTCGCCAGTGCGCGTGTTCAGCCGGCTGGCGCCGGCGGCGGTGGCCACCCAGACGTAATCGCCTTGAACCGTTACGCCGTATACCACGTCGTTGCTCAGGCCACTGTTCAACTGCGTGAAATTATCGAAGCGGCCCGCGGAATAGCGGCTCAGTCCGCCCATCGTGGCGGCCCACACATCGTGCGTCCGCTTATCCACGGCCACGTACGTCACGGCGCGGTGCGCCAGGCCGTCTGCCGGGCGGAATACCTTCCATTTGCCGTTCTCGTACAATCCCAGGCCATTTTCGGTGCCGGCCCAGATCCGCGATCCATCCACCGCCACGCTGAAGACACGATTGTCGGGCAGGCCATCCGCGGTGGTGAAATTCTGCCAGCGGTAGCGCGGCATAGGCTGAGCCGAGGCTGCTATCGGCAGGAGCGATAAGAGCAACAACCAGATCTTAAAGGTCATAAAGTTTTCAAGTACTCAATCAAATCATTGAGCTCGTCTTTGTTCAGGTCATTCGTTACCCCGTGCGTGTCTTTGGGGTTGAACACGGTCCAGATTTCTTCCAGACTGCGCGCCGATCCATCATGCAGATACGGAGCGGTCAGGGCGATGTTAGTCAGTTGCGGAACATCAATGACGGGCGAGCGGTCTGACCACTTACCACTCCCCACGTCCACTTGAGTCTGATTGGTGTAGTGGCGGCCGGCATGGCAGAATCCGCACTGGTTGCCCTGCGGGATGGGCGCGCCGTTTTTGCGGCGGGTGCGCTCGAAAATGTCCTTCCCGCGCTCTTGCGCCGCCGTCAGTTCCCCGTTCGCCAGCCGGTAACGGTTCGGACGCAGCGGCATCGCCTTGACATAAGCCACCAGGTCACCCAGTTCCTCGCGCGAGTAACTTTGCGACCGGTAAAAGTATTTCTCCGTGCGCGGTCCGCATTCAGTCTCCAGATCCGGATTGCCGCCATTCCACTTGAACGGTTCCGTGCCGTCCACATCCTCGAGCAGCCGGTTGTCTACGATATCTTTGCCGAAGCCATCCGGTTCCAGATCCCATTGCAGGCCGTCAAACGTCGACTCGATGTGGCAGTTCGCGCAACTGAATCCGCCGTGGAAAGCGAATCGCGCGTCGAAGAACAACCGCTCGCCCAGCCGCTGCGGCGTGAGTTCCGTGGGTCCGCCCAACCCGAAGGTGCGCACCACTTTGCGCGCCGCCGTGTCGATCACCGAGACGCTGTCGTCCAGTCGGTTGGCGACGTAAAGCAACCTGCCGTCCGGCGATAACGTCATGCCCTTGGGCGCCCGTCCCACCGGAATGCGTGCCGTAACAAATTGCGCGGAAGCCGACAGATCGTTGCCCAGATCGCGGCGCTGCCGCACGAGTTTGAGCAGCCGCCCGATGTCGATCACCGTGACACTGTTCGCCCCCGTCGTGGAAATGTACACGGCGCTCTTATCCGGCGCAATCACCACGCCGAACGGCATCGTATAGTATTGCTCCATCTCGTCGATCAGCACTTGCACCGGTTCGCCCACATCTTCGCCGAAGAGCGTGAGTGAATCCCCAAAAACCCAGCCGTGCTCCACGTGCGCCAGCGGAATCAGATTCTTCGGACGTAACTGGCACGCGATTCCCAATTTCCCATCCCGCGAGAAGGCCACGTGAAAGACGCCCGCCACGTTGTGCAGCGCCTGCCGTTCTTGCACCACCTGATGACCGGCATTCACGATCGTAATTTCGGATTCCGGCGGCGCGCGATGCCGCCCGATGTTGGGATAAATATGCGTGCAGTAGAGCGACCGGCCGTCAGGTGACGGCGTCAGATAACTCGCGCCCCGCCCGGCGGCCAGCCGCCGCGTCTCCACTCCACTCGCAAGATCGATGACCGAAATATCGTTGCCGATGCGGTTGGCCGTGAAAATCGCAGACGCGTCTGCGAAAACTGCATTCGGTTCGAAGCCGGTCTTGAGCGTCCGCGTAACGGTCAGCGTTTCGGTGTCGATAACCGATACCGTGTCGCTCCAGGAATTGGCCACGTACGCGTATTTCCCGTCGAGCCACAACCCCTTCGGCACACTGCCCACCGCAATGCGCGCGACCGTCGCCCCGGTCTGGGAGTCCGCCACCACCACCTCGCCGGTTCCCTCACACACCACATAAATCCGCGCGCCATCCGGCGAGAGGGCCACTTCAACGGGGGAAGGATACTTCGTGGGAGCGGCCCCAAGCGTCAGGGCGAGGCTCAACACTACAAGACTAAGCCTCACTTCTCCTCCACCGTGACCGCCCGGTCGCCCGCCACATCCCGCAGTGTCTGCACCTTGCCGCTCGGCCAACGGATTGTCACTTCGTCCGCCTTCGCCGCCGCGCCCAGACCAAAATGCACACGCGCATCATCCTGGGAAAGATACCCCGACCCCGCCACGCGCTCTGCCTGCTGCTTCTTTCCTCCCGCCGTCACTTCAATCCGTGCGCCGATCCCGTCCCGATTGCTCTTGTGGCCCACCAGTTTGAAAGCCACCCAATGATTGCCGCCCGGCGAGGTGTTGTGCAGCAGGTACCCCTGTGCGCCCAAGTTCACCATGAACAGGTCCACTTTGCCGTCGTTGTCGTAATCCGCAAAGCAGGCCCCCCGCGCCACGGTTTTCAGTTGGAAGAACGGTCCGGCGTCGCCCGATACGTCCGCGAAATGCCCCCCGCCCAGGTTGCGAAAGACCGAGTGTTCTTGCGGGATCAGGTGGATCAATCCGCCGTGCGCAACAAAGATGTCGCGCAGGCCATCGTTGTCGAAGTCGTAAACCCCCGAACCCCAACTGACATATTGCGCCGTCAGTTGCGAAATGCCCGCCGCCTCCGTGATATCGTTGAAGTCCTTGCCGCTATTGCTCAGCAGCCGGTTGTACTTTGAGTCCGTGATCCAGATTCCCACGTGCCCGCTGTTCTCGAAATCCGTGAACACCGGCCCCATCGCCGATGTGTTCTCGCCGTTTTGCCCGTAAGCCACGCCCGATTGCACCGCGATTTCGTTGAACGTGCCGTCGCGGTTGTTATGGAACAGGAAATTCTCGGTCTTGTCATTGGCCACGTAGATATCCGGATAGCCATCGCCGTCGAAATCTCCCGCGGTGACGCCCATGGCCCGGCCAATGTACTTAGAGATGCCGGACTTCTGACTGACATCCGTGAACGTGCCGTCGCAGTTGTTGTGGAACAGCATGTTGGTGTTGCCCGCGTAATCGAGCGGTCCCGGATAGTTATCCGCCGCATAATAAGCGCGGTACTTGGGGTCGAACTTCACATACCGGCCGATAAACAGATCCACGCAGCCGTCGCGATCGTAGTCCAGCCACGCCGCCCCGATCGACCAGCCCGGCACGTTCAGTCCGGCCTTGGCCGTGACATCCTCGAACGTCCCGTTGCCCTTGTTGCGATAGAGCGTGACGTGGCCGTAACCGGTCACCAGCAGATCCACGAAGCCATCGTTGTCGAAATCCGCCGCGATGGCCGCCATACTATAAAGGTCCGCGCCCACGCAGGCCTCGCCCGTGACATCGGTGAACTTGCCGTTGCCATCGTTGCGATATAGATGGTTGTGCGGTGCGGTTTCCGGAGGCGTACGCAGTGGGTAGGGATGGATATCATCGCCCAGGGGCTTGCCCGAAACCACATACAAATCCGGCAATCCGTCGTTGTTATAGTCGAACCACACGCAGCCGGCGCCCGTGCTTTCGAGCAGCGACCCCAGTTTGCGCGCCCCGAAGCTATGCGTGAACTGGATGCCGGATGCGGGCGTGGCGTCTTCAAAGCGGATCGTCACCACCGGCCGGTCGGCGGCCCCTGCGCCGCCGCAGAGCAGAATAAAAGCCGCACAGGCTGCCCGCGTCATTTCTGTCCTCCCGTCATGCGCACCGGCACGTCCTGCCGCAGCAAAACCTTGGGTACCGCATTTTCCGGCGCGCGCTCCGGACCCGCGTGGCACCCCACGCACACTCGCTGCTCGCCGCGCCGCATCCAGAACCATCCGTGCTCACCCACAATCGTGTTGCCCGCGCGGTCGCGCAGTTCCATGCGCAAGGGCTGCTCGCTGGGCACGTGCAGGAAAAACGATCCGTCGCTCTCCACCGGCGTCTCGCCCAGCAGCGCGGGCTTTCCTTCCGCGCCCGGCGAATACAACCGCACGGTGGCAACCGACCCTGCCGCAATCTTTGACTTTGCCGTGTAAGCGTTCAGGCAAAGCACATTCGCGCCATCCCAATCGTGCAGTCCCGACGGAAACCGCAGCGGCGTTTCGCGCGCTTCAAGTATGGCGGGCTGCACACCCGGCTGATCCGCGAACGGCTCGAGTGCCTTGCCCGGCTCAGCCACGCGGTAAATCCTGAATGCCGCTTTCGCCTGCTGCCGGAACGAAACCAGCCAGGCATCCGGCACAAACTCCGCCACCGGCCCCGCGAATTCTCCGCTGCGCGCGGTTGGGATATCCACCTGCGTGGCCTGTGCGGAAGTGAACCGGGCCAGCCCCTTCCCGGTTGCGAAAACGATGTCGCGCGACTTCAACTGCCGCGCTCCATGGCGGCTTGGGCCATGATCGCAGCGGTAGGATTCCACGCCGCTGCCGTCCGGGTAGACGGTGTACAACTCGCTGTCCGTCTCATATAACACGCGGCCGTCATGCAGCACGTCGCACGTCAGGAAGTTGCCCGGCGCGTAAGTGATGCGCAGAGGCTGCCCGCCCGGCTCCAGCACTTCGAGTTGGAATCCCTGTGCCAGCTTACGGGCGTAGACGATTTTGCCGTCCGGCAGGTAAAGCGGACGGATCGCGTCTTCCGGCCATGCCGCCACCCGACGCGGATCTCCGCCCGCAATCGAACCTTCCCAGATTTGCCAGGGATCGGACCGGTGAGGCTTGCCGGCGAACAGCACCCGCTGTCCGTCAAACGAAACTTCCGGGTCGGCCGAGGCGTAGAAACCCGGTGCCAGCCCGCGCGCCCCCGCCGCGCTAACCACCCGTATTGCCGCGCCTCGCGGGAACCGCTCCTGTCCGCACGCCCAGGCCTGTGGGTCGAACCGCGGCGTGGCCGTGTATACGTATGCCGGCGCCACCGGTGCGTCGCTGGAAGGCAGGGCCGCCGCCGCACTCAGTAGAAACAATCCGGCTCCCAACCCCCGCGCGGCATCCACCCACCATTTTGGCTTCGGATAGATCACTAGTTAAAGACCCTTTTATCGTCTGTATGAAACTGAACGAATGGTAGCGTAGAGATGCGAAGGTTACAATACTGAAAACATACTAGAAACGTCGATTTTTCCGTCACCTGCCGAGGTGGCCCTGCAGGGGTCGCCCACTTCCGCTAGAATCGAAGAATAGCCAACGAGTCCAGTAGCCGCGCGGCCACGAAGCCGCCCCAAGTGATCGCCGTCTATCCGGGTTCCTTCGATCCCATTACCAACGGCCATTTGGACCTGATCGAACGCGGTTGCCGCCTCTGTGACAAGCTGATTGTCGCCATTCTGCGCAACGAAACCAAGCAGCCCCTGTTCAGCGTGGAAGAAAGAATCGAAATGCTGCGCGACGTCCTGGGAGGCTTCCCCAACGTCGTGGTGGATTCCTTCAACGGCTTGCTCGTGGATTACGCATCCCAAAACGGCGCAACCGTGCTGTTGCGCGGCATCCGGGCGATCTCGGATTACGAGTATGAGTTGCAGATGGCCCTCATGAACCGGCGCCTGCGGCCGGATATCGAGACCGTCTTCATGATGGCCAGCGAGGCATATTCATTTATCAGCTCGCGCCTGGTGAAGGAGGTATTTGGATTGGGCGGCAACATTACGGGGCTGGTGCCCCCGGCCGTAGAAACGCGGCTGTGCAAGCGATTCGGACGCTAATAATTAATCAAACCTGAGGAAGACGAATGCCAACGGAAACCAAACTGGATATCGCGGAGCGCATCTCCGCCATCAGCGTGTCCTCCACCATGCGCGTGGCCGCGGATGCCGAGCGCATGCGCTCGCAGGGCGTCGACGTAGTGGATTTCGGAGCCGGCGAGCCCGACTTCCCCACCCCCGATAACATAAAACGCGCCGCCATCCGTGCGCTCGAGCAAAACTTTACCAAGTATACGAACGCCGGTGGAATTCTGGAATTGAAACAGGCCGTCTGCGAACGTCACGCCGCCGATTTCGGCACCGCCTATAAGCCTTCCGAGTGCCTCATCTCCGTGGGCGGCAAACACGTCATTTTCAACCTGACCCAGGCCCTCCTCAATCCCGGTGACGAAGTCGTCATCCCCGTGCCCTATTGGGTCACTTACAAAGATGTAGTCAACTACGCCGGCGCAAAGTGTGTCTTCGTGCCTACCGACGAAAGCCGCGGCTTCACTTTCACCGCGGACATGATCGAGCGGCATATCACGGACCGCACCAAGCTAGTTATGGTGAATTCGCCTTCGAATCCCAGCGGCGCCGTCCTGGACCCGGCCGAATTCGAGAAAATTCTGAAATTGACCACCCGCGCCGGCGTCTACTTGATGACCGATGAGTGTTATTGCCACTTCCTTTATGACAGCGCGCCATTCTCCATCGCGTCTCTGCCTGGCGCAAAGGAGCACGTCCTGGTGGCGGGATCGCTTTCCAAAACCTATGCCATGACGGGCTGGCGCATCGGTTTCGCCCTGGCCCCCGCGCCGGTCATCGGCGCCATGCTGAAGTTGCAAAGCCACTCCACTTCCAACCCCACGTCCATCGCCCAAAAAGCCGCCGTCGAAGCCTTGCGCGGACCGCAGGATTCGGTGGCCGTCATGTTGGCTGAGTACGCCAGGCGCCGCGACTTCGTCATTCAGCGCCTGCGCGCCATCCCCGGCGTCACCTGCGCCGAGCCGCGCGGCGCCTTCTACGCCTATCCGAATATCAGCGTAGCCTTCCGCAACGGCATTTCCAACACCCTGCAGTTCTGCGAGAGGCTGCTCGACAAAGCCGCTGTCGCCGTGGTTCCCGGCGAAGCTTTCGGCACGCACGAACACGTGCGCATCTCCTACGCGACCTCTATGCATGAATTGGAACGGGGTCTCGAACGCCTGCACCGTTTTATAGTGGAGCAGTGAAACTGCGCCGGCTGCATCCGACCGCGCTCGAAAAAGTTTGGGGCACTTCCGATACCGAGCCTTGGTTCCCGCGTGCCGAACGTCGTACCGGTGAGGTCTGGTTCACCGCCCCCGAAGAGCCGCGCCTCCTGCTGAAGTTTCTTTTTACCTCCGGGAATCTATCCGTGCAGGTGCATCCCTCGGATTCCGATTCCGGTCCCGGCAAGACCGAGATGTGGCATGTGCTGCGCGCCGGGCCCCGATCTCGTGTGGCGCTGGGTTTTGAGCACCCGTTAAGTCCCGCGCAAGCCCGCGCCGCGGCCCTATCCGGAGCAATCGAAAACCTGTTGCGCTGGTATCCCGCCCAACCCGGCGACACGTTTTTCGTGCCTGCCGGAACCGTACACGCAATCGGCGCCGGACTCGCCCTATGCGAAATCCAACAGCATAGCGACGTCACTTATCGCCTCTACGACTACGGCCGGCCGCGCGAACTGCACCTCGAAGCCGGATTGGCCGTGGCGGACCTCGGCCTACACCCCGGTCCCCGTATCCCGGTCGATCTTGGCAATGGCCGCCGCCTGCTGGCGGAATGCCCCTACTTCCGCACCGAATCAATCGTGGTGACCGGCGAGCTGTCTCACGCCGCCGGCCCGCAAGCCGAATTTCTGGTTTCCATTGAAGGTAACGGAACCGTCCAGGGCCAGCCATTCGCACCCGGCGATGTATGGATTGTACTTGCCGGCTCCGGCGCATTGACGATCGCTGCCCCTCAGCCCGCCCGTCTGCTTCGTGCGTTCGTGCCGGATAATACCGCTACATTGTAGATATGCGGATGTAACGTCGAATGTCGCTGAAATTGATCACCAGACCCGCAACAAACGTGGCTAGCGTCACATATCCAAATGCCTTGGCGAATTTCATAATGCCCTCCCTCCAGTAGAGGAGAGCACTTGTCGTGCCACGCGGCTAATCCTCCGCCACTACCGGATTGCGCAAATCCCCCAATCCTTCTACGCTCACCGTCACCTCGTCGCCCGGCCGCAGCCAGCGCGGAGGCTTGCGCGCAAATCCCACGCCTGATGGCGTTCCCGTCGCGATCACATCTCCCGGCTCCAGCGTGAAGACGCTCGATAGATAGGCGATCAGCTCCGGAATCTTGAAAATCAGGTCGTTCGTGTTGCTGTGCTGCAGTTCTTCGCCGTTAATGATCGTACGGATCTCCAGCGCGTGGGGATCGGCCACCTCGTCCGCGGTAACAATTGCCGGACCCATCGGCGCAAACGTATCGAAAGTCTTACCGATCATCCACTGCGAAGTCCGCATCTGAAAATCGCGCGCGCTTACGTCATTCAGGTTGGTGTAGCCGAACACATAATCCCGCCATTTCTCCGCCGGAACATGGCGTCCGTGCTTGCCGATCACAAACGCCATCTCCGCTTCGTAATCCGGCTGGGTCGAATTCTTCGGCAGCACGATCGGCTCCCCGCAGCCGATCGTGGCGTTCGGAAACTTCGCGAAAACCGTCGGCACTTCAGGGATATCTTGCTTTGCTTCCAGCGCATGCGCGCGATAGTTCAGCCCGATACAGATGATCTTCGGCGGACGCTGCACCGGCGCGCAGAGCTTCACATCCGCCGCCTTCACAATCTCGCTCCACGGCGGATCGTACAGCCACCGCGCCACGCCGTCTAACGCGTCGGCGCCTCCCGCGATGACCGCCAGTACGTTCTCGAATCCGGCACTGCGCAGAGCCACAATATCCTCGCCATTCAGCACGCCCGGCTCCGCATGCGCGCCGCGTTGGAAAGTAACGAATCGCATGACTGGAATTGTAACGCGGAGTGAAAGCTTTCCCGCGCCCGCGCCCGGCGGTCATCGCAATCGGCGTTAGACTGAAATCATACAGTGGTTCAGAACCCCCAGCTCCCCTTCCCCGTCTCCCCGGCCGGTCGCCCCAGTACTGTGCCAGGCCTGGCTCTGCTGCTGTGCCTCCTTCCATCTCTGGCCCACGCCGCCACCGCCGCGGATCTCGCCCGCAACATCCGTGAGATGTCCCTCGACCCCAGCCAGTGTTATCGCGTCCGGGACGTTTCCCTGCATAGGGACGAAGCCCGCCTCTTCCTCACCGATGGCTACCTGATCTTCGCCAAACCCGTCGCCGGCGCTCCCATGGCCGCCGTCTTCATCTCTGAAGGCGAAGGCGCAGATGCCGAACTGCTGGTCCTGCCCCCCAATCTCGGCGAGCGCCGTTCTCTGGCCTCTTATACCGGCTCGCCCAATCTCGACGAGCACCTGCTGGCCGCTGTCCTGCTCTTTTCCGACGACACCTACGCCCAGATCAGCCAGCAGGTTCGCCAAGGCGAATCGAATCGCAAGGTCCCGGAAATGGGCGCACTGATGGCCGACCAGTGGACCCCCGTCGTGCGTAACTACGCCACCAGCTTCCAAACCCGCCTCGTCTGGGATGTGATGCGCGGTTCCCCGCGCGATAACGGCTTCTTTGCCCTTTCCATGCGCGGGCGGAGTCTCGGCAACTTCGATCTCTATTACGACCGCGATGCCCGCGAACAGATCGTCATCGGCAAGCTGAACACGCGCGATAACGTGGTCTTCTTCGATGTCTGGACCAGCTTCGTCGCACGCTCCTTCCGCAATCGCGACATCCGCCCGGAGCTGACCCTCGATGATTTCCACATCGACGCTACCCTGCGGCCGGACCTGTCGCTGAAAGTGGTCACCCGCGTGAAGGCCCGGCCCGCTTCCCGGCCCTTGCCGGCTCTGGCCCTCGATATCGCGCAAGCCATGCACGTCTCCGAAGTGCTGGTGAATGGCCAGCCCGCCGAAGTGCTCCAGCCCGAATCCTTGCGCGCCGATCTGCTCCGCAACGTCGGCAATCAGATGTTCGTCGTGGTCCCGCGCGAACCCCTTCAGCCTGGCCGCGATTATGACATGGAGTTCCGCCATGAAGGCAAGGTGATCTTCGAGGCGGGCAATCATGTTTATTACGTGGGCGCGCGCGCCAACTGGTTCCCCAACGCCGGCCTGCAATTCGCCAAATACGATCTCACCTTCCGCTATCCCAAGGATCTCGACTTGGTCACCCCCGGCGACTTGGTGGACGAGCACGAAGAAGGCGACCTGCGCATCACCCATCGCGCCACCAGCACGCCCATCCGCTTCGCCGGATTCAACCTCGGCCAATATGAGCGCATCCGCATGTCGCGCCACGGCTACACCGTGGAAGTCTGCGCCAATCGCGCCGTCGAACCCGGCCTCGACGGCCCCACCACCACCGCCACCCCTTCTCAGCCGCCGCTGCCCCCCGGCCACCGCGAATCCCAAATCGTGATGCTGCCGCCCGAGTTGCCGCCCGATCCCCTGACCCGCCTCCAGGAGATCGCTTCCGAGATCACCGCCGCGCTGGAATTCATGGCCGACCGCTTCGGTCCGCCGGCGCTGCCGACGCTCACCGTTTCCCCTGTTCCCGGACGCTTCGGGCAGGGCTTTCCCGGCCTGATTTATTTGTCCACGATGTCCTATCTGGCGCCCCAGCAGCGCGCCATTCGCCGCCTCGACGCCCATGGCCGCCTGTTCTTCTCCGAGATTCTGCAGGCGCATGAAACCGCCCACCAGTGGTGGGGCAATGTGGTAACTTCAGCCGGCTATCACGACGAATGGCTCATGGAGGCTTTAGCGGATTACTCGGCCTTGCTGTACCTGGAAAACAAAGAAGGCGCCCAGCCGGTAGCGCTGGCGCTGGATACTTACAAGGGCAACTTACTGGAAAGAACCGCCGGCGACAAAACCGTGGAATCCACCGGACCGATCGTCCTGGGCATGCGCCTCGAGAACTCCCAATCGCCCCAGGCCTATCACGCCATCACTTACGGCAAAGGTTCCTGGATCATGCACATGCTCCGCCGCCGCATGGGCGATCAGAGTTTTCTGGCCATGCTGGCGGAACTGCGCAGAGAATACGAACGCAAGCCCCTCTCCACCGAAGATTTCCGCCTGCTGGCGGCCCGTTTTCTCCCGGCCCACTCGTCCGACTCGGACCTCGAAAACTTCTTCGACCAGTGGGTTTATGGCACCGGCATCCCTTCCCTCAAGCTGAGTTACACGGTCAAAGGCAAAGGCGCGGCCTTGCGCCTCGACGGAACGATCGCGCAAAGCGACGTGGATAGTGGTTTCACCACGGATGTTCCGGTTGAGATCCAATTGTCCAAAGGCAAAACAGTGACGCGCTGGGTCAGTACCGCCAACGATCCGGTATCCTTCAGCGTGCCTCTGCGCCAGGCCCCCCTGAAAGTCCAACTCGACCCCGACTACAGCATCCTGCGCAAGTAAGCCCCTCGGTTACTCCGTGTGATTGGTCAGTATGCTGAAGTTCGCCGATTGCGGATTAACCGCGGCCAGATCGGGCTTACCGTCGCCATTGAAATCGCCCACCGCGATCGCTTGCGGTAATCCGCCGCCTAGGAAAATCGACTGCGGCTGGAACGTTCCATCGCCATTCCCCAATAGGATGGAAATCGCGCCCGACCCCTTGTCCGCCAGCGCCAGGTCCATATAATGGTCCCCATTGAAGTCGGCCGCCACTACGAATTCCGGGTTGAAACCGGTGTTGTAATACACTGGCGGCGTCTGAAACGTGCCGTCGCCATTCCCCACCAGAATCGCCACGCCGTCGGAATTGGAGCTGGCCACCGCCAGGTCCGCCTTTCCGTCCCCATTGAAATCCGCCACGGCCACCGACGCAGGCTGATTCTTGATCCCGTAATTGCTTGTGCGCGTGAAGGTGCCGTCCCCGTTGCCCAGCAGGATGGTGACGCTGCCCGAATGTATCTCGGTCGCCCGGTCCACCACCGCCAGGTCGAGTTTCCCGTCGCCGTTGAAATCCGCCACCGCCAGCGACGCGGGCTCGTTTCCGCAAACGGTATTCACCGGCGCCTCGAATGTTCCATCGCCATTACCAAGCAGGATCGAGACCACATCGGAGTTGCGAATGGCCACCGCCAGGTCCAGCTTCCCGTCTCCATTGAAATCGCCAACCACCAGCGCGGCGGGTTCCGACCCGGTCGTGTAACTCGCGCCGCTCCTGAAAGTGCCATCGCCATTTCCCAGTAAGATCGACACCGTGCCGGTCGGATTGGTATCCACGCCATACGTCACGGCTAAGTCGGGTATGCCGTCGCCGTTGAAATCTCCCACCGCCACTGCGGATATAGTCGATGACATCGCATAGCTGACCGCGGGTTGAAAAGTGCCGTCCCCATTACCCAGCACCACCGAGACGGTATCCGGATTGGAAGTGCCGAAAGCCAGGTCCAGCTTGCCGTCGCCATTCAAATCGGCCACCGCCACTGAGTACGGTCCCGTCTGCAGTCCGCCGTTGTCGTAAACCGTGTAACTGGATGCCTGCCGGAACGTTCCGTTGCCTTCGCCCAGCAAAACGGAAACTGTATTCACCATGTAAGTACTGATCGCGAGGTCCGGACTGCCGTCGCCGTTGAAATCGCCCGTGGCGATGGAGATAGAAGGGCTGCCCACAAAATAGGCTGCCGGCGGCTGAAAACTTCCGTCGCCGTTGCCCATCAGGACAAAGATATGGTCGCCGCCATTCGCCGCCACGGCCAGATCCACTTTGCCGTCGTGATTAAAATCCCCGGCTGCCAGCGACTCCGGCTGGAACCCGGCGTAGTAAGCCTGATATGGTTGGAACGTACCGTCGCCATTGCCGAGGAAAACGAAGATAGAACTCCCATAGCCGCCGGTAAGTGCGACATCCTGTTTGCCGTCGCCGTTAAAGTCCGCTACAGTTGCCGATGCGACGTAGTTACCCCCAGCCGAATACCCCACAGCCGGCTGGAAAGTGCCGTCACCGTTGCCTAGCAGTATCCAGAGGCCATTGTCAGCTACCGCAAGGTCCTGCTTTCCATCTCCGTTGAAATCCCCGATTCCAAGTGACTGAATATCGTAGCTTGGAACTGGGTACGACACCGCCGATTGAAAGGTACCATCCCCGTTGCCCAACAAAATGGACACCGTGGCGCCGGGGAACTCCACCGCTACCGCCAGATCCAGTTTGCCGTCGCCGTTGAAGTCCCCTACCCTGATCGTGTTGGGTGTGTCACCCACCACCGTGTAACTGACCGGCGAACGAAATGTGCCGTCCCCCTTCCCCAATAATATCGAGATGGTGTTATTCTCGTACCCCTCCAGCGTGCTGTAGTTAGCTACAGCCAGATCGAGATTCCCGTCGCCGTTGAAGTCACCTACGGCTATGGAGATTGGACTGGGACCGGCCTGGATCATGGTCTGCGGAGCGAACGTGCCGTCGCCATTCCCCAGCAGAATCGAAACCGTATCGCCCACATCCCGGAACACGCCGGGGTTCGCCACGGCCAGGTCCAACTTTCCGTCGTTATTGAAGTCTCCCGTCGCCACCGATCCCGGCCCGTTGCCCACTGGGAACGAGCGCGGCGCGTTGAACCAGACAGGCTGCCCGGCCCAAGCTGCCGTCAGGCTAAACGCCGCAATCATCCACCGAATCATCCGCATGACGCCTCCGCCCTTCCCCACTTCCTACTTAGTCGTATTCAGCAATACACTGGCGCCTGTCGCCGACGACACCACCAGGTCCAACTTGCCGCCGTTGAAATGTCCTACCGCCAGCGCAAACGGGTTGATCCCCGCCGCGAAATTGAGCGGCCGCGCAAATGTCCCATCACCGTTCCCGTCCAGGATCGCGACCATGCTATAGTTGCTGTCGGCAACCGCCAGGTCCAGTTTCCCGTCGCCGTTGAAGTCTCCCGCCACCACATAGTCCGCGCCTGACTGTTGGCCGTAACTCGCCGCCAGGTGGAAAGCGCCGGTACCGTCGCCCAACAGGATCGCCACATCGTTCGATAACTCATTGGCTACGGCTAAATCGATGTTGCCGTCGCCGTTGAAGTCGCCCGCCGCCAGCGACCTCGGGAGTTGACCACACGAGTACCTCACCGCTGGCTGGAACGTCCCGTCGCCCTTGCCGAGCAGCACTGAAATCGTCGACGCGCCGTCGTCCGTCACCGCCAGGTCGAGATTGCCATCGTGATTGAAGTCCGCGATAGCGATCGCGCCCGGGCTGGCGCCTGTGGCATAACTGACCGGCACGCCGAATGTGCCGTCGCCGTTACCTAATAGGATCGAGACTATGTTTCCCGAACCAGGCACCGTCACCGCCAAATCCACCTTGCCATCGCCGTTGAAGTCTCCAGCCGCCACAGACACCGGCCCCGGCCCCACCGTATAAGTCGCCTGTTTCTGAAATGTCCCATTACCATTGCCCAAAAGAATCGAAATAGTTTTGTCATTGCAATTTGCCACGGCCATGTCCGGCGTTCCATCCCCGTTGAAATCCGCCACTGCAATCGAGCACGGCCCCGCGCCCGTATCGAAATTCTTAGCCGTACCGAAGCTGCCGCCGCCATCGCCCAGTTGCACGGTAACGTAATTCAAGGTCTGGTTTGCCTGCGCCAGGTCTTCCTTTCCGTCACCATTGAAATCTGCCACAGCGGCAAATCCGGAATATCCAACGTTGTCCAGCGCCTTAGGCAGCGGCCCGCTCTTGTTGCATAGCAGCACGGAAATAGTGCTCGATAGAGAATTCGCGGCCACCACGATTGGCCTTCCACCCGGCGTCAGATACCCGGCAGCCACGTAGGCGGGATCGACTCCCGAGTCGAAGTAAACCACCGCTGTGCCGAAGCTGCCGTCACCGTTCCCCGGCAGGATCGAGAAGTTATAGCTATCACTGCTGGCAACCGCCAAATCCAGTTTTCCGTTGCCATTAAAGTCGCCCACAACTGAATAGTTGGGGCTCACCACGCCGGTGTCATAACTTACCGGCGTCTGAAAGGTTCCGTCGCCGTTTCCCATCGCGATGTTAATCCACACGGAATTGCCGGAGTCAGCCAACGCCAGATCCAGTTTGCCGTCTCCGTTGAAGTCCCCCACGGCGATGGCGCTCGCGGTGGCCACTAAGTTAATCGGTGGCTGAAACGTGCCATCACCATTCCCCAGGAAAATCTGACTGTCGGGATAACCAGGCACGGCCAGATCCAGCTTCCCGTCGCCGTTGAAATCGCCTTCCGCGATCATAGAATAGCCCCGGAACGGAGTGCTGATCCCGGCTTGAAAGGTGCCGTCGCCATTTCCCAGCAGGATCTCCAGTTGATATCCCCCTGACGACACGGCCAAGTCCGGAATGCCATCGCCATTGAAGTCTCCAACCAGCACATAGCTCGGGTCAGTGCCCGCCGGGTAAGTCACCGGAGCTTCGAAAGTGCCATCGCCGCGGCCCAGCAGTGTCGACACAGTACCTATACGGTCCGCGTTCGGACTGTTCACCACCACTAAGTCGAGCACGCCGTCGCCGTTGAAATCTCCCACCGCCAGCGATGTCGCCGTAGCCGCAACCGCATAGCTGGCTTTCTCAAAGAATATGCCTTGCTGGTTGCCCGTAAAGATCTCGACCGTGTTCGAAGAGGCCACGGCTATATCCACAACCCCATCGCCATTGAAATCGCCCAGCGCCACGGCATAGGGCTGCGCGGCCACCGGATAGGCGCGCATCGTATCAAACGATACAGGTGTGGGCGCGGCGGCGTTCGCTGCCCACGCCAGAGCCGCCGTCGCCCAACAGAAACGCCTCGCCAAACTAATCTTACGCATTGCATCCTCCGCAGCCGCGACTATTCCACCGTGAAGACACCCAGCGTGGTGCTGCTCCCGCCCGGCGTGGTAACCGTAATCGGTCCCGAAGACGCGCCCGCCGGAACCGTCGCCCACACGTACGTCGTACCGTTGTTGCTGACCGCCGTCCCCGCCACGCCATTGAAACTCACCGTCGCCGCCAGCAGGTTCGATCCCCACAACAGCACCCGCGTGCCGGCCGGTCCCGATTGCGGCGTGAACTGCAGCGCCTGTGGCTTCGGCTCCGGCAGACCATTGTCCAAACTGAAGACGTATCCACCCTGTTCCGGCCCGTACGCCGTTCCGTAAATCACGCCATCGCTGCCCTGCGTCAAAGTACACGGGCAGCCCTGGTTCTCGGGCAGTTGCGTAAGCTGGATATATATGCCCGACTTACTAAGTTCGAATAACAGCGTAGGGCTTAAGTAACCCTCCGTAGCGCCGTAGAGGTTACCGTCGCTGCCCTCGATCAGTGTCGTGGGATAAGCATTGGGAGCCGCCTCGAACGAGTAAATCTCTGTGTACTGGCCCTGCAGCGTCATCTTAAATACCGAGCCTGTCCCGTGCGCCCCGCCCAGCGGCGTTGTGCCATATAAATCGCCGTCACTTGCCTGAATAAGTGTGGTCGGATAACCCGCGAAAAAGCCGCTGAGCTTCACTAACTGGGTCAAAGAGCCGGAAGGCGTCACGCGGCAAATGTACCCGTCGCGTTCCTCCCACACCACGGCGTAGTAATTACCGTCGCTGGCGTATACCCCCGCGCCGGCCGTCTGCCCGCGGTCGAACTGATAGATGGGCGTTACGTTTCCTTGCGTATCAGAAAGGGCCAGCTCGCCTGAATTCTCGTAAACGTTAGTGGCCACGCCGAATAGCGCGCTGTTAGGCAAACCCTGCGTCAACACCGGTGCGATCGTCTGCGGCGCATAGACCTTCAAAGTCTCTGGCGTCGCGCCCACCGAGTAGACCGTCGCCGGATTAGCTTGGTCTGGGTTGTAACCCGGCCAGCTCGAATCATAAAAGCGCCCGTCCGCCGCGGCCACCACGGGAGCCAGCGCGCCATCGGCATTGTATAAGGAATCGATTGCCGTCTTGCTTCCAGTAGTTGTAATCGAGAATAAATAAATACCCGATGGCAGATAGAAGATGCCCGGAGTGACTTCAGTCAATCCTTTAGGCGGACTATATTGATCCATGTACGAAAGAACCCGGAAAACAGGCTGTCCCAGAATGGGGCTCGTGCCTCCCGCCGCCAGCACAAGAGCTAATGCTGCAACCCTCCTGAAATAGCATGCGTTCATTGCCGCCTCCCTCGTCCTTCGAATACTAATCTGTACACACTATAGACCCTCATCGTTTCGCGCGCCAGTAAATGTTTGTAAATCGCGCGCCAGCCGAACGCGCGCCCCCCGCGCTTGCCATTCCCTCGTAATTTCCCCCACAATAAGACGTGTACCTAGCCCTGAATTCCACCATCGTCAATGGCCGCGTCGGGTGGCCGGATTTCGCCCGCCTGGCCGCCAAAGTCGGCTTCCCCGGCGTTGACGTCGACCTCTCCGCCGCCATGAAGGCCGGCCTCCCCTCCACCACCGCCCTGCTCGCCGAACTAAAGATCAAGCCCGCCGTCGTCAACCTGCCGGTCGAGTTCCGTAAAGACGATGCCGCCTTCAACCACGATCTCGATAAACTGGCCGACCAGTCCTCCTTTGCCGCCGCCATCGGCTGCCCCCGCATGATCACCTGGATCATGCCTTCCAGCAAGACCCCCAAAGCGGAGTTGCGCGCCCTCTATCTGAAGCGCTTCACCGCCGTCGCCGACGTCCTCGCCCGCTCCCACGTGCGCCTCGGCCTCGAATTCCTTGGCCCCCTCCACCTCCGCCAACAGGAGCCTTACGAATTCATCTGGCGCATGCCGGAGATGCTCGCCTTCGCCCACGAATGCGGTCCCAATGTGGGTCTGCTTTTAGACGTGTGGCATTGGCACCACGCCGGCGCCACCACTGCCGACATTATCAAAGCCGGCCGCGACGCCATCGTCCACGTGCATTTCAACGACGCCCCCAAGCTCCCGCCCGACCAGATCCGCGACAATCAGCGCCTCATGCCCGGCGAGGGCGTCATCGACCTCACCGGCTTCCTGCGCGCCCTCCAGGAAATCGGCTACCAGGACGCCCTCAGCGTCGAAGTCTTCGGCCGCGGCCTGAAAGATATGACGCCCGAAGCCGCCGCCCGCTTGGCCCTCGATACATCCAGCGCCGCCATGAGGAAGGCCGGAGTTGCTTGAAAACCTGTTGACCGAACAGCGCAACCCATCTTCGGAAGGGATTGACACCCAACCCGTCGCGCGTATCCTCGAAATCATCAACGCCGAGGACCGCACGGTCGCCGACGCCGTCGCCCGCGAAATCCCCGCCATCGCGCGCGCCGTTGACGCCATCGTCACCGCCATCCAACAGGGTGGCCGCTTGTTCTACATCGGCGCAGGCACCAGCGGACGCCTGGGCGTGCTGGACGCCGCCGAATGTAGCCCGACCTTCAACGTCGATCCCGAAACCGTGCAGGGCATCATGGCGGGCGGTGAAGTTGCCTTGGCCCGCGCCACCGAAACCACCGAGGATGATCCCGCCATCGGCGCACGCGATCTGCGCGACCGCGCCTTCACCGCCCGCGACATCCTGATCGGCATCGCCGCCAGCGGCCGTACCCCATATGTGCTCGGCGCGATCGCCGAAGCCCGCCACCTGGGAGCCATCACCGCCGGCATAAGCTGCACGCCGGATTCGGAATTGGCCCGCGCCGTGCATATCCCCATCACGCCGCTGACCGGCCCGGAAGTCGTGGCCGGCTCCACCCGCATGAAAGCCGGCACGGCCACCAAGCTCGTATTGAATATGATCAGCACCGCGACATTCATCCGCCTCGGCTACGTCTACGGCAACCTGATGGTAAACGTCCAGCCCAAAAACAGCAAGCTCCGCGACCGCGCCCAGCGCATCATAGCCCAAGCCACAGGAGTCTCTTACGAGAAAGCGGGAGACTTACTGACGGCTGCAGGGGATAATGTCCGAGCCGCGCTCCGCTCCGTCACCGAACCCAAAAACCATGGATAAATTCGTAATCAAAGGTGGCCCGCGCTTGCAGGGCCAGATCCCCATCAGCGGATCGAAAAACTCCGCACTGCCCGCCCTTGCGGCGGCTCTGCTTACCGACGAACCTGTCACCCTGCGCCGCATCCCCCGCGTGCGCGACATCCGCACCATGCAGCGCCTGCTCGTCGATATCGGCAGCCAGGCCGAAACTGACGGCGAGACCGTCCGCCTTCATACCCCGCGCATCGTTTCCTCCGAAGCGCCCTACGAACTTGTCAAGACCATGCGCGCCTCCAGCCTGGTGCTCGGACCCCTGGTAGCTCGCACCGGACGCGCCCGCGTCTCGCTTCCCGGCGGCTGTGCCATCGGCGCGCGGCCCATCAACCTGCACCTGCTCGGCCTCGAACAACTCGGCGCGCGCATCAACCAGGCCCACGGCTACATCGAAGCCGAAGCGCCCGACGGCCTCCGCGGCGCAATCATCCACTTCGACCGCATCACCGTCACCGGCACCGAAGACCTCATCATGGCCGCAGTGTTGGCCCGCGGCGAAACCACTCTCCGCAACGCCGCCCGCGAGCCCGAAGTCACCGATCTCTGCGCGCTCCTCACGAAAATGGGAGCACAGATCGAAGGCGCAGGCACCTCCACCATCCAAATCCGCGGCGTCGATAAGCTCCACGGCGCGGACCACACCATCATCAGCGACCGCATCGAAGCCGGCACTTTCCTGATCGCCGGAGCCATCACCGGCGGCGACCTCACCATCACCAATTGCGTCCCCGAACACATCAGCGCCCTGGTCGCCAAGCTCCTCCAGTCCGGCGCGGAGATTGCCCAGCCCGACGGCGCCACGCTCCGCATCACCGTGCCCAAGCGCCTGCGCTCCGTCGACGTCACCACCGAGGAATACCCCGGATTCGCCACCGACCTGCAGGCCCAGTACATGGCTCTCATGACCCAGGCGCAAGGCATCGCCATGGTGGTCGAAACCATCTTTGAGAATCGCTATATGCACGCCCAGGAACTGGCGCGCATGGGCGCCAACATCCGTATCGAAGGCCGCCAGGCCATCGTCGCCGGACCCGCCGAACTGACCGGCGCCAGCGTGATCGCCTCCGACCTCCGCGCCAGCGCTTCGCTGGTGCTCGCCGGCCTTGCCGCCCGCGGCGAAACCGTCATCGACCGCGTCTACCACATCGATCGCGGTTATGAGAAAATCGAGGCGAAGCTGGCGCAAGTGGGCGCCGAAATCCGCCGAGTGGAGTGAGCATGGTTCATAGCGAAGGATTCCTCGCCATCGTCAACGACGCCAAATCGCGCGTCAAACAGGTCGAAATCGAAGGCTACCGCAAAATGCAGGCGGCCGGCGAGCCGCATCTGCTGATTGATGTACGCGAAGACCGCGAATGGGACGCCGGCCACGCCGCCGGCGCTCTACACCTCGGCCGAGGCATCCTCGAGCGCGATATTGAAACCCAGGTCCCCGACAAGCACACGCGCCTCGTCCTCTACTGTGGCGGCGGCTACCGCTCCGCCCTGGCCGCCGACAATCTCCAAAAGATGGGCTACACAGAAGCCATCTCTCTGGACGGCGGATGGAAAGCCTGGCAGCAGGCCGGCCTGCCCGTTGAGAAATGAACGCCGAACCGGTTGTATTCGCCAAGCCCAACGATTGGCTGAAGTGGCTGAAGAAGAATCACGCGGCCTCCGAAGGTATCTGGCTGCGCCTCGCCAAAAAAGGCTCCGCGATCCAGTCCATCACTTACGCCGAAGCCTTGGAAGCCGCCCTCTGCTACGGCTGGATCGACGCCCAAAAGAAACCCGAATCCACCGAAGCTTGGCTGCAGCGTTTCACTCCTCGCCGGCCCCGCAGCATCTGGTCCAAGCGCAACCGCAACATTGCCCTTTCTCTGATCGCCGCCGAACGTATGCAGCCCGCCGGCCTGGCGCAAATCGAGCGAGCCAAAAAGGACGGCCGTTGGGAAGCGGCCTATGATTCGCCCGCCACCGCGACGGTCCCGGAAGACTTCGCCGCGGCCCTCGCCCAAAACCCCCGCGCCAAAGCTTTCTTCGCCACCCTCGATAGCGCCAACCGTTACGCCGTCCTCTTTCGCATCCAAACCGTCAAGCGCACCGAAACGCGCGAGCGCCGCATCCGCCAATTCGTCGAGATGCTCTCCCGCCACGAGAAGATCCACCCCTAAACGTCTGGCGGGATTCATCCCGCCATCTTATGCTGCCCGTTTTGGAATAACGTCCCGCGCGATCGCCGCGTGATCGAGGGAATCGAGATCGAATCGATTCTGGATGTTCAGCCAGTATTGCGCCGAAGTACCAAATTAGCGTCCCAGCCGCGCGGCTCGTTTACGATCAGGCTGAGGCGGTTCGCCGGCACACGGATCGCCTGAGCCAGGCCGTTGATGCTGATCTGTTCGTCCTTCAGGTCTTCCAGGAGGAGTATCCTTCCCGGGTGAACCGGGGCCAACTTGTCCTCGGTGGTAGTCCGTGATTTCGACATCCGCCGGTCCTTTCCAGCCGGTTGCCGCGGAGCGCTCGCAGGTCTTCAAGGCGAGTCCGAGCCTGTTCTTCTATATTCGCCAATCAACGACGCGCCTGCGCTTTATGGGGGGCGGGCTTAAGCCCGCGCGGGACTTCAGTCCCGCCCCGCTCCATCTCTAACAACTTCCGCTTCCGCCCCTCGCCCCAACGATACCCGCCCTCAACTCCGTCCGCCCGCACCACCCGATGGCAGGGAATCACCACCGCCACCGGATTCGAGGCGCACGCCCGCGCCACGGCCCGCGCCGCCCGCGGCTGCCGAATCGCCTTGGCGATCGCGCCATACGACTGCGTGCTGCCGTAAGGAATCGTCTGCAGGTATTCCCACACGCGCCGCTGAAATGCGGTCGCCTGTATATCCAGCGGCACATCCAGCTTCCGCAACCGCCCTTCAAGGTGCTCCCGCAGTTGCGTGGCCCAGGGCGCCAGAAAAGCCGCATCCCGCTCCAGCCTTGCAGCCGGGAACTCCTCCCGTAACTCCTCTTGCAGTTTCTTCGCCGAGTCCCCGATGCGGATCGCGCAGATGCCTTTCTCCGTCGCGCCCACCAGCACCCGCCCGATCGACGTCGCCACTGTGTCAAATCGGATCGTCAGGCCCGCGCCGCCGCGTTGGTATGCCCGCGGCGTCATACCCAGCTGGGACGCCGTCCGCTCGTAAAGCCGGCTGCTCGACCCGTAGCCGGCATCGTAAAGCGCCGCCGTTACCTGCCGCCCCTGCCGTAACGCCGATTTGAACGATCCCAAACGGCAGAAATCGGCATAAGCCCGCGGCGTGATTCCCGTGGCTGCCTTGAATGTTCGCTGCAGGTGGAACGGGCTCAGGCCCAGTTCCCGGCCCAGCCCATCGAGCGTGACAGCTTCTTCCAGATGGCTCTCCAGATAGCGGCAGATCTTTTCCACCAGCGCCGCCTGCGCGTCCCGCATCCGCTCGCGTTCCGGTTTGCAGCGCAGGCACGCCCGGAATCCCGCCCGCTCCGCCGCATCGCGCCGTTGGAAGAAGATCACGTTCTCGCGAAGCGGCCGCCGCGACGCGCACGAGGGCCGGCAATACACGCCCGTCGAAATCACGGCGTAATAAAACACGCCATCCATGTGCGCATCGCGCGTTTCGAGCGCTTCCCAGAAGTTCGCCTGCCAGTAGGCTTGCTCGTCTTGTGAAGCCGTCGCCAAAGTGTCGCTGATCATTGTCGCCATACTTCGAGCTTACGCGCCGCCCGCCGCAGGCGCTATCCGTTCCTTGCGGCCTAATTACAATCGAAAATTGACTTCGATCGTGACCCAGACCGGGACCGGCGCGCCGTCTTTCAGAGCCGGCCGGAAGCGCCAACTGCGTACGCACGCCACCGCGTTGGCATCCATCCCCGCGTCAAACGATCGCACCACGCGGACCATATCCGGCGTGCCATCCGGCCGCACGACGGCTTTGAGAACCACAGTCCCCTGCAGCTTCGCCGCCCGCGCTTCCTCTGTATATTCCGGCGGTGGCCTGTAAATCGGAACCGGAGCCGAAACCCCCTTGCCGATTTTGAATATGCCCTGCTCATCCGGTTGCCCGGCATCGACTCTGCCCGACGGTAGGGCAGCTGCCGCGGTGGCCACGTCCCGCCGTTGAAAAGCCTCGATGAGCCATCGCGCTTCAATCCGGCTCAAACCGTCTACCCACAAGCTGCGCGTCGCAGCCGCAATTTTCGCCACCGAAATCAGGCGGCCATCCAGCACCGCCCCGATCTTCAAGCCGATGTGCTTCCCGCTGACCTCGAACCATCGCTGCGCAGCCTCCGGAGTGAGACTCAACCGCACCGGCAAGCCGGTCGCGTCCGTCTCCGGTGCCGCCGAAGCGACATCCCTCTGATCGACGATCGGAGTGCGTTCCAGGCAGTACCGCGCGGACCGGCCGGCCTCTTGCATCGGCAAGCTGGCAATTGCCGAGGAACAGTCGGCCACCAGGTAAAAACCAAGCGTCAACGGCAGTTTGTCGTCCGCTGGCAGCGTAACGGCAGCCGACACAGCCAACCCCCAAACCACTGCCCACCGCTTCCTGAGCATCATGGCCAAATTATACTCCCACCTCATCGCGCGTCATGATAAATGATCCCCATCGTGTATCGCGTACCCGAAAGCAGCGGGCTGACCCCGTGTTTGATATTCGCCCGATAAAACCCCCGCGTGCCCTTAACCGGCCGCCACCGCGTAGTGAATACCACCGCCTCGCCGCGCCGGGCGTGAATCGCATGCCCCACCGATTGCGCCCGCGGCCGCTGCTCCACCAGCAGAAAATCGCCACCCGTATAATCCGCTCCGGCCTCGCTCAACAACACCACAAGTTGCAGCGGAAACGCGATATCGCCGTACAAATCCTGATGCAGGCAGTTATAGCCGCCGGACTCGTAATGCAGCAGCAGTGGAGTCGCTTGGCTCTGCCCGGCCGCGTGACACTCTGCCGTAAAGCCCGCCAGCGTGTCGGGGAACCGCTTCGCATCGCCCAGCGCCTCGCGCCACCGGTTGGCGATCCCCGCCAGCGGCGCATAAGTGCCCTCGCGCAAATCGCGAACCAACCCGGGCAGCGGGTAATCGAAGTATTGGTAATCTCCTACCCCGAACCGGTAGCGCGCCATTTCGATGCGGCTGCGGAACAATTCGCCGCGCCCGTACATCCCGATCAGTTCCGCGCATTCCGCCGCCGTCAGCAGCGCGGGCAGTTTCGCGTAACCCAACCGCCACAGCGATTCCTCGATTTCCTCCCAGCGCAGATGCTCCAGTCTCACTCCCGCCAGCATATCGCGGGCCGTTGCTACAATGAAACTGCTGCCGCGAAATCAGACGAAAATCCTGATCCGGTCCACCAACTGGGTGGGTGACGCCGTCATGTCGCTGCCGGCCGTCCGCGCGTTGCGCAGCGCCTTCCCGGGCGCGCATCTCACCCTGCTGGCGCGCCCTGCCGTGGCCGATCTTTACGCCCGCGAAAGCGCCATCGACGCCGTGATGCTCCTCGCCGGCAACCGCCAGACGATGGCGGATCGGTTGCGCCGCGAGTCCTTCGACCAGGCCGTGTTACTGCCCAATTCCTTCGACTCCGCTCTGCTCGTCTGGATGGCCCGCATCCCCCGCCGTATCGGATACCGCCGCGATGCCCGCCGCTTCCTGCTCACCGCAGCCATCGTCCCCCCGGAACCGGGCGAGATTCCCCGCCACCAGCGTTTCTACTACCTGGAGCTGCTGCGCCGCGCCGGCATCATCCACGAGTTTCCGCCCTGCGCCGAGATCCGGCTGGATGCCTGCCACACGGCGCGCGAAGCCGGTCTGGCCGCCCTGCGCGACACCGGCTTGGCGCCGCCCGTGATCGGTGTCAGCCCCGGTGCGGCTTATGGTGGCGCCAAGCGCTGGCTGCCCGAGCGCTTCGCGGAAGCCGCGGCGGCCGTAGCCCAGGCACGCGGAGGATCGGTGGCGTTATTCGGCTCGTCCGCCGAACGTCCCATCTGCGAGTCGGTGGCCGCCTCCATCCGTCCCGCGGCTGTATCCGTTCACGACTTCGCCGGCGAAACCACCCTGCGCCAATTCATCGATCTGTCCGCCGCCTGCCGCCTCTTCCTCACCAACGATTCCGGAGCCATGCACATCGCCTCGGCCCTAGGCGTGCCAACTGTCACCGTATTCGGCGCCACCGACGACACTACCACCGGCCCCACCGGACCCCTCGCGCGCATCGTGCGCGAGCCGGTCGAATGCGCCCCCTGCCTGTTGCGCACCTGCCCCATCGACCACCGTTGCATGACGCGCGTCACCGCCCAACGCGTCGCCGCCGCGGCGTTGCGATTGTGGGAGCAAACCTCGTCCCCGTGAGCACCTCCCTCCAATTTCATGAAAAGGCAGAGCTCTTGAGAGAATCGAGCGGCTCCACAAACATCCAAAAGACCTTGCTGCGGGCGCTGCGAGTACTGCGGCTCTTCGACATCCCGCACTACCTTGGCGGTGGTTTCGCGGTGCAGGAGCATGGTTATCCCCGGTTCACTGTGGATGTGGACTTTATCGTGCCGGACCCGCAATTTGCCCGCGAGAAGCTCTGCATGACGGTTTCAATGAGAACCCCGGTTCCAGGATGCCCTTGACGGATCGCGAGTCAAAAGTGGAAGTCGATCTTCTACCGGGCGGCCGAACGCTCGATCCGGTGCCTCTGACTTTGCCGATGCCCACGGAAGTGTCGGAAAAACCGCAAATCCTTTCGTTAACGAGTCTCATATCCGCCAAGCTCTCCGCTTACATGGGTCGCGGCATCCAGCGCGCGCAAGACTATGCGGACGTAGCCAAGCTGGTCGAAGCCAATCATCTGCCACGCGAAGCCGCCGTAATCCCCTCCTCGGCTATCTCGCCCCCCATGTTAGACTACGGGGTGAAATTGCCGGAATCTCCTACAGCAACCCGCATTCTGGTGGTGCGCTTGGGCGCCCTAGGTGATATCGTCCACACCCTGCCGGCCGTCGCGTCCCTCAAACACAGCTTCCCCGGATCGCGCGTGACTTGGGCCGTCCAGCCTCGCTGGACCGCTCTGCTCCAAAACAATCCCTTCGTGGATCGCCTGCTCCTGCTCGACCGCCGCACCGAAGAACCGCGCCGCATGTGGCGCGACCTCCGCGCCGAGCGCTTCGATTTCGCAGTCGATTTTCAGGGTCTCCTCAAGTCCGCCCTGGTCGCCTGCTTCGCCCGCACCGAGCGCATCTACGGATTCCATCCATCCTTGGCCCGCGAGCCGATCGCCGCTCTCTTCTATTCCCATAAGATCGCCGCCCGCGCCGCACACCGCGTGGACCGCAACCTCCAACTAGCCGCCGGAGCCGGAGCCGCCACTCTCCTGACTTCCTTTCCGCTGCCGCTAGGCCGTCCCGAAGGATCGCTACCCTCCGGCGCTTTCGTCCTCGCCAGCCCCCTCAGCGGCTGGACCGCCAAACAGTGGCCGCTCGAATATTACGCCCAGCTCGCCGCCCGCCTCCGCCGCGCCGGCCTCCCGCTCGTGCTCAACGGACCACCCGCCGCGCGCGAAACCCTGGCCGCCGTCCCGGACGCGATTCCCCACGTCTCCTCCATCGAAGGACTCATCCACGCCACCAGGCGCGCCGCCGCCGTCGTGGGTGTCGATAGCGGACCCCTGCACATCGCCGCCGCTCTCGCCAAGCCCGGCGTAGCCATCTACGGACCCACCGACCCCGCCCAAACCGGACCCTACGGCGTCTCCTTCAAGGTCCTGCGCGATTCCGCCGCCAGAACCTCCTACAAGCGTCGCGACCAGATCGACCCCAGCATGCGCGCCATCACCCCGGATTCGGTGTTTGACGCACTCCAGGCCCAACTCACCGGGCGCATCCACCCCGCGGATTGCCTGGCTTGAAAGCTCCCTTTCCCAAGCTCTATGCGGATTTCGTGGCCCGCCTGCGCGTGCCCTGCGGATTTCTCCTGGTCGCCGCCTTCGCCTGGTTCTCGCATCCGGATGCGCGCTCCCTGGCCTGCGGATTGCCGCTCTCTCTCCTGGGCCTGGCCCTCCGCGCCTGGGCCGCCGGAAACCTGGCGAAGAATCAGACACTAGCCTCCAGTGGACCTTACGCTTTTACCCGCAACCCGCTGTATCTCGGAACCCTGCTAGCCGCCGCAGGGTTCGCAATCGCCTCCCGCAACGTCGCCCTCGCCCTGCTCTTCGGCGCCGTCTTTCTGTTCGTTTATCTGCCCGTAATCCAGCTCGAGCAACAGCACTTGCACAGCCTGTTCCCGGATTACGCAATCTATGCCGCCCGCGTCCCCGCCCTCCTGCCGCGCCTCACTCCCGCTGGGCCAACCCGCGGTTTCCGCTGGCGCCAATACATAAAGAATCGCGAATATGAAGCCGCCGCAGGCTTCCTGGCCGGCGCGCTATTGTTGCTATGGAAAGCTTCCGCTAAACTGTGAGCTTGCTTCGTCTATTCTGCGCCGCCGCGTTCCTCCTGGCCGCCGCCATGCCTTCCCGCCCCGCGGACGCCGGCGATCTGCGCCAGAAGGCCGAAGAGGTCTCCCGCAATCTCGACGTGCAACCAAAGCTGCCCACCGCCTCCGACGCTGGTAGCGAAGAAGATCGACGCGATCCTTTGCGCTGGTTCCCTGATGCCATGGATGGCCCCAGCGCATCCGCGCCCGCCGGTTTTTGGAGAATCCTGCAATGGGCGCTCCTCGCCATCGCCGTGATCATAGTCGTCGCCTGGCTGGGCATCTGGGCTTCGGAAACTTACACACCCCGCGCGCCCTCTTCCGCATCCCGGGCCACGCCTGACGACCCCGCCCCGCTCGATCCCGAAAAAGCCCTGGCTCTGGCCGACGAATGGGCCGCCGCCGGACGCTACGCCCCGGCCATGCACCAGGTCTGGCTGGCTGCCGTGGCTGTCCTCGCGCCCCGGCTCGACAAACGTGCCCCCGATTCGCTCACCAATTGGGAATTGTTGCGCGCCGCGAATCTGCAGGCCGCCGAGCGCCAGGCGCTGCGCCATGTGGTGACCCGCGTCGATCGCGCCTGGTTCGGCCAACAGCCCGCCGCCCTGGAAGATTACCAGGCCGTCCGCGGCAGCTATCAGACCTTCGTCGCGGCCGGAACCGCGCCTGCATGAAACCCTGGCCCCGCCGCGTGCTGATCGCCGTGCTCGCGGTCGCCGCATTGTTGGCGTTCCTGGTGCCCAATGTCCGTCGCAGTGCCGCCCTGATGACCCATCCCGATCCCGTGGGTCCCACCGTCTATTCGAAATCCGCCCTCGGCCACGCCGCCTGGTATCGACTCCTCGAATCGCTGGGCACGCCCGTCGCCATCAGCGAATCCGGCGCCGGTGCGCATCTCGAAACCGGCAGTGTCCTGGTAATCGCCGAGCCGCGCCTCGACGAAACTACCCTGCAGGAAGTCGGCGCCATGCTCAGCACTGGGACCGTTCTCCTGATCCTGCCGAAGCGCACCGGCAAATCCGATCCGCATCGCCCCAATTGGATCGGCGAAGATCAACTCGTGCCGCTCGCCGCCGCCGCCACCGTCCTGCGCCTGGCGGATCCGTCAGCCAAGCTGGTGCGCGACGCTGCTGCCAACTCGTGGACCGGCAGCCTTCCCGGCGCCCCCAGCATACGCGCGCCGCAATTGATCCATAGCCGCATCTTGCGCCCGCTGCTCGCCTCGGGCGATGGTATCCTCATCGGCGAACGCCGCCTGCACGGCCGCCGCATCATGGTGCTCTCCGACCCGGACCTGATCGCCAATTACTCCCTGGCGCGCGGCGATAACGCCGCCATCTCCTTCGCTCTGATCGAAAATCTACGCGCCGGACGCGACGGCGCCGTAGTCTTCGACGAGTTCGTGCACGGCTTCTCGCCGCGCGCCTTTCAACTCCTCGGCATCTTATTCCAATTTCCGTTCGTCCTCGTGACCCTCCAATTAGCCCTGGCCATCGCCTTGGCCGTCTGGGCCGCCACGGGACGCTTCGGTATGCCTGCCGCACTGCCCCCGCCCATCGAAGCCGGCAAGCGCAGCCTCATCGAGGCCGGCGCCCGCCTCCTTGACCGCTGGGGCCACACCGGGGCCCTCGCCGAGCGTTATTTCGAAGCTCAAATCCGCGACGCCGCGCGCGAGATGCGCGCGCCCCGCGGCCTCGATACACCCGCTTTACTGGCCTGGTTCGCGCAAATCGGAAGAGCCGCACCGGACCCGCGCCAATCGGCGCAAGCCGTCTATGCATGGAGAAAGGAACTCAATGGTGGATCTGGAAAGCACGCGCAGTCTCGCTGACGCCATCAAAGAAGAGGTCCGCAAGGCCATCGTGGGCCAGGATACGCCCATCCACTTGATGCTCACCAGCCTGCTGGCCGGCGGCCACGTGCTTCTCGAAGGCGTCCCAGGCACCGCCAAAACACTCCTCGCGCAAGCCTTCGCCACCACTCTCGGCTTGCACTTTGGACGCATCCAATTCACCCCCGACCTGATGCCCGGCGACCTCCTGGGCACCAACCTATTCAACTTCCAGACCAACGAATTCGTGCTCACCAAGGGCCCCATCTTCGCCGAAGTCCTGCTGGCCGACGAAATCAACCGCACGCCGCCCAAGACCCAATCGGCGCTGCTCGAAGCCATGAACGAGCGCGCCGTCACCATCGACGCGCATCGTTATTCGCTCGGCGATGCCTTCATGGTGATCGCCACCCAAAATCCCATCGAGCAGCAGGGCACTTATCCGCTCCCCGAAGCCCAGCTCGATCGCTTCCTCTTCAAAATCGTGGTGGACTATCCCGACCGCGATGCCGAACTCGAAATCGTGCGCCGCCACGGGCATCAGTCCGTCATCCCACGCATCGCCGATTTCGGACTGCGCACCGTCGCCGATGCGGAGGCGTTGCGCCAGATGCGCGCGGCGGTCGGATCCATCACGCTCTCCGACGAAGTGATCGCCTACATCGTCGATATCGTGCGCCACACCCGCTCCCACGCCAGCCTGGAAGTGGGCGCCTCCCCCCGCGCCGCCACCATGCTGGCCGCCGCCTCGCGCGCCCGCGCCGTTCTGGAAGGCCGCGATTTCGTTATCCCCGACGACGTGAAATTCCTGGTGCTGCCCGCCCTCCGCCACCGCATCACCGCCACCGCCCGCGCGGATATCGAAGGCCTCACCGCCGACCGCATCCTCACGGCCCTGCTCGAAACCACCACGGCGCCCAAATGATCCGTCCCACGCGCAAAGGCGTGCTGCTGTTCGCCGCTCTGCTGCCGGCTCCCTGGCTCATGCTCAGCTACCGGCCAGAGTGGTGGCCCTGGGCCTTCGTATCCAGCCTCCTGGTCCTGATCGGCCTGGCCGTCGACACCGTCTTCGCCCGCCCCCGTCAAAAAGTCCGGGTCCAACTGGAAGTCCCCGAACTGGCCTACGTAGGAGAAGAAGTTAAGGCATCCGTAACCGTAATCGCCGCCCGCCCACCGTCGCAATACGAAATCGCCCTGGACATAAGGGGGGCGGACTTCAGTCCGCGCGGGGCTTCAGCCCCGCAAAACCTGCGCATCCAAACTCAACAACGCGGACAACTCACCATCGAATCCCTCTGGCTCCGTTGGCGCGGCCCCTTCGGCTTGATCCAGGAAACCCGCCGCTTCCCTCAACATCTTAAGATCAACATCCTGCCCAACACGCTAGCCCGCCGCGGCGAGGATCTGGTCCTCTACTTCCGCGACGCCCTCTTCGGAGCCAAAGTCCAGCGCGGCTGGGGCGAAGGATCCGAATTCGAAGCTCTGCGCGAATACGCTCCCGGCCTGGACACCCGCTACATCGATTGGAAACACTCCGCCCGCCATCGCAAGATGCTCGTCCGCGAATTCCGCGCCGAACGCAATCATCCCCTGGTGCTGGCCTTCGACACCGGCCACCTGATGCGCGAGCCCGTCGATGGCATCGCCCGTCTCGATCACGCCCTCGGCTCTGGCCTCTTGCTGGCTCGCGTAGCGCTCGCCGCCGGCGATCTCGCCGGACTCTACAGCTTCGATAGCCGCGTCCACTTATACACCCCGCCCGCGCGCGGCATGCAGACGTTTCGCCGCCTGCAGGAAGCCTCCGCTGAACTCGCCTACACCACCGAGGAAACCAACTTCACTCTCGGCCTCGCGGAATTGCAGGCGCGCCTCTCACGCCGTTCCCTGATCGTGCTCTTCACCGATTTCGTGGACACCATCACCGCCGAACTGCTCCTCGAAAACGTCCGCCGCCTGGTGAACCGCCACCTCCTGATCTTCGTCACCGTGCGCGACAACCTGCTGGCGGAACTCTTCGCTACGCCGCCCTCCGCCAACCGCCAGATCGCCCGCGCCGTTCTGGCCGATGATTTCCGCCGCGACCGCCAGGTGGTCCTCGAAAAGCTCGAGCGCCTCGGCGTGCACACCATCGACCTGCCGCCCGCCGAGGTCCCCGTGGCACTGCTCAACCGCTACTTGATCGTCAAACAGCGAGGCCTGCTGTGAGCGCCGTGACCTTGAAGAGCCGTGAGTTTCGCCAAGAACGCGAATCCGGCTGGCGCGAACTCGAGGAACTGATATCCGTCGCCGGCGCCATGGGCATCCGCTCGCTCTCCAATGACGACCTCCGCCGCCTCCCGCTGCTCTACCGCGCGGCGCTCTCCTCGCTGTCCGTCGCCCGCGGCATCGCTCTCGACCGCGCCTTAGTGGCCTATCTCGATAACCTCGCCCTGCGCGCCTTTCTGGTGATCTATTCGCGCCCGCTGTCCATCGTGGAGAGCATGCGCGAATTCCTCGCCCGTGGGCTGCCCCGCGCCGTGCGCGGCATGCGCTGGCATGTGGCCATCGCGCTGGGCATGCTGGCGATCGGCATACTTTCCGGATTCGCCCTGGTGAACCACGACGAAGGCTGGTTCTCCGTCATGGTGCCCGCCGGCATGGCGCAAGGCCGTGGACCCTCCAGCACCCGCGCCGAATTGCTGCGCGTGCTCTCCGCCCAATCCCAATCCGGCTCGGCCCTGCTGACTCTTGCCAACTATCTGTTCTCGAATAACACTCTGGTCTCCCTGTTGCTGTTCGGCCTCGGATTCATGGCCGGTGTCCCCACTCTCCTATTGATCCTCGGCAATGGCATGATGCTCGGCGCATTTCTCGCCCTGCACTATCATCGCGGACTGCTCGGCGAATTCACCGGCTGGGTCTCCATTCACGGCGTCTCCGAATTGGGCGCGCTGGTCCTCTTCGCCGCCGCTGGATTGAGACTCGGCGAACTGGTGCTCTTCCCCGGAAATCACACCCGCGCCGATGCCCTCTCGCTCGACGGCCCGCAAGCCGGCGAAGTCGCCGTCGGCGGCGTCCTCATGCTGCTCGTCGCCGCCGTGCTCGAAGGCGTGTTTCGCCAACTGATCACCGCCACCGATGTGCGCCTCGCCATCGCCGCGGCCAGCCTCGCGCTTTGGACCCTCTACTTCACGCGCGCCGGTCGAAAGGCGGCCCCATGACCGCCGCCGAAACCATGGGCCACATCCGCCGTAAACAGCGTCCCCTGATGACCCCCGAGGGCGTGCCCCTCCTCATCGAACTGCCCGATCCCGGCGAGCGCCTGGTGGCTTTCGTCGCCGACGTCTGCATCTCGTTCGCCGCCGGTGTGCTGATCCTGTTGGTGGGCTGGATGATCGCCGGACTGTTCGGCGGCGTCGGCCCGTTCGCCTTCACCTTGCCCGCCGCGCTGCTCCTCTCGTTTCTGGCCCGCAACGCCTATTTCATCTTCTTTGAGCTGCGTTGGGCCGGCGCCACTCCCGGCAAGCGCATGCTGGGTATGCGCGTAATCGACCGCCATGGCGGACCGCTGCGCTCCGGCGCGGTCATCACCCGCAATCTCACGCGCCAGGCCGAATTCTTCTTCCCCATAGAACTGCTGCTCGTTACCAGAGGTTGGCTATGGTCGCCCTGGGACGTGACCCTCGCCGGTCTCTGGCTCGCCGCCATGGGCGCCATCGTTTTGCGCACGCCCGACCGCCTCCGCGCCGGCGATCTGATCGGCGGCACGGTAGTGATCGCTCTGCCCAAAAAATTCCTGCTGGAAGATCTGGCCCGTGAAACCGCCCGGTTCGAGTTCGCGCCCGCCCACCTGGAGTCCTACGGTATTCACGAATTGCAGGTCCTCGAAGAAGTCTTGCGCCAGCCCCGCAACGCCGAAACCGCCCGCCTCCTGCACGACATCGGCGCGCGCATCCAGCGCCGCATCGGCTGGGACCAGCCCGTGCCCGACCGCGACATCGAAACCTTTCTCCGCGATTTCTACACCGCCCAGCGCGCCTTCCTCGAGCGCCGCAAGAACATCGGCGAAGAACGCCGCGACAAAAACTGGGGCGCCGGGATTTAGCCCTCCCCGCGCGGGAGTCGGCCATGTGACCACCAGCGGTCATATGACCATATATCGCTGCTGGTCGGACGCTTTCTCCCTTCCCAGGCACGCCGGTGGCGATGAGCATGATGCGGCTTCCTTTCATGCGCGCAAGGTGCGGCGTCGCTATGCCACAAGATCTCGTACCGAACAGAATCGGCGGTTGCCCCGCGAATCACCCGTTGGCCCGGGAAGTGCCCTGGTAATTGCGAGGTGCATTTAATGCGCGGATTTACATTTCTAATGTTAGCTGCCGTTGTTGGAGTCGGCTTCACGGCTTGCGCTCCCAAAACAATGGCTCAGGCCACCGTCGACATCGGAGTGGCTCCCGACTGTCCGTATGGTTACTATGACACCGCTCCGTACGCCTGTGCTCCCACTGGCTACTACGGTCCGGAATGGTTTAACGGGGATGGCTTCATTGGTGCCGGCCCCTGGTTTCATGGCTCTAGCGAGTTCCAGGGCAACGTGAATAACCGTCTCCATCCGGACCACGGCTATAAAGGCCCAGCGCCAAAACGCGGCGAGAAAGCGGAGCCGGCGAAGCGTGTCGATAGCGCACACTTCGATGGAAACGAAGCTCGGGATGGACGGGGCCACGTATCTGAGGGCAGAAAGTAGCCGAGTCGGGGAGGTGCGCCGAGGCAGTCTCTTGCAGGCCCGACTGAGGCGCCCCTTCCCACCGGGGTTACCCATATCCGAAATAACCAATCCTACAATAAATCAGTAACTTACACTCCTCTAGTCAAACCCACTAAGCACTTCCCAAGTCCGATTGACAACCAAACTCCGCTACTAAGGCCGTTTCTTAACAAGGTATTAGCAATCCCCAACGCCATATCTGCCAATAGGGTGTGCTAACCTCATCGCGGGCGTCAACCCACCGCATGAACTAACCATGACTCCAATTCTGCAAATAAATCGAAACGAAGCCAAATTGGGTCTGCTTTTTCAGCACGCCCCCCGCGCCCAAAACCGCCCATTTCTGCCCAATTGTGCACAAGATTCGCCGGATCTTCGCCCTTTTTAGCCCGCTCCAGCCCGCCACCCGTGATGCTTCACCCATCCCCCGCCCCGAGGTTACAATAGCGGAAATGGCGCAAACGAGGGCAACTTCCAAAACCTATGACGTGATCATAGTAGGCTCCGGAGCTGGCGGCGGTGTCGCTGCCCACGTACTCTCCCTGGCCGGAGCCAAAGTCTGCATGCTTGAAGCCGGCGCCTGGTACGACGGCGCCAAGCAATCCGACATGTTCAAGTGGCCCTACAACGCCCCCCATCGCGCCGCCGGCACGAAAGAGAAACCTTTCGGCTATTACGACGCCACCTTAGTCGGCGGCTGGAAGGTCCCCGGCGAACCGTACACCAACGCCCCCGGCACTGACTGGATGTGGTGGCGCGCCCGCATGCTCGGCGGCCGTACCAATCACTACGGTCGTATCTCCCTCCGCATGGGTCCCTACGATTTCAAACCCTACAGCCGCGATGGCAAGGGCTTCGACTGGCCCATCACCTACGACGACCTCGCGCCCTATTACGACAAAGCCGAGGAATTGATCGGCGTCTTCGGCACCGCCGAGGGTATCGAAAATACGCCCGACGGAAAGTTCCTCCCCGCGCCCGCCCCCCGCGGCTACGAGCGCCTCGTCAAAATCGCCTGCGATCGACTCCACATTCCCTGTATTCCCTCGCGCCTCGCCATTCTGACCAAATCCATCCATGGCCGCGCCGCTTGCCACTACTGCGCGCAATGCGGGCGCGCCTGCGGCGTCAATGCAAATTTCAATTCCCCCGGCGTCCACATCATCCCCGCCATGAAGACCGGCAACCTGGAGGTCCGCACCGGCGCCATGGTGCGCGAAGTCGTCACCGGCGCCGACGGCTTGGCCCGCGGCGTCTCCTACGTCGATAAAGCCACCCGCAACGAGGTCACCGTCTACGGCAAAATCGTGGTCCTCGCTGCAAGCTGCTGCGAGACCGCGCGCATCATGCTCAATTCCAAAAGCGCGCAGCATCCCAACGGCATCGCTAATTCCAGCGGTCTGGTCGGACGCTATCTCATGGACACCGTCGGCTCGCCCGTCGGCGGCTACCTGCCCATCCTCGAAGATCTGCCCCCGCGCAACGAAGATGGTGTGGGCGGCATGCACATGTACATGCCCTGGTGGCACTATCAGGATCAGAAGGCCGGCAAAATGCCTTTCGCCCGCGGCTATCACATCGAGATGGGTGGCGGACGCGGCCTGCCCGGCACCGATGACTTTAGCGGCTCCGAAGAGGTCCTCGGCGGCGGCTACGGCTTGGAGTTCAAACGCAAAGTGCGCAAGCTCTATGGCGCCAATATCGGCTTCGATGGCCGCGGCGAAATGATCCCCAACGCCGACAGTTACTGCGAGTTGGATCCCCAGGCCGTCGACCAATGGGGCATCCCCGTCCTGCGCTTTCACTTCAAATGGAGCCAGGACGAAATCCTGCAGGCCAAGCACATGCAGGATACCTTCAAAGAAATCATCACGGCCATGGGAGGCAAGTATTTCACCGATGCCACGGCCGAAAATAACTGGGGCATCTCCCGCGGCGGCGCCATCATCCATGAGGTAGGCGCGGCCCGTATGGGCAGCGACCCCAAGACCTCGGTGCTGAATTCCAATTGCCAGGCCTGGGACTGCAAAAACCTGTTTATCACCGATGCCGCGCCCTTCGTCAGCAACGCCGACAAGAATCCCACTCTGACCATCACCGCGCTGGGCTGGCGCACTTCGGAATATATCGCGGACCAGGTGAAGAAACGGAATCTAAGTGCCAACTAACTGGAGACAAACATGCCGGTAACTCGACGGGATATATTCCAAATCGCGGGATTGGCCGCCCTCACTACCGCCTCAGCTTCTGCCCAAACCGCCAAACCAGCCTACAAGCGCAAGACCTTCGACGAGCACCAATGGCACACCGTCGAAGTTCTCTGTGACCTGATCATCCCCGCAGACGACCGCAGCGGCAGCGCCACCCAGGCCGGCGTCCCCGAATTCATCGACGATTGGCTCGACTTCCGCAAACAGGAAGACGGCCACGACGATCTCGCCGCCGAAATCCTGGGCGGCCTGGCCTGGCTCGATCGCGAATCCACCCGCCTGTTCTCCAAGGATTTTGCCGCCGCCACATCCATCCAGCAAAAACAAATCCTCGACCGCATCGCCTGGCCTGCCCGCGCCGCCGCCGAAGACCATCGCTGGGCCGCCTTTTTCACCCGTTTCCGCGACCTCACCGCCAACGGCTTCTACTCCAGCAAAATCGGCATCGCCGACCTCCCCTACCTCGGCAACGTCGCCGTCGAACAATGGAACGGCTGCGACCCCGCCGTCTGGGCCGAACTCGAGAAACGCATGAAATACGGCTACCAGGCCTTGGCAGGCGAGGTGAAACCGTGGAACAGCTAATCGCGGTCTCCGCGTCGCCGTGTCTCCGTGTCTCCCCATCAGCCCTTAGGGCGAGCAAACGTTCATAATTGAATTATGCCCTTCGTCACCATCCCGGACGCGATCGAGGAGATCCGCGCCGGCCGTATCATCGTGGTTGTCGATGACGAAGACCGCGAAAACGAAGGCGACCTGACCATCGCCGCCGAAAAAGTCACTCCCGATATCGTCAACTTCATGGCCACCCACGGCCGCGGTCTCATCTGCCTCGCGCTCACGCCCGAGCGTTGCGACGAGCTGCGTTTGCCGCTTATGTCGCCGGTGAACACGTCTAACTTCGGCACCGCGTTCTGCGAATCCATCGATGCCCGCGAGGGCACCACCACCGGCATCTCCGCCGCCGATCGCACCCGCACGATCCTGGCCGCCCTCGATCCCGATTGCCGCCCCGGCGACCTCGCCCGCCCCGGCCACGTCTTCCCGCTCCGCGCCCGCGAGGGCGGCGTGCTGGTGCGCGCCGGCCAGACCGAGGCTTCCGTGGATCTGGCGCGCCTCGCCGGACTCACCTCCGCCGGTGTCATCTGCGAAATCATGAATGCGGACGGCACCATGGCGCGCGTGCCGCAACTCGTCGAATTCTGCCAGCGCCACGGCCTCAAGATGATCTCGGTGGCCAGCCTGATCCGCTACCGCCTGCAGCACGAGCGCTACATCCGCCGCGTGGTCGAAGGCTGCCTCGAAACCGAATTCGGTCCCTTCCGTACCTACGCCTACACCAGCGATATTTCGCCCGAAATGCACATGGCCTTGATCCGCGGCGACGTCGCCGGCAAGGAAGGCATACTCGTGCGCATGCATTCCCACTGCGTCTATGGCGATGTCTTCGGCTCCACGCGCTGCGATTGCCAGCGGCTTATCCGCGATTCCCTGCGCCGCATCGCCGAGGAGGATTTAGGCGTCCTCGTCTATCTCCACCAGACCGGCCCCGGCTTCCGCACGCAAAAGAATCCCGCCGGCCTCGAACGCATGATCTCCCACGACCGCGACTTCATGCACTATGCCGGCGCCGCCGGTCAGAAGCAGTTGCAACACGAAAGCGGCATCGGCGCGCAGATCCTCTCCGATCTCGGACTGCATACCATCCGTCTGTTGACCAATCACCCGCGAAAGATCGTCGCGCTCGAGGGCTTCGGCATCGAAATCCTCGAACAGGTGCCCGTCACCGCGCCTGAACCTTAATTTCCGTGCCGCTGTACGTCACGATTTGATCCGGCAGCGCCGTCTGGCCGATTCCGGTCCCATGCCCCTCGCCTACGAAGACCACCCGGAACGTGCGGTTTTCCAGCATCCCGGGAAACCGGCCGCTCCGCGCGCCGATCGTTAAGCTCTTGGCAGCCTCGTCCCAGTGAATGGGAATGGTCGCATAGGCGCCCTTCTCGTAGTCGTAGCTATCGCCCTCGTCTTCGTAGAGCGTGAAGTCGCTGTCCACGCCGCGATACACGCGCAGTTCGATGGGGTCCGCCGGCTTCTCGGCGGCGTACTCGACATCCGGCCCGATGGGCACAATCGAGCCTGCCCGCGCGTAGAGCGGCAGGCTGTCGAGCGGCGCCTGGGCGTCGATCGACCTGCCGCCCGTAGTCGAATGCCCAGTCCAGAAGTCGTACCATTCCGTCTTAGGCAAGTATAAGTGCCGGGTAGTAGCCCCAGGCTCAGTTACCGGACTAACTAAGATAGCCGGGCCATACAGAAACTGGTCGCCGATGTTCTGCGCCCGCACATCCGTCCGGAAGTCCATAACCAGCGGCCGCATCGGCGTGTAACTCTGGCTCGTAGTCATCCATGCCACTGAGTACGTGTAAGGGAGTAACTCATATCGCAGGCGGTCGAACTTAGTCAGGATCGACTCCGCCTCCGGGCCGTAAGACCACAGCTCGTTTTGATTCGTGGTGCGCGTGCCGTGCACTCGGAAGATCGGGCAGAACGTTCCGTATTGGAACCAGCGTACAAAAAGCTCGCGATAGGCCGGATCGTTCGGATTGCCGATAAAGAACCCGCCGATGTCCGTCGTCCAATATGGAATACCGGACAGCGCGAAATTCAGCCCCGCCGGAATCTGTCGCTTGTATGTCTCGAAGTCGGACAGAATATCGCCCGACCACGCCGTCACCGCGTTGCGCTGCGCGCCCGCAAAGGCCGACCGCGACAAGATGTACACCCGCTTGCGGTCACTCGCCTGGCGCTGCCCGTCGTAGACCGCGCCGGTAGTCATCAGCGGAAAGATGTTGGCATACCGCGCGCCGCTGCCGATGTGCAGCTTGTTGTCGAGCATCAGGTTCTCTTCCCGGCCTTCCGTCTCCGGCTCCGTCGTATCCAGCCACCAGGCGTCCGCGCCGATCTGGAACAGTGCTTTGTCCATCAGGTTCCAGTAATACGCCCGCGCCGCGGGATTCGTGGCATCGTAAACCGCCATGCCGGCCGGATGGTACGCCCGCACCTTGGTCCGGTCGATAAAGTAGCCCCGCTTGTCCATGTCTGCGTAAGTTGGAGTGCCCGGATCGAAGTAAGGCCACACCGAAATCATCAGATGGAAGTTATTCCGGTGCAGATCGTCGATCATCCCCTTGGCGTCCGGATAGTTCTTGTTCCACACGAATTCGCCCTTAGTGGTCCACCAGAACCAGTCCTGCACGATGTTATCCACCGGTATGTGCAGTTCCCGGTACTTATGCGCCACCTCCAGCAGTTCCTCCTGCGACTGGTACTTGTTCTTGCACTGCCAGAATCCGTAAGCCCACTTGCCGAACATCGGCGCGGTCCCGGTCAGTTCACGGTATCCCGCCACGATCTTGTCGAAGTCCGGGCCGAAGATGAAGTAATAGTCGATGACGTCCGCCACTTCCGAGCTGATATACAGCGAATGCACGAAGCGGTTGTTGAAGCGAGTGCGCGAGGTATTGTTCCAGAAAATGCCGTAGCCGTTGCTTGAAACCAGCAGCGGCACCGCGATGCTGGTATTATCTTGGGACACATCCACCGAGTCGCCGCGGTAATTCCAAACGCCGGCCTGATGCTGTCCCAGTCCGTAGAATGCTTCCTCCGAGCCGTATATGGCGATGCTGTCCTCTGCGCTGTAAGTCTGCTCGCCATTTACTTTCGCCGGCGTCATGATCTTCGGGCCTTCCGCCACCAGTTTGTGTCCGGCCGCGTCGGCATAAGCAATCACGCCGTCGTTGCGCGTAACCGTCACCTTCATGCGCGCAGTGCTCAGCGTGACGGCCCGATCCGTGGTTTCCAGCTTCCACTGCGGCGCGGCCCAACTGCTCTTCGTCACCACGTAGTCGGTGCTCTTCGGAAACGTCGCAACGGGCGAGTAGACCACATGCACGATGGAGTCGTTGCAGACTTCAATCCGCGTGGCGCCGGCATGCATGTTGAGCACCACGCCGTTAGCTTGTTGTTGGACACCGGTGACAGGGTTTAGCGGGACCCACTGGGCAGGCAGGCTGGCCGCCAGCGCCAGCCCGAGAAGCAGCGGCTTTTGCATAAACCGGATGGTAACAGGTGTCCGGCTATCCTACTTCTTCCGCGGCCGCTCGCAAGACAGGTTCTCGTAACCCAGCCGCTTCACGCTTCGGATCGCGACGGTCTGCTTGCCGTTATCCACATCGGCGGTAATCTGCACATGATACCCGAGGTCCGCGATCACGCCGGAATAACCTTCCACCTTAAAGACCGCCTTGGCCTGCTCGCTGATAAACGCCGCTGCCTTGCCATCCTGAATGCAAGTCTTGGCGCACTCCGGATTGGTTGGCCCGAACTGGCCGCTCTCGGCGCGTGCCGTCGCGCATTGTTCGTCCGCGAACCAGCCGGTCCAGGTGACCTGCGCTGCCTGCGCTCCGGCCGCCATCGCTAGCGCCATCAGCCAGCGCCGCATCTCAGATTCTCCCGCCCTTCAGAATCTCGATGCTGCCGTTGTTGTTATTCAGCCGCATGGGACAGCCGCCGCCGCCGATAGTGCCGTTCAACGAATCGGAGCTGAGGTCGCCGGATACGGTCATCGGAAAATCGGAGTGAATCTTGCCGAACGATGTCTTAGCCGCCACCGCGTAACTCGAATTATCCGGCACGCGCACTCGCACGGCGGAGAAGCTCGTGCGAATCCCCACGGGCCGGCAAGCCTGCCCCGCCAGCGATACCTCCACGCCGCCATTCTGATTCTCCACATCCACCGAACCCGCCACGCCATCCAGCAGCACCGCGCCGAAGCTGGTCTTCACGTTGGCATTATTGCGAATGCCCGACGCTTTCACCGCGCCGTTCGAATCTTCCACCGTCAGCACGCCGCCCACGCGATCCGCCGTCACCAATCCGAAGCTGGTCTTCACGGAGGCTTCCGCGCCCACGTCCGCCACCGTGATAGGACTGTTCCCGCCCACGATCTTAATGCCCTTGCGCACGTCGCTCACATCCACGCGTCCGAACGAATTCTCGATGGTGGCCGCCTCGCCCACCTTGCGCCCGATCACCGAGGAATTCGTTGCATGCACCGACAGTTCCTTGCCGATGTCGCCGAAGCGCACGGTTCCGAAGCTGGTGTTCAACTCCGCCGAGCCGGTGACGCTATTCGCTTCCACCTCGCCATTCGCGTTATTGACGCTGAGGTTGCCTTTCACCGTCGCGACCGTCACTTTGCCGAACGAATTGGTAATCCGCGTTTCGCCGCCCGCTCCCGTAACCATCACCGCGCCGTTGCCATTCACGATGGTGGCGCCATGACCGGGATTGGTGACCGTCACGTTGGCGAACCGGTTCTTGATATCCACCAATCCGGTCACGTCGGATGCCTCCACACTGCCATTGTTGTTGCGGATCGTCACATCCCCCGCATTGCCCGTCACTTCGACTTCGGCAAAGGAATTCTCCAGGCGCGCGGTCCCCTTGCCGTTCCGGAACGTCAGCTTGCCGTGAGCGTTGATTACTTCGGCGCCGGCCTTCAGATCCTCGATCGAGACACTGCCGAAGCTGTTGCGCAGGTTCAGCGGCGCGCTATCCGGCATCGTAATTTCGAGGTTCACCGAGTAAGAGATATTGTGAAATCCAAAGAAGCCGTCGTGCTCTTCCTTGGGATATTCCGTCCGGATATAGAGCGACGAACCCGACTGTTCCACTTCGACGCGGATCTGGTCGGCCAGCCGCTTGGCCTCCGCATCGTTGGAGCCCGAGACGCGGATCGAGGCATGCACCTGCACATCCCGGCCGGCATGCGCGTGCACGCTGACACTGCCCATCCGGTGCTCCACGCGCACGCTTTGCCCCGCGGGCAGGCTCACGGTTTTATCGAAGCTGCGCGTATACTCATCGCGCGCGAAGGCCGGCAACACCAGCAGCACTGCCAGACCGTATCTAATGCGTTTGCCCACTTTGCAAAATCTCCTTCAGGGTGTCCTGTTTCTCGCGATACAGCGCCGCCAGTTCGGTGCGCAACTGCGCGTTGAAGCGGTTGCCATCCGCCGTGGAGCGCACCTCGCCAATCTCGGAATCGAGCACCATCAGCTTCTCGCGATCGGCAACGGCCACCGGATTATCGGCCGCTGACAACTTAGGTTGCGCCAACCGCGAGAGCTTGTCTATGGAAGCCCGGTAAGCCGCCTCGGTCGTCTCGACTTCCTTCAGCGCCCGCTCGGTCAAAAAGTCGCTGTCCTTCTGCGCCACCGGCGCCGGCCGCGATCGCATAAAGACGAATGCCGCCACCGACAGCGCCACCATTGCCGCAATGCCCGCAATGATGCGCCAGTCGAACACCGGCCGCTTAGCTGCCTTCTGCCGCGCCGCCAATGCCTCGCGGATTTTCGGCCACAGGTCCGGGCTCTCCCACTCCTCGCGCAGGCCCGGAGCGAGCGTCGAGGTCTCATTCCATAGCCACAGCTCGCGGCGGCAGGCATCGCACACCTTGGCATGCTCGCGCGCGTCGGGCAGCAGTTCCGGCACTGCCAGGGCGCGCTCCAGATCTTTGCAGTCGAATGTCATGCGCGCGCCTCCTTCAGCAATCGCTGCAATTCGCGTTTGGCCTCAAACAGCCATTTCCTGGAAGTGCCTTCCGGAATCTCCAGAATGGCGGCTACTTCCGAATGCCGGAATCCCTCCACTTCAAACAACCAAAACACCATCCGGTATTGCGGATGGATGCGATCGAGCGCGTGTCCGATGGCCACCTGCAGCGGCACGTTATTGGGTATGGCCGGCGGCTCCATGGTCAGCGGCGATTCCGCCTGCCGCCGCCGCTTGCGTCCGGTGTCATAACAGCAATTGATCAGGATACGGTAGATCCACGGCGCCAGGCCGGAATCGAACTGGATGGTGGCCGCCCCGCGATAGATCTTCAGAAACGCTTCCTGCACCGCATCCTCGGCATCCGCCCGGTCCCGCAGCAGATGAAAGGCGATACTCTTCATGTGCCCGGCATGCGCGGCATAGATCTCCTCGAACGCAGACAGATCGCCGCGTTTGGATGCCTGTGTCAAGCTAGCGTCATTGCGGGCCTGCAACCGTCCGGCCGCCATTACCAGGGGCATTCTACACTGTTATAACGATCCGGGGGGACGAATCGTTCTAAACATTTTTAGGGGTTATTCGGCGATGGCGAACAAGTGCCTGGCGCCGCGCACCAGCAGCAGGTCGCCCGCCAGCGCCGGAGTCGCCAGAATCGGCTCGCCGATGGGGTTCTTCGAAAGCAGCTCGTACTGCGCGCCCGCCTTCACCACGTAGACATCGCCATCTTCGCTGCTGATGTAGAGCTTGCCGCCCGCCATCACCGGCGAGGCCACGAACGAGCCGCCCTCGCCGACGCGCTGCTGATACACCTTCGTGCCGGCCTTGGCGTCGTACACCGTCAGGATGCCGTTGTTCGACACGGTGTACAGATGCTCGCCGTATACCAGCGGCGAAGGCAGATAAACACCGCCGCGCTGCTTGCTCCAGGCGATCGCATCGCTGGAATCCTTGCCATCCTTAAGAGTGAGGTCACCGCTCGATCCGACTTTAATCGCGTAAATGGGCTGCACCGGCGGATAACCCGCGGTCACATAGATCACGCCCTGCGAAAAGACCGGCGTGGTGCAAACCACCTCCGAATTCGGGCCCAAAGTCCAGAGTTGCTTGCCGGTATCGGCATCGTAGCCGCGAATGGCTTTCGGTGCATTCGTGGCGATCTCGGTGTGGTCCTTGCCCGGCACGATGGTGGGCGTTCCCCACGACGGAATTTCGGCGCGCGCCGTGCGCCAAAGCTCGCGGCCATCCTTCAGATCGAGCGCCACGATGAACGAATCCTTCTGCCGGTCGCATAGCACGACCACCGTATTCTTGTAGATCACCGGCGAACTGGCTGCGCCCCACTCCGAATCCGGATCGAAGAACCATCCGGCGTTTTGCAGGCCCAGATCCTTCTTCCACAGCAGCGTGCCGCTGAGCGAGTAGGCGTACAGCCCTTCCGACCCGAAATAAGCCACTAGCACCTTTCCGTCGGTCGCCGGAGAGGGCGATGCCTGGGAGGATTTCGGATGCCGCTTCGTCTTTGGCACGCCTTCGTGCGCGGTCTGCTGCCAAAGGACCTTGCCGGTTTTCTTATCGAGCGCCATCACCAGCCAGCGATGCGGCGAGCTGTCGTTTACCGGGTCGGTGTCGCCATAAAGGCCGGTGCGGAAAGTCTGTTTCGGATCGCTCGAAACCGCGGTGGTGACAAAGATCTGGTTGCCCCACACGATGGGCGACGAATCGGCCAGCCCTGGAATTTCCGCGCTCCAGACGATATTGGTTCCCTTGGTGGCGTCCCACTTCACGGGCGGCTTGACGCCATCGCCGACACCCGAACCGGAGGGACCGCGGAACTGCGGCCAGTCGCCCGCGAACGATATCGAGGCGATCGCCCACAACCAGACATGTGCCCGTTTCATTGCGTCACCGCTTTCTTGAATTTGATGTTCATGCTGCCCTGCTTCAGGGTGAAGCTGGCGGGTGTATCAAAATCGATCTCGATGTTGGCCGGAGCGAAGGTGAACACCGTGGCGCTTTTCGGCTTGAGCGAGAAGGCATCCTGGCCCGTCGCCTGTATATAGAGCTTGCCCTCCTTCACGAATGACTTGATATCCAGCGGAAACTGCTCGCTCTTGAAGGTGCCCGCGTACGACTCCAGAACCTTGGGGTCCACGACGAACGGCGGAGCCGGCTCGTTGGCGCCCGCTTTTTTCAGCGACTCGGCGATCCCGCTGCGCTTCTCCGTCAGCGCGCTCTCGTAAACGGCATCGAGCGCCGGCTGGCTCGGCTTGCCTTTGGCGAGCACCGCCTGGACCAGGTCGGCCTGCCCGGAATCGGCGGTCTCTTTCAGTTCGTTGTCGATCTTGCCATCGCCGCGGGCGATGAGTATCTTGGCTATCGCATAATGCTTCCGCTCCAGCACGAAATCGAGCATGGAGGCTTTATAAAACGTATCGGTAATGTCGGTCTTGGCGCCTTTATCGAGCAGGAACTGGACCACCGAGTCGCGGCCGCTCATGGCCGCCAGGTAAAGCGGCGTTTGGCCATAGGCCGTCTTGACCTCGATGGAAGCGCCCTTCTCCACCAGCGCTTTTACCGCATCCAGATCGCCGCTCCGGGCGGCATTGAGCAGGTCTTCGTTGACATCCGCGAACAACAGCGCGCCTGCGGCAAGTAGCAGGAAGGCTAAGCGATACATAAATGCTCCCTTGGAGTAGTGTACGACAGGGAGGGGAAATCGTTAGCATTTTGTACGGGACTATAAAGCGGCCAGCCAGACTGCGCGAGCTAAAACCAGGAAGCCCCCGCCGAGGGCGTATTTACTGAGGGCTCAACTGCCGCCCGTGCACGGGATGGTTCCGAGCAAGGTTCCGGCGATGAGGTTAACCCCCAAGACGGCGAGCGCCAGCGTGCTGACGACGATGAGCGGACGGCCAGGGCTTTGCGCCACCAGCAAAACGATGCCGGCCAGCAACAGGCACGCGCCGGCGACCAATTCGATCGTTACGTGGAACCTCGTCCACGACGCCAGATCCTGCCAACGGCCCAAACGAAGGCCATTGTAGAGCGCGAAAATGCTGCCGGCGATCAACCAGAACGACAAACTGCGGTCAGCCATGTCCATTCATAGGATAGTCGGCGGCTCGGTTGCGCACAAACCTACTGGGGCTTAAGCGGTAATACAACCGTGCCCATGTCGCTGGGCGAGGACTGCACGCGGATGCTGCCGGGCGGCGGCTCGGGCAAACCGCTGGCGATGTCCGGAGGCCGTACGGCACGCGGACGGGGCGCGGCTTGCGCATTTTGCCGCTGTTGCAGCGCGGCGCGCACCTCCTGTTCCGGAACTTGCAGCGATATCGATAGGCGCCTTCCCTCGGCTTTAAAATCCATCTTGTCGAGGCTGGCCGCCCCTTGCGCCTGCGTGCGCACCACGCCGGTGAACCAGCGCAGTGTGTTGGCCATGTCCGCCACATCCTTCTCGGTCCGCATGGTGAGGTCGGCGGAAATTTCCAAATCCGGGCTGAAGCGCACGCCGCCGTTGAGCGATTCCAGATGATCGGGCCATTTCATGCCGGCCGTGTTCGGGGCGTTGGGGGCGCTTAAGGCCTTGGGAGCAGCGGCCACCAATGGGCCGGCCGTCACCACCCAGGCGTCATAATCGGTGTCGTAGCGCTGCAGGCCATCGGCCAGCACCGGCGAAATCGGCTGGTTCTGGCCGCGCCGCCGGATGGCCGCCCGGACCTCGGCAGCAGAACCGATCACGGTGATGGAGCCCTCCAGGAAGGCCACCGCGGAACTGCCATTGGTGGACGAAACCATGGGCACGCCCATATAGGCGCTCTTCTCGCCCTGAAACGTGTGTAACGATTCGACCCACGCCGGATCGAGCAGACCGCGCACGATGCCGATCGCGGGCGCGTCCTTACCCTGGCCGGTGCCCGCAAAGATGACTTCCTGCGCGTAACGCGTCCAGTCGACGCCGTTCAGAGCGCTCATGGCCTGTTGCGCATCGGGATGAAGATTCTGCAACTGGCCCTTGAGCTGTACCGACATGGCTTGGCCGATCGGCGAATTGACCAGCCGGCCCACGTTCATGTAGACGACGAAGCGCGCCTCCGGCATGATCAGCTCCAGCATGGCTGGATCGGCCGCGGCCGCCAGGGTGGGCAGTAACGCCGCCAAGACAATTAACTTTCGCCAACTGGCCATATTAAGTCCTCTCTACATATCGGATTAACATCGGAAAACACGCCAGGACAAGTCCTCCATAGTTATCCCGCCCCCGGGAGGCTCAAAACAGGACGGAAGGCAGCCAGGCGCCGGCCGGTTCATTATAGAGCCCGATACTCATCAAGGTCATAGGCTGTACGACGCGCAGGCCATGCGCCAGGCACCAGCGCAGCAGTGCGCTGTTCCGCGACGGCACGAGAATACCCGGACCGGCGAAGGACTCCGCCGAGGCGATGAGCGCTTGCAAATCCAGATTGGTCTCCGCCGTGGCATGGCCGGAGAAAGCCAGGGTGGTGGCGTATCCGGTAACGCAGCCCCCGCGCTCCACCACGATCGCGGTCTTCCGGTCGACGGCTTGCGCCAGTTCAACACCGCGATCGAACCCATGCACGCGACGGGATAGCACATTGCAGGCCTCCAGATCGGCGGATTGCGCGGCCCGAACCGCGCATCCGGGAACACTCCGTTCCATCGGCCGTCCCTGGACGCAGGAAAGCGGCTCGCGAACGTCAAAGCCGAGGCCGGTATAAAGTGAGAGCGAGCGATTGTGAAACGCAGCCTGCACCAGGCGGAGGCCGGCGGAGCGGCGTTCATTGGCCCGATCCATCACCGCCTGCATCAGCTTCCCTCCCACGCCGAGGTTTTGCGCGCCGGGATCGACGGTGATCGGTCCGACGCCCGCGATCACGGAACGCTCGTCGAGTCCATTGCTTCCCACGACGCGGCCTCCTACTTCCGCCACCACGCAGTAATAGCCGGGGCTGGAGAACATCATCGAAAGCAGACCGGTAGTGGCCTCCGGCCCCGGGAAATCGCAGGGAAAACCGTGCGCCGCATTGATCCTGGAGAAGGCCTCATAGCAAATCTTTCCGCACATGGCACTATCATCCGGCCTGGCGGCGCGTACCACCACCTCGGGCTTCGACACTGGCGGCATTGGTGAAACCTCCTAACGAGTCAGTATTAGGGCAGCTTGGGCCGGCTTACCGGAATAAGCTGCGAGGCGCGTGCCCTTGGGCAGTGAAATGGGATGCAGGAAATAATATGTGCGTTGCCATTGCGGATGCCAGTTACGGATCCAGATGAGCCGCCGCACGCCGCCATCCGGCAGCAGGGCCGTGACTTCCAACGACTCCCCGGCCGCCAGATGCGCCGGCCGCAAACCCGCCAGTTCACCCGAGGCCGATAACGTGAAAACTTGCGCGCTGGACAGGAGTAATTCGCGGCCACCGGGCGGCATCGCGACAGCCGAGGTGAAATGCGGTTCGGCAGGCAGAAATATATCGTCCCCTTTGGGCGCGCCGCCCTCCACCCAATTCACGATCATGTCAATTTCGATTTGCGAGAGGCTGGGATCGTCGCGGAATTCGCCCACTCCTTTCACCGCGCCCCACGGTGGCATGCGGCGCGCGAGCACTTCGTCCCGGATGGCTTTGGCCCACGGCCGCGCGTCATCATAAGTCATCAACGACATGGCGCTGCCGCCGTCGCGGTGGCAGGACCCGCAATGCCGGTAGACGATGCGCGAAATCTCCTGCGTCCAGAGCAGTTTGGTGGTGATGACGTCGTGCGCGGAAGCCGCAATTGCCGTCGCCATAACAGCCATGACGGCCCTCGCGAGGTCTCCGCGTCTCAAATCACCTCTCCGCGCACCAGGTCCGTATAAGTCTCGCGCGCGCGGATGGTGCGAAACGAACTGCCTTCCACCAGGATCTCCGCCGGGCGCGGGCGCGAGTTGTAGTTCGATGCCAGCACGAAGCCGTAGGCGCCCGCCGTGCACACCGCCAGATAGTCGCCGGGCGCGGCGTTGGCCATCTTGCGGCCGCGGGCCAGAAAATCTCCGGTCTCGCAGACCGGCCCGACCACGTCCGCCACGATTTCCGGCCGCGCCGTCTTGCGCAGGGGGATGATTCCGTGATGCGAGCGGTACAACGAAGGGCGGATCAAATCGTTCATACCCGCATCCACAATCACGAATTCTTTTTCCCCGTTGCGCTTGCGATAGAGCACGCGCGTCAGCAGCACGCCGGCCGCGCCGGCGATGGAGCGGCCGGGCTCCAGCATCACGCGCAATCCGGCGTTCTCCAACCGCGGGCGAATTTGCGCGATGAACGCGCGGATTTCCGGCGCATGTTCGTGTGCCTGATAAGCCACGCCCAGTCCGCCGCCGAGATCGATATGGCCGATCGCGAAGCCCCGCTCTCGCAGACGTTCGATCAGCGCCAGCACCCGGCTGATCGCCTCGAGGATGGGGTTGGTGTCCATCAATTGCGAACCGATGTGGCAGCTCACGCCTTCTGCCACAAGGTTCCCGAACGCGCGCGCGCGCTCGTAAACGGCCTCGGCATCCGCGATGTCGATGCCGAATTTGTGCTCGCGCAGGCCGGTGGAAATGTAGGGGTGCGTGGAGGCATCCACATCGGGATTCACACGCAGGGCGAAGCCTGCCTGCACACCCCGCCGCGCAGCCAGGGCGTCGATCAGCGCCAGTTCAGGCTCAGACTCGCAGTTGAACGTGTGGATGCCCTGTTGCAGGGCGTAATCGACCTCATCCGCGGTTTTGCCTACGCCGGAAAAAACAACCTTGGCGGGATCGCCGCCGGCCTGAATCACGCGATATAACTCGCCGCCGGAGACGATGTCGAAGCCCGCGCCGGCTTGGGCCAACAACGCCAGAATGCCCAGGGAGGAGTTCGCCTTCACCGCGTAGCAGATGTTATGCGGCACATCGCCCAGGGCTTCGTCGTAGGCGCGATAGTTCGCCAGGATCGCGGCGCTCGAATAGACATAGGCGGGCGTGCCGGCGCGATGCGCGATGTCGGCCAGGGGCACGTCTTCGCAGTAGAGATCCTGGTTGGAATAGTGAAACATTACCTCACTTTCATCACCAGCAGCGTCTGATCGTCGAATGGCGTCGGATTGAAGCGGTCCAGATCCGCCAGAATGGCGGCCACAATCTCTTCCGCCGGGGCGTCGCACATCTGCCGTACCACCGCGGCCAACCGGTGCCGGCCGTAATCCTTGCCCTCCGGGCTCAAGTGATCCGTCACGCCATCGGAGTAGAGCACCACGATATCGCCCTGATGCGCCTGAAAAACCACTTCCTCGTATTCGCGCTCATCCAACAGACCTAGCGGAACGCCTTCCACGCGGGTCTTCAGAACTTCGCGGTTGCGGCAGACCAGCGGCGGATTGCTGCCGGCGTTTGCCATCACGAATTGGCGTATGGCCGGACTCCACAGCATCACCAGCAGGGTCACATACCGGGCTTCGATTTTGCGCTCGATCAACGCTTCGTTCAGGGCACGCATGAGCTGCCGCGGATCGGTGCGGCGCGGCGCCAGCGATCGCAAAAGGCCCGTCACCAGCGCGCCATACAGAGCGGCCGCCGCGCCCTTGCCGCTGACATCGCCGAAAGCCAGCACCGCGCGCCGGTCCGGCGATTCGAAAAAATCGTAGATGTCGCCGCTGATTCCGCGGGCGGGCCGCAGACCGGCGGCCAGTTCCAGACCATCGAAGCCGGGATCGCCGGTGGGCAGCATCACCGTCTGCAGTTCCCGCGCGGCTTGCAGATCCTCCTCCATGCGCCGTTCGCGCAGGGCCACTTCCTCGTATAGCCTGGCGTTCTCCACCGAACTGGCGATCTGGGGCGCGAGCAGCATGAGCATGCGCACGTGATCGTCGGTGAAGTAGCCGACGCGCTCGCTCTCCAGGTCCATAACGCCCGAGACGCGATCGTGGGTCATAAGCGGAATCGCCACCTCCGACCGGATGCCGGGATGCGAAGCGATATAGCGCGGGTCCTGGTTGGTGTCCTGCACGCGCACCGGAGCGCGTTGTTCCACGGCCGCGCCGGTGATGCCCTTTCCCAACGGAACGTTGTCGAGATCCACGCGCTCGTCGTAGCGCATGCTGAAGCGGTGCCGCAGCAGTTTGCGCTCGGCATCCACCAGCAGGATGTTGAAGGCATCGTAGTCGATCAGGCCGCGCACCGTGCGGGCGATCTTGGTCAGCAACTCGTCCACGTCCAGAATGGACGAGAACTCCTGCGAGATGGAAGCCAGGGCCTTGAGTGTGCGATTCTGCCGCTCGACGCGCCAATAAAGACGCGCGTTATCGATGGAGATGGCCACCCGCGCTGCGATCAGGCGCAACAGCGCGCGGTCCTGTTCCGTATAGGCATTGGCGCGCGTGGATTGCACGTCGATCACGCCCACCAGCTTGCGGCGCGCGATCATGGGCACGGCCATCTCCGTGCGCACGGCCTCCACGGCGTTCAGATAGCGCGGATCGCTGCGCACGTCGCCCACCAGGATGGGCTCACGCAGCAGCGCGGCCGCGCCGGTGATTCCCTGCCCCAACGGAATGGACCAGTTCTGCACCACCTCTTCGCGGTGCCCCTGGGCATAGCGGATACGCAGTTCGCGGCGCTTCTCGCTGTAGAGCAAAATGGCGAACAACTCCGCGGGAATCACGCGCTTGACGATGTCGGAGACGTTAGGCAGCAGTTCGTCAAGATCCAGCGTCTGGGACGTCGCCGTGGATACTTCCAAAAGAAAGTCCAGCAGCTCGGAGCGTTCCCGGAAACGGATGGCTTTGCGGGTAGCGGTCACTTGCCGGCGGCCTCCACGATTTTCACGCTGGCGCTGGCGCCCACGCGGTTGGCGCCGGCCGCCACCATGGCGCGGAAATCATCCAGCGTGCGGATGCCACCGGCGGCTTTCACGCCCATACGCGGACCGACGGCGTGGCGCATCAGCACGATGTCCTGCACGGTCGCGCCGGCGGGTCCGAAACCCGTGGAGGTCTTCACGAAGTCCGCGCCCGCAGCCTGCGCCAGGCCGCACGCGGTTTTCTTCTGTGCATCGTCCAGCAGCGCGGTTTCGAGAATCACTTTCACGATGGCCCCAGCGTCGTGACAGGCGCGCGTTACGGCCTGAATGTCGAGTTTCACGGTGTCGAGATCGCCCGAACGCAGCGCGCCTACGTTCAGCACCATGTCGATTTCTCGCGCTCCGGCGCGCAGGGCTGCGGCGGTCTCCGCCACTTTGGCTTCGGTGGAGGTTGCGCCCAATGGAAATCCGGCCACGGTGCACACCTTGACGGGGCAGCCGGCGAGTTCGCTGGCCGCCAGCGGCACCCAATACGGATTCACGCACACCGTGGCGAAGCCGTGTTGCCGGGCCTCGGCGCACAGCTTCACTATGTCGGCACGGGTGGCTTCGGGACGCAGCATGGTGTGGTCGATGAGCGACGCCACCGGCCCTTCCATGCGGGGCTTGGGCTGGTCGGCGGGCGCCACCGGCGCGGGTGCTTTGCCGTATTGTTGTTCGATGCGCGTAATCTTCTCGACCCGCGCGGTGTGCCGGCCGCCGGCGAACGGCGTTTCGATCCAGGTGCGCAGCACTTCTTCGGCCTGGCCGGCCGTCAACAGACGCGCGCCCAGCGTGAGCACGTTGGAATCGTTATGCTCGCGGCTGTTGCGCGCCGACGCGCGATCGTAACAGAGCGCCGCGCGGATACCGGCCACCTTGTTCGCCGCAATGGACGATCCGATCCCCGCGCCGTCGATGATGACACCGCGGCGCGCCTCGCCGCGCGCCACCAGTTCGGCCACCTGCTGCGCGATATCCGGATAATCGGCGGGTTTTTCGTCGTGCACCCCGACGTCATGAATCTCCAGACCCAAAGCCGCCAGCAGGGGCTTCAGAACCTCTTTCAGGCGGAAACCGCCATGATCCGCTCCTAAGGCGATGACCTTGTCCGGCGCAGCCACGGGGGCGGCTTCGCCGGTGCGCGCCTCCAGGATTCGAATGCCGCGCCCTTCCGCCAATTCCCGCGCCGAAGGCGTGAATATGGCTCCGGCGGGCACACGCAATTCACCCGATCGCGGGACGTCTTCCGAGGTCACCCAATGCATAAATCCAAACCGTCGTAAAATTCGTAAAGACCTATTGTAATGAAACCCTGCGCTTGGCCGCTCTTTTTCGCGCTCGCCGGAATGCTCACGGCGCACCCCATGGGCAATTTCAGTGTAAGCCACTATGCCCGCATCGAGGTTTCGGGCGGCGGCGCCGAGATCCGCTATGTGCTGGACCTGGCCGAGATTCCCAGTTTTCAATTGTTGCAGCAATGGGGCCTGAGCGCCGACAGCCCGCGCGCGGAACTCGATCGCAAGGCGGCCGAACAGGCACGGGAGTGGGTGCGCAACCTGCAGATCGCCTGCGACGGGCGCGCCGTCCAGCCACAATTCGAAGGCGCCACGCTGGCCATAACGCCGGGCGCGGGCGGCTCTCCGGTGATGCGCATTACCACCAGCCTGAAGCTGGCCGTGGCGGCCGGATCGCTGGCTTATGAAGATCGCAACTTCCCGGATCGCGCCGGTTGGAAAGAGGTCGTGATCGCCGCCGGCTCCGGCGCTGCCATCGAACGGGCCACGGCCGGCGACACCGACCGCAGCCAGGAGCTGACCGCGTATCCCGCCGATCCCACCGTGGCGCCGCCGCAAGACCTGCGCGCATCGGTCGACTGGACCGCGGCTTCGACCATAGCGCCCGTCAAGTCCAAACCCAGGATCGTGTCCGCGCCGGCCCCCGTGCCGGCTACTTCTCCGGTTCCACCACAGCCGGCGGCTCCGGGCACGGTGGTGCGCGGTGATTTCCTGTCCCGCCTGCTGCACCGCGGCGATATCGGCATTGGCGTGGTTCTGCTGGGCATGCTGGTGGCGTTCGGCCTGGGATCCATGCACGCGCTTTCGCCGGGCCATGGCAAAACGATCGTGGCGGCCTACCTGGTAGGCTCGCACGGCACATTCAAACATGCCGTGTTTCTGGGCGCCATGGTGACCTTCACGCACACGATCAGCGTATTCTTTCTCGGATTGACGACCCTGTTCCTTTCGCAGTACGTGCTGCCGGAGAAGATCTTTCCGGTCCTGGGCGCGATCTCCGGCTTGTCGATCGTATGGATCGGCGGACTGATGCTTTACAAGCGCGCGCGCAAGCTGCGGCGCCAGCATCAGCATGATCATAGCCATGCGCATCACCACGATCATGACCACAATCACGATCATCAACATCATCACGGACCCGGCGGTCACACACACGTGCCGGAAGGCGACGTCACGCTGGGCAGCCTGATCGCACTGGGCGCCAGCGGCGGCCTGGTTCCCTGCCCCTCGGCCCTGGTGTTACTGCTCAGTTCCATCGCACTGGGACGTATCGGATTGGGCCTGCTTCTGTTGGTGGCCTTCAGCTCCGGACTGGCCCTGGTGCTGATGGGAATCGGCGTCACGGTGCTGTACGCCAAACATCTGTTGCCGGACCAGCAGAAAGCCGCCGCGCATCCCGCATTTCGCGTGATCCCGGTGCTCTCGGCCGGACTGATCGTGTGCATCGGCCTGGTTATGACCGGCGTTTCACTTGGTTGGATTCAACCCATACGATTCATCGGCTAAACTAGCGTAATGCGCACGCAGCTTTCGCCGGCTATCATCGCGCTTGCGGAACGCGCGCCGGGAATCACCCGCATGCTCTTGCGCTGCCTTTCCGGAATGACCCGGCAGCCGCATTGGATTGTGTCGCGCATCGCGTATCGGCTCGACTACTTCCCCAGCGTGGATGCGCGCCTCGGCAACGGCATGACGATCCGGGTTCTGTGGGGACAGATCGTGGGAACCGGCATCCTGGTCAACGGCTATCACGAGCCGCATACCACGCGTGTCTTTGAGAAGCTGCTGCGGCCCGGCATGACTTTTGTGGATGTGGGAGCGCACGTGGGCCAGTACACGCTGCTGGCGGCCGGGCTGGTGGGCCCACAGGGCAGGGTCCACAGCTTCGAACCCGATCCCCGCACATTCGCCTTACTGCAACATAATGTGTCCGCGAACGGACTTACTAATGTCACCATCAATCACTGCGCGGTGGCCGCCACGACCGGCGCCGACAGTGCCTTACGGACCCAGAGCCTGGACGACTACATCGCGGCGCGCGGCATTGCGCAAGTCGATCTGATTAAAATCGATATCGACGGCGGTGAGATGGGCGCCTTGCGCGGCGCCCGCCGGCTGCTCTCGAGCGCCCACCCCCCGCAACTCATTGTGGAGTTTGCGGAAAGCACGCAGGCGCCGCGGGGCCACTCCTGCGCGGAACTGGCCGAAGTGCTGACAGGCCTTGGTAATGAACTGTTTTGTATCGATTCCAGGGGACTGATCCCCTTCGCTCCCTGGGGACCGGAGCACGCCTATTTCAATGTGTTGGCCGTTCCGAAGGGAACCCAGCCAGTCTCCGAATCGCACGCAGCCGCCGCCGGCCGTTAGGCAATTCTTATCGGTCACGCGCATATTAAACTTCGATAGGCGCTGCATTCCAGGAAACTTAGCTCGAATTGCGACCCTGCATGATCCCGAATTACCGGTGCGGGTATCATACGATCAAAGATGGGAGGACTAAACTGTGGCTGACTTTCAGCCGGCGGTCGCCATCACCTTGCGGAACGAAGGCGGGTTCTATCATAACCAGGTCACGGGAGAGATAGTGAATTATGGCGTCACGCTGAAATTCGTGCGTGAATCCGGTTACAAGACCGATGCGGATGAAGCTTTCATTCGCAATCTGACGGAGTCCGAGGCCTCGGGCATCTATCAGACCTATTTCTGGAACCGGTATCATATAGGCTCACTCCACGACCAGGCCCTGGCCAATAAGGTTTTCGATCTGACCGTGAATATGGGCCCGGGCAGCGCGGCTCGGCCTGGCGCATTGATTCTTTTGCAGGACGCGGTCAACACTTGCGGCGGCCAATGTGCCGTGGATGGCGTGCTGGGGCCGCACACCATAAGCCAGGTCAATGCTCTCGATCCCGTGGTGCTGTTGGGACGGTACAGAGAATCAGCGAAGGCCCGCTATACACAGATCGCCGCGGGAAACCCCGAACTGGCCGGCGATCTAAACGGTTGGCTGGCGCGGCTGAACGCCTAGCGGCGCCTTACATTACCTCCAGGATCAGGCACTTCAAGTAATGCGTCTCGGGCACGGTGAGCAGGATGGGGTGGTCCTGGCTTTGCGTGCGGCGCTCCAGCACGCGCAATTGCCTGCCTGCATCCAAGGAGGCTTCGGCCACTAACTCGAGCAGCATGGCTTCGCTCAGATGGTGCGAGCACGAACACGTGACCAGAATGCCTCCCGGTCCCAAGAGCCGCAGCGCGCGCAGGTTGATCTCCTTATAGCCGCGCACGGCGCCCTCCAGGCTGCTCCGCGATTTGGCGAAAGCGGGCGGATCCAGGATCACCGTCGAAAATTGCCGCCGGGCCGAGGCGTACGCCGCCAGCAAAACAAAAACGTCGGCGTCGCGGAATTCGATGTTGGCGATGCCGTTGAGCGCGGCGTTCTGGCGGGCGTGCGCCAATGCCGCTCCCGCGCTGTCCACGGCTTCCACGGACTCACAAGTCGCCGCCAGATGCATGGCGAATCCGCCCGTGGAAGTGAAGCAATCGAGCGCCTTGCCGCGGGCATAGCGCGCGGCCGCCAGATAATTCTCGCGTTGATCCAGGAAGATGCCGGTCTTCTGGCCGTGCAACAAGTCCGCCTGTAGGCGAAAACCGTTCATACGGATTTCCACGGTCTCCGGCGCCTCGCCGTGAACCACGGCCGATTCGAGCGGCAGCGCTTCCTTGGCGCGCACCGGCGCATCGTTGCGCGCCACAATGCCACGCGGGGAATACAGATCCACCAGCCCGGCCACGATGGCGTCGCGCGCGCGATCCATACCCTGATCGAGCGTCTGCATGACGAGATAATCGGCGTACCGGTCCACCACCAGCGCGGGCAGCAGATCGGCTTCGCCGTGCACGGCGCGATAAGCATCGGTGCCGGAAACCACGCGGCGGCGATAACTTTCGGCAGCCGCCAGACGCGCCGCATAGAACCCGGCGTCAATTTCTTCCACGCGGTGCGAGAGCAGCCGAATTCTGATTTGCGATGCGGCGCTGAAGTGCGCGGTGCCCAGCACGTGTCCGCCAGGATCCACAACCTTTACCACGTCGCCGGGTTGGGCCTCGCCCGCGTCCGCCACATCGCTTTCGTAGATCCACGGATGCCCGGAAGCGACCCGCCGGGCCGCTTTGCGGTTCACTTTGACTTCCGTCATCCGCTACCGGCTTTGCGTCAGGTCGGACGCGCTGGGAATATTCTTGTTATCCCATCCGCCTCCCATCGCCTGGATCAGGAGCACGCTCGAAACCATGCGGCGGGCGAGCAGATTCACGGCGGTTTCCTCGGCGCCCAGATAGGCCGCCTGCGAGGTGATGACCTGCAGATAGTTTACCGTGCCGGCCTTGTACTGGTAGGTGGAAATGTCCAGGGCCTCCTTGGCGGCTTTCACCGCGAGCGCGGTCGCGGCCGATTCATCGGCTAGAATCCGCAAAGCGGCCAGATCGTCTTCCACCTGCTGAAACGCCGTCAGAACCGTTTCCCGATAGCTGGCCACACTGGAATCGAACAACGCTTGCGCCTGCTTCACCTGGGCCCGCCGCTTGCCGCCTTCGTAGATGGTTTCCGACGAGGCGGCGCCCACCGCGAAGACCCGGCTGGGCCATAGGAAGCCCTTGGTGAATTCTGCAGGTCCGAACCCCAGCGAGGCGCTTAGATCCAGAGACGGATAGAATGCCGCTACGGCGATGCCGATCTGCTCCTGGATGGCGGCCATCTGCCGCTCGGCGGCGGCAATATCCGGACGCCGCTCCAACAATGCAGAAGGGACAGCCACGGGGGTTACCGGGGGCGGCGTCTTCAATAATCCGCTGGGTAGTGTCAACTCCGCCGGCGGCTTGCCAACCAAGACGGCAATGGCGTGCTCGTATTGTGCGCGCGCCACGCCCAGGTCGATCAATTGCGCTTTCGTGGTGTCTAATTGGGTCTCCGCCTGCGCCACATCGGCGCCCGAGGCCACCCCCGATTTGTAGCGGTTCTGCGTGAGCGTCAAGTAATCTTCGTAAGACTTCACGGTGGTGGTCAGCAGGTCGATATCGCCATCGGTGCCGCGCAACTCGAAGTAATCTTGCGCCAACTCCGATTGGTACGAGAGCCTGGCGTTCTCGAGCAGCGCGTAATCCGATTGAGCCGTGGCTTCGGCGGCGTGCACGTTGCGGCGGACCGCGCCCCAGATATCCACCGGCCAGGAAGCCGCCACCGGCAAGCTGTAGGTCGTGTACACACCGGATTCGCCGGGCAAGGGCGTCGCCGACCGTTGCGTCTGTATGGTCGGACTTGCGCCCACGGTCGGAAACAGGCTGGCGCGCGCGATGCGAATGGCGTAGCGCGCCGCGCGGAAATTCGCCTCCGCCTCGAGCACATTCTGGTTGGTGATGCTAACCTGCTCCACCAGCGCATTCAGCTGCGGGTCGTTATAGACTTCCCACCACTTGCCGCGAATGGCGCTATCGTTCGGCTGGGCTTCTTTCCAACCCTCCGGCAATGGTTCCTTGAAGGTCTGCGGCGCCGGCGCCGCGGGCTGTTTGTAATTCGGGCCGACCATGCACGCGACGGAGCACAACAGTACGGCCGTGAGAGAGAACAGGAGGAACGTTCGCATCAGATTTCGGATCCCAGCGGCACGGCGCCGGGCGGCTCCTTGTGCCGCACGCGATACCACCAGTGTTGCAGCCGGTCAAAGTAAAGATAAACCACCGGAGTTGTGTACAGCGTCAGTAACTGGCTCACCAACAGGCCGCCGATGATCGTGATCCCCAGCGGCCGGCGCAATTCCGATCCCACGCCCGAGCCGAGCGCCAAAGGCAGCGCGCCCAGCATGGCGGCCATGGTGGTCATCAGGATGGGGCGAAAGCGCAGCAGGCAAGCCTCGAAAATAGAGTCGCGCGAGTTCTTGCCTTCTATGCGTTCCGCCTGTAGCGCAAAGTCGATCATCATGATGGCATTCTTCTTGACGATGCCGATCAGCAGGATGATGCCGATTATGGCGATGATGCTTAAATCGGTGTGTGTCAGCATCAACGCGAGCAGCGCGCCCACGCCCGCGGAAGGCAGCGTGGAGAGAATCGTAATCGGGTGCACGTAGCTTTCGTAGAGGATGCCGAGCACGATGTAAACCGCCGCCAGCGCGGCCGCGATCAGGACCGGTTCGTTGCCGAGCGAATCCTGGTAGGCTTGGGCGGTGCCGGCGAAGCGCGTCTGGATGCTGCGCGGCAAGCCGACCTTGGTCGCCGCCTTGGTAATGGCTTGCACCGCATCTCCCAGGGCTACACCCGCCTGCAGGTTGAATGAAATAGTCGTCGCCGGTCCGAGTCCTTGATGCGTGACCGCCAGCGGCGCCGTGGTCGGGGCGTAGCTGGCAATCGCGCTCAAGGGAACCTGGGTTCCCAGTGGCGATCGCACGTAGATGTCCCGCAGCGACAGCGGATTCTGCCAGTATTGCGGGGCCGCCTCCATCACCACATGATACTGGTTCAGCGTCGAATACATGGTCGACACCTGGCGCTGGCCGAAGGCATCGTACAGGGTGTTGTCCAACAGTTGCGAGGAAATTCCGAAACGCGCGGCCGTGTCGCGGTCGTACACCACCATGGATTGCAGGCCCTTGTTCTGCTGATCGCTGTTCACATCCGCGATCGTCGGAATCGTCTTCAATTCCTGCAGCATTTTGGGCGCATAAGTAATCAAGTCCTGGAGATTATCGCACAACATGGTGTATTGATAGAGGGCCGCGCTCGAGCGCCCGCCAATTCTCAGATCCTGGGACGCCTGCAGATACAACGTGGCGCCCGGAATGCGCGCCAGCTTGGGCCGCAGGCGCGCGATGATCTGATCCACCGTGGCCTTTCTCTCCTCTAACGGCTTCAGCGATATGAACATGCGCGCCTGATTGGCGGTGCCCCCGCCCGGGCCGCCGCCACCGCCCGTGAACCCGTTGACCGTATCGACGCCCGGATCTTTATCCACAATGTCCACCATCTGCCGCACAACCCGGTCCATGGCCTGGAACGAAGTATCCTGGTCTCCGGTGATCTGACCCATCATGCGTCCGTTGTCCTGTTGAGGGAAGAAACCCTTGGACACGTGAATGTAGAGATAGACATTCAGCACGATCGTGCCGATCAGGATAGCCAGCGTGATCGGCGCAAAGTCCAGCACCTTAGTGAGCGTGCTGCCGTATGAATTGATGACCCAGGTGAAAAAACGCTCGCTGGTCCGGTATAGCCAGCCATGCTCCTGGTGCTGCTTCAACAGGTGCGCGCACATCATCGGGGTGGTCGTCAGCGAGACTACCAGGGAAACCGCAATCGCCACGGACAGCGTAATGGCGAACTCACGGAAGAGCCGCCCCACGATGCCGCCCATCAGCAGCAACGGAATGAAAACCGCTATCAGGGACAGACTCATGGACAATACCGTGAATCCAATTTCCTGGGCGCCTTTGAGGGCCGCTTGAAACGGCCGCATGCCCTGTTCCAAATAGCGCGTGATGTTCTCGATCACCACGATGGCATCGTCCACCACGAAGCCGGTGGAAATAGTCAGCGCCATCAGGGAGAGATTGTCGATGCTGAAATTCAGCAGATACATCACGCCGAAGGTGCCAATCAGCGACACCGGAACCGCCACGCTCGGGATCAGGGTGGTGCGCACGTTGCGCAAAAAGAAGAAGACCACCAGGACCACCAGGATCACGGAGATCAACAGGGTGCGTTCCACATCGTGCACGGAGGCACGAATGGTAACCGTCTGATCCATGGCGACCTGGATATGAATGGATTGCGGAATGGACGCCTGCAAAAGCGGGATCATGGCGCGGATCCGATCCACCGTATCGATGATGTTGGCGCCGGGTTGGCGGAAGATGACCACCAGGACCGACGGTTGGCCGTTGGCATAGCCGGAGTTCCGCAGATCCTCCACCGAGTCCACCGCCTCGCCCACATCCGAGATACGGACGGCCGCGCCATTGTGGTAGGTCACGATCAGAGGCGCATAGTCGATGGCATGGAAGATCTGATCGTTGGCGCCCACCTCCCATATTTGGTTGCCGTCGGAAAAGTGGCCTTTGGGATTGTTGGCGTTGGCCGCGGCCAGCACGCCGCGGACCTGTTCCAGACCGATGCCGTAACGATTCAGCACGGTGGGATTCAGTTCGATGCGCACGCCCGGCAAGGCGCTCCCGCCCACCACGACCTGGCCAACGCCGCTGATCTGGGCCAGTTTCTGCGCCATGATGGACGACGCGGCATCGTACATCTGGGCCTTGGAGAGGATGGGCGAGGTCAACGCCAGCAGGACAATGGGCGAATCCGCCGGATTCACCTTCCGGTACGTCGGGTTCGACGGAAGGTTGGCGGGCAGATATCCGCGCGCGGCGTTGATGGCCGCCTGCACATCGCGCGCGGCCGCGTCGATGTTCCGGTTGAGATCGAACTGCATGGTGATGCTGGTCCCGCCCAGGCTGCTCGACGAGGTCATCTCGGTGACCGATGCGATGCGCCCAAACTGCCGCTCCAATGGCGTAGCCACCGAGGAAGCCATAGTCTCGGGACTGGCGCCCGGCAACGACGCCGACACGGATATCGTCGGAAAATCGACTTGCGGCAGCGGCGACACCGGCAGAATACGAAAGGCCACCATGCCCGCCAGGCCGATGGCGATAGTCAACAACGTAGTAGCGACCGGGCGCCGGATGAAGAGCTCGGAGATGTTCATGGGCGCGCTCTCACTGGGCCCCAAGAGGTTCGGCGCCCGCATCGGGGGCGGGACGTTCCTGGCGCGAGAACCGCTGCGCCAGGCGGTCGAACCAAAGGTAGATTACCGGCGTGGTATAGAGCGTCAAAGCCTGGCTGAAAATCAGGCCGCCAATCATGGTAATGCCCAACGGGCGGCGCAGTTCGGAACCGGTGCCGCTGCCAAACGCCAGCGGCACGGCTCCCAGCAACGCAGCCATGGTAGTCATCATGATCGGCCGGAATCGCAGCAGGCAGGCTTGATAAATCGCGTCCACGGCGGGCATGCCATCCTTGCGCTCCGCGTCCAGCGCGAAATCAATCATCATGATGCCGTTCTTCTTTACAATCCCGATCAGCAGGATGATGCCGATGAGCGAGATCACGCTGAAATCCTGATTGAAAAGCGAGAGAGAGAGCAGCGCGCCAACTCCCGCGGAAGGCAGCGTGGAAAGGATCGTGATGGGATGGATGTAGCTTTCATACAGCACCCCCAACACGATATACACGGTAACCAGCGCCGCCAGGATCAGCACCGGCTCATTCGCCAACGATGCTAGAAACGCCTCCGCCGTCCCCTGAAAAGCGGCCTGGATGCTGGGCGGCATGTTCATCTCGGTCTTGACCCGGTTCACGGCATTTACACCGTCGCCCAACGATGCATCCGGCGCCAGGTTGAAAGATAGCGTAATCACCGGGAACTGCCCCTGGTGATTCACGGTGATGGGCGCGCTGGTCATCTCCAGATGGGTAAAGGCGCTGAGCGGCACCTGGCCGCCGTTGGGAAATGCCGTGGCCGACGACGGCGTGGCGCCAAACACGTTGCTGGACGCAATCGACGCACCGAAGGCACTGGATGCCGTGGAAGCGCTGGCCAGCGAGGATGAGGCGCCCGCCTGCGGTCCGAAAGTTTGCGTGGTGCTGGAGCCGCCGGAAACCATTCCGCTCGCGTTCGCGGAAGGTCCCATGCCCGTCCGGATATACAGGTCGCGCAGGTTGAGTGGATTTTTCTCGAATTTCGGATCTACCTCCAGCACGACATGGTATTGGTTCAACTGCGTGAACATGGTGGATACCTGACGCTGGCCGTAAGCATCGTAGAGCGTCTGATCGATCTCCGAGGGCGTAATTCCCAACCGGTAGGCCGTCTCGCGGTCATAGGCAAGCGTGGCGCGCAAGCCACCCACCTCCTGATCGCTGGTCACGTCGCGCAGTTCGGGAGCCTGCTTGAGTTTTTCGATCATTTGCGGCGCGAAGCGATTCAGTTCATCGGCGTTGGCATCTTCCAGAGTGTACTGGAATTCGGTGCGGCTCACGCGGTCTTCCACGGTGATGTCCTGCACCGGCTGCATGTACAATGTGATTCCGGGTACCGTCTCCAACTCCGGCTGCAGCCGCCGGATCACGTCGCTGGCGTTGATCTTACGCTCATCGAGGGGCTTCAGGTTAATCTGAATGCGGCCGCTGTTCAGGGTGGTGTTGGTGCCGTCGATGCCGATAAACGAAGACAGGCTCTCCACCGCCGGATCTTTCAGGATGATGCGGGCCAGCGCCTGCTGCTCATTGGACATCTCCGTGAACGACACGGTCTGGGCGGCTTCCGAAATGCCCTGGATCACGCCGGTGTCCTGAATCGGAAAGAAACCTTTTGGAATTCTGATGAACAGCAGGATGGTTACCACCAGGGTGGCCACCGCCACCAGCAGCGTGATGGTCTGGAATCGCAAAACGAACTGCAAGGTCCGGCCGTAGAAAGCGACGATCCCGTTGAAGGCCCGCTCGGAAGCATGATAAAAACGGCCCTGGCTGCCTTCGGGAACGTGTTTCAAAAGCTTGGAAGCCATCATGGGCGTCAAGGTCAGCGAAACCACGGCCGACACCAGGATGGTGACGCTCAGCGTGACGGCGAATTCGCGGAAGAGCCGGCCCACGATATCACCCATGAACAATAGCGGGATCAGCACCGCAATGAGCGAGATGGTCAGCGAGATGATCGTGAACCCGATCTGCGCGGAGCCGCGTAGAGCCGCTTTCATGGGCGCCTCGCCCTCCTCGATATAGCGGGTGATGTTCTCGATCATCACGATGGCGTCGTCCACCACGAATCCGGTGGCGATGGTCAACGCCATCAGTGTCAGATTGTTCAGGCTATAGCCCAGCATGTACATCACGCCCAGGGTGCCGACCAGCGAGAGCGGCACCGCGATACTGGGGATAATGGTGGCCGACACGTTGCGCAAGAACAGGAACATGACCAGCACCACCAGCACCACGGTCAGGCCCAGTTCAAACTGCACGTCCGACACGGAGGCGCGAATAGTATTGGTTCTGTCAGTCAGGATCTTGACGTCGACCGCTCGCGGCAGGTTCACGGTCAACTGCGGCAAGAGCAGCTTGATGCGATCGACCACCGCGATGATGTTGGCGCCCGGCTGGCGCTGGATGTTCACGATCACCGCCGGCTGGTTGTTCATCCAGGCAGCCTGCCGGGAATTCTCAGTATCGTCGACCACGTTGGCGACGTCCGTCAACTTCACCGGCGCGTTATTCCGGTAAGCCACAATCATGGGCTTATAATCCGCGCTGGAAAGCAACTGATCGTTAGCCCCGATTTGGTATGCCTGATGCGTGCCGTCGAAATTTCCCTTGGCCTGGTTTACGTTGGCGGCTACGATCGCAGTGCGCAGATCCTCCAGGTTGATGCCATAGGAGGCCATGGCCGTTGGGTTGGCTTGGATGCGCACGGCCGGCTTCTGCCCGCCGCTGATGCTCACCAGCCCCACACCCGGCAATTGGGAGATTTTGGGCGCCAACCGCGTATCGGCCAGATCCTCCACCGCCGAGAGCGCCATGGTATGGGAACTCATGGCCAGCGTCAGAATTGGTGTATCGGCCGGATTCGACTTGCTGTAGATGGGCGGCGTCGGCAGATCCACGGGCAGGTAAGTTCCGGAGGCGTTGATGGATTGCTGCACCTCCTGCTCGGCCACATCGATGTTCAGGCTGAGATTGAATTGCAGCGTGATCACCGAACTACCGTCCGAACTGGTGGAGGTCATCTGCTGTAAGCCGGGAACCTGGCCGAACTGGCGCTCGAGCGGAGCAGTCACCGAAGATGCCATCACATCCGGACTGGCCCCCGGATAGAACGTGATCACCTGGATCGTCGGATAGTCGACTTCTGGCAGCGCCGAAATCGGTAGTTGCTTGTAGGCCACCAGGCCGGTCAGCATGATCGCCACCATAAGCAGAGACGTGGCGATAGGCCGCAGAATAAAAATGCGGGACGGGCTCATCTAGCTTGCCTTGTGGGTCTTGCCGCTGCCGTTCCCGTGCGGGGCGCCCGGAGCGCTGCCGGTGCCCGCGGGAGTCCCGTTCGACGGGTAACTGCTCGCCGGGTAGTTGCCGCCGCCGGTTCCACTGCCTCCGGAGTCATTGGTCAAATGCGCGGATACCTTGGTCCCCTCGGTGAGTTTATCGACTCCGGTCATGACGATCTTGTCACCGGGCTGCAAGCCCGAAGTCACTTCGCTGTCATTGCCTTCCACCGTGCCAATCGTGATGGTTCGCACGGTTACGCTCGAATCCGGCTTAACCAGAAATACATAAGTGCTTTGCGAGTTGTGCTGGACGGCGGCCGTGGGCAAAAGCGTGACCCCCGTTTTCAACTGCACCAACAGGCGCACATTCACAAACTGGTTCGGGAACAGCTTGTTGGCCTTGTTGTCGAAGTTGGCCCGCAGCCGCAAGGTGCCGGTGGTGGGATCGATCTGATTGTCCACGGTTTCCAACCTCCCATGCGACAAAAGCACGTGCGACCAGCGATCAAAGCCGTCCGTGGCCAGGTGTTGTCCGGCATTGATCTTCTGCACCACCACCGGAAGCGCATCCTCGGCCACCGTAAAAATCACGCTGATCGGATCCACCTGCGTGATCACCAAGAGCGCGTTGGAATTGGGGGCTTGCACGACGTTGCCCGGATCGACCAGACGCAGTCCGACACGCCCCGTGATGGGCGCCTTGATATGGCAGTAGACGATGTTGACTTTGGCGGCGTCGATCAGACCTTGATCGTATTTCACGACGCCCTCATCCTGCGTGACCAAAGCCTCTTGTGTGGCATATTGCTGTTCGGGAACGGCATTCTGCGCCACCAGCGTTTTGTACCGCGCCAGATCGATGCGCGCATTTTCAAGCAGGGCTTTATCGCGGACCAGTTGTCCTTCGGCTTGGGTCAACGCCGCCTCGTACGGGCGGGGATCGATCTCCACCAGCGGGTCGCCCTTCTGCACCAGATCGCCTTCCTTGAAGTAGACCTGCATCAATTCGCCGGCAACGCGGCTCTGTATCTGGACGGTGTAAATCGGCGTGACGAGTCCGAGGCCCATGATATAGACGGGAATGCTGCCCTTGCGGGCTTGCGTGGCGACGACCGGTATGGCCCCGAACCCCTTCTTGGAATTCGCGCCCGGCCCCGCGGCGCCTTTGCCGTCGGCGGACCCGGACGGCTTTCGAGACCAGAAATAATAAGCGGCGCCCGCTGCCAGGAGTAAGATAAGGAACCAGACCCAACCGCGGCGGGAGCGCCGCGGCCCCCCGCCGTCCGGGGCAACTCGCGGTGGAACTGGGGTATGCGTGGTTGCCGGGCGCGGAGGCGCGGATGGGTCCAAGGCAGTCGGTCTTTCTTGGTTCATATGTTCTTCAGTATAAGATGTTGCAAAGCAAGGTAAATGTTACAGGCGGAGGCTCGGAAACGCTCTGCTGGCCGCGACCGCGATCAGCAGGCTCACACCCAGGAACCAGACCTGCCATCGAACATTATGTCCCATAAGCCGGAGGTGGGCGGCTGGGTACAAAACTTCGATCCAATGCACGGGTCCGCCGAGCGATATGAAGCTCGATTCGGAGGCGTAGTCCAACCCCGGCCCGCTCTTCACAGCTTTGTTTGCGGCGACGTTTCCCGTCCGCAGAATGACGCTGCCGGAAGTGGTATCGCTCGCGCGCACCCGCCAGCACACCTGGCGCAACTCGCTGAGCCGCACCGCCGGTGTCTCCACGACGACGCCTTTGCCCGTCAGTGCGGTATCGTTCAGGTCAGCGCCACCGCCCAATTGCGCCGTCACCACGGCCGATTCGCCGCGCGCCAGGGGACGCCGTCCGTACACGTTATCGAGTTGGGTGAACAAAACGATGCCGGGCAGGAGGAGCCACGCGGCGGGACGCCACATCAGCGCCAGGTATCGCGCGTTCCAGAGCAGCAGTTGCCCCTGCGCGCGGAACACTACCGCCGGCTCGCTGCCGTAGAGGCGCATGGCGTAAAGCCGCGCACGCACCTGGCGCTTGGCCTGTGAGACGCGCTCCCGGTCGGCGAAGCGCCGGAAGACCCACAGCCACACCACGCCGCAGATCGCGGCAATGGCGGTCAGGCTCAGACCGTATTCAGTCGATATACCCAAGGCCTTTCAATCTGCGGATGACTTCCTCACTGGGCTGATCCGCCTCCAATTTGGCCACTTCGCGCTCCAGCACGTGTTCCACGAATTCTTCTGGCGAGCTGTAGCCCGCGGCCGACGCGGCTTTGGTCAGCCTCGCCCAGAGGTCTTTCTTTAATTTGATATTGGAACCCACAACCCTTCAGAATATCGCGTGTCCACGCATGCCTGGCGCGGGGCCCACGCCGAATTCATGCAACAGCGTAACCGTCACGTCCCCCAGCCAAAGATCGTGGATGCGGGCTTTGCGATTGCTCAGGAAAACTCCCGGCACCAGTTCCGCCGCGATGCAATGATCGCCGCGCCATTCATCCTGATTGTCTTCGATCACGCCTGGCGGCACGCCGCCCAGCGCGCTCCGCCACGAGGTGCGATATCCGTCGGCCCAGCCCACGATCAGGTCGGGCGCGGAATCCACCGCCGCGCCATGATAGATGCGGCGTGCATCGTAAACCCGCGCCACTACCGCATGGCCGTTGAGCGGATCGTGGAGATCGGTCAGGCGCGCCGCAAGCTCCGCCGCCAATTGGTCGCGCTGACCGGCAGGCACGATGCCCCAGCGTTCGCGTCCCGCCAGGTTCAGATATAGCGCATTCAAACCGAGCCCATAAGCCCGTGTGTGCGGCCAATCCACGTTTTCCCGATTGTCAATCGCCAGATAGCCCTCGCGCTGGAGCCAAGTGTTCAGATTCACCGCGCGGGTGAATGACGCGAAGCCGTGATCGGAGATCACCAGCAGGGTGGCATCGGGCGCGCGCCGCATCACGCGGCCGACCTCAACGTCTACCCGTTTGTAAGTCGCCAGCAAATCGTCTTCGTGCGTGCCCCAGGAGACGTGCGATTCCTGATCCACTCCAAGATAATGCAGGAACAGCACGCCGCTTTCAAAGTGCGCCAAAGCGTAATCCAACATGCGAAACTGCTCGTCGGCCACCTGGCGGATCTGCATGTGAAACTCGTCACGGGTGAGCACCCCGGCACGCAGCGCCTCGGTGTCTTCCGCGATTCCCTGCGTGTAATACGGGCCGATAGCCTCCGCCAGTTCGCGGCTGTACGACGCCGGCGTCGAGATGGGAAGCTCCGGATCGAACGGGTCGATGTTGACCGGCGAGACATAGATGCGCAGATCCGGCCGCAGTTCTTTCGCAAAAACCCGGAACATGCCTGCCGCCGACTTCAGAACGGGCACGATGGGAAATCGTACGCGAATCCAGTCCGACCATTCACCCTGGCGCAGAATGAACCGCTGGCCCTGGACTTCGAAAAGCGCGGCTGGATTTGCGGAATCGCGGGTCATCACTATTGTAACGGTCGACACCGCGTGGTCCTTGCGCAGCGAATTATCGGGACCTTCAATCACCAGTTCGGCGCGGTCGCGGTCCATCGCCACCGGAATGACGCGGCCGCCAGGCACTGTCCGCGCCGTTTCCAGCGGATCGTCGGTGAAGAAGCCGAACGTCCCGAAAGTGCCGCGCATATCCGGCGTGCCCATGCCGGACAGCGTCCGGCTGCGCGTTTCAAGCGGCGGGAAATTATTGGGCATGCGCAACAGCGTCGCGGGCACGCAGGCGGCATCCAGCAGTTGCCAGAACGCTTCGCCGCGCAGAAACCGGCGCACGCGACCGGAAGAGAGCGGCAACAAATACGGGCCGATCGCGAGTGTGTGCCGCGGCGGTTCCATATCCGCCATCGACGAGAGCGGCTCCATGGTTTGCGGATCTCGGTGGACGAAGTCGAAGACGCCATGCCCGCCCGGATCGAGGCCGGTGATGAAGGTAGACCATGCCACCGGACTCTGCGGCGGCACGGTAGTTGCCAGGCGCTCAAAGTCGCCGCTGCGGCGCAGGTGATCCAGGTTGGGCAGCGCATCCCAGTGACGCTCCAGGAACTTCGGATCCATGGCGTCGATGCCCAGCACGATGATCTTCTTGCCGATGGGTCGTGAGCCGCGACAAGCGCAGTTCGCCAGCGCCAGGCATGCGCACAGCGCCGCGCCGGCACGCATCATACGAGCGGCTTTCCTTCCATCCACGCGGGACGCGGCACACCGAAAAGTGCCAGCGCGGTGGGCGCCAGATCCTCGATTCCGGGATCGGACGCGGCGATCTTCCGATTGGAAAACAGCACACCCGGCACCAGTGCCGGATCGACGCAATGATCCCCGCTCCAGGCCTTCGGATTGTCTTCGATCACTTGCGCCGAAACCTTCCCCACCGCCGCCTCCCACGAGCAACGGTAGCCATCGTTATACCCGACGATGAAATCCGGCGCGGCGTCGAGATAGGGTCCGCGATAGAGGGATTCGGTGGCGTATACGTTTCGGATCGGCGCGCTGCCATCCGTATCCCGCACGGCGCCGAGCCGCGCGATGATTTCTGCTTTCAGGGGCGCGGCGTCACGAGCTTCGACGATGCCGAGCGCTTCGCGGCCTTTCATGTTCAGATAAAAACCGCCGAGTCCCAGGGCGTAGGCGCGCGTGCGGCTCCAATCCACTTCGCCGTTCTTCAAATGCAAATAGCCGTTGTCGCGCAGCCACGAATTGATATTCACGCCGCGGCGGAACGCGCAGAAGCCGTGATCGGAAAGCACAAATAGCGCGGTACCTTCGTTGGCCGCGGCCATCGCCTTGCCCACCAGTGCATCCATCCGCTGGTACATTTCATCGATCGCACCTGCGTGCGGATCGGCCGTCCCCGTGCGGCGGTAAAACATGTGCTGAATGCGGTCGCTGGTGTCGAAAACGCAAGCCACCACGCCGCGCGGAGTGTTCTCGATCGCGTCCAGAAACATGCCTTCGCGCTCGGCGAAAATATCCCAGGCCTGCCGCAGGAAGGCGTCTTCGTCGATAGCACCCTCGTTCAGCGCCCAGGTATCTTCCGCCATTCCCACAGTCGCATAGGGTCCGAGCAGATTGGCCAGGTATGCCGCGTAAAACGGCGGATGGCTGATGGGCAGCGCGGGCCGCTCCGGATCGATGTTGATCGGCGTCATGTAAAGGCTGAACTCAGGCCCGGTCTCGGTCGCCAGAAACCGCACCAGACCGGCGGCGCACACCCCGATCGCCGTGCGGAACTTGAGCCGCTGCCAGCCCGTGTATTCTCCGGGAACGAGACCGCAGCATTGCCCCTGCACATGCAACTCGAACGTGCCGTTGCGCGGCATCACGTGGAATGGAATCCGAAGCAGCGGCGCATCCGCGACGAAAGTGTCCGCCGGTCCCTCGATCTCGCCCGCGAAGCCGTGCGCCTCGCGCCGCAAGGGGTAACGGCTGCCGTTTTCGTAGGTGGCCGCTTCGATGCGCGTGCTGAACTGCGAAAAACTGCCCTGCGTGCCCTTCAGGTCCGGCGTGCACATAGCGGACAGCATGCGCCCGTCGAACTTCTCCGGCGGAAACGTGATCGGCACGCGCAGGATAGCGCAAGTAATGCCCTGCGCACCGAGAATCTTCCAGAATGGCTGGCTCTTGCGCAACAGCTCGATCGATGGACGTGAAAGCGGGATACGCCAGCGCCCCACGCGCAGCACCCGCCGGGGCTGGCCCACGCGCGCCGACGAGAGCTGTGGCAGATACGATTTCAGGCTACGGTCCAGAAAATCGAAAATGTTATGCTTGGCCGGGCTGACCCCGGTGGCGAACGTCGACCAGGCCACCGGCGAGAGTGCCGGAAACGTGGTGCGCAATCGCGTGTAGCTGCCCTCCGCGCGCAGACGCGCCAGATTGGGCAGCTTGCCTGCGTCCATCAACCGCTCGGTCACCCGTGGATCGAGTCCGTCCAGCCCCAGAAAAATGGCCCGCTTCACGCGCGCGTGGCGATATCCGCGCCGCCGGCGCAATGTCTGCCAAGCCATGCGGAAGGGCCATGCCAGCAGCGCCAGAACGCTCAGAAAGAAACCGGCAATCAGGCTGAGAAGCGAGCCGAGGAATGCGAATCCGGCGCCAGGGCCGACGTAGGCCAGTTGCGTCGAATGCGGATGGAGCCAGAGCAGCGCCAGCCACGCCAGGACCAGAGCTAACTCAATCGCCGGACGGAGTTTCTTCAAGGCCGATTATAACCCGCGGCCCCGCGCATTCCGCAACTATCCGGTTGCATTTCACGCGGGGACCTGTTAACCTGCAACCTGGAGGTTGCATGAATACCGACCGCATCGAGAAGCAGATCGTGCTGCACGCCCCGCGTGCGCGGGTCTGGCGCGCGCTGGCCGACTCCGCGGAATTCTGTGCCTGGTTTGGCATGCAGTTCGATGGTCCATTCGCGCCCGGCGCCCGCCTGCATGGCGTTATCGTGGGCACCACGGTCGACGCCGGGGTCGCCGAGGCGCAAAAACAACACGCCGGCACGGCATTCGAGATCACCATTGAAGACGTGGAACCCGAGCGCCGCTTTTCGTTCCGGTGGCATCCCCACGCGGTCGAGCCCGGCGTCGATTACTCTGCGGAGCCAACCACGCTGATTGCGTTCACGCTGGAGGAAGTCGCTGACGGCATTCTGCTGACCGTCACCGAATCCGGCTTCGACCAGATCCCACTGGACCGCCGGGCCAAGGCGCTCGCGTCCAACGACCAGGGTTGGGCCATCATGGTAACCATGATCGAGAGGTACGTTGCCGGTGCGCCTTAGCTCGAAATCCAGGGCGGAACTGAAGGGATCGGCCGCGCTCTTCGCGGCGCTCGGCGACGAGACGCGTTTGCAACTCGCCATGCGACTCGTCGATGGCGGCCCCAGATCCATCACCAGCCTCACCGCCGGTTCCAAGCTCACGCGTCAGGCCATCACCAAGCACCTACGCGTAATGGAAGACGCTGGCCTGGTGCATAGCGCACGGCAAGGGCGCGAGAGCGTTTGGCGCCTGGAGCAGCGCCGTCTGGCCGAAGCGCGCCACTACCTCGACCAGATCTCCCGGCAATGGGACGAGGCGCTCGGCCGCCTGCGCGAATTTGTCGAGAATAGATAACTTGGTCCTATCCGTGTTGATCTGTGTTCATCTGTGGCCAAATATGCTTTCTCCTGCGCAGTGCCAAGATCAAAAGCCGATAATTGGCCACAGATGAACACAGATCAACACGGATAAGAATTGTTGTACCCTGAGTCTTAGCGGTGGAGTTCGCTTAAACGCCGTTCCGAACGGCCAATGACTCCTACAGTGGTTCGCGCTGTGGGAGTTTTGGTTCCCGCCCTCGCACGAGACCACAGCACAATTTAATGAGGAGATCCTCACATGGATCAAGTGTGGTTCGTCGCGGCACTTTGGCTTCTGCTGGCGCTGATCGCGGTTCTCATCGCGAACTGGCTGAAGATCTCCACCGCATTGTCCGAGATCGTGGTAGGCACGGTTGCGCAACTCGCCATCGGCGCTTTAGCAGGCAGCCAGGCTCTGGGCGCAAAGGCCCCCTGGATTACCTTCCTCGCCGGCACCGGGGCCATCGTACTCACGTTTCTCGCGGGCGCCGAGCTCGACCCGGCCGTCTTCCGCGCCAAATGGAAAGAGTCCCTGGCGGTCGGTCTGGTGGGCTTCTTCGGCCCTTTCCTGGGCGCAGCCATGGCGGCCCACTACCTGTTGGCGTGGGCCTGGCGGCCGAGTTGGCTAGCCGGGGTAGCGCTCTCGACCACATCCGTGGCCGTCGTTTACGCGGTGATGCTGGAACTCGGCTTCAATCAGACGATCTACGGCAAGGCCATACTAGCCGCCTGTTTCGTCAACGATCTGGGGACCGTTCTGGCGCTGGGATTGATCTTCTCCCCGTTCACCTTCAAGACCCTGGTGTTTATCGGCGTCAGCCTGGTTTCGTTTCTGATCCTGCCGTTTGTCACGCGGTGGTTCTTCGAACGATACGGGGGACGTGTTTCCGAATTGGAGACCAAATACCTGCTCTTCCTGCTGTTCGGACTGGGCGGCATCGCGGTCTGGTCGGGCAGCGAGGCGGTCTTGCCTGCCTACATCATCGGCATGGTCCTGGCCGGAACCGTGGGCAAAGATCACTTCCTGATTCGCAGGCTGCGCACGCTAACCTTCGGTCTGCTGACGCCGTTCTACTTCATCCGCGCCGGCAGTTTCGTATCGGTGCCGGTCCTGATTGCCGCCCCGGTCGCTTTTGTGGTGCTGTTCTTCGCCAAGATGCTGGCGAAAATGGCCGGCCTGTTGCCCACCGTCCGCGCTTTCGGATACACCGGCCACGAGGGGATCTATTACACCTTAATGATGTCGACCGGCCTTACCTTTGGAACCATTTCGGCACTTTTCGGGCTGAATCACGGCATCATCACCCAGGCGCAGTATTCCTACCTGGTGGCGACGGTGATCGGCAGCGCGGTAATCCCCACCGCCATAGCCAACGCGCGCTTCATGCCCCGGCATCTGCTGCAGGAGAAGGAGCGTGAATTGAAGGAATCGGCGTATGGCGAGCCGGTAGGAGATCTGGAATCATAGAAGGAGACCGCCATGTTGACAAAAGGTCCCGCGAAAAAGGTCACTATCTTCCTGAATGAGGACACGCAGCATCACCTCACGGCGCTGCACGATTCCATCATGACGTTCTTGATGCACAAGGGCGTCTGCGGCGCGACGGCCACGCGCGCGTTTTCAGGATTCGGCTCGCACCATATGCTGCACACGCCTCAGATCGAAGTCCTGGCACAGCATTTGCCCATCCGCATCGAATTCGTGGAAACGCCGGAAAAGGTGGACGAAGTTCTTCCCACGCTCTACGAAATGGTTTCCGACGGGCTGATCGAAGTGCAGGACACCACCGTCGTCAAGCATGTGCGCAAGGCACCCCGGCCCGAACCCCGGCTTCCACATCAGCGCCACGACGGCCCAGCCAAGCTATTGCGGGTGTTCATCGGAGAGGCCGACCGCTGGCACGAGGATTCCCTGTATGATGCCATCGTGAAGAAGCTACGCATGATGGATATCGCCGGCGCCACGGTCTATCGCGGCATTTTGGGATACGGCGCCAAGGGGCATCAACACAAACAGAGCTTCTTCCACACGTCCCGCGATATGCCGATCATGGTGTCGGTGATCGACACCGCCGAGAAGATCGCGGCAGCCGCAGCGGCTATCGAAGGCATGTTGGAAGATGGCCTCATCGTGATCTCCGACGCCGATATTGTGCGGCTGGTGCATAGCCAGCCGGAAGCCGAGGCATCCCATGCAACCAGCCCCCAACGCTGAAATCCTGCGCATACACATCTCCGAATCCGACCGGTATCAAGGCAAACCGTTGTACGAAGCCATCGTCGCCAAGTGCCGCGAATCGAAGATCGCCGGCGCTACGGTCTTCCGCGGCGTGGAGGGCTACGGCGAGACCGCCGAGATGCATCGCGGCCACCTGGTCCATAGCGATCGCCCGGTCGTGATCACCATCGTGGATACCGCGGAGAACATCCGGCGGCTGATTCCCGCGGTGGCCGAGTTGATGGACACGGGCTTGATGGCCACATCCGCGGTGCAGATGATTCGCGTACAGAAAACACCCGCGCGCGAGGACCCGAGTGTCTGAGATTCCACTGGTGGGCCGGGCGCGCGCCAATCGCGGCTGATCACCGGCCCCGCCGGCATTGGCAAAACCAGGGTCCTGCGGGAATCCCTCGCCGCCAGCGGGCAGCCCTTTGTCGAGATCGTGGCGCCGGCCACGCTGCACGATCTGCTGGTGAAGCTGGCGAAATCGCTCGGCTGTCCGGCGCCCGGGACCACCATGCACTTGAAGCCGCTGGTGCTGAATGCCCTACGCGCGGATGGCCGTCCAGTGGTTCTGGAGGACGTGGGCCGCGTGGAGCCGCGCATGTACCGGTTCTTGCAGGAATTGTATTACGTCCCCGATACCTGCCTGATCGCCACCACGCGATCCCGGGCCCAGATCGGCTACCTGCGCCGGCTGCTCTGGGACCCACGGGAAGAACTGGCGCTGAAGCCGCTGACACGCCAGGATTCTCTGCGGCTTTTCGAGCAGGCGTGCCACGCATTCGGCGGGGATGCGTTCGACGTGGCCGGCTTCCGGCCAAAGGTGCTGGAGGCCGCGCGCGGCAATCCCGGACAGATTCTCGGCATGTGCCGCCTGGCCAGCCAACCTCGGTACCGCAGTGGCTGCCAGATCAAGTTCGCGCCCTTGCGGATCGATCTCCTGACGGCATTTGCGCGATGAAAGTGTCCGCATCGTGCCAATGCCGCGGGCTTAGCGGAATGCGCCACCGGATTTCTTGCGTATGGAAGGCGACCGCGATGTGCCCTCGCCGTTTTCCGCGCGGGCCAACCCTGCAATCCTGGAAAGCGGCGCGTAGCGCGCAATGGAGCCGTATCGCGCGTATCCCCAACGACTGCGATCGGTGATCCAGAGCATTTGCCGGTTGGTTAACGCAATCAGGTCGGCCGGCACGGTTCTAATTCGCTTGAAACCCAATGGCCGGCTGGCCACCTGCACAGCCGCTCGAAAGAGACTGGCGCAAATTGGCTCGCCACTATCCACCTCATGCGCAACCGCATGGCGGAATTTCAAGTCCAGGGCATCTCCCAGGGCAACACTCGGTTCGGCGGGATAGAAATCTCCCAGGAGCGCGGAACGGAGGCGGCGCAAAAAAGCATCCACCGCAACCGCGCTGCGCCTGTTGTAGAAAAGCGTGCGATCGAAGCCGGCGCCCACGAAGCGCAGCCATCCATGCAGCAGCATGCTGCCGGACTCCACGAAGCAAATGCTCTCAAAAGCCAGGGTCTGGCCGGCATCCTTGGCCGCCGGATGCGAGACGATTGCCAGGCCACCTGAAACCAGCGCCAGCACCCGCGGCGGATACGCCGAGCGGCCGAACCAATCGGGTTCCGCGCGCGGCAGAAACAGGCCCGCTGCAAACTCAGGCAACCCGTCGCGCGGGCCAAAATCGGCGGGCACTTCATTGCGCGAATCGAGCTCGTAAGCGATGATGTAGCGCAGCGAGTCGATGTTTGCCTGCGTCAACAAGAGCCGATTTCCTTCAAGTCGCGCCGGATCGCCGCTGCCTCTTCCGGAGCCGGCCGCGGCTGGCCGGCGAGACGCCCCAGTTGCGCGCGATAACCGTCGGCGTAAGAATCGAAGCGCGCCTGCATGCCGTTCAAAGCCCGCAGAAACCACGACTCGAGTTGCCTGCCGTAGCTCGAAAAAGCCGCCGTCACCTGCGTGCCAACTTGAGATTCGAGCTTCCTTTTCATGCGGCGTGCGGAAGCCCAGCGCCCCGCGCGGATTTCCGCGTCGAGCGGGCCAATGTCCAGCCGCGGCATCTCTTTCGCAAAACCGCTGAACTCGTTGGCGTCCGGAACGCCTCCCAATGCCAACGCCGCGGCGGAGCGCCCCAGCACGCTCGTACAGGCAAGCGCCAGGTCGTTGAGCATAGCGGCCAACGGCCCCGCATGCCCGGCGGCGAATCGCTCAAGCGCCGCGGCTACAGCGCCATTCTTGCTTGCGGGATACAGCACCGCGGCAGCCGCACTATGCAGGGCGTCGCCGCCGCGTTGCCGGATCCCATCGGTGATGCGAAGGCCCTCGGTGCGAACCTCGGCGAAACGTCCCGCGGCCGTCCGCAGATCCGTTTCGAGCGCCCGCCATTCGGCATCGCCGGACCCGTTCCCACCCTCCGGCCGCCGCAGCTTCGCCTGCAACACCGCCTCGACAGCGGCTCGCAACGCCCCGATCTTGCGGCTGACCGACGCCCGCGACAACTCCACGTGCCGTGCGTAAAGAGGCAGGATCTGGTGTGCAAACCAACTCTCCAGCAGCGCCGCATGTGCCAGCTTGGCGCTCACCAAATGAATCGGCAGGTCAAGGCCCAGTTCGGAAGCGATGTGGCTCGCGACATACTCTCGCACGCGGACGCAATCGTCCGCCGCCAGCAAGTCCGACTTGCTCACCAGCACTATCGCAGGGATGGCCGCCTGGTGGAGCGTCCGAATGGTGCCCAGATCATCGGCGGCCAGCGTCGATTCCGCATCGATCAGGACCACGCCAAGATCGCAGCGCGGCAGGTAGGCCAGGGTTTCGGCCGCGCCGGCGGCCGCCAGAGATCCCAATCCCGGCGTGTCCACATAGACCACGCCGTCCTGCAGCCGCGGCGACGGGAGTTCCACGACAATCCTCGTGACGTGCTTCCTGTTCGCGGGATTATGCTGCTCGGTGGCGAATTCCGCCAGCCGATCGACGGTCAGGTTCTCGGGAGTCTGGCCGGCAATCCAAACTATGGCGCGTTCCTCAGGCCCATACACGATGCGCGTGGGCACCGCCGTCACGGGTGTGACGCCGACCGGCAGCACGTCCCTCTGCACGATGCGATTCAGCAAGGACGACTTGCCCGAACTCACTCTTCCGAAAAACGCGATTTCAAAACTGGTGGACTCCAACCGATCGATGATGTTGGCGAGAGCCGGGCGGAATTCGACCAAGCCGTGCGCATTGACGATTCGCTCTAGTCTCCGCACCAGTCCGACATCGCTGCCCTCGCGCTGCAATCTCTCCAAACGGGCTTCCAGATCCTGGCCGAGACCCTGTGCCAGGTATCCATCCAACCGCCCGATCAGGCCATTCATCTCGCCGGCCAAGCCGTTCAGTTCCGGCGCCGCCGCCTCCGGGACCTCTCCATAGCCGCGCAGCTTCTCTGGACGGCACTCGTCGAAGGCGATGCCCGCAAATCCCAGCGTCACGCGAATGGAGTGAAGCGAGCCGAAGGGCGGCTCCGGCGGCGCGATCCCCTGGCTCGCCAGCACCCGAATCATCTGCGCGCGGATGCGGGCGATGTAGTCCTGGACCACCTTGGCCTGCGATGGTGAAATGTCCGGCTTGAACTTTGGGAACGGCGACTTGGACGCCGACGCCACCAGAATGGATTCAATTTCTCCCAGCAGCTTGTCGGCGTGCTGGCAGCTCGTCAGCAAGTGCAGCTTGTGAGAAGAATTCAGCGTGTGCGCCTCCCCGTAGGAGTCATCTTCCCCGGCCGGGGGCGGTTAACGGCGAACTCCGACGCCTTTCTTGATTATCGCTTGCTAGGGCGAGGTGTTGGTCATTACCGAAACATTGCCGGAGCCGCCGTTTGCCACTGCCAGATCCGGCTTCCCATCGCCATTGAAATCCGCCACCGCCAGCGCCGACGGCTCGATGCCCACGCCGAAGCTCACCGGTAGCCCGAAGTCACCGCTGCCAAGCCCCAGCAGAATCGAAACGGCGCCACCGTGCGCATCGGCCAGCGCCAGATCCATAATTCCGTCGCCATTGAAATCCGCCGCCACAACCGAGTCCGCATCGGTGGCTACGCTTCCCAAAGAGTGGGTCCGCACGGCTTGGAACGTCCCGTCCCCATTACCCATGAAAACCGCGACCTCATTGCTGCACGTGCCAAAAGGCGTAACGATGTCTAGCTTGCCGTCGCCGTTCATGTCCGCCACGGTGATGCGGCCACCGCATCCGCCCGCGTAATAAACCGGTGGCGCGAACGTCGCATCACCGTTGCCCAGCAGAACCGCGATCGAGTGATCTGCGCCCAGCACCAGATCCAGCTTCCCATCGCCATTGAAATCGCCCACGGCAACAAAGCTCGCTCCTTCGAGCGAATACGCGGCCGGAGCCTGAAACATGCCGTCTCCATTGCCCAGCAGAATCGAATACGAGTCGAAATTCGATACCACCAGATCCAGGTTTCCATCACCGTTGAAATCGCCGCCGGCCATGGAGATGGGCTGGAACCCGGCGGCATAATTCACCGCGGGCTGGAAAGTCCCGTTACCGTTACCCAGCAGAATGGAGACGTTATACGAAGAGAAATTCAGCACGGCCAAATCCAGTTTCCCGTCGCCGTTGAAGTCGCCGGCCACCGCCCAATTGGGACCACTACCCACCGCGTAGTCAACCGGCGTGCCGAACGCGCCGTGGCCCGTGTTGAGCAGTATCGAAACCGTCCCGGCAAGTCCGTCGGACTCGTTGACCACCGCCAGGTCCGGTTTGCCATCGCCATTCCAATCCGCCGCAACTACGGACGCAGGGCCGGATCCAGCCCGGTAGTTCACCGTCTGCGGCTGCGGGAAGGCCCCATGTCCATTACCCAGAAGGACGGAAACACTGTCCGACGAGTAATTGGCCGCTGCCAGATCCAGCGCGCCATCCAGGTTGAAATCGCCCACCACAACGAATTCGGGCCGAGATCCACCGCATGATTCACGGCGTTCTGGAACGTGCCGTCGCCGTTGCCCAATAGAATCGAGACTGTGTCGGAATCCTCGTTGATCACCGCCAGGTCCGCTTTTCCGTCACGATTGAAATCGGCCACCACCACGGATACCGGGTCGCTGCCCACCGGGTAACTTTCCCCCGCCACAAAGCCGCCGCTGCCATCGCCCAGCAGAATCGATACGGCGTTGCCGGCGCTGATGGTCACGGCCAGGTCGAGTTTGCCATCACCGTTGAAGTCGCCGACAGCAACCGCCGAAGGATGCGACCCCACGGCATAACTTCGCGGCGCTTGAAACGTCCCATTGCCATTGCCCAGCAGAATGGAGACGCTGTTCGCGCCCGAATCCACCACCGCCAGATCCGTTTTCCCGTCGCCATTGAAATCGCCCAGCGCCAGGTTGTATGGCCCGGTTCCGGCTGCGTACGTCACCGCCGCGCCGAACGTGCCGTCGCCATTGCCGAGCAGAATCGCCACTTCGTTGACGAATCCGCAACCAATCGCTAAGTCCTGTTTGCCGTCGCCGTTGAAGTCCCCCACCACCACGTCCTGCGCGAACGCGTTCGACGGCAATGTGTAAATCACAACGGGTGAAACGTCCCATCGCCGTTGCCGAGCAGGATGGCCACATAATATTCCGACGTTACCGCCAGATCGGGCTTGCCGTCGCCGTTGAAATCCTTCACCGCCAGCGACGCCATGATGCCCCCGCCCGCCGGATAGCTGACGGCCTCCCCGAAGTGACCCTTTCCATCACCTAACAGGATTCCCACGGAGCCGCCATGTTGCGCCACCGCCAGGTCCGGCTTGCCGTCGCCATTGAAATCGGCAACCGCCACGGCCGCGGGTTTGGTAGCCGGGTAGACCATCGGCGCATCGAAAAGAGACCGGACGCGGCGCGCCATGTGCCGCTGCCAGGCAAAGGGTCGTCAGGCCAAAGTGCCGCAGTGCGAATCCAAACCGGCCGGCCGAGATCATTGCGTGCCTCCGTATCGTTCCAATTCTATCGTGTGCATGCGTCGTATACTCGTCCTTATGAATCGCCGTCAATTCCTCTACACCAGCGCCGGTCTGGCCCTGTCTGCCGCCGCCTACGCCGACGACAAGCCCCGCCGTGTCGGCATCATCGGCCCCGGTTGGTACGGGAAAACGGATCTGTTCCGCCTGATCCAGGTGGCGCCTGTCGAGGTGGTGTCCATGTGCGACGTGGATAAACGCATGCTCGCCGAAGCCGCGGATATGACGGCCACGCGTCAGGCATCCGGCAAGAAGCCGCGAACCTATAGCGATTATCGCGAGATGCTGAAAGAGCGCGACCTGGACATCGTCCTGATCGCTACGCCGGATCACTGGCACGCGCTGGCCATGATCGCGGCAGTCGAATCGGGCGCCGATGTCTACGTGCAGAAGCCCATCAGCGTGGATGTACAGGAAGGCCAAGCCATGCTGGCCGCCGCGCGCAGCCACAAGCGCGTGGTCCAGGTCGGCACGCAACGCCGCAGCACGCCGCATATCGTCGAAGCGCGCGACCGTTTCATCCGCGAGGGCAAGCTCGGCACTATCGCCCTGGTGGATATCTGCTGCTACTATCACATGCGCGCGACTTCGAATCCGCCGGATATCGCTCCACCGCCCTACCTCGATTACGACATGTGGACCGGCCCCGCTCCCATGCGCCCCTACAACAGCCTGGTTCATCCGCGCACCTGGCGCGCCTTCATGGAATACGGCAACGGCATCGTAGGCGATATGTGCATCCACATGTTCGACATGGTGCGCTGGATGCTCGGCCTCGGCTGGCCCAAGCGTGTTTCGTCGGAAGGCGGCATCCTGGTGGATAAGCTTTCCAAGGCCAACATTTCCGATACGCAGACCGCCACATTCGATTACGACAACCTGAAGATCGTGTGGCAGCATCGTACCTGGGGCGCGGCCCCAGATCCCGATCCGAACTACGCCTGGAGCGCGACCTTTTATGGCGACAAGGGCACCTTGAAAGTAAGTGTTTATAGTTACGACTTTGTGCCCGAAGGCGGCAAAGAAAAGGTTCATCGGGATGTGACTTACGAGTTCGAGCAGTATCCGATCGATAGAACCGAAAAAGACTTAGAGAGACATGTGGCGCCCGCCATCCGGTATCACATGAAGGATTTTCTGGCGGCTATCGATGCGCGCTCCAAACCAGTGGCCGATATCGAAGAAGGATACATCTCGACCGCAAGCTGCATAATGGCCAACCTGTCGATGAAGCTAGGCCGCACGCTGGCCTGGGACCCGCAGCAGCAGCGCATCGCCAATGACGACGAGGCTAACCGCCTGCTGGCGCGGCCCTATCGTGCGCCCTGGATCCACCCGGCGGTTTAATAAAGGGCCTTAGGCCGTTCTGGTCGATTTGATTCGAAAAGTGATATCATGCCGCAAAGCCCCTGCTAGGCTCGGCTGCAAGTGGCAAGTCTCAAGGGCAAATGGAAACTTTTCGAATTAAGGAGATTTCAAATGTCGATATGGCGCCCCGATCCCACGTTCTATCCTTCACCCAAAATGGCCATGCAGGCACCCCCGGAAAAGCTGGCCTTCGTGGCTATGCTCAATGGAAAAGATAACGGCCGCCACGACGCATTAGGCGTGGTGGACGTCGATCCCGCATCCTTGGGTTACGGCAATATCGTCGGCCAGGTGGACATGCCGCATGCCGGCGACGAGCTGCATCATTTTGGCTGGAACGCTTGCAGCGCCTGCCTGTGCCCGCACGCGGCACATCCCCATGTGGAGCGCCGCTACCTGGTGGTGCCCGGCATCCAGTCGTCGCGCATACATATCATCGACACCAAGCCCGATCCGCGCAAACCGCAAATCGTGAAAGTGATTGAGCCGGAGACGTTGGCGGCGCGCACGGGATATGCATCTCCGCACACGATTCATTGCGGTCCCGACGGGATCTTCGTCAGTGCACTGGGAGCTCCAGACGGCGGCGGTCCCGGCGGGATTTTCGTGATGGATCACGAGAGCTTCGATGTGCTGGGTAAGTGGGAGCTGGATCGTGGCCCTCAACAACTGGCTTATGACTTCTGGTGGCACCTGGGTTTCGACACCGTCATCACCAGCGAATGGGGAACGCCCAACATGGTAAAGACGGGAGTGAATCCGGAAATTCTGTTGAGTGGCGGCTACGGCCACAAGCTGCACGTCTGGGATCTGATCAAGCGGCGGCATCAACAAGAAATCGATTTGGGCTCCGAGTATCAGATGGCGCTGGAGTTGCGGCCGGCTCACGACCCCACGCGTGCTCACGGTTTTCTGGGAGTGGTGGTCTCGCTGAAGGATCTCTCGGCGTCGATCTGGGTCTGGCATCGCGAGAACGGCAAGTGGGGAATCCAGAAGGTGATCGATATTCCCGCCGAACCTGCCGACCCGGCCGCCTTACCGCCGCTGCTGCAGGGCTTCAAGGCCGTTCCGCCGCTGATCACGGACATCAATCTCTCTCTCGACGACCGGTTCCTGTACGTTTCCTGCTTTGGCACCGGTGAGTTTTTGCAGTTCGATGTCTCCGACCCGTTCCACCCGCGCAAAACCGGATCGGTACACTTGGGTGGGATCGTGCGCAAGGCCGCGCACCCCAAGCAGCCCAAGACTCCGTTGAACGGCGCTCCGCAGATGGTCGAGCTCAGCCGCGACGGTCAGCGCATCTACTTCACCAACTCTCTATACTCCCCGTGGGACGCGCAGTTTTATCCGGAAGGCATCCAGAGCTGGATGGTGAAGCTGGACGCCAAACCGGAAGGCGGCATGGAGATCGATCCCAAGTTCTTCGTGGATTTTGGTGAACTGCGCGGTCACCAGGTACGTCTGGAAGGCGGCGACGCTTCCTCGGACTCATACTGCTACGCATGAGGGAAGGCATAGCCGTCTGGTCCACGCTGTTTTTGCTAGGGGCCTATCACGGTATCAATCCCGGAATGGGGTGGTTGTTCGCGGTGGCTCGCGGAATGCAAGAGCATCGCGCGCGAGCCGTGGCGTGGTCGCTGCCACCCATCGCCCTGGGCCACGCTCTATCCATCGGCGTGGTGGTTCTGATCTTTCGCTTGGCGCAGGTGGCGCTGCCACTGATGTACATCCGCATCGGGGTGGCTGTGTCGCTAGCGGGGCTGGGCGTATATAAGCTGATCCGCAGCCGGCACTTCCACTGGGGCGGCATGCAAGTAGGCTTTCGCGAGCTGACCATCTGGTCGTTTCTGATGGCGTCCGCGCACGGGGCCGGCCTGATGGTGCTGCCGGTGGTGCTGGCGGGAGCGCATGCGCATCACGTCGCGGCATCACAAGGCGCCGCCAGCGGCTTGTGGGCCACATTGATACACACGCTGGGATACTTCACCGTGACGGCGGCGGTGGCGTTGCTGGTTTATCAGAAATTCGGCCTGGCCATGCTTCGCCGGTCGTGGTTCAATCTGGATCTAATCTGGGCTATCGCTTTGGTCGTAACCGGGCTGGTAGCGTTAGTGGTTTGAAATCAAAGTCAAAAGTTTGTAATCGGTTGTGTTGAAAGTTATTCGGGGGCCGGTGCCGACCAACCTCGGCCGCCGTCACGTTCCCGTCGAACGGAAATATCCATTTAATGGGAAACGCTCTCACCGTCTTACTGCCAGTCGCCGCGGATAACACGATTCACCGGATGAAACTCCCGGTCTATGTGTTTACGCTGCTGGCTGTCATCAGCACCGTGCGGAGTTGTATCCATTTGCTGGCCCCCGACGGCGGCGCCGGTAGCATCGCGGGAATGGATCTCTCGGTAGCCGGCGCCAACGGAATTGTCTTCGCCTTTGCCCTCTGGGGCAGCGCCCAGTTAGTCTATGCCCTTGTGCAGCTGGCCGTAGCTTTGCGCTACGGGTCACTGGTCCCGTCGATGTACGTACTCCTGATAATTGAGACGCTCTTGCGTATCTTCGTCGGCCACATGAAGCCAGTGGCGTTCCTGCACCGGCCACCGGGAGCTATCGGCAACTACGTCATTTTGCCGCTGGCCGTCCTGATGCTAGTGCTCTCATTCCTGTAAGCGGAACCACATTAGTAAATGGACCAGCAACCGGGCGTAATCAGCTCCAACAGGTGCTCGTCCGGATCGCGGAAGTATAAGCTGCGCCCGCCGCGCGGCCAGTCCACTGTGCTCTCAATCGGAACGTCGTGATCTTCCAGCCGCTGCCTCCACTCGGACTCGGCCGCGGCCGGTATGGCAAACGCCAGATGCAGAGTGCCCGCGCCGTCGTGCGGTGGTATCGGTCCTCCCGGCGTTGAGATCCAATCCAGGGTCGCGCCGCGGCGGAACAATAGCAGCACATCGCGATCCGCCACGCTGAACGCGCAGAATCGTTCGTCGCCGATCAGCTTTCGAAATTCGAAAATATCTTCGTAGAAGCGGACAGCGCGCTCCATGTCGTCCACGTATAAACACGTTTCCACGATTCCAGTTACTTCGGGCATCCAGCTTATTTTAGATGATTGCAGCCATCCTGATTGCCGCCGGCAGGCATCTCGGATATACTGACTCGAATCATGAGCATTGTGCGCCGCGCAGGTTTCCGCTTCGTCTTGGCTTACCTGGCGCTGTACAGCTTTCCCTTCCCTATAGGAGTGATTCCGGGAACATCGTTTCTCTCCAATGCCTACACCAAGATCTGGGACGCACTGGCGCTTTGGGTTGGCAGCCACGTGTTGCATGTGGCGATCACCGTCACACAGGACAACGGCAGCGGCGACCGCACGTTCGACTATCTGCAAAACTTCTGTGTCCTGGTATTGGCCGCGATCGCCGCACTGATTTGGACTGTGGCCGCGCCGCGCGCGTCCGACACCCGTATTTACCGGGCCCTACGGGTTTACGTCCGCTACGTGCTCGGATTCACTTTGATCTCATACGGGACGTTCAAGATCATCCAGACGCAGTTTCCGTTTCCGCGTCTCGCGCGGCTCGTGCAGCCGTACGGCGAGTCGTCACCCATGGGCCTGCTGTGGACCTTCATGGGATATTCGAAACCCTACAACTTCTTCGCCGGTCTGGCCGAAGCAGGCGGTGGATGCCTGCTCTTCTTCCGGCGCACGACCACGCTGGGAGGGCTGACCGTCTTCGCGGTAATGCTCAACGTGGTGATGCTGAACTTCTGTTATGACGTGCCGGTGAAGATCTACTCCATGAACCTGCTGATTATGGCCGCGTTCCTGGTGGCGCCGGATCTGCGGAGGCTTGCCAATTTGCTGGTGCTGAACCGGCCTACGGCCCCAATCGATGCCGCGCCCTTATCCCAAAACCGATGGCTGCGCACCGGCGCTTGGGCGCTCAAGGCCCTCCTCATTGGCGTCATGCTTTACTCCCCCACCAAGCAAGCCCTGGATGCCGAGAAGCAATACGGCAGCAAGGCTCCCAGGCCCGCGTTGTACGGGATCTATGACGTCGAGGTGTACGTGCGCAACGGTGAGACGCTGCCGCCCCTGACCACCGACGCCACGCGCTGGCGCAGGGTCATCTTCAGCGCCGGCTCGGTTTCGGTGAAAACCATGACCGACACACCGCTCTTCTATCGCGCGGATTTCGATCCGGCCAAGAAAACCGTTACGCTGCATGATGCCAAGGACAAGAACAACAATTGGACACTGGCTTACGCGCGGCCCGATGCGGACCATCTCACAATCGAGGGTTTGCTGGCCAAGGAACCCGTGAGTGCCCGGCTACTCCGCGTCGACGAATCCAAGTTTCTGCTGGTGAATCGCGGCTTTCACTGGATCAACGAATTCCCATTCAACCGTTGACATACCCGATCCGTGATGGTCCTACTCCACTATGGCCTGCATCACGGCATTCTCAAAATCCCGCTGCACGCTGCCAACCTGCGTCTGAATCATGACGATGGTGACCATCTTCTCCCTGGGATCGATCCACGTCTGAGTGCCGTACGCGCCATCCCAGCCGAAGCTTCCGTTCGATACACGCAAACCCGCAGCCACATTGTCTTCCACGATCCCCACCAACAGACCGTAACCCATGCCGTGCGCCGGCCGGCCCAGCTTCCCATTGAACATGTCGCCGACGTGATTCGACGCCATCAAATCCACCGTGCGCGGGCTTAGCAGCCGCTTGCCGTCGAACTCGCCACCGTTCAGCAGCATTTCCGCGAATTGCAGATAGTCCTCGGCAGTCGACATAAGTCCGCCGCCGCCGGAAAAATAAGTCTTCAGCGAAAAACCATCTTGGTTGGGAGCCTTGACCAAGCCGTTGGGGCTCTTGCTGTACAAGGTAGTCATCCGCGTCCGGCGGTCGTCGGGGGGATAGAAGAACGTGTCTTTCATACCCAGCGGCGCGAACAGACGCGTGC
>JBEKYC010000006.1:0-265244 GCA_049511415.1 Bryobacteraceae bacterium | reverse complement strand
TGGACGAGGGTCTGCGATCGGTTCTCAGAGTACCCAAACGTCAACTGATCGTTTCCATCCCCGTGCGCATGGACGACGGGCGTATTCAGACTTTTGAAGGCTATCGCGTACAGTACAACCTGTCCCGCGGACCCGCCAAGGGCGGCATCCGCTATCATCCGGGCGTCACCCTGGATGAAGTGAAGGCCCTGGCCGCCTGGATGACCTGGAAGTGCGCCGTGGTCAACATCCCCTATGGCGGCGGCAAGGGCGGCGTGCGCGTGGATCCCAAGCAGCTCTCGCTCAATGAGTTGGAGCGCATGACCCGCCGTTATGCCACCGAGATCTCCCCCATCATCGGGCCGGACCGCGACATTCCCGCCCCGGATGTCTACACCAACTCCCAGACCATGGCCTGGTTCATGGACACCATCAGCATGTTGCATGGCCACACCGAGTTGGGCGTGGTCACCGGCAAGCCGCTCAGCTTGGGTGGATCCAAGGGCCGCAACGAGGCCACCGCGCGCGGTTGCCAGTTCGCCACCCGCGCCGCCTGCGAGTTGAAGGGCATGTCGCTGGCGAAATCCACCGTGGCTGTGCAGGGCTTTGGCAACGCCGGCAGCATCGCCGCCAAGCTGCTGCATGAGGATGGCGCCCGCATCCTGGCGGTCAGCGACTCCAAGGGCGGCATTTACAATCCCGGAGGTCTCGATCCGGTAGCCGTCATGAAATATAAGGATGAGACCGGCACCGTGGTGGGCTTCCCCGGCTGCGACTACATCTCCAATAAGGATCTCCTGGAGCTGCGCTGCGACATCCTGGTCCCCGCCGCGTTGGAAAATACCATCACGCTCGACAATGTGGACCGCATTAAGGCGAAGATCGTAGCCGAAGCGGCCAACGGGCCGACCACACCCGGCGCCGATAAAGAGCTGTTCGAGCGCGGCGTCACGGTGATCCCGGACATCCTATGCAATGCCGGCGGCGTCACCGTATCGTACTTTGAGTGGGTGCAGGACCTGTACGGCTTCTTCTGGACCGAGATCGAGGTGAACCAGTATCTCGAGCGGGCCATGAACGCCGCCTTCAAGGAAGTGCACGGCACCTCCGAGAGCTATCGCGTCGACATGCGGACCGGAGCTTATATCCTGGCCGTGTCGCGCGTAGCGGAAGCTACCAGAGTACGGGGCATCTTCCCGTAGGACAGGCGACAGGCCCTGACCTATCCGCTCTCCGCGTGGGCAGGCCATCACCGTTGGTGGCCTGCCCGCCGGGTGGCGCTGTGACGATGAAGTGGCGAAGCGCGTCTAATAACCCATCACTGCCGTGTGTTACAATTCAGGCGAATGGATAATACATTTACCGTACGGCTTCCCGAGGAACTCGCTCAGTGGCTGGAACAAACCTCCCGGCGGGCAGGCATCTCAAAAGGCCAGATCATTCGCAACGAGTTGGAAAAAGCTCGTGATTCAGAGGGTCAGCCGTTCCTGCGGTTGGCAGGCGCTGTCGAAGGACCGCGCAGCCTCTCTCTCCGGAAGGGCTTCGCCAAAGCATGAAGGCCATCGCGGACACCGGCTTCCTGGTGGCGTTCGGCAATCGCAACGATTACCACCATGCCTGGGCGGTCGAACTGGCGCAAAGTGTGACGGAGCCGCTACTTACTTGCGAAGCGGTCCTGGCTGAGACGGCCTTCCACCTCGGCAACGCCGCATTGACACTGGCATTCGTACGGGACGGCTTGGTGCGGCCTGCTCTGGCGCTGGGTGACCATCTCGTTCGCATTGCGGAACTGGCTGCCCGATACGCCGATCGCCAGCCAGATTTGGCCGATGTTTGCCTAATCCGGCTCAGCGAGTTACATCCGCGATATCCAGTCATCACGACGGACGTAGCGGATTTCCGAATCTACCGGCGCGGGCGGCGGGAAGTGATTCCGTTGATTCATCCCGGCGGGCGATGACGCACCTTCCCGCATCTCCATCCCGCTGAGAACACAAGCGTAGTCGGGCCATTGGTAGCGTCGGTACGGGTTTCCGCTCGACCGAGGACGCCGCGGCCGCAAAAATGCGACACAAATCCAGAAAATTCGACACTTTTTGCAATTTTCTCGACATGCGGACCGAAGGTTATATTCCGGACGTCTCGCGTGGCGGAAGCCACCCGGGTGCGCGGCATCTTGCGGTAGCTGCATCGTTCAGCGATCCTCGCGTGCCGTCATACGCCTGATCCGGAACCGCTTTAGCGCACGCCAACGATGCGCGTATGCTTATGCCGAGGGATGATCTTTATTTCCAGCGGGATGGGAGATGAGGCGATGCGTGACTCGAGAAAAAACGTCGCCGCGGATGGGTCTTTCCGTAGTCCTCCCCCGTATACGCCATAGTGTTATGATCCTCGCGGCGGCTATGAATCCGGAGGCTTGGAGCGGCATGGACGATACCATTGCCAAATTGCGGCGGGGCGAACCCGATGCGCTGACGGCCATTATTTCGCGCTACCAGCATCGTTTGTATCGCTATCTGCTGCGGCTGGCGCGGGAGCCGGCGGCCGCGGACGACCTGTTCCAACAGACCTGGCTGCGGGTGATGGAGAAAATCGGCCGGTACGACGCGCGCCGGAACTTTGAGGCGTGGCTGTTCTCGGTGGCCCACAACCTGGCGATGGATTTCTGGCGCGTCAAGCGAGGGGAAAGCCTGGACGATCCTGGCGAAGATCGGGAAACGCCTGCGGCGCGGCTGCCCGGTAGCGGTCCGGACGCCTTGGACCGTCTGCTGGATTTCGAGCGCGGAGCAATGCTGGCGGCGTGTATAGGCAGCCTGCCGGCGATCCACCGGGAAGTGTTGACGTTGCGTTTCGAGGAAGACATGAAGCTGGAGGAAATCGCAGAGGTGGCGGGTATCCCGCTGGCGACTGTAAAGAGCCGGTTGCGCCGCGCGCTGGAGGGGTTGCGGGCCGCCGTGGATGCGCGGCTGGCCGGAGGAAGGGGAGCATGAGCGAGCACGAGTCAATCCGGGAATTGCTGCCGCTGGCGGCTGGCGGGGCGTTGGACGCGCAGGCACAGCGGCGGCTGGAAGAACATGCGCGGGAATGCGCCGCATGCCGCCGGGAATTGGAGATCTGGGGTGCGTATGCGCAAGGCTTGCGGCAGCTCCCGCAGCCGCCCCTGCCATCTCAGTTGATCGAGCGCACGCGGGTGCGGGTTCTGCAGGAGCGGGCCACGGTGGCCGACCGCCGCTGGGACGAATTGATGCTGGGGGCCTTGGCTCTATTCGCCTGGACCGTGGGGTTCACGTTCTGGTTCGTCTTGCGGATATTTACGGGCGGGGCGCTGGTGATCATGGGCGCGAACCTGGTGCGCTTCGGCGCCTGGTCCGCCGCGTCGACCGTTTTTGTGTGGCTGACCGCCGCGGTGGCGGCCCTGGCGCTGGGCAAGCGCCGCAGCGAATTGAGGAGGGCAGTATGAGCCGGTTTCAACAGGAATTGGATTTGGTCCCCCGCACCGCATGGGTTATCGCCGTGTGCGTGTGGCTGGCGTTTTTCTCGATCATGATGGCGTTCCCGTTCCACATGGATCCGGAGGGACGCAACTGGCCGCTGGCCGGAAAGCTGGCCATGTCGGTCTTGCCGGGATTACCGCTTTTCATGCTGACGCTGTTGATCGGCTATGTGCATGCCGACGCCAAGCGGCGGGGCATGCGATACGTGATGTGGACCTGGCTGGCGATCCTGATCCCCAACGCCATCGGGATCATCCTGTACTTCGTGTTACGCGATCCCCTGCTGACACCCTGCGCGCGATGCGCTTTCCAGGCGCGGCCGGGGTTCGCGTTTTGTCCCCAGTGCGGCGAGGCGCTTTCGATGGCTTGCCCCAAATGCCGGCATGCAGTAGAGCCCGGCTGGTCGCATTGTGCCCATTGCGGGGCGGCTCTGACGGTGGGAGGCGGACTCACGGGCGCTTGAACCATTTGAGCGGCGCGAGCACAAAGTAGAAGACCAGGCAGCACCAGAAATCGATGGCCAATCCCCAATCGATCTGATACGGCACATGCCGCCCGGCCGGCGGCAGGTATCGGTAGAAGCCAAAGTAGACCGTGTTGCCCAGCACGATGGCGGCGAGGCTATGCCAGAATTGGCGCCAGGAGAATATCCGGCGCTCAGGCATCCGGCTGCCTTCCGGCGGGAAAGCCATTCCATGGTTTGTCCAGAACGTAACGGACCTTATCGACGAGGTCGAGAGAGGTGAAGGGTTTGGGCAGGAAGTCCAGGCAATCGCGCCCCAGCCGCTGCAACAGCGGTTCGTCGGTGTAACCCGACATGAGCAAGACACGCAGAGCTGGACGCAGTTTGCGCAAGCGTTCCGCCAGTTCCGCGCCAGGCATGTGGGGCATCACCAGATCGGTCAGCACCAACTCAATGGAATCCGGGTGGCTCTCACACAAACGCAAGGCATCCCGGCCGTCGCGGGCTTCGAGCACCCGATAGCCGTTTTGCACCAGCATGCGGCACACCAGGTTGCGCACCGCGTCACCATCCTCAACCACCAGGATGGTCTCCCGCGTCGAGTTCTTCGTGCTATTGGACATGCATGGCGTCGCCAAAGTAGCCCAGGATCTGTCCAGCGCAGCGCTGGCAGGCCTCTTCCTCGTCCGGATCGCGAGCCTCGGCGCGGAGCAATTCGCGGTCCTCAAAAGCCATGCTGCGTCCGCAGACCCAGTCTTCGCCGTCGCGGATATGGATATGATTGAACTCTGTCACTTAGCCATCCTCAGTGTGTTCAGGGCTTCGAAGTTGCGGCGGCGGCTGCTCCGCTGCTAGAATCTTATTTTACCTGCCGCTCGCCACCCGTGCGGGTGGATTGCAAGAAAACGAGGAGATTTCGCTGTATGGCACAAGTTTGTGAAGTATGCGGCCGCGGACCGCAGTTCGGCAACCGCATCAGTCACGCGCACAACGTCACCAAGCGCCGCTGGAACCTGAATCTGCAGAACGTGCGCGCCGTCGTGGGCGGAGCCACCAAGCGCCTGCGCGTCTGCACGTCGTGCATCCGTTCTGGCAAAGTCCAGAAAGCCGCCTGACAACCCGCCTTCGTTCACGCCTCAGATAAACATTTCTTCGTCTTGCGTGATGTGATCGGGTGAGTTCTGCCGGGCGCCCTGCGCATACGTGCTGAAGGCCGCTTTGACACCGGCCACAATGCCGTTGACTTCCTTGACCGGTTTGAGGACCGCACCCTTGACCGATTCAGCCGCCTGTTCGACCTGATCGACGGTGCGACCCACGGTTTCATCGATCTGCGCGATCCGGGCTTTAGCACGGGAGTTGGTCTCGTCGATCAGTTCTCCGATGCGATCGGCGTGCTCGCGCGCGGCTTTGACGATGAGCAGCGTTTCGGAAGTAATGCCGGCGATACGGGATTGGTTCTCCTCCAGAATCCTATCGCTCGTTCTCAAGATGGACTCGAAGTGAGCCACCAGGGGAAGCAGCCGGCCTTCGGCCTCCTTGGCCGCGGTCCCGGCTTGTTTTCCGGCGCGATAAATAGCCGATAGGATCACCGCCTGCCAGATGCAACCGGCGCAAGCCAGCAGAACGCCTGCGGCGACCACCCATCGGAACAAGTCTTCAGACATCGAGAACCCTCCCAGACATCTCTTGGTTAGTGAGCCGGTCCGTCGGGGCCCGGCTTGGGCGAAGTAGCGTCGCGGTAAGCCTGCTTACCGGCTTCCAGTGCGTCGGCGATGGTATCTTTCTGACGGTTGATGACGTCTTTGCTTTTGTTCAACAAGTCGCCCGCCGAGTCGCGCAAGTCGGTGCTCCGCTGCTTCAAGTAATCCGTGCCTTCGCCGGTTTTATCCTTGATGAGCTGGCGTGTCTCCGCGCCGGCCTTGGGGGCGAACAGCATACCGATGCCGATGCCCACTCCGAGGCCCAGCAGAAAACTGGAGAATCCGTTCTTATCCATCTCACTTCCTCCCTTACACTCACCAGTATAACCCGCGCTGCTGGAACGACATGGTACACTGCTATTCCATTAGTAGGAAAAAGCCGGCATGAGAGAGAGAAAACGCACGCGCCTGGATGTGGCGGCCTTGTGGGATTACGCACTGCGCGTGCTGGCGGGACGGGCGCATTCGAGCGGTGAACTGCGGGAGAAGCTGCGCAACAAAGCCGAACATGCGGGCGACATCGATCCCACCATTGCGCGGCTCAAAGAATACGGCTACCTGAACGACCACAAGTTCGCGGAGAGCTTCGCCGCGGCGCGCCTGGAGAACCAAGGCTTGGGCAAGACGCGGGTGCTCTCGGACCTGTCGCGCCGGCGGGTGGCTCCGGCGGTGGCGCAACAGACCGTGGGCAAGGTCTACCAGGAAGTGGACGAGACCGCGCTGGCGGAAGAGTTCGTGCGCCGGAAGTTCCGCATGGCATCGCGGGAGAGCCTGTTCCAGGACGAGAAGGAGATGGCCTCGGCGTACCGGCGGCTGGTGCGCGCCGGCTTCCGCTCCGGGACGGTGGTGGCGGTGCTGAAGCGGTTCGCCAGGAACCCGGAACTGTTGGACAATTTCGAGCCACCGGACGAGGGGGCTGGGGAGTAGCAGGTTTCCAGATCCGGCAGCGAATGGGTAGTTGCCGAACCACCGCAAAATCACACGCGGATACGGCCGGCGCGCCGTTCTCTCTCTGAACGCGGGGCAGATCCTGGGCGGGAATTGCCACAGCGAGAATCAGATAAGAAAAGCGGCGCTATGTAACGGCCAAGCATTCTCATCACTGATTCTCCCAGGCGGCTGCAAAATCCTACGGAGCGCGGGTACGGCGAGCTTTATAATGTGGGAATCTTGCGGCCTTGCGCTTCTTGAAAAGGAGGGCGACCATGACGGCGATTGCCGACCTGAGCCGGTGCATCGAGGATTTGCGGATGGATCTGCGCATCTGCGGGCGGGGATTGATGCGAACCCCGGGCTTTACGTTGCTGGCGGCGTTTCCGCTGGCGCTGGGTATCGGAAGCAGCGCGGCGATCTTCAGCCTGATCTACAGCACCTTGCTGAAACCGCTGCCCTATCGGGAGCCGAACCGGGTGGTGATGTTGTGGCAGCAGGAGATCGGCGGAGCTTCGAAGCGGGCACTCGTGACGCCGGCGAACTTTGTGGACTGGCGCACGGAAAACGCGGTGTTCAGCGAGATCGCCGCATTCAACCGGGGCGATGTCAAACTACCGGGCATCGACCGGTATGAACGTGTTAACGCCGCGCATGTCACTTCCCGCTTCTTCGCGACGCTGGGCGTTATGCCGCTGGCGGGCAGAACATTCAACGCCACCGAAGAGGTTCAGCGGGGCGCTCCCACGGCGATCATCAGCTACGGGCTATGGCAACGACGGTTCCAGGGTTCCGCTTCGGCGGTGGGACAAGCGCTGCCAGTGGACGACTACGGTCTGCTGGCTTACACGGTGATCGGCGTGATGCCGAAAGGTTTCCATTTTCCGGAGGGGACGGACATATGGTTCCCCTCGGGCTATTTCGGCTGGCAAATTCCCATCCCGCCGCCGGGTGCAAACGAACGCTGCTGCTCCTGGCTGGAGGTGGTGGCGCGGCTGAAGCCGGATGTGAAAGTGACGGCGGCGCACAGCGATATGACCGTGATTGCCAGGCGGATCGCGCGGGCGCACCCCGGCCAGAGTTCACCGCCGGATGTGGCGGTAGTTCCGCTGCGGGAACAACTGATTGGGAACTACCGCCGGCTGCTGCTGTTGCTGCTGGCGGCGATTGCGTGCCTGGTGCTGATCGCCTGCGCCAACGTCGCCGGGCTGCTTTTCGCGCGCGCGACCGTGCGGCGAAACGAGATTCTGATCCGGGCGGCGCTGGGCGCGGAGCGGGGACGGATCATCCGGCAGTTGCTGGCGGAGAGCATGTTGTTGGCGATGCTGGGCGCGGCGGCGGGTGTGGGTCTGGCGCCGATCGGTCTACGCGCTTTCGCGCTGATGCCCGGGCCGGCATTTTCAGGCGCCGCGGATGCCCACCTGGATCTGACCGTACTCGGATTAACGGTGATTCTGACATTGGTGGTGGCCCTGGGGAGCGGCATTGCGCCGGCACTGGCCTTTTCCGGAAAGCGTCTGCAAGCGGGGCTGGCGCAAGGCGGACGGCGGGCGACGTCGGACTCCGCTGCGCGGCACTTCAGAAGCGGGCTGGTGGTCGCCGAATTTGCGCTGGCGCTGGGCTTGATGACGGCTTCGGGACTTTTTGTTCGGACGTTCGACAATCTGCAGCGCGTAAGCCCTGGGTTCCAGCCGCAACATCTGTCATTGACGACATTGGATTTCACGGCATCGGCGATTGGCGATCAATCCAGGGCGCGCAGCCTGCTGGCCGAACTCATCACGCGCGTCGAGGGGCTTCCCGGCGTCCTGTCGGCGGGAGCGGTGAGTAATGCGCCGTTGACCGGGGACACTTATCTGGATCAACCGATTACGGTCGAGGGCCACCCAGCGCGGCCGGGCACGCGGTTCGATATTGTAAATACCAACGCCGTCACTCCCGAGTATTTCCACACGATGGGTATTCCGATCAAGGCCGGCAGAGCTTTAGACGAGCGGGACAACGACACGGCGCCACTTGTTGCGGTCGTCAGCGAGACGGCCGCGAAGCGCTATTGGAGACGGGAAGATCCGTTAGGTAAGAAGTTCTTCTTCGACGACGGGCGGAACGGATCCGCGTTTCACGTAGCAGGCGTGGCCGGCGACGTTCTGAGCATGGGACTGGACAGCGCGGCCCGGCCAGAGGTGTACTTCAGTTACAGACAATACCCGGTTTATACGGTCGCACTGGCGGTTCGTTCACAAGGCGACCCGGGCGGCATCAGCGAAGCGATCGCGCGGCAAGCCGCGGCGCTGAACAAGGCGATCGTGGTTACGCGCAACCAGCGCGGCGACGAACTGATTTCGGCGTCGATCCAGGCGCAGCGCTTTCGTGCGGTCGTGCTGACGATATTCTCCGGGATCGCGCTGCTGCTGGCCGCGGCGGGAATGCATGGCGTCATGTCGTACACGGTAGCGCAGCGGACCAACGAAATCGGGATCCGCATGGCGCTGGGAGCGACGCGCAGCAACGTCGTCGAGCTGATCCTGCGGGACGGGGTGCGGATCTGTTTGGGGGGACTGGCCGTCGGTGTGCCTGTGTCGCTGTTGGCGGCGTATGGGATCCGGAGCTGGATTTTCGGCGTGCCCCCTTTCGATGCGGTCACGCTGGCGGCGGTGATGCTGGCGCTGTCGGCAGCCGCGATGCTGGCGTGTTACATCCCGGCACGGATAGCCGCGGGGTTGGATCCCGTGGTGGCGATCCGGCACGAGTAAAGTGCGCTGCTAATTGACAGCGACTTTGGCGAACCAGTCGCCTTGGTGGCTTGTCCGACACCGAGCACGGCGTTCGGTCCGCGCGGGGCATCGGCCGGGATGGTGATTGTCAGCGTAGCCGCTCCTTGGGCGTTCGCGGCGCTGGCGCCGAGTAACTGGCGGGGATCGTCCCAGTAGATGTCGACCGTCTCGCCTGCGCCGAAGCCAACGCCATGAGCTGTTAAGTTAGCGCCGGGCGCGCCGGTATGGGGAATCATGTCGATGGCGGCGGTAACAAAGAACTGAGCCGCTCCGAGTTTGCCGCTGGTCAGTCCCATGGCGTAGAGGTCTATGGGACCGTAAGGCAGCAGCGGTTCCCGCGCGCCGATGGTGAATGCGCCGGTCGGCCCGGCGGTGACCGTAACCAGCGGGGTACGGCCGATGCGATCGACATAGATGGCGACTGGATCCGACGGCGCGAAGCCGCTCCCGGTGGTGGTAATTTCAGTGCCGGGCGGGCCGCCAGTTGGGCTGAGGTCCTCAGTTGCGGCGGGCCAGACCTGCAGATTAAAGGAGCCGAAGTAACTCAGCACGTTGCCAGAAGCGGGAGTGAATTCGTAGGATTGACACACGTCGCCGGGTGAGGCGGCGGGATTGTTCCAAATTGAACCCGTTCAGGACTATGGTGGCGGCGCCGGAGGAATAGAAGCCACTGCCCGAACCGGCTACGGCCGCGCCCGCGAGCGTTCAAGTGCTGCCACTGTTTGGGGCAAAGTCAGAACTGTCGATCGGGCCGAACACCGAGATGCCTGGAGTGGAATTGTTTCCAATCGAAGAACAGTTCAAGGCGTCGAAGCTGTAGCCGCCGTTCGGTTGGGAAAAGATGTAGTAGGTATAGGAGTGTCCAAGCTCCAGTGGAATGTCAATGCCGGCCTGCGCGTCGGACGGACCATTGACCGGCAGGCTGGCATTCGAATCCAGCGCCATCCACAAGTCCCAAATGGTGTCGCCTCCGCCGCCGAGCGTATTCCACCGTTGACTTGTGGCAGAGCCGGTGGAGTCCGTGGAGAACACCACGCCCCGGTAAGCGTGACTTGCGCGTGCGCCAAGAAGGAAGCCGAGAGAAGGAACGCCGCTAGAATCAGGAGGCGGCGCGCATGCTGGGATCGGGGTGTCATGGTTGGAGCCATTGTGCCCCGCTAACGGGATCTTTGTCAACGCTTCGCGCGAGCTAGTGTGATTGGGGGCTAATATCGGGTTGCTCCAGAAACTCGCGTATTGCGAGATTGACCAGCCCCGGTCGCTTGCTGAACGTTCCGTGGTTGCTCGCCGGCACAATGATGAGTTGCCCATTCGGCAGACCACGGAATATCTCCGCATTTTCTTCGACGGAAGTGAAGTCGTGGTCGCCGGCCATGACGAGCACCGGTATGGATATCCTTTTGAGGTCGGCGGGTGCGATCACCACGGGCTGAAGCCACATGTCGTAGCTCTTCGCCAATAATGTCATCCAGTGTCCGGGACCGTCCGGACTGACCCTCGAGTAGTCGGCCAAGAACCAGGGCGGTAGGCTATTGGCTACCTCGCGAAGATGTGTGGACAATTGTTGAGGTGACCATTGAGCGCGCTGCTTTTCTTCCGGAGAGAGATTCGCTCGGAGGTTCGCGCCCGAAATAACCAAACGACGAACCATCTGGGGGTGATCTCGCGCCAGGATCAGGGCAAGATTGGCGCCGTCACTGTGTCCCACGACGTCAACGGGGCCGAGGCCGAGCTGCGCGATGACGGCCGCCGTGTCATCCGCCATCATTTGGTAGGAGAGAGACCAGGGGCCATCAGGGCTATGCCCATACCCCCGCTGATCGATGCCGACGACGGTGCGATAGGTCGCGAAATAATCCCGTTGCTTGGCGAAGCTGTTGTCAAAGAAGGCCATCCCGCCGTGTAGAAATACAATTGGAGCTCCGTGGCCATAGATTTGCGTATAAAGCTTGGCGCCCCTTACTTCGACGTAATGCCGGACGCCACTGGGGCCATCCGCAGCCGCGGGGGCGGGCGAAACGACAGGAGTGGGGATGGCGGAGGGATCGCCGGTGGGGGGCGGAGCGTGATCCGCTGCAACGGGCGGCCCGAGCAACTCCGTGAGGACCGGTTTCAGCGCATCCGCCCAGACTTGATAGGCCTGGGCGGTGGGGTGCAGCTTGTCTTTGGCGTTCATCATGCCGTCGAACAGCATGCCATCGCTGTCTGCGAGTTTGGCGTTGATGTTCAGGTAGCGCACTTTGCGGCCGTCGGCGAGACTGGAAAGGTTCTCGTTGATCCGGTCGATGACGGGCATGAAGGTCATGTTGTCATTTCTCGGGAGAATTCCCATTACGATGATGGCCGCGGCGGGCGCCTTTTCCTGGATCACGCGCACGATCGCCCGCAGACCTCGCGTGACATCGTCCGCCGATTGATTGCCAAGGTTGTTTGTGCCGGCGAGCAAGACGACGACTTTGGGATTGACGGCATCCAACTCGCCGTTTTCCAAACGCCAGAGGATGTTCTGGGTGCGATCGGCGCCCCATCCGAAATCGGCGGCATTCCATCCCAAGAAGTTCTGTTTCCAGTTGGCCAGCAGGTCGGGATAGTCGGTGGCGCCCCACCGGCGCGTGATCGAGTCACCCTCGAAATAGATGTCGATGCCGCCCTGCTTCGCCTTGGCGAGCAACTGGGCATGCGCGACCAGGGAGTTCGGGTCGGTGCGAAAGACCGGCTGGTCGGCCGGAAGATCCCAAGGCGCCGCGTGGTATTCGAGGAATTTATCGGCCCAGGGAATGAAGTACTTCCAGTTCGGGGCATCGGTATGGCCGGCGTCATGCTGGCGCCAGGCGAGTTGGCCATCCAGGAGTCCGGTATTGACGGGCGGCATTTTGGCGGTGTGATAGTCGTCCGTGATTCCCAGATCCCAGGCGCCCAAGAGCCGGAAGACGGGGCCCGCAGCAACGGTAGCCATGAAGCTGCCCTGCTGATCGAGCCATTTGGCGTCGCCCTTTTCGGGGATTCCGTAGCTGATGAAAGTGAGGCGGGGGGCGCACAGCGCGATGAGTTCGTTGGAATCGACGGGTAAATCGCCGGCATTTTTGCTTCCGAAAGTTGCCTGGGAGGCGCCGTATTTGATGAAGTTGCCCGCCATCCAGTGGTATTCCCCGGATCCCGTGAGACTCTCGACCGCTTCTCCGAAATTGCGTTTGTGCGGCTTGGCGCCGCCCTCGCCGGATGAACCCACCAGCACGACGGCAAAGCGAGTATCGAAGGCCATGGTGACCAGCGCGGCCTTCCCGAAGCGAGAGACACCTTCGATGCCGACACGCTTGGCGTCGACGCTCTTGTCGGTCTCCAGATAGTCGAGACCGCGGGAAGCGCCCCAGGCCCAAGCGCGCAGCGCGCCCCAGTCGTCCGGCTTGCGCGGCCGGCCCTGGTTTGCCAGACCGATGATGCCCTTGGTCAGGCCCGCGCCGTTGTCCGCTTGAACGCTGCCGGGGTCGATGAGCGCGTAGCCCCATCCGGCGGCGATCAGTTGTTCCATCGAAGGCGGATCGCTTCCGATCATCGCTTTCAATTCGGGACGGCTGGCCATCATTTCCGCCATGCGTTTAAGAAAAGCGGCGCTGCCGAACATCATCATGACGGGCACGGGACCGCGCGCATTCGCAGGCGTTACCAGGGTCATCTGGATATCGACGTTGATGAACGGGCACGAGGAGTTGTCGGCGTGTCCGGTGAGTTGCTTCTGTAGGACGGGGAAGACGCCGGTTTTGGAGTCCGTGGTGCTGGTTACGGTCCAGGTGATTTTAGGAGGATTGGTCGGGACGCGGCCGAGCACTTCGCGCTCGAAGTCCGCGACGATCTCCGGGCGGCGGCGATGCCACCAATCTGCCGCGGACGCGACCTTTTGGCCGCTTCTAAAGGTGAGCGCATCGGGCAGGTCGGGAAATGGATTGGCCTTGGACTCGTCGTAGTTGGCGTGATTCGGGGCATTTTCATTGCCGCTTGGCCCTGGCCGCACGGCCTGGATGCCGAGCTGATCCATCATGTTCTGGTGGTCCTGTTCCGCGGTCCAGTTCAGTGGTTGTGCGCAGCTGTCGGCTGGGGACGTGGGCGTTGCCTGTGCAAGGGCCATTTGAGAAACAAGGACGGCTAAAGCGCCGGATGCAGCGAGCGTGGCTATGGCTTGTTTCGAGCGCGCGGCAAGAAGCATGTTTAACTCCCGAATAGGAATGGTAGCCGACAAGCGGTGGGGGACGCCAGTTGCGGGCTGTGGGCATGCGAGCGGCTTTGGCGGCGCCTGCGGACGCCTTAGTTCGCAGACTTGGCCATCTCCAGCATGGTGACGGGCAGCCGTTCATTTGGGAATTCCCGCTCCACACGCCAGCCATGGCTAAGATAGAAACCGACCGCGCGGGTGTTCGACTTGACCACGCGCAGGCGGAACGTTTTATGACCGCGCGCGGCTATTTCGGCTTCAGCTTGCGCGAGCAGCCGTTGCCCGAGGCCGCTTCCGCGATGTTCGCGAAGTATCCACAGATCGCTGATCCACTCCGCGCTTGTCAGGACCATCCCGACGAGATGCGTGTCGGCGATCGCGACCCAGGCGAGAGACCAATCCTCTTCATCGATGGCTAGCGGGGGCGGCGCCCAAAGGCCGCCATAGATTTCGTCCACGACGGTCTGCACGAAGGATCGAACGGAATCGTGCTCCGCGGGCGCGGCCCTTCGTAGGAGCGGCTCCGTCATCATGTGCGAGTATAATCAAAACGCCCGGGACACGGCGAGGGGCTGGCCGGTACTTCTGTGACTTGGCAGCGCCGGGCATGGTGTCCTATACTGCGGCAAGTGTCACATCCGGAGGGAACATTATGAGACGTTGCTATTTAGCGATTCTGGCGGCTGCGCTGCCGCTGCTGGGTCAAACGGTGCGACTGGCGCATCCCACGATCGTCATTCCGCCGCAGTCCAATGCGCTGGGCAAGCCGACCGGCATTTTCCCGGCGCAGATGGTGACGGCGTACGGCTTCAGCGCGACCAGCAACCAGGGACAGGGGCAGATCATCGGGATCGTGGACGCTTACGACGATCCGAAGATCGAGTCCGATCTGGGCGTCTTCAGCACGCAGTTCGGGCTGCCGTCCTGTACCACCGCCAATGGTTGTTTCCAGAAGATCTATGCCACCGGGACGGCGCCCAAGCCGAATTCCAACTGGGCCAGCGAGATCTCGCTGGACGTGGAATGGTCGCACGCCATCGCGCCGCAGGCGAAGATCATGCTGGTGGAGGCCTCCGGCCAGACGACCGCGGAACTGTATCAGGCCGTGGATGTGGCCGTGGCCAACGGGGCGACGGTGGTGTCGATGAGCTGGGGGTTCAACGAGTACAGCGAGGAAGTGGACTCCGACTCGCATTTCACCGTGCCGGGCGTGACGTTCGTGGCCGCGTCGGGCGACAGCGGGCACGGGGTGCTGTATCCGTCGGCATCGCCTTACGTGGTGGCGGTGGGCGGGACGGAACTGACGCTCAATTCCAACGGGACATGGAAGAGCGAAGTGGCGTGGAGCGGCAGCGGCGGGGGGGCCAGTGCGTATGAAGCGGAGCCGTCGTATCAGGCGAGCGCACAGACTACAGGTTCGCGCAGCACTCCGGACGTGGCTTATGATGCCGATCCGAAGACCGGTGTACCGATTTACATTTCGGAAGGCATTTACGGCTTGCTGGGATGGGTGGAGGTGGGCGGCACCAGCATGGCCTCGCCGGAGTGGGCCGCGCTGTTCGCGATTGCGAATTCTTTGCGGGCGGCGGGTGACAAGGCGCCTTTGAACCAGGTGCAGTATGAGTTGTATACGATTACGGCGGATTATCACGATATTGTGAGCGGCAGCAATGGGACTTGCGGGGCGGAGTGTACGGCTGGGCCGGGGTACGATTTTGTGACGGGTTTGGGGTCGCCTATGGCTAACCTGGTGATTCCGGCTTTGGTGGCGGCTAATTAGCTGTGGCGGATTACCAGGACGTCACCGTCTTTGACGATGTACTCTTTGCCTTCGAGGCGCAAGAGGCCTTTATCGCGGACGGCGGGGTAGCCGCCTAAGTCGACCAGCGATTTCCAGTTCACGACTTCGGCGCGGATGAATTTCTTTTCGAAATCGGAGTGGATGGCGCCGGCGGCCTTCACCGCGGTGCTGTGGAAGGGGATGGTCCAGGCGCGGACTTCGTCTTCGCCGGCGGTGAGGAAGGACATGAGGCCGAGCAGGGCGTAGGTGGCGGAGATGAGGCGCTCCAGGGCGGATTCGGTCAAGCCGTAACTGGCCAGGTAGTCTTTTTGGTCGTCGGCGGGCAGCTCGGCCAGCTCGGCTTCCACTTTTCCGCAGATGGCGGCGACGGCGGTTTGCTTTCTTGTGGCGAGCGGACCTTCGCGATACTCGCGCTCTTTGTCGTGCAGCTTGGGCGCGTCGGCTTCGCCCAGGTTCAGCACGTAGAGCATGGGTTTTTGCGACAGGAACTGGAAGCCGCGAATGCGCTTCTCGTCATCGGGGTCGAGCTCCAGCTCGCGCAGGGGATGGTTTTCATCGACTGCCGCTTTGCATTTCTGCAGCAGGTCGAATTCGCGATCCAACTCCGGGTTCTTGATTTTCTTGCGGTCCTTATCGAGGCGCTCCAGGCGCTTTTCGATGACCACCAAGTCGCTGAGGATCAACTCCGTTTCCACGTCTTCGAGGTCGCGGAGGGGATCGACGCTGCCTTTCTCGTGGGGCACGGTGTCGTCCGCAAACAAGCGGAGCACGTGCGCGAAGGCATCCACCACGCGCAGGCTGGCGACGTAACTGGGGTCGCGCAGGCTCTCCTTGGAAACGGCGGGCATATCCACGTACTCGACGGTGGCATGCGTGGTCTTGTTCGGCTCAAACAGCGTGGCCAGTTGATCCAGGCGGGCGTCGGGCACTTTGGCCACGCCCACGCGCGCGGCGGTGGAGCCAATGCGGGTTTCCTGGTGAGCGCCGGTGAGAATGGTGAAGAGAGATGTTTTGCCTACCATGGGCAGGCCGATTATGGCTGTTTTCATAGGAGCGGCGGGTTGGAGCTAAAGGGGCACGTCAATCTGGGTGAGTATCTCGTCGATCATGCGGTCGCCCAGATCGGAGCGCCGCTGGGCCAGCGCGGTGCGAGTATTGACCACTACGCGATGGCCGAAGACCGGCGCGGCCAGACGCTTGACGTCGTCCGGGATGGCATATTCGCGGCCCTCGACCAGCGCCAGGGCTTGCACCGCGCGAAACAGGGCTTGCGAGCCGCGGGGACTCACGCCCAGCGTCAGCGACTCGTGGGTACGGGTTTTTTCCACGATGGCGAGCATGTAATCCACCAGGGATTCTTCGACGGTGACGTGCTGCACCGACGATTGCAGGCGGACGATATCGTCGCCGGTGAGCACGGCGCGAACACTGTCGGCGGCAGCCATTTCGCAGTTGCGCAAGATTTCGCGCTCGCTGGCGGCGTCCGGATAGCCGATACGCAGGCGCATGAGGAAGCGGTCCATTTGCGATTCGGGAAGCGGGTAAGTGCCGTGGTGCTCGACCGGGTTTTGGGTGGCGATGACCATGAAGGGGCGGGGCAGAATGTGCGGGCGGCCGTCGATGGTGACCTGGCTTTCGTTCATGGCTTCGAGCAGAGCGGATTGGGTTTTGGGCGTGGTGCGGTTGATTTCATCGGCCAGCAGGAAATTGGTGAATACGGGGCCGGGCTTGAATTCGAAGGCTTCGGAATGCGCGTTATAAATGGTTACGCCGAGGACGTCGCTGGGGAGCATGTCGCTGGTGAATTGGAGGCGGTGGAAGCCGCAGGCGACGGCGCGGGCGAGCGATTGGGCGAGGGTAGTTTTGCCGACACCGGGTACGTCTTCGATGAGCAGGTGGCCGCGGGCGAGGAGACAGACCAGGGACAGCCGCACCACTTCGGGCTTTCCCCGGATTGCCGATTGCACGGCCTGGTCCAGTTCGCCCAACCTGGAGAGCAACTGCGGCGCAAAAGGAACCGGCGGGGCGAGCATAGTTTCCCGCTGGGTCATTCAGGGTTATTGTAGCAGGCGGGTTATTCTGGAACATAATATGGCTATCGTGATTGGTTTGCTGCGCGGGATCAATGTAGGCGGGCATCACAAGGTCGGGATGGCGGCACTCCGGTCGCTTTGCGAATCGTTGGGGCTGCGGGACGTGCAGACTCTGCTGCAGAGCGGCAACGTGGTTTTCCGGACGGAGAAGCGGGATCTGGGAAGGTTGCGCGGGGTTCTCGAGAAGGCGATCGAGGGCGAGTTCGGGTTTCACTCGGATGTGGTCTTGCGGACGGCCGCGGAGGTGCGGGAGGCGGCGGATCGGAATCCGTTTGCGGCGCGGCCGGGGATGGATCCGAGCAGGCTGGCGGTGCATTTTTTGGCGGCCGCGCCGTCGGCGGAGGCGGTGGCGCAGGCGCGGGCGATTCCGTGTGAGCCGGAGGAGCTGTGCGTCAGCGGGCAGGAATTGTTCGTTTATTATACGAACGGGATGGCGCGGCCGAAGTTGTCGATGCCGCTGGTGGAACGGACTTTGAAGACCTCGGGGACCAGCCGGAATTGGAATACGGTTAGGAAGCTTTTGGAGATGGCGGAGAAGATGGAAGAGTAAATGGCCACAGATGAACACGGATGAACACGGATAAGAATCCGGTTTTATTTGCTTTCATCTGTGGCCGATTATTTTAAGTACTTGATGAAGAGAACCTCGTTGCCCTTCTCGCTATAGATCAGCTCGTCGACTAAGTTACGGGTCAGTAGGATGCCGAAGCCTCCGGGGCGGACGCCTTTTTCGGCACGGATTTCGAGGTGGCGGGCGGGTTCGTCGGGGGGGTTGGAGACGGCGGCGTGCTCGATGGCGTCGAAGGAAAAGCCTTTGCCGGGATCCTGGATCAGGTAGATGAGGGCGCGCGTGGTGCGCACGTAAGTTACCTGCACGCGCTTGTTGGGGTCCGACTTGCCGCCATGTTCGATGGCGTTCATGAGCAGTTCGCGGAATGCGGCGGCGATATTTTCGCGCTCGTGCGGGGGCAGGTCCATCTCCATTTCGCGCACGAACTGCATGAGCCGGTCGGCGGTTTCCATCTTGCAGCGGAGGCGCAGGCTGACCCAGTTCGGGGAGGCGGAGAGCACTTCGATATCGTCCTCCCAGTGACCCGAATTGACCGCGTGCGCGATCATCTCGGCCACGGCGCTGGGGGAGAACGGCTTGCTGAAATAGCTGAAAGCCTGGTCGCGGATGGCACGGACGATGTTGGCGGGCGTGCTGTCGGCGGTCATCACCATGACTTTGGCGTCGGGCCGGATTTCGCGGATGCGGTGCAGAAGTTCCAGGCCGTCCATGCCGGGCATGCGCACGTCGGTGAGCACCAGGTCATAGGGCTGCGCTTCGGCGCGCGCCAGACCGTCGAGGCCATTATAGGCGCTATCGATGTGCCAATCCGGGCGGCGCAGGACGGCGGCCAGGAGGTCATGCACGGCGGGATCGTCGTCGACGAGCAGCAGCGTGTGCGCGCTCATGCGGTCTCCAGCATCAAGGTGAAGGTGCTGCCGTGGCCGTAATCGCTGTGGACTTCGATATCGCCGCCCATGAGGCGCGCCAGTTTGCGGCTGATGGCGAGACCCAGTCCAGTTCCCAGATCCTGATAAGGTGTGGGCAGTTGTTGAAACTCCTGAAAAAGAAGCGGGACCTGTTCGGGAAGCAGGCCGATGCCGGTGTCGGAGACCATGATGCGGGCGTGATGCGGAATGGCGGCATCGCGAAGGCCGCTCACTTCAATATGGCCCCGGGGTGTGAACTTGATGGCATTGGAGACGAGATTGACGAGGATCTGTTTGGATCGCTGGCGGTCGCAGCGTACGATCAGGGGTTCGGCCAGCCGCGCCACACGCAGCGTGAGGTGTTTGGCGCGGGCCAGGGGCTGCATCATCTCGCTCACCTCGCCGATGACCTCGGCGGCGTCCACCGGCTCGATCAAGCATTCGAGCTTGCCGGCTTCGATGCGGGCAACGTCGAGGGCGTCGTTTACCACGGCCATGATGTGCTTGGCACTGGCCGCGATCATCTGCACCTGGCGCAACTGCGCGGCGTTCAACGATCCGGGAATTTGCTGGCCGAGCAGATCGGCGAAGCCCACGATGGCGGTCAGGGGCGAGCGCAACTCGTGGGACATACTGGCCAGGAAGCGGCTTTTGCGGTCGCTGGCAGCGGAGACGGCTTCGTGCTGGTGTTTGAGGCGCCCGTAGAGGTGGGCGCGCTCGATGGCCAGCGAGATCTGCTGGGCCACGACTTCGAGCAGGCGCACCTCGTGCACCCGGAAGCGATGCGGCTCGGCCATATATTGGTTCAAGGTGCCGGCAGGCTCGCCGCCCACCAGCAGGGGCACGCAGATCAGCGCCCGGACACCTTCACCCAAGCTGATGTGCCGCCAACTGGCACACAGCGGATGGCGAGCGATGTCCCGGACCCAGTATGTCTTTCCGGTCGAGAAGGCGCGACCCGAGGGGGACGAATCGTCGGCGGGCAGGAGGCCGATCTGGCGGAATTTTTCGCCATAATCGGGGGATAATCCGTAGACGGCGGCGAACTCCAGCTTGTCTTTTTCGGGTGTGAGGAGGGTGATGGAACCGAACGGCGCGCCGATGGCGCGGCTGGCTTTTTCGAGCGCTACATGGAGCACTTGCCGGAGTTCCAAAGGCGATAGCATGGCGGACGCGATATCGGCCACCACCGTAAGTTCCTCGACGCGCTGCCGGAGATCCCTGGCTGCCATAGCCCTAAGTGATTGTGCTTACAGTCTAGCAGGCTCTACGGAGGCCGATGTTGGTAGGATACGAATGTGACGACGGACGACCACATGGCGCGCGTGATGGAACTGGCGGTCGAGAATGCGCGAAGCGGGCGCGGCGGACCGTTCGCGGCGCAGGTAGTACGCGCGGATGCGGTGATCGCCACGGGCGTCAACCAGGTGACCGCTTGCAACGACCCAACGGCGCACGCCGAGATCGTGGCGATTCGCGCGGCGTGCCAGGCGCTGGGCAGCTTCCAGCTTACGGGGTGCGACATTTATGCCAGTTGCGAGCCGTGTCCGATGTGCCTGGGGGCGATTTACTGGGCGCGGGCGGAGCATGTCTATTTCGCAGCCACGCGAGAGGATGCCGCGGCGGCGGGTTTCGACGACAGCCTGATCTATGACGAACTGCAGGCCCCGATCGGCGAGCGGCGGATTCCCACGGTTCGGTTGCCGAGCCCGCAGGCGCAGCGGGCGTTCGCGGAGTGGCAGGCGCAGCCCGGACGGGTAGCGTATTAGACACGAACCGCATAACTGACCCGAACTGGCCCTACACTGGTCTAGGGGTTCCGCCGATTAAGAGGAGTGAGTAGGGCGAGGAGTATGCGTTGCTGATTAAGCTGGGCTTGATCGATCAACCCGAACCACCGGGGCCAGATCCGGAGCCGGAGACTCCTGTTCCAGATACTCCTGCACCGGACACGGCGGTGGCCCGTGCCTTGGAGGAGGTCCTGCGGGACCTGGAGCGGACGGAATTGGGACCAGTGGCAGTGCCGCTGGTGGCGCCACAGGCGAAGCGACCCTCGGCCCCGCGAGAGCCGGTGGAGGAGTTCGATGCCGAAGACGTGCCCAAGCCGGTGCCCGAGGCGATCGCCTATTGGCTCGGGTTTTATAGCCGAAGCCCGGCCGAAGCCGCCCGAAACCTTCGCGAACTGGCTGCCAAGGCGCCCGCGGCAACGGCGGAGATCTTACTGCCGATGTACGCGGCAGGCACATGCGGCGAGGCCATGCAGTTGGTGGGGGGCTTGCTCGGAAGCAATGTCCGCGCAGTGGAAAAACTATGCGATCCGGCGGCGGCTTTGGAAGACTCCGTCGTTCTGGCGCAAACCCTGGCGAAGCACGAGCCGCGCTTCGACGTGCACTTCGCCAAGAACCTGCTGGTGGACGAGCAGGCCACCGAAGAGGTCTTACAGCGGGGCTTGTCAATTCTGGAGCAACTTGGCAGTTGCGGGCGGCTGACGCCCATCCTGATTCAGTTTCTGCGAAGCCCCAATCCGCGCGTGCGGTCTCGAGCCGCGCTGATGATGGGGCGAATCGTGCCGACCCGGAATCTGATTCACCGGCTGATGCGGGACGAAGACAGCCGCGTGCGCGCTAATTTCATCGAGGGTCTTTGGAGTTCCGCGAAAGACCACTGTGATCTATTCCGGAGAGCTTTGCGCGATTCGCATCAGCGCGTCGCCGGAAATGCGCTGATCGGACTGCATCGGGCGGGACAGAGCCGGGATGTAATTTTGCACGTGGCGCAGATGGCCCGCCGCACGGAGGCGCCGTACCGCGCCACGGCGGCGTGGGTGATGGGCCAAACCGGGGAGGAGCGCTATGCTACGGTGCTGCGCTACCTGATGAACGACCCGGAACCGTCGGTGAGGCGTAACGCGCTGATCTCGCTGCGGCGGATTAAGGCGGCTCAGACCCCGCAGTCGGCCTAGCACGCGGTTTATTGCTCCTTCATCTCCTTTTTCAAATGCTTCAACTGATTCTTTAGATCGTCGGTGGCTTCCGCGACGGAAGTGGTGTCGTAGATCACGTGGGGCGTAAAGAATATAATCAGCTCATCGCGGCTGGTGTTATGGGATTTATTGCCGAAAATGCCGCCGATGACGGGAAGACGCTGCAAGAAAGGAATGCCGCTGGAGGAGTCAGTGACGGTGTCCTGGATGAATCCGCCGATGCCGATAGTATCGCCATCCTGCACGGTGATCTGGGTCTGAAAGCTGCGGTTGCTGAAGGAGTCCGATTGAATGGCGGCGCCACTGGCAGGCGCTTGCGGACTACTGACCTGCTGATTGATCATCATGGTGATGACGCCGCTGGAATTGGCGCGGGCCATGACATTGAGCGTGACGCCCGTGCTGACGTTGGAGATATTGTTGGCGAACAGCGTGTTGCCGCCGGATTCGACGCCGGAGGCGACCGAAGAGCTCAGCGTCGGCACGGATTGGCCGACGTTCATGGTGGCGGGAATGCTGTCGGTGGCGATGAGGGACGGCTCGGATATGGTTTTGACTTTGCCGGTGGTTTCGAGGGCGGTCAGCGCGGCCAGCAGTTCGCGGCTATGGCCGACCAGTAAGCCACCCGTGAGGCCAAGACCACCGCTAGCCAGACTTCCTAAGAAACCGCCGGCGGTCGGCCCGGTAAAACCGCTGGGCACGGCGGTGCCTTTTGACTGCAGGTAGGCTTCCACGCCATACGCGAGGTCACCGGACAATTGCACTTCGAGGATCTTGGCTTCCACCAGGATCTGCCGGGGGGGAACATCCAATTGGGCCACCAGCCGCGAGATCTGTTCCCATTCTTCGGGGGTACACTGGACCAGCAAGGTATTGTCGAAGGGATTCGGGATGATGTGCGGCATGCGGGGGCCTGTGCCGGTATCGGTTCCCGTGCCCAGATAGTTACCGGTCTGGTCGGGGCTGCCGGGCTGGGCGGGATTGGTTGCGAACGGGCTGGCGGCCATGGTGGCGGGAGACTGGCGATAGGCGTTGCCATAGCCGCCGTAGCCGCCCATGCTCCCACCGTAGCCGCCCATGGCGCCGTAGCTGCCCATGCCGCCAAATCCGCTGGTCCCGCCATAGCCGCCCATGCCACCGAAACCACCGCCATAACCGCTGCCGTAGCCGCCCATGCCGCCAGACATGCCACCCAGGGACGGAGTACCGACAAAGCCCACACCCATGTTGACGCTGTTGCTATTCATCATGCTCAACTGCATCAAAGCCATGGGGTTCCCGCTATATAAAGCCATCAGCGCCATGGCCATGGTTTCGGCGCGGCCGTATTTCAAGCGGTAGACGTAGTTATCGAGAGCGCCGGCGGGCGCTTTTACGGGGACATCCAGTTTCTTGAGCCAGGTGTTGATTTCGTCAAAGACACCGGGATTGCCGGCCACCGCGATGATGGTGTTGATGCGATCGATGGGCACGAACTTCACGACCGTATTCTTGTCCGTGAGCGAGAAGGCCTTGAAAATCGACTCCAATTGTTTGGCCAGTTCGGTGGGCCGGCCGTTGGTGACGTCGTATAAGCGCACGCGCTGGTTCACGAACGAATCGCTATCGAATAGCGCGAGCAGATCCATGGCGCGTTTCATGTTGCGATTGTTATCCTGCAGGATCAACAGATTGGCGGGATCGTAGGTAGCCACGGCGGCGCCCTCGCCGAGGAAGGGCTGAATCAGCTTCAGGACTTCGGCGGCAGTGGCATATTTCAGGAAGATCAAGTTCAGCGACATGCGCTCGTCGTCCGGGAACTCCCTCCCATTGACCACTGGCGGTAAAGGCATCTGCGACACTTTTTCCATGGGCACTACGCGGTAGAGATCGCCCACTTTGACGAAGGCCGCGCCGTTGACACGGAGGACGGTTTCGAGCAGCGACATCAGGTCGGTGGACTTCACTTCGCCATAGGTGTGGATGGTGACGCTGCCGTTCTTAAAATGCGGATCCACGATGTAGTTGATTTTCAGGCGGCGGGCCATGATGTCGATGAACTCGGATAGCGAGACATTCTCCAACATGAAGCCGCCGGTATCGCCGAGGGCCGCGCGGCGGGGACCGGTTTGGGGAGCGTCGGCGGGCGGAGAGGGTGGACTGGTTTGTGGGCGGGTGGATGGCGGGGGCGATAAGGTCTGCTGGGCGGGCGCTACCCAGGTTAGCCAGAAAGCCGCTACCGTCACCGCCGCTAGGAACGTGCCGGAACGCACGCGCTACTCCTTTCCCGCCGGGCGGGTGGCCGCGACGCTCTTCTGTTGGCGCTCCCAGATTGCCTTTTCCGTTTCGGTGAGTTCGGACTTTTTGCGGACCCAGGCGCGTTTGCCGAAGGGGGTGCTTTGTTCGAAGCGGATCGAGTCACCCTGTTCCGCGGCTTTTACGCGGTCCTCCGGGGCCTCCTGTTTGTTGTAGGCGGAGTCGGACGCGGCCGGCCAGCGCGATACGCCGAACGGGGATCGGCGGTAGGTCCAGACTTTGCCGTCCTTGTCGGTCCAGCGGTAGAGGCCGGGCGAAGTCTCCACGGCATCCTTGGGAAGCACGAGGCGAGATGGCGCGGGCTTGGTTGTCTTGGCCGCGGGAGGCGGGGAGGTTTTGGCGGTGTCTTGCGCCATCAGGCACGTGGATAGCGCAAGGGCGCCGGCTAAAAAGCAAGATTTCCGATACGAGATATGCATGAGAAACGACTCCTTGAAATCAATTTGTGGCGGAACCACCGACAGGCTCCCAATAGCACTTAGCGCCGAACGGACTGGGCTTGACTACTTTGCGCATGCCATCCACGACGGCGCCTTCGGCGGAGGTATCGCCCGGCTGGCAGGCCTTTACGCCGCGGCCGAGATCCAACCCAGGCCCGGGCTTTTCGGGCGGGGTAATCTTGGGGGCTGGAGCCGGCGCGGCCGCGGCCGACGCGACGGGACTCGCGGGAGCCGTCGGCGGCGGCGTCCCGCGATCCAACATTTCTTCGGGATTCTTCGTTATGGTGTGACCTTCCCACTCCAACACGATGGCGTCGTTGGAGACCGCAACCAGCTTGAATGCTCCGACCTGGTCGCCGGGCTGGTAATCGCGATGCGGGGCCTTGGCATTCTCGCTCATGATGGCCATGGGGCCGTCACCCAGATCCAGGAGGCCATGAAACAGGGGCAGAGCGGGCATCGGCTTGGGTGGCGGCGGCGCCGGCGGTTCGATGATTACGGTCGGATTGCGGTCCTTCGAAAAGAGCATCTTCTGAGCGATATCGAAGTAGCTGGCGGCCCGCAGCGAATCGGCCGCATGCAGCGCAAGCAAGGGCGGTGCGGGAAGGGCCTTGATGCGCTGCCGCAGAATGGCCTGCTCGCGGGCGTCGGCGTCGAGCCAGTCGCGCCGCAAGTGCAAGGCGGCCGCGATGCTTAAGGTCAGCAGCGCCAGGTTGGCAAGCAGCAGTTTGCGTTTCACAGGGCGGCCGGACCTTTCTTCTCAGGCACGAGCTTGCGAGGAACGACGCCGGAGAGTTCCAACCGCACGGCAACCGTTTTGTCTTTGGGATTGCCGGCGGAAACGCGAATGGCATTGGTGGCCAGCAGTTCGGGGCGGTTGGCGAGGTCGGCCATGAAGTTCACAAACTGGTCGATGCGGCAGTTGAAGGCCACGCCGACGACCACCTCGCCGTAGTCATCGGCCAGGGGGCGCACCTTCATTTCCTCGGCGCCGCGCACGTCGATGCCTTCGTCCTTGCCGGCGCGGCGGATGATTTCGAGCAACTGGGCCTGTGCCTGGGCGGCGGTGTCCGAGCGGATCATGCCTTTCTCGCGCAGCGCCAACTCGGCGGCTGCCTGCTGGGCGGACTTCTCTTTGCTGGGCACGGTGGCCGCGGTTTCGCGGAGTTTAGCCAACCGCCTTTCGGCGAGGGGGACGGAATCGGTGGCGGCCACGACGGCCGGCTGGTTGCCCGACAACACCACGAACCGGAGCACCAAGACGACTGCGACACCGGCCACCAGCATCAGCGCGCTACGGCGGTCCAAGGCGCCGGTGGTCACGGCCGCGGCCTCCGTAACGTGCGCAGGCGGAAGCTCTCGGTGTTCTGCACCTTACTGATTCCGTTGAATTCCGAGTTGTGGAACAGGGGTGAAGCGTCCAGCATTTTGAGCAAGGGAGCGGCCTGTTCGGCTTCACCGGTGATGACTGCGGCGTCGCGGGAAAGATCGACCGTGCTGGCCCACGTGGGTGGCGGCAGAACGCGGCTTAGTTCGACGATGGCGTCCAGGTCGGCACGCGTCCGCGCGCGGAATTCTTCGAGCAGGCGGGCATTCTCGCGGGTATGCTGAATCTGGCGATCGAGGGTGGCGGCGCGGATTGCCTGCGGCCGGAGGGACGTAATTTCGGCGTCCAGTTGTTTCAAGTAACGGGTGCGGTCGTAGCGCGGCCAGGCCAGCGTGGCGCCGAGCACGAGGAGCAGCAGGGCGGCGGCCACCGCGGTGGGAATGAAAATCGCTCGCGAAGCGCCGGCGCGTTGGTCGGGAGGTAACAGGTTGGCTGCGGGGGCCAGACGGGGACAGGCGGCGGAGAGTGCCGCGGCATAGGGCAGGGGATTGCGCGACAGGTCGTTGCTCACCGGATTGACGCGCGGCGCGGGCAGCAGAGATTCCAGGCCTACGGGCAGGGTCGAGGGATCCAGGCGCAACTCGGCGGCAGCCAAGCCCGCGGCGCGTCCGGCGGGCGGTTCGAAGGCGGCCGAAAATACGGGGCGGGATTGGCTTTCGCCGTAGATCTCCACGGCCGAGCCGTCGGCGCCGCTTAGTGCTATAAAGTCCCGCGGCGCGGAACCGGCCAAACGGATCGCGCCGTGAATGGCGGCGGCGGTGAACGTGAATGATCCGGTGACAATGCCGGCTTCAGTAAACAGTTCCTGGTAACGATCCACGAGATCCCGGCGGACGATTCCCACCAGGACGGCGCCTTCGGCGAGCGCTTGCCAGCCGAACAGGACCTCCTGGTCGCCGTAGGGATTGATGCCGTCCAACTGAAACGAAATGGCCGATTCCAGGTCCTTGGATTCCACCCCGCGCAGGACTAGCTGGCGCACGATCACTTCGGGGCGGGGGAGCAGAATGGCGGCGCTCAGATGCGGCATGCCGAGGCCGGCCAGCAGAGCGGAGTATTCGGCGCCCCATTGCGCGGCGGGGCGCTCCCGGAAGCGAGGAATACTGATGCGTCCCAGTACCTGGATGCCGGTGGGGCGCACGCGCGCCACGGCGACTTCGAGATCCGGACCGCAGATCTGGATGCCCGCGCCCGTGCCGAAGGCGAGCAATCGGCGGAATCCCGGCGTGAGATTGGTTCCCAAGCTGGATAGACGCGGCCGGTGCTGGAAAAGACGAAGCCGGCACGCGCCAGCGAGCTAATGCGTGGCTTGGGTGGCGGCGCGGCGAGCCAGTTCTTCGGGTGAAACCTTTTCGACGCGGGTGGCGATCCACCAAATGTTGCCGGCGGGATCTTCGACGCCGGCGGTGCGGTCACCGTAGAATTCGTCTTTAGGCACACGCACGGACTTCGCGCCGGCATCCAGGGCGCGCTGGTATGCCGTATCCGTATCCGGCACGTAGACGTGCGTGTTCAGGCGCATGGCGGGCGCCTGGCTGTTGGCCTGCCCGAACTCGATGACGGCTCCGCTGATGCGCATTTCGGCATGCATGATGGCGCCTTCGGGCGTCTTGGAAACGAAACCTTCCTGGGCATCGAATACACGCCGCAAGAAGCTGGCGAATGCCTGACCGTCGGGCACCACGAAGTACGGGATGACGGCCGGAAAACCCTCTGGGATGTAATGGATTTGGCTCATGTGACTATTTTGGACCGGAGCGGTGTGGCCTGTATTGTAAAGAATTGACCTACGGTTCCAAGGGCACGTGATTCAAATGCTCGGTCCGGGCCGCGAGATACGCGGAGGGCGTGAGGCCCGCAAAGGCGCGAAAATCGTGGATGAAGTGGGCTTGATCGTAGTATCCGCAGCCCGCCGCCAAGTCCGCCCAGTCGAGGGTTTGGCGGTTCGCACCGATAGTCCGCACGGCGCACTGAAAGCGGCGGACACGCGCGAAAACTTTGGGCGGCATGCCGACTTCGTGCCGGAACAGCTCGATGAAACGCCGGGAACTCAGTCCGACAGTGTCGGCGAGCGATGCCAGCGGCCGGCCGGGCGATTTGGACAACTGGCGCAGGGCGAAGTCTACGGCGGGGTGCCGGGCGAAGTCGCGCACCGCGCGCTGCAGCAGGTAGTTCTCCGCTGCCGCGAACTTGCCGGCGGCAGTGGGGGCCGAAAGGACCCGTTCGCGCAGTTCACCCGCCAAGCTGCCCCACAAGCAGTCCAGGCCGAACTCCCGGTCATGCAGTTCGTCGAGGGGCTGACGCAGAAAAGGCAGCATGCCGCCGGGCTTAAAATGGAAACCGAAGACCGAAAGCTGGGTGGCGGTATCGATCACGGAGAACTCCGACCGGGGGCCGCAGAGCAAGACGCCGCGGGAACCACCGCAGGGCTGGCCGGTGTTCCGGTCATACAGGGGAATGTGGTCGTCGATCAGGTTGAGGATGATTTGCATCGAGCCATCGGGAAGGATGCGCTCGAGCGTATGCGGCCGCCGGCAGCCTTCCCAAAGCCAGAGCATCTCGATGAAACCGTCGAGCGGCGGGCCGGGTCGGTAGTGCAGCGGCTGCATGGCTTGGTACTCACAGTATATAACGCGATATAACGCGCTAAAGTGGCCGCTTTCAACCAGTTTGTGCGTTTCGGCTCGAATGGGCCGAAACTTGCTGGGTGGCCAATGTGTTAGTTCAGGTGTAAGTTACCTCCGGCAAACTCCGGATAAGCTAATGTGGGAGAGGTTACATAAATGAAACTGACGGTTGGTTTAAGTGTACTGTTACTCGCGGCGATGGCGCATGCGCAGACGCCGGTAGTTAACTCCGGCGGCATTGTGAATACCGCCAGTTATGCTACTGGAGGAGTCGCGCCAGGCTCCATCGTTTCGATTTTTGGCACCAACCTGGCGAGCGGTCTGGCAACCGCGCCTTACATTCCGCTGCCCACGACTTTAGGCAACGTGAGTTCAGTGACATTCAACGGGGTAGATGCGCCGCTGTATTTTGTTTCCGCGAACCAGATCAATGCGCAGGTGCCGTGGAACGTGCTGCCGTCGGGCGCAACCAGTGGCACGGCGTCGGTGGTCGTGACCACCAGCGGAGGCGCTTCCAGCACGCAGACGGTGCCTATTGTGGCGGCCCTGCCCGGGATCTTTACGATCACGTCGAACGGACTAGGGTCTGCCATCGCGACGGACAACACGGACGGCGCTATCGCCACAACCACGGTGGCGGGCGTGCTTTCGCATCCGATTCAGATCGGATCGTATCTGGTGGTGTGGTGCACGGGGTTGGGCGCCGTGGACCAATCGGTGCCGAACGGGGCGAACACCGGCTCTTCCGTTGTAGACACGGCATTGCAGCCGACGGTAACGATTGGCGGTGTCACGGCCAATTTCGTTTACTCGGTGCTTTCGCCGCAATACGTCGGGGTATACCAGATCGGCGTACAGGTGCCGTCGAACGCGCCCACGGGGGCGGCGGTTTCGCTACAGATTCAGGTGAACGGCGTGACCACATCGAATAACATTACGATTGCGGTGGCGCCGGCCGTTACTTCGGCGCCATCGGCCGAGTGCACCTTGGCGTCGACGGGATGCACGGCCGTTACCGTAAGCGGCGATACGCCCAGCGATGGCAATTTTGCGGGATACGCGGATCCCACGATCCGCCAGGATCCGCAGACGGGCACGCTCTGGATGGCCTACTCATACCTGTACACCATCTCCACTGGAACCCAGGGTATCGACACACACCTGGCGAGCAGCACGGACGGCGGTAAAACCTGGAATTACGTGGGCGCGATTTATACTTCGCAATTGGTTACGGATCCGGTTACGGGGGCATCGGCTTACACACACCACGAAGTCATGAATTTACTTCCACAGGTGATCAACGGAGTCACTTACTGGTATGGGATTCACTCGATTTACTACGTGCCGGAGGGCGGAGGTGCGAGCCAAATCAGTTACTCGAAGCGATGGGAAATCGCGATGGCGGCAGGCACAGCCGACACTGGACCGATGGGCCTATCGAACGCTACCCCCGAGTATCTCGGACAGAACATCGACACATATCCGCAGGATTTTCCATACGCCACCAATTTGAGCGCGCTGAGCTCGGATCTGACCGGCTGCCAGGAGTTTTATGAGCCGGCGCTGGTGTTGTCCACCGGGACCCTCTATCTCTTTCTGAACTGCATGCCGGCCAACAGCGACCCAAGCGGGATATTCTACGCGGTTTTCATGACCCCGGATCCGCAAGATCACAACGGGAACTGGAACTGGAGCTACATTCCCGAGGGAGCGACGAAATTCGCTAACGAGAGTGACGCGCAGAGCGCGGGCAGTTACCTGGGCACGGGCGGCACCTACATTACGCAGATGGATGTTGCGCCCGGCAAGAACCCCGGCGAACTGGTGTCCATCTTCACCGTGGCCTACGACGACACGGATGGAAAACATAGCCTGGGTTGCGTGACGGCGGAATTGGCCGGGATCGCGCCCCCGGCATTCGTCTACAACTCACAAGGTCAGGTGCAGGTGGATGCGTTCGTGCAAAGCTCGGATTCCGAGCCTGGGCCGGGATCGTGCACCTATTCGCCCTACTCGGCCACGGGGATGATTATGGCGCATCTGCAGCAGAAGGACGCACCCCAAAACGGGTCGTTCTATAGCTTCCTGATGCAGTCGACGCTGCTACCGTAGGGGAGATCCGCGTCCGCTGTGAGATGGGCCTCCGTTCGACGGCAGGCCCATCTGGATTTTAGAGCACAACGCGACTTCTGCTTGACAACCTCCACGGAGGATTGGACGATTGCGAATCGGGTTGTGGCACGGTCTACCAGACGACGCCGAGCGGCAAAGTGACGACGCTACATTTCTTTAACGGCGCGGACGGCATGGAACCCACGGATGGCCTTGTCTCGGCTGCCGATTAGCACCTTTATGCGACATCGGTGCAGGGCGGGACTAACGCAGCCCGCCATTTGACGATGGCGGCACGGTGTTCCGGATCACCCCCGGCGGCACGCTGACGAGCCTGCACGGTTTCACGGGTTTAGACGGTACCAGGTCTACGCGATGGTGGTCCAGGTGGGCAACGAGGAAATTTACGGAACGGCGTCTCGCGGGGACAACAACGCCTGGCCTGGAGGCTGTGGGACAGTCTACAAAATGACCCCAAGCGGTTGGGACAACCGTACGGGGCAGTTCCAGCCAAAGCGGGACGGTCTACAGCCTGGCTAAAGCCTACCCCACGGCCGCGGTATGGTACGTGTTTACTCATGTTGAGACGGGGCTCGAAGTTAGTCATGCTGTGTGCCGTGATTGCCGTGGTTGCGGCCGCGGCGGAAAAGCTGGCTCCCACGCCGCCTATGGGGTGGAATAGCTGGGACGCCTACGGCCTGACGATCGACGAGGAACAGTTCCGCGCGAACGCGAAGGTCCTGGTTGGTCTGAAACATTACGGCTGGAACTACGCGGTGGACGACGAGGGCTGGTATTTCCAAGATCCGCAAGCCCAGCCGGAGGCGCGGAAGTCTTCCTGGGACTCCAACGGGCGCCTGATTCCGGATGCGGCGCGCTATCCTTCGGCGGCGAATGGAGCCGGATTCAAACCGTTGGCGGATTGGACGCACGCGCAGGGGTTGAAATTCGGTATCCACATCGTGCGCGGGATTCCCAAAGGGGTGGTGAGCGAGAACCTGGCGGTGGCGAACTCCGGTTTCCATGCCAAGGACGTGGCGGACACCAGCGACTTGTGCCCGTGGGACAACGGCAATTTCGGCGTGCGCGACAATCCGGCAGGGCAGGCCTACTATGACTCGATGATGCGCCTGTACGCGAGTTGGGGAGTAGATTTTCTGAAGGTGGATTGCATCGCGGATCACCCTTACAAGCCAGCCGAGATTCGCATGATCGCGGCGGCGATTCAGAAGGCGCGGCGGCCCATGGTGCTGAGCCTCTCGCCGGGTCCGACCAACTTGAGTCATGCGGCGGAGGTAGGCGAATACTCGCAGATGTGGCGCATTGCCGACGACATCTGGGACGGGTGGGATTTCCACGCCGGGCAGTTTCCCAGCGGGATACTCTCGGCTTTCGACAACCTGCCGAAATGGGCGAAATTCGCCAAGCCCGGAAACTGGCCGGACGCGGACATGCTGCCGTGGGGATCGCTGACGCCGCATCCAGGCTGGGGAGCGCCGCGGCAATCGCGCATCACACCGGACGAGGAACGGACGCAGTTCACGCTTTGGGCGATCTCGCGGTCGCCGCTGATCCTGGGGGCCAACCTGACAAAGCTGGATGAGTTTACGCGCTCGCTGATCACGAACCAGGAAGCGATCGCCATCGACCAGAGCGCGATTTCGAGCGCGGAGATCACGGCCGATCCGGCGGATGCCGGGCGCATGCGGATTTGGTCGGCGGCGACGGGCGGACGGCAGGCGAAGCGCTATCTGGCAGTCTTCAATCTGCGGGAAAGCGCGCTGCGGAGAGATCTGGCGTGGCCGGATTCGTTGGCGGGGAGGGCGCATGCGGTCTACGAAATCTGGAGTCAGCGAAACGTGCCGGGCGCCACGGCTCTGCACGTGGAACTGCCGCCGCACGGCTGTGCGCTTTTCCGTATCGAGCGCTGAAAGCGGCGGGCGACATGGGACGTGGGCTTTCCCTGAAAATTGAGACGGGCGGAACCATGAGTCCGAATCGTTCTCTGCCTGGCGATTCGTATAGCCGCCCATATCTGCGCGGCGCCGACCAAGGATGCCGATGACTGCAAAGACTCACCAGCGGGTAGGCGCGCGTAACGGTCAGCGTTTGCCAAATTATTTGATCTTTCTGACATGGATTTCCTGGCCATCAACGCGGTGATAAACATAGCCGGTGACACGGCCCCGCGCGTCGCGGGAAAATTGGGTGCTTCCCAGATCATCCTTGTAGAAGAACGTATCCGGAGCCAAAGGCAGGGCCTCTTCCCGCTGCCCGTCCAGCAGTGACCACAGCTTCCCGTCCTGCAGAGAGACAACCTCCGGCGAATCACCCGGACGCCATTCATATTGGCCGACGTAGTCTTTATAGGCGCTGGTATCCACGGTTACCGGCCGGCGGAAATTCACGGGCAGATTGCCCCATTGTCTTGCAACCAGGAGCCAAGAGCCACCCTGCTTGACATAAGTCTCGGTTTGGCGCTGCTCGCTGACGATGTCAGCATCCGTAAACCGCTCGTGGACGGTGACGCGGAGGTTGATCACCGCGGTATCGCCGTACAAGTGAACGACGAAGTCACGCGCATCCACCCCACGGTCGTACGCGGGGGGGAGCTTGCGAAGGTGTGCCAAAAAATCAGCCTTCGTGCGGAGGACGCCGTCATCGTCGCTGAATATACAGTCGTCGGCGATAAAGCGAGAGAAGGCTGCGATATCCCGCCTGTTACCGGCTTCTCGAATCGCCTGGCGCACTTTGAGCACTTCCTGCTGGGCGGGTGAGAATTTGGGCGGGTCGGCGGCACGGACATCAGCCGCGTAAAGTGCGATTGCAGGCAAAAGGAAGCACAAGCAGCGCATAATTTCTCCATGTTGGATCCAGACCCAACTCAGATTGGAACGAGTTTACCCGAAGGCGCCGGTTTCGGGCAACCCCTTTTTGCGACTTTGTCAGCGCATACGGCGGGGCAGGTCGGGACGGAGGCTGTCGAGTTCGGGATCGACCTAAAGCAGATCCATGTATGGGAACGTTGCGCGCGGGCCCGCGCTACGAGCTTTTGGGATCGGCGTGGAGGGGAAAGGCGCCGTCCGCGATGCCCGCGTTTCGCTTTGTTGCCGGCGACGCTGAGTCACACGCCGGCGGCCCACACTAGCATCAATTTGCGGCACAGGTGACGCCGGCCAGGAATCATGCGGGCCGCTATCGCGAAGGCGCATGGCGACGGAAGTGGGATAATGCGAATCCAGGGGGGACAGCCTATGTTTAACTTCAACGCTCCAACACCGACCGGCTTTCATGCCGATTTTGCATTATGCGTCATGCTGCCGCTCGCGGAAGCGGCATATGCAGTGATGAACCAACCCGGAGTTGTGCCCCAGTTGCCGCCGGGCTTCCAAATGACCGGGCTGATTGAAGCGGATGAAACCTTGCGGCAGGCGATCTTGAACCAGCCGAATCAGTCGAACGTAGCGAAGGCTATGATGGACGACTCCGGTATTTTCGGACTGATGGGCCAGAATCCGGCCACGAAGACCGCGTTTGTCGCTTTTCGGGGCACGCAGACGTTTGACGATTGGGTGGGAGATTTCGACGCCATGTCCGAACCATATAAGTATGTTCCGAACGGCGGAGAGGTACACGTGGGCTTTCAGTCGATTTATGGAGCGGTGCATGACAGCGTGGCGGCTGGAATCGGCGCGGCGGTCGCGGGTTGCGACGATTTGCTGGTCACGGGACACAGCCTGGGGGGCGCTTTGTCGGTGATCGCGGGTCCGGATTTGGCCAAGAATCTGATGCCGTCGCTGGTGCCGGAACTGATCACATTCGCCGGACCGGCAGGGGGACTTTCGGACTTTGCCCGTTTCTTCGATCTGGTCATCCCCTCGTGTTACCGGGTGGTCAACTTCTGGGATGTGGTGCCGCGTCTGCCTCCGCAGATTCCGATCGGCGACTACGAACAGACGGGCACGCAGGTGCATGTGGACGCGGGATTCGCGCTGCCGGTGGACGCCCACAGCCTGGAAGAATCCTATGTTCCGGGACTGTTGAATCTGCTGCCACCGGGATACGCGTGCTCGTAATGGATGGGAAGAAAGCGTTCGTTGCCGTCAGCGGCGCTTGCGCACGGCCGGGCGGGGGGCGACTTTGCGCGTGACGAACTTATAGGCCATGCCGAGCAGATCGCGCAGGACATCGGGATTGACGCGGGACAAGCGAACCAACACGCCAGTGTAGGCGACGTAGTGGTCCGTTACGTAGTAAGCCGCGGGGTCGGCTGCGAGCAACTCGGCGCGGTCATCGAAATCCGTGCGCACAAGCAGCGAACCGGGTTCCGCGGAGCGGTTCGAGGGGACGCACGCCAGAAGTTTCCCATGGACCTTGAGGGCGGGGACTCCGAAGGCGGTGCTCTGTTCAACTCCGGGCAGTTTGATGCCGATGTCACGAACGATGTCGAAGTTGATTGAGTTGGCGGGCATAGGTCACATAAATTCCGCCCTGTCAGATCCTTCCGAATTTGGCTACGGCGTCACGGATGGAGTGGAATTTCTCGATGAAGGGTACCATGCTGTGCTCGGTGTTGTCGAGCTCCTGGGCTTTCTTGAGGATTTCGGCGGCGTGCGCGCGAGGCACGACGGCCACGCCGTCCTCATCCGCCACGATGATGTCGTTGGGGTTGACGCGGGCGCCGGCGCAAGTGACGGCGATGTTGGCGCCGGCGAAGCGGTAATGATTGATGGAGGTGGAAGGCACGATGCCGCGGCTGAAAACGGGGAACTGGAGGCGCTTGATCTGGGGCAGGTCGCGGACGGAGCCGTCGACGATGGCGCCGGTGAGTCCGCGGTACTTCATGGCGGTGGACATGAGGCCGCCGATGCCGGCGATATCCAGGCCGTCTTCGAGGACGATGACATAGACGGATCCGGGGGGCGCGGCGTCGATGGCGTCGAGCATGCCTTGGGACGCGGCGGCGCCTTCGTGGTGCTCTTCCTTCTTGAGGAGGACGGTGACGGCGGGGCCGGCGAACTTGGCGGTGAAGATGGGGCGCATGTCGTGCGACATGTAGATGCGCTGGCCATAGAGTTGTTCGGAGGCATCGGCGACGGACGCAACTTCGACCAGGCGAAGGCCTTCGACCAGCGGGTCGGGTGCGGGTTGGGCGGCGAGGGGGCCGGCGAGGGCAAAGAGGAGCAGAGTTTGCAGTTTCATGGTGCAGAAGGTAGCATATTTCGGCGGGCAGGCCGGACGTGTTACAGTAGGAATATCTTCAGTTTGAGTAGCAGGTCCCCATCGTCTAGCCCGGCCTAGGACATCGCCCTTTCACGGCGGTAACGGGGGTTCGAATCCCCCTGGGGACGCCAATTCTCCCCCGGAATCCAGCTATCGCATGCCCAGGTTGCGCATGAGGCGATACAGGTAATTCGGATGCACGCCGAGCAGTTTGGCGGCGGCCGGGTGATCGTCTTTGGCTTTCTGAAATGCCTGGACAATCGCGTCGCGTTTGGCGCGATCGATGGCGTCTTGCAACCCCGGCGGCGCACGACGTCGGCCGGCCGGGCAATCTCGCGGATGCTTTCGGGCAGATCTTCCAGTTGAATGACGTCGCTTGAACCGAGCACCACGGCGCGCTCCAGGGCGTTCTCCAACTCGCGGATGTTGCCGGGCCAGTCGTAATGCAACATGTAGGCTTCGGCCTCGGGTGAGATGCCGCTGATGCGCCGGCCGCACTGGGCACCGAACTTCGACGCAAAGTGCATCGCCAGAATGGGAATGTCGGATTGGCGCTGGCGCAACGGGGGCGTCTTCAGGGTCACCACATTGAGGCGATAATAAAGATCCTGCCGGAACCGGCCGGCGCGCACTTCCTCTTCCAGGTTGCGATTTGTGGCCGCGATGAGCCGTATGTCGAGCTTGATGGGCTGGGTGCCCCCGACGCGCTCCATCTGGCGTTCCTGCAGCACGCGCAGGAGCTTGACCTGCGACAGCAGCGGCATCTCGCCGATTTCGTCCAGGAAGACGGTCCCGCCGGCGGCCACTTCCAGGCGTCCCTTCTTCTGGGCGGACGCGCCGGTGAAGGAGCCCTTTTCGTGGCCGAACAACTCGCTTTCGAGCAGCGTCTCGGCCAACGCCGCGCAATTGACCGCCATGAACGGCTGGCCGGCGCGCGGGCTGTTCTGGTGCATGGCGCGCGCAACAAGCTCCTTGCCGGTGCCGGTCTCGCCGACGATCAGGACGGTGGAATTGGTCTGCGCCGCACGCTGGATGTTGCGTTGCAAGTCCTGCAAGCTGGGGCTGGCGCCGATCATGTGGTGGCCCGGATGAAGTTCCGATTCCAGGCGTTCGTTTTCGGTTTCGAGCCAGTCGAGGTGGTAAGCGTTTTCCAGCGCCATGGAAGCGATCTGCGTGATGGCTACCAGCAGCTGCAGGTGGGGCTCGTGAAAAGCCGGGCCTTCGAGGTAGACGATGCCGCGGACTTGATCGCGGATGAGCAGCGGCGCCAGCAGCAGCGCGGGATTCTCCACGATGAGGCCGCAACGCTCCTGGGTGACGCGCCGGATCAAGGCCGGGTTTACGACCAGGGGCCGGTAGGGCGTGGCTTCCTGACCCTGGAGCGACAGCAGGGAAGGCTCGCGCATGCCCTCTTCATAGAGCAGGATGGCGCCGCGGGTGGCGGGGACGGCCTCGAAGATGAACTCGAGCAGGTGCCGTTCCAGAATGCGGCGCGCGGGCGACCGGCGGGCCTTGTACAGCGCGTGAAAGGAGTGCAGCATGATGCTCGTGCGCAGCAACGTTTGCAAGTCGCGCGAATTCTCGAGCTCTGGAAACTGCTCCCCGCCGGCGGACATCTGGATGATACTGAGGTCAGAGACGGTGTCCTCACAGACGATCTCCTGACTGGTCAGAAACCGCAGCCGGGTTCCACCGATTTTGATGGCATCGCCATCCGCTAGCGCGCGCTCGGTTACGCGCGCATCGTTGACGAGCGTGCCGTGCAGGCTGCCCAGGTCGCGGATGAGGAACAGATCGCCCTGGCGCAGGATGACGCAGTGCTCGCGTGAAGCTGCGCCATCGGCCAGCCAGAGCTGGTTTTGGGCATGGCGTCCGATGGAAAACGAGTCCGTAGCGATGGGATAGCTGACGCCTTGCTCCGGACCGGTGATGACGAGCAGCCGCGGATTAGTCACATCTTCTATTTTTCACCTTTTGGTTACCGGATTCACCTGGAGGTTCCCTTTGGCGGCCGTGTCGAATGTGTAAGTGCTGCATTAGCATTGCAGCGCGGTTTGGCGCTGGAGTTGCCTTTATGTGCGGCGTCAGCCACCGAGCGAGAGGCGCATCGGGAGCTAGACAGAGGAGATACGAAAATGAAAACGTTAACGAGCATGATCCTGACCGTCGGCGCGGTTGCGCTGTCGAGTGCCAGCGGCCTGCGGGCACAAACCAAGGCGACTGCCGACATCCCGTTCGCATTCACCGTGCAGGGCACTACGCTGCCGGCCGGTTCGTACACCATGTCGACGGCTTCCAGCGGCCGCGACGTGATGGCGATCGAAAATGTGGAAACCCACAAGCAGATCCTGTTGCTGGCGCCGGGCACCGAGAGCGGCTACCGGCGGGCGACGGACAAGAACGTCGTCGTGTTCCACCAGATCGGCGATCGCTACTTCCTGGCTGAGGTGAAGACCAACGCGGTTTGCGGGCATGTGGCGGCGTCCAAACTGGAGCGGGAACTGACCGAGAGTGGCAGCCCAGCCATGGCGGCGGTGATCCTGCCCGCGCTGAGCGTCCGTTAAGAGTGCGTATGGAACCGGCCAAGCTCCACCGCAACAGATGCGGTGGAGCTTTTGTTTTGACGGGTGTCAGCGCGGCGCGGCGAGAGGTTTGGCGATGTCGTCGAGATAGGCGGGTGTGCCCTCGGTGCGCACCAAGGTGGGATAGCGTTCGCCATCGTGATAGTCTACGTCCACCAGGTTGACCAGCGTTTCGTTCTGCAGGATGAATCGCATGGGCGCGGCCGCGGTTTGGCTCTGCCGGATGGCCGCATGCAACGCTTCCTTCGAAAAGACCTTTCCGTTGACCGCCATGATCTTCTCTCCCGGAACGAATCCGGCTTTATCCGCGGGACCACCTACACGCACGTCCGAGATGGCGCCGTCGGTTTCGAGAGCGATGCCGAGGGAGAACCAGACGTCCTTAACGGCGCTGCGCAAAGCGGAGGAGGCTTTCTCGAAGTCGGTGGGTTTGTCGGTATAAACCAAACGGTAGCCGCCCTGCTCGATGCCCTCCACATTGGCTTGGGGATGGATGCCGTTGACACGGTCGTTTAAGAAGCCGGCCCAGTCGTGCTTGACCACCGCATTCAGGTCGTTCACAATTTCGTTGAAGTCGTAGGGAACCACGGAGGGGGCGATCCCGCCGCCTTGGTTGAGAAAGACGGACATGAAATCGCGCAAGTTCTTCTGGTTGCCGGAGAGCTTGCGGATGGTGGTATCGACATCCAGCCAGAGCAGCTTGCCTTCCGGGTAGTAGTCCACGCTGCGCCGCCAGTTGGCCCAGGTGTCGCCGCCGTGCAGCACGGAGGCGGCTATGGCGGTGTCTCCGATACTGCGCCAGGCGCGGCCGGAGGTGGCGTCCATATTGGCGGCATCGAGTGCCATGGACTCGCGGAAGTGCTGCGGCGAAATGGCTCCACAGCGGGCTGCCAGCACGGCACCGAGGTAGTCGGTGAGGCCTTCATAAATCCATAGCAGATCGCCTTTCATGGGAGTGGCGAAGTCGGGGGTCGCCAGCCCGGCGGGGCGGCGATATTTGCCATTCCAGGAGTGGGTGAACTCATGCGGCAGGAGGTCGCCGGCGGCCATTTCGTTGTCGTCGGTGGTCAGGGCGCGCTCGGGCAGGCTGTTGTCGGAAGATTCGTGATGTTCCAGGCCGCCACCGCCGCGAGTGCCGCGGAGCGCGAGGAGGAAGTGATAGCTACGATAGTGCGGAGCGCCGTACATGGCGCCCGCCTCGCGGATCAGACCGGACCAGTGCTCGAGCACGGTGGCACGGATCTCCACGTCTTCGGGCGCTTCGCCGACCAGATCGATGTAGTGTTTGGGCGTGACTTCGGGCGCGAGCGGGTATTCGCGAAAGTAGCGCCCGGTCATGATGGGCGAATCCTCCAGCATCTCGACGGTAGTCGCGGCATAGCGGACCAGGCCGCCGGCCGGATGCCGCGGATCATACGGGGAGATGGGTGTCAGTGAAGTGCCGATTCCCCAGCCGGCGGGCACATTTACGGAGGGTTGGATGGGAATCTGGCGCACCGGAATGCCGGTGGGATACAGCATCAGTTTTTCCCATTCGAGGACCGCGATGTTGTTGGTGTTCGAGGCGGCGATGGAGTCCAGATGCGCATGGACGGAAGTGACGCCGGCAGGAACTGTCAGGTGGAACTCGTAAAGCTCGATATCGTCACGCCGCCAGGACAGGGTTTTTCCATCCGCCGTAAAGACGACGCCGGTGATGTCCGCGACCGGGCCATGGGGACTGTGCGCGCCGGGGATCCACTTCGGTGTCGTGAGCACCAGGGGTCCAGGGGAAACGGGAATATCGATTTCGGCGTGGAGCAGCTTGCGGGGAGCCGCGGAAAGGTCCGCAGTGATTTGGATAGGCAACTTCTGGGCGAGAGCGGACGCTGCAAAGAGGAGCATCGACGAAACGTATTGGCGGCTGCGCATGCGCGGCGGTTCCTTTCCGGGATTAGCGCCCGACGGATTCGAGCTACGAGGTAGCGTACCAGACATTAGAACGCGCGGGGCAAGCAACATGTGGGACGCGCAGCGGGCGATTGCTTCGCGGCTGTTCCCCCGGCAGCACATGTTTCTTGTCCCGTTTTCGGCCGGTTATCCGCTTATAGATGCAGGAGGGTTGGTCGAAATGTCAAAAGTGTGGTTGTGGATTGCGTTGCTATCAGCCGGAACGGCGTTCGCGGACGATCCGGAGACAATCCGGGGCGTGCCGTCGAAGCAGATTCCGGACAAGGTCAAACTGTGGCCCGAGTGTGACGAATACAAATCGGCAGATCGCTGCAAAGTGACCATCTATCTCGGCGGCACGCCGCAGCCGAACAGCGATGCCGGGCCGTGGATGCCGCACGCGCACTGGGATGTGCAGGTGAAGCCGTTCATCTTCCTGAAGGAGAAGCCGCGCGGCGAGGCGGCGGTGGTGCTGCAGCAGAGCTCCCCATTTCTGCAATGCACGGTGGCGGCAACTCCGGCGGCGCCGACGCGGGATTTGAGTGCGAACATTGCAGCGTTATTGACGGCGGGGGCTGGGATTGGAGCGCTCCAGGCGACTGCCAATGTTTTGCAAGGCGGGCAGTTTAATGCCGCGGCCGAAGCGGCGGCGCGGTTTCCGCCGGCAGAAAGAGGCGCGCGGCTTTCGACGCTGGCACAGATCGAGGCGGACCTGGGAGCGGTCGCGAGAGACATCAACAATCCCGACGACGCGTACCACGCGTACTTGAAAGCGTTGCAGGCGGACAAGAGCTATTCGTATCCGAATGACCCCGCCGCAATAGCGGCGATCGAGGATTTGAAAAGCAAGACGGCCGCGGCCTTGGTGGCTCCGTTGCCCGACTACGCGAGTTTTGGAAGCCGATTGAACGACCTGCGCGTCCGCCTGCTGGCTTACGCGACCGGCGCTCCGCCGAGCGAGCAGCAAAGGATCGCCGCGGATATGGATCTCATCGTCAGGCTTACCGCAGAGGTAACAACGGCGGCGGAGGCCCTAAAGGACGAGAACTCCAGGCGCAAAAGCATGCGGCAGCTTTACGATTTCCTGTGGGGCTTGGACGAGAAATCTCCGTTGACCAGTCAAATATTGCCGATGGCTTATTTCTCGGGGAAAACGGTGACGGAGACGGTCACATGCAAAGATGCGATCTCCAACAACCAGGCGTTCGACAATATCGTTTTCACCGCGTACTACGAGGGTCTGCCGCACGTGGACATCTCGGCGGGGACAATTTTCTCGCTGTTAGGCGGGCGGCAGGTGGGATCGGTTACGTCCCCGTGGACTCCGGCGCAACAGTCGGCGTGCCCGACCCCTGCGACTACCCCATGCGGCCCGAATACAGTTCTGGCGGACACGTCGAAATCTTGGTATCAGTTCATGCCCGGGGTGTTCGTGGAATGGCGTTGGGTGAACTTCCTGCCGCACTGGGTCAAGAACGGATCGCCGGTGCATAAGCTGGGGTACCTGTGGTCGTTCGGTCCGGTCGCGGGCGTGGACATCAACCCGAACAACGGGACTACGGAAGGGGAGTTCTTCGAGGGCTTTTCGTTGGGCATTCAGAGGTTCTCGATCATGGCTGGATTCCACGACGGACGATATCAGCAGTACACGGGGGGATACTATGTCGGCGAAGTTTTTCCCACGGGCACTACCGTGACGCCGCCGACGGTGCGGAACTGGGCGGTGCGGCCGGCATTTGGAATTGCTTACCGGATCCCGATCCGGTAAGAACGGTGTAATCTCCGCGTAAAGGGGACTTGACGTTTCGGTCCGTCCGATGTATAAATGTAAAGGAACCTTTACGCGGAGAGATTATGCCAATAAGCAGTGGTGGAGTATTTAGGATTTGGAGCAGGCGCTACCTATTTGAGTATACGGCGGGTCTCGCCTTCTATTTGCTGGCCGTTTGGATCTGCATCCCTTATGCTCGCGCAGCGGCGCATCCTTCCTCGCGGATCCTGTTGCTGATAGCGCCATGCGCCGGCATCCTTCTGATGTCGGCCAGCGCGGTGCGCCATTTCCTGCGTATCGATGAATATCTGCGGCGGACGGTGGCGGAGTATTTTGCGGTGGCGGCTGCCGCAACCGGAATCTGGACACTGGCCTACGGCTTCTTTGAACTGGCCGGTTTTCCACACTTGTCGATGTGGTGGGTATGGCCTGGAATGGCTTTCGCCATGATCCTATGGCGCGTCGTGAAGCGCCTCCTGCATTTATGAAAAACCGCGTTGAAGAGCTGCGGTCTGCGCGCGGTTGGACCAAGGTGGAACTCGGGGACCGGCTGAATGTGTCGCGCCAGACGATCCATGCAATCGAGTCCGGGCGTTACGATCCGAGTCTTCCGCTGGCGCTGGCGATCGGGAGACTTTTCGGAATGCCCGTCGAGCAGATCTTCCTAGATGACGTGAGCACCGCCCTTGATAAGCGACGGGCCACGCCGGTCAGTAAATAAAGGATAAACCATGAGGATTTCAGGTTTGATTACAAGAGTGCTGTGGCTGGCTCTCGGTGGTTGCGCATTGGCTGGTCCGGCCGAATATTCGATAGCCTGTGAGCCGGTTGGTGGCCTGGTTTACATCGAGGTGAGAATTAATGGTTCCGATCCTACGCCCTTTGTTTTGGATACGGGCGCGTCGGTTTCGATCATTTCTCCCTCCGCGGCGCAACGCCTGAAACTGGTGACGGGTGATTCAATTCAAGCCGCCGGGCCGGGGAGGGGCGGAAGCGAGACAATGCCGATTGCGTCGGGTGTGAGCGTCGGCATTGGTCCGATCGAGCTGAAGAACCAGAGCATGGCCGTTTTGTCCGTCGATTACATCGCCACGCAGGCCGGCCACGCGACCGATGGCATTCTAAGTGTGGGTGCATTTGCGCCGCAGGTGGTGGAAGTTGACTACGGCGCAAAACGGATTCGCTTTCTGGATGCCAGTACCTTTACTCCTGTAGCGGGGTCCGTGGAGGTGCCCGTAACTCTTAACGGCAACGTACCGTATGTGCGCGCCGAGATTGGCCTGCCGGGTGGAGGAACAGCCGGTGGCCGCTTTGTGTTGGATAGCGGGTTGGCGAGGGGGGCGGTTCTTTTCAGCAAACCATTTATCGAGCGGTATCCAGAGCTTCTACAAACCGGGGAACGCATCGATCTGCCGCTGGTGGAGGCAGTCGGCGGCAAGATGGAGATGAAAGCAGGACGAATCGCATTTTTGCGGATGGCTCCATTCACTTTCGCTGAACCGATTGCGGTATTCACTCTGGATGGCACCGGCGTCCTGGACGACCCGCATATCGACGGGATTATCGGAACCGCCATACTGGAACGCTTTCGGGTGGCGTACGATTATGCGCACAGCCGCATATTCCTGACGCCGGAGATCCCAGCCGATCGGCCATTTCGCGGTGACCTGAGCGGACTACAACTGGTGACCGTTCCCCCCGATTTTCATCGTTTCGTCGTGCGGGGTGTCGTTAAGCATTCGGCGGCTGAGGACGCCGGCCTGCGGGGAGGGGACGTACTTCTGGCGATTGATGGCAAGCGCGCGGCCGAACTGACTCTGACGCAGATCCGAGAGATGTTCGAGTCGGGGGATCGGGAGTATGGGCTTGCGATCGAGCGCGGAACGCAAAAGCTCACGGTTGGCTTGAAGATGCGCCGGCTGATTTAATGCGGAGCTTCGTCCGGTTCTACGGTCCGGAGCCTAGGGAGGGCTAAAGCCCTCCCACAGAATGGCTACCTGCGAAAATGGATCAGCGCGATAGCGGAGCCGGAGACCCGGCGGCAAGGCGGACCGGCTTAACTGCGAGGGATGACGGCTTGCGGGCCGGGCGGACCGGATCGGCCGCCGGCTTGGCGAAACGCGGCATGGTGCGGACGGCGTGCGCGCCTGTTGCTATTTTCCGGCTGGGTCCCCTGGCGATCTTTCCGGTCAGATCGGCCATGCGGACATTCTCGAAGCCTTTGCGGCGCGCCACGATGCGGTAATCGAAGGCGATGGATGAAGTTCCACCACCCAACTCATGCACTTCAAAGCTGGTAGCGGATTCGTTGGCGACGTACAAACCCTTGCAATCTCCCTTCGGCGTCAGGAAGACGTGGTAGTCCATTCCGGTGTTGACGGTTTCGGCGTAGTCGGGATCGAGCTTGACCACGGCGGCGCCGCCGTGCAACTGGCCGGCGCCCATATCTTCAAACCAGTTTTCCGGCGACTGGACGGAATACAGGGCGACGTCGCGGGAACCGCCAGGGCCATTGGAAAGGACGGCGTGTCCGCCGACCGAGCCGCTGCAGGAGAGATTGCCGTTGACAAAGATATCGCAGAACCCGCCATAGTCGCTGTAGGTGGCGAAAACGGTAGCAGAGCTATTTCCATCTTCCTGATTCTCGACAAACATAGCGGGGACATTGGTAGCGTTGTTGTAGGCCGCGATGGCGTAACCGTCATCGGCAGTTCCCAGGACGCCGATGGCGTCGGAATAGTGCGTATCGCCCCACACGCCCAAAGGCGCGAATCCCAGTTCGCCGCCTAGTGTGCTGGGGGCTGTACCGACGCCCCACATGCCGATCCCAGAGTCGCTGAGAGTGGCACCGATGACGCCGTAGGTTTCGCCAGTGGTGGAAGAGTTGGTGCCACTAACACCGGCTCCCGAACTGCTCATATCCGCTCCGTTGACGGCGATGGTTTCGCCAGTTGTCGCGATCGCTATGCCTTCCACGCCGGTTCCGGTGGTACTGACGGCCTTGCCGTAGACGCCAACGGTGTCTCCGGAGGTGGCTGTGGCTTGGCCCTCGACTCCGTAACCTGTGGTGCTTTCGTCCTGTCCGTAGACGCCGATAGTGGTTCCGCTGGTGGCTTGCGCATCGCCCCAGACAGCGTATCCGCTGTCGCTCGCGGTGACTCCATATACGCCGATGGCGCTGCCGGTGGTGGCAGTGGCGGTGCCGTAAGCGCCGACGCCGTCGGAGCTATTAGACTGACCGGCGACGCCGTAATTTTCGCCGCTGGTCGCCTCGGCCAAGCCCGCCACGCCGGTCCCGGCGACGCTGGAGGTAACTGCGGTCACGCCAAAGGCGACGCCCGTGGTGGCGCTATTTTGGCCCTGTACGCCACCGCCGGTGGGGCTCACGGAGTCTCCCACGACGCCGAATGTCTGGCCGCTGGTGGCGGTGGTTTGGCCACCGACGCCTATGCCGGTGTCGCTGGTGGTCTGGCCGAAAATGGCGTTGGCAGCGCTTACGACATCGAATTTGGTCGTGGCGGGGGTGACGCCGATGCCGATATTGCCGCTTTTTTCGATGATCACCGAACTTGCCAGATTGCTGCTGCTGCTCCAGACGGCGATGGTGCCGGCGGTGCCGGTGCCGGTAACGTTAGTTGTCTGGGCGCTGGCGGGACGGGGCGATGCGGATGGTGGAGCAGCGATGGCGGAAGAGCCGGCCGGGCCGGCAGATCCGGCAGCACTCATTCCAGTCGCGCCGGCCAAAGCATACGCGGAGGCTGGGAGTCCGCCCAAGGTCTCCGCATCCACGGCTTTGAGCGAGTACGGCACGCTGGTCAATAGGATGCGCGGCCGCTCGGGTTCGCCTTGCGGCTGGATGCCCAGCCAACGTTGTCCGGAGCCAAAGATTTCGGTGGGAATGCCTTCGTTTTTGGTAGAGCCGAGCAGAGCCGTGTACTCACCGGCGGCATCGGCCTCGATATTTTGGGATTCCATCCAGATCGGCGCTCCGCCCTCCTGTGTTTCATAGATGGAGAATGTCACTCCGACGACCCCGGTCAACGGTTTGCCTCCGGTGTCGGCCAGTTTTCCGCCGAACTTCACGAGGCGGGGGACGGCGGTTACGGACTTGGTGGGGGACTGCGCGAACATTACCATGTGGCCGCATGTCACAAGCAATGCCGCGCAGGTCAGATTGAGAATATGCTTCATGGATTCGTCTCCTGTGGCCGCGGGGCAAGTGACTTTTCGTCATTTTTACCGATCCGCGGTGCACCAAGTTTAGCACCGGCGGTGCGGATTCACGAGTAATAGGCTTCCTAAGCGGAATCTGCCGGCGTGCGGACACCGCGGTAAAAAAAGGCTTGCACAGCGATGAGAGAGGGGTATACTGAATGAAATCCAAGGGGGTATATGAAGCGCTCGTCACAAAACCAGGCCTTTCCGTATCTCTTGCTGGTACTTACAGCACTGCTGGGCTCTCAGGGGGCGCTCGCGGATGTCACCGGCTCGATATTGGGCGTCGTCCGGGATCGTTCCAACGCGGTGATCGCCGGCGCGCACATTGCAGCTACGAACCGGGAAACCAACCTGTCACGAGAGACGACCTCGGGTGCCGACGGCTCTTACCGGATCCTGGCATTGCCGGCCGGAAGCTACAACGTGAGCGCTACGGCGGCGGGTTTCCAGCAGTTCATCACCACGAATGTGGACGTGAAGGTGAACGACCAGTTGCGCGTCGACGTATTGCTGGAAGTCGGGAATCTGCAACAGGAGGTTCAGGTGGCCGGGACCGCGGTGCAGGTGGAAACAGCCAGCACGCAACTGGGGACGGTGATCGAGTCGGAGAAGATGCTGGCCCTGCCGCTGAACGGCAGGAGCTACATCGATCTGCTCAGCCTGCAGGCGGGCGTGGCGCCAACGACGGCGGGGACGATCGGCGGAGACCGCCCGGTATCGGGCATGCTGGACGCGGGAAACGTTTCAGTGAACGGACAGCGCGAGACGGCCAATGCCTTCCTGGTGAACGGCGGCGACGTCAGCGAGGGACGCAACATGGGCACCGGATTGATCCCGAACCTGGATTCGATCGAGGAGTTCCGCCTGATCACCAACAGCTTCGACGCCGAATATGGCAAGTTCAGCGGCGCGGTGATGAACGCTATTACGAAATCAGGCACGAACGGCTTTCATGGGGACGCCTTCGAATTTTTGCGCAATGACAATCTGGATGCGCGTAACTTCTTCGACACCACCAAGGCCGAATTGCGGCGCAACCAGTTCGGGTTCGCGGCCGGCGGACCGTTCTGGAAGAACCACCTGTTCTGGTTCTCCGATTACCAGGGCACGCGGCAGGTGCAGGGCGCCAGCACGGGGATCGTGCAGTTGCCGTCGGTAGAGGAGCGGCAGGGCCAATTCGATCCATCGCTGCTGACGGGCGCCGTGGATGGGCCTTACTGGGCGCAGGTGCTGACCAATCGCCTGGGCTACGGCGTATCGGTGAACGAGCCGTACAGCTTTCCGGGATGCACGATGAATACGGACTGCGTCTTTCCAGGCGGGTTGATTCCGCAGCGCGCCTGGGATCCGGCGGCGGTGGGGACGCTACCTTATATACCGGTGCCGAATATCGATCCGAACACCGGGCTGTACTCGAACGATAGCCAGAAGAATTCCGTGCGGGACGATAAGATCGGCGAGCGCGTGGACTTCAACAACACCAAGACAGGCGCATGGTCGTGGTATTACCACTTCGACGATTCGACAGCGTACAATGCTCTGCCGGCTGCCAGTGTGCCGGGCTTTCCCTCGGAGACGCCTACACGAGCGCAAGAGATGGTCATGAGCAACACCAAGGTGTTGGGGCCTTCGGCGGTGAACGAGTTCCGCCTCAGCTTCTTCCGGACGTCCACGCATAAAGACGAACCGGAAGGCAGCCTGGCCAGTCTCAGTTCGCTGGGTTTTGTGACGGGGAACGGGAGCCTGGGCATCGTGCCTTCAGGTCCAGCAGGATTTCCGCAGACGGTGCCGCCGATGTATTTCGTGAACTTTTCGATCGGCGTGCCGACACTGACCACCGACCAGCCGAATAACACGTACATGGTGTCGGACGGTTTTTCGAAAGTATCGGGCAAACACAGCCTGAAGATTGGCGGCGAATTCCGCTACCTGCAGATCAACGAGCGGAATGTATGCTCGCCGAACGGCAACTTCGTTTTTGACGGCACGGTGACCGGCGTGGATTTCGCCGATTATCTGCTGGGCGCGCCTACGGCACTGGGAGGCTACACGCAGTGCAGCGAGCAATTCCTGGATTCGCGTACGCGGTACGGCGGGGCCTATATTCAGGATTCGTGGAAGGTAACGCCGAACCTTACGGTGAATCTGGGGCTGCGCTGGGAAGTGAGCATGCCGTGGTACGACACGCAAGGCAAGATCGAGACGATTGTGCCGGGCGAACAATCGACCCAATTTCCAACCGCGCCGCTAGGTTGGGTGGTGCCGGGAGATCCGGGGATTCCAAGCACGCTGGCGCCCACGCGATACAACAATTTCGCGCCGCGGCTGGGGCTGGCCTATTCGCCGGGATTCACGGATGGCATTCTGGGTAAAATCTTCGGCGGACCGGGAAAGAGCAGCATTCGGGCAGCTTACGGCATCTATTACACTTCGATCGAAGATCTGAACCTGTTTTACGAGGTGGGCGATGCGCCGTTTGGTTTGTATTGGTCGAGTTCGGTACCGGTGATGATGGACGAGCCGTGGCTGGACCGGCAGAACGGGCAGTCGATCGGGCAGCGCTTCCCGTTCACGTTTCCGATTCCGGGAAGTCCGGCCAACAAGACGCTGGACTATTCGCAGTTCGAGCCGATCACGTATTCGCCGGGTTACGACATCCACAACCGGCTGCCGTACGCGGAGCACTTCAATTTCTCGATGCAGCGGGAATTGTCGAAATCCACGGTGCTGACGCTGGCTTATGTGGGGACGGAAGGGCACCGGCTGATTTCGCAGTACGATGCGAATCCGGGCAGTCCGGCGTTGTGCAATCAACTGAATGCGGAAGGCGCAACGCCAACGTGCGGTCCAGGCGGGGAGAGTGTGACATATACTCTACCGAATGGGCAATTGGTATACGGCACGCGGACGAACCTGCCGGCGCCGGCCTTCGCGGGATTCAACACAGTGACGGCCAATATCGCCAATTCGAATTACAACGCCGGCGAGGTGACCGTGGAACGCAAAGCTGCGGATGTGACATTTCTGGCGGCTTACACCTTCTCCAAGGGCATTGACGACGCGTCCGGCTTCGGCGACCTGGTGAATTTCAGTAATTACGGGCTGAGCCGGGCGCTTTCGGCCTTCGACGTCAGGCACAATTTCGTGGTGAGTTACACGTGGGCCGCGCCATTCGACCGGCTGTTTGGCGGTTTGTCCAGACGCATCACGCAAGGCTGGAGCGTAAACGGCATCACGCGCTTCTCCACCGGTTTCCCGATTAACCTGAGCCAAAGCGGAGATACGTCGTTATATGGCACCGAGGGTGTGGATGTGCCGGATGTGATTGGGCCGGTAGTGACTCAGAATCCGCGAAACGGCGGCCCGAACGGTCCGAACACTTATTTCCTGCCTGGGGCGTTTGTTTCCGGTCCAGCGGGCGCTTTCGGAGATGCCAACCGGCGGTTCTTCCATGGTCCGGGGATCGCCAATACCGACCTGGGTGTTTCGAAGCGCATCCCCATCACGGAGTCGAAGGCGATCGAGATTCGGGGAGAGTTTTTCAATATCTTCAATCACGCGCAGTTCAACAATCCCAATGGCAACTTCAGCAGCAGCCTGTTCGGCGTGGTGACCAGCGCGCGCGATCCGCGCATCGGGCAGGTGAGCGGGAAGTTCTTCTGGTAGATCGTATGGAATCTTCCGCATGGTATGACCGGCGCCGTTTCATGAAGCTGGCGGGCGCCGCGCCGCTGCTGGGCTATCTGGCTACGCGTGACTTTGCCGAAAGGGCGCTGGGGGCGGTAGTCAAGCGCCCCAGCGAGGACGTGTACACGCGGATTGGCGTGCGGCCTTTTATTAACGGGCGGGGCACGTGGACGTACCTGAGCGGCTCGCTGGAACTGCCGGAAGTGCGGGCCGCCAAGCAGGCGGCCGCGGAGCATTTCGTGGACATTTTCGAATTGCATCACGCGGTGAGCCGGCGGTTGGCGGAGTTATCCGGCGCGGAGGCGGGGATGGTGACCTCCGGGGCGGCGGGCGCCATGGCGGCGGCGACGGCGGCTTGCATGGCCGGGAGCGATCCGGCGCGGATCTGGCAGTTACCGGATACAGAAGGTTTGAAGCACGAAGTGATCATGCACGAGGGGCGCAGCGCGTTCGATAGCGCGATCCGGCTGGCTGGCGCCAAGCTGGTGGAGGCGCGGGATGTGGATGCGGTGCGCGGCGCGATCAACGGCAACACGGCGATGATCTACACGACGGCGCTGGGGAGCACGCTGGAGAAACTGCTGGCTGTCGCGAAGGAGGCGAAGGTCCCGCTGCTGCTGGACGATGCCGCGGGAATTCCGCCGCTGGACAATTTCAAGCTTTACGCGAAGATGGGGATCGATCTGTATTGTTTTAGCGGCGGCAAGGGGCTTTGCGGCCCGCAGTGCTCGGGCCTGCTACTGGGGCGCAAGGATCTGATCGAAGCGGCCATGCGCAATACCAGTCCATGGGAGGGCGCGGTGTGCCGGGCGATGAAGGTGGGCAAGGAGGAGATTATCGGCTGTCTGGCGGCGGTGGAAGCCTGGACCAAGATGGACCTCAATGCGCTGAACCGGCAGTGGAACGAGCGGGCCGTGCGGATACAAAAGCTGGTGGATACGGTTCCGGGTGTGAAGACGGAGATCCACATTCCGGAAGATGGCAACCGGTATCCGACTGTGATAGTGACCTGGGACGAGGACGCTTGGAAATTCAGCGTGGCGGACTGCAACAAGCAACTGCGGGAAGGCGAGCCGCGGATTGAAGTGCTGACTTCCAACAATCCGAGCATGGTGGCGGCGGTGCGCGAGGGTTATCCGAATCCTAAAGAGGTGAAGGAACGCGACCGGATGGAGATTGTTTCCATGACCTTGCAGGCGGGGGAGGACTTGATCGTAGGGAAGCGGCTGCGAGAGATTCTGAGCGCGGCGCGGAAGAGGGCAGGGTAGGATCTCATGTGCCGCTAAAATCCACAAAGCGACCTTCGCGCAGAATCGGCACAGCGCGGCTGATTGAATAATCCGAGGCTAATTCGACATCTGACGCGAGCCCCCGCGCGATCAGTTCCTTTCCGGAACTGCATCGCATGAGCGCATCCCGCAGATTGCCGCGGAAATGCTCGAATGCGGCTATGGCGATTTCGGCTTCGGGCGACGGCCGGCCAGGCAGAGCAGCCAGAACCGCTCCCGAGCCGATCAGATCTTCAATGGCGGGGCGGAGCGAGCCATCGGGCCAGCGCTCCCCGGCGGGGATCACGGCGATGCGAGAGCCGTGTTTGCGCGCACAATCCGCGACTGCACGGCAATTGCGTAGGCAAGCGGTGAATGTAGCTGCCGTGCAGCTCGCGTGCATCGCCAGTGTACTGCCGTTTGGCGAGGGCATTACCAGAGTTGCGCCCGTGGGAATCGATTGCAGGGCGCTGGGCGACAGGGGCGATGTGCCGGCGTCCCTGGAAGCGTTCCAGTGGCGCGGCCGAACGGAGGCTCCCTGTGACAACGCGACGTCCACGGCGGTTGAGAATCGCAGTACATCCACAATGATGACGACGTCGCTGACTGGCGCGAGCAGGTGGACACCCGCGAGTCCCCAGGCACAGCGCAGGTCGTATTCGGATTGATCGAAGGTCACGCGTTTACAACTTTACGTCAAAGGCGAGTTCCTGGATCATGCGATCGAGTTCCGCCTGGGCGGCGTCTTTCTTCGCCTCGATTTCCGCCATTTCCTTGTCCAAGGTCTCCAGGCGGGTCTCCTCGGTGTTCAGTTGTGCGGTGTAGCGCTGCACCAGGGCCTTCTCTTCGGGGCTGCCCTTGAGCGCTTTCAGATTCTCGCGCAGGCGCTGTTGATCGTCGAAGATCTTGTCCTTTTCCTGGTCGCGGACGCTGGACTGCGTTTCCAGATCCTGGATGACGGCTTTCTGCGCCAGGATTTTCCGCAGCGCGTCTTCGATGCTCTTGTCGATGGAACGCTGCTGGACAAAGATGGCGATGAGCGAGCTGTTGATGTCGGTGATGGTGTAGCTGGCGGAAATAGGACGCGCTTCTTCCACGACCAGATCGGCGGTCTGTTTGGCGGCCACCTCGACCCGAAAGCGCATCCAGTCGGCGGTGGTTTCGGCGGGTTGGACCGCGTTGCGCAAGACATAGCCGGATCGCACGGGGTGTTCGACGATGACTGTCCGCGGAGAAGTATCTTCATTGCGGAACGTGTAGGTCTTCTTTTCGCGGAGTTCGCTTTCCTGAGTCATGACACCGCGGGCGATGCGCACGCGGGTGACGCGCTGCTGCTCGCTGCCCTGCTTGGAACTGGCGGTCAGGGCCAAGTCCGTGGCATAGGAAACCAGGCGTTTTTCGTTGGGACGGATGGAATCGACGATGCCTTCTCCGGCGAAGGTCTCCTCTTCGAGCACGCTGAAGCTGCCACCATCGAGCGTGAGTCCGCTGGTGTTGGTGATCCAGAGGGCACGCTCCGGCTTCACGAACCCGGCCGTGTCGTTCCAGATGGAGACCTTGTCGGCTGCGATATTGGATTGGACGATGGGCACCAGCGCGGAGCGGTTCTTCTGGATGGTGATGGGTTCTCTCAGTTTGTATTCGAACAGGTCGCCGAGCTCGCGGGCGCGTGCGGCGGCTTCGGCTTGGGCACGGGCTTCGTCCACGCGGTAAAGGCCGCCTCCGACTCCTCCGCCGGTACCGGCCGGCAATTTCCGTTTCATCGCGCTCCCCAGTGCTGCGCCGGTGCCAAGCGATCTACTCCCTGACGAGACCGAGGCGTTCATGGTCGCCATTGACGGCGCGGATGCGGTAACGCTTACCGAATCCGTGGCGGATCCCACTTGCAACCGCACGTCCTGATGACCGGCCACAGAAGGCGCCAGGCCGTTGATGGCCGCCATGCCGAATCCCGGGGCGGTCACTTCCAGCCGAATCGGCCCTTGCGGCAGTCCGGACAAGTCGTATGCGCCGGCGGCATTGGTGTTGGTCTGTCCAACCAACGAATTCCCAGAATAGGCCTTGACGGCCGCGCCGGCAATCACTGCGCCGCTCGGGTCGGTGACCGTACCGGCCAGGCGCGGGCCGCCCGGAATCAGGGTGGACTCATAGGTCTGCGGAGTCGTCATCAGCATGCCGGGTACGGGGATCACAGGCCGCTGCGCATAGAAAGGCTGGGATAGGTTCTGCACGAAAGACTGCGGGGCACCGGCAACCAGAGACAACTCCACATTCTCCCAATCCTGGCCGACCGTATTATCCACGATGGCCCAACCTTGTAATAGAGGTTTGTCGCCGGTCTTGGAGCCCAGCACAATCCTGTAAGTCGTCTTCCATACGGGCGTCTCGCTAATGTAACTGACAAACAGGGAACGGTCACCCGATCCAGCGGTGGATACCAGCATCTTACGAATATCCGGCTCCCGCTCCGAGGCGACCAGGTCGAGGAAGCGATCCACTTTACCCGCCAAGCCGTGGTCCAGCAGGCGCACCGAGAACGCGGGCGAGATTTCGGTAGTATGCAGGTCGCCCGTATCGGTGATCAGGGAAACATAATCGACCTCCAGGGTGGCCCCACCGGACATGCGGGTCTTGCGCTCCACGCTGAGCAGCCGCCCGGTGATGACGGTGGACCCGTTGCGGACTTCCAGACGCGCGCCGCGCAGCGCGCCCAGAAAATCGGCAAGCGAGGTCTTGGCGTCGGTGGGGATGCGCAGATCGCCGAGTTGCCGGTCGACCGGCGCGCTCGACCCATAAGCCACACCGGTGACGCGACCGCCGTTCAGATCGAGAACGGTGAGCGACTTCAGGACATCGTTGAGCTGTCCCGAAGTGAATGAGATCGTGACCTGCTGGTTATCGCGGACGTGTCCCAAGTGCTCGAAATAGCCGATGCCGTTCTTATACAGAACGACGCGCTTGATGGGGAGGTTAGCGGATTCGCCGGGTCCCTGCTGGGCCGGGAGAAACAGAGGAAGGAAAGCACAACTTAGTAACCGAGATGAAAGGCGCATGGCACTTCATATTGTAAGCCTGTCGAGTTCCGAGGCTTCGCCGCAGCGAAAGCCCTGCAGGCTGGGATCGATGGAGCGCAGCAGGCCGGTGAGCACGCCGCCGGCGCCTACTTCGATGAAACGCGTGACGCCGAGCGCCGCCAGGCGCCTAATGGTCTCCACCCAACGGACCGGGTTGGGCACCTGCTCGTAAAGGCCTTGCCTGGCTCCCGCGCCCGTCTGTACCTCTTGCGCTTGCCAGTTGTTCACCAACGGGCAGATCAGATCGGCGAAGGTCGCGGCGTTGAGATCGATGGCGAGGCGCTCCTGCGCGGGCTGCATCAAGGCGCAATGGAACGGCGCGCTTACCGGCAACAGAATGGCGCGGCGCGCGCCAGCCGCCTTGGCCAAATCGACCGCGCGATTCACGGCGCCTGTGTGCCCTGCAATCACGATCTGGTCGGGTGCGTTCAGGTTGGCCGCGCTCACGACCTCGCCCTGCCCAGCCTGATCCAGGATACCGGCCAGGGATCCTTCGGGCAGACGCAGCAGAGCAGCCATGGCGCCAATTCCGGACGGCGCGGCTTCCTGCATGTAGCGGCCGCGCTGGCGGACCAGGCGCACGGCTTCGGCAAATTGGAGACTGCCGGCAGCCACGAGCGCGGAGTATTCGCCCAGGCTGTGGCCGGCGACATAGTCGGGGGCGAATCCGCGCTCAGCCAGCACCCGGGCCGCGGCTATGGAGACAGTCAGCAAGGCCGGCTGCGTGTTCTTGGTCAGCTTCAACGCATCTTCGGGGCCTTCGAAGCACAGCGTGGAGAGCGCGAAACCCAGCGCGTCGTCGGCCTCTTCAAATACAGCGCGCGCCGCGGCGTGCTGCGCGGCAAGACTCTTGCCCATTCCGGCAAATTGGGACCCCTGTCCCGGAAAAAGGAACGCGGTTTTGGGTGTCAAATGGCGATTATATCCGCATGATGCGCCGCATGGATCGGAGCCCAGCAGGATCACAGGGCGCGGCGGCCGGTGATCAACTGAATCACCAGAACAACCAGAGCGATCACCAGCAGGATGTGGATGAATCCGCCGAGTGTATACGAGGTCACCAGACCCAACAACCAGAGCACTAGCAATACGACAAAGATCGTCCAAAGCATACGGAACCCACTTTCTGAGTAGCAACTTGTAGATTATTCACGACGCGCACGACTTTTGGCACGGATCTTGCCACGTTCTCGGCTTTTGTCTTTGCGTCTTCGGAGTCAACCTGGCCGGACAGTGTGACCACTCCGTTGGTCGAGTTGATGGAGATGTTGGTCACACTGGATAGGCCCACGTCCGAGGCCAGCTTCGACCTCACTTGGGCGGAGATCTCCAGGTCGTGGACTTGTCCCTCGGGTGATTCGTTGGTCCGGCAACCAATCAGCGATCCGATCACAGCGAGCAGTAATAGAAACTTCATAGCAACCCCGGTGGCCGTTCAGCACTTATATCGCCACTGCGAGAATCAGTGCACAGCGGAGGTGGCAGGTCAGTTGCTTCGGGTATGCGTGGAGGTAAACATGTCGAGAAACATTCGACCGGTTTTGATAGGAGCGCTGGTGCTGATGATCGCCACTTTTATCGGTGGCGCGCAAGATCGTCGGGAGGATAACCATTCCGCGCCGGAGCGTCAGGCACGTCCCGACGTTGGCGGAGGGTACATTCCGCCGCACGGTCCGCCGCGGGTAACCGAGCACCCGGCCGCACCGCAGGAGCATCGTGCACCGGACATGGAGGGCCATCCGGCGGCGCCGCACGTACATCACAATGGCGAGTGGGTCGGTAACGCGTCAGGCGATGCGCGACTACATTTGGAGCACCCTTGGGCGCACGGAAGGTTTCGCGGCGGAATTGGGGCGGAGCATGTCTATCGGTTGGAGGGCGGCGGCCCGGACCGTTTCTGGTTTGCGGGCTTCTACTTCAGCGTCGCACCGATGGACCTGCAGTACGTGAGTGACTGGTTGTGGGATTCCGATACCATCGTGATCTACGACGATCCGGACGATCCGGGCTGGTATATTGCGTATAACACGCGAACAGGGACTTACGTTCACGTGATGTATCTGGGTTAGAGCAAACGTTTATTTGGCCACAGATGAACACAGATAAACACGGATAAAACCTTTTTATCTGTGTGCATCTGTGCTTATCAGTGGCCTCAGTTTCTTCCTGTCAGAAGGCGAACCGGAGCTGCAGGTCGATCTTGCGATTGTAGGTGCTCGGTGAACCAAACGGACCGAAGCCGGCGAGGCTGCGGTATTCGCCGAAGTATGGCGAGGTCAGATCCCCGTCCGGCGTCCCATAGTTTGGATGGTTCAGGGCATTGCGGGCATTGACGCTGAGAGTCAGATTGTACTTGTGTCCACTCGCCGCGCCGAACATGCCGGGAGGCGGTCCGCCGCCGGGAGGGCCACCACCGGGGGGGCCGCCACCACCGCGCATGCCGCCACCGCCGGGAGGTGGCCCCATCATGCCTTGCGGCGATCCGGACTCGCCACTGTGGCCGAAGGACCAGGTGCGCGCCAATCTTAACCCGAGGTTGATCATGCCCGGACCGCGGCCGGAATTGCGGCCGATGGTGGTTGCGCCGGCCGCGGGTTCCAGGTTGAAGCAGCCGTATCCAGTGGCGTAGATCAAGCTGCCACCGCTGCAAGTGGCCGCGTTCAGACCCGCCACCAAGGCCGGCCGTTCGGCGGCAAAACCGTCGCCGTTCAGATCGATGCCGGTGGTGATGTCGTATGGCGTCCCGCTCTGCACCAGAAAAAACGGGCTGATGGTGAATTTGAGGGGCAGAGGCAGACTGCTGCCCAGAAGCAGGCGGTGATGGATATCGGAGAAGGAGGAGGGTCCCCACTCGGCGTGCAGATCGTACGGGTTGGCAGGGGCGCCCTCATTATCGTCCATGCCGTAAGACAGCCCATAGAATCCGAACAGGAATATTCTGCCGACGTTCACGTTCGGACTGACAAATAACATGTGCGACCGGCTGAAACCGACGGATTCGGTCAGCAGCCGTTGGCCTGGGTTGCCATATGGGTAGACTCCGTCGATGGGCGCGTTGATATCCACGGCCCGTTCCAGATGCACGCCGCGGCTTTCCACATAGGTCGCGTTGAGGCGGAAATGTTGGTTGATCTGCCGGTCTAGTCCAATGCTGCCCTGATAGTTGCGAGGAGCTTTAATGCCGCCATCGATCTGTTGTAACTGCTGCGGCTGTGCGTTATCGGAGAGCGAGGCGAGAGACGGTACGGTCGGGAAGAAATCGGGATTCAGAATCAGATACGACTGTTGAGTGAGGCCGTTGTAGCGCAGGGCGTTTAGCGAATCCGTGATTCCGATGCGGTCGTAGAACACACCGAAACCGGCGCGGAGTACGGTTTTGGCCGCCTTGTTGGCACCGCCATCCACGCCCCACGCCATCGCCAGACGCGGCGCGAAATCGCCGTGGTCTCCGATGTTGGTCTGGGCCTCGTAGCGCAGTCCATAGCTGAACGTAAGGTTGGGCCGCACACGGCAATCGTCGTTCACGAAGAGGCCGGCATCGAGTTGATTCAGGAGTGCGGCGGGAATGCCGGCATTCAAGCTGAACTGCGTGGCTCCGCCACCCGCAGCGCGGATCGCGGCAGCGTTCCAGCCCGCCTGCTCGAAGAGCAGCGTCCGCTGATAGACCTGGAGGGCAGTTAACTCTTCGGACGTACCGGCAATGGGCTGATTTTCCGCGTCTAATTCCGGTCCGATGCCGCCGAAGAACGTGAATGTGCCGCCGAAGTTATTGAGCGAAGTGTCATCCAGGAACGACTGGCGCACGCGTCCACCCCACTTGAATACGTGCCGGCCCTTGGTGTACGTGGAAGTATTCGTCAATTCCCAGTTATTCGTGATGGTGGAGGAATTGCCGATTTGAGGGCCGCCGGATTGAAACGCGCCCTGCACAATGAGCGCGGGGGTAGCGTTGTCCGCTACGTTGTTCAAAGCCGAGCGCATGAACTGAAAGCGCGTCTCGTTGATGGCATTGGCGCTCAGCACCGCGTTTTCAGTCACCTGCAGAGTGTTTTCGGAACTGGCCTGGTTGTAAGCCTGATCCGCCAGGCTGAAACTACCCACGCCTTCTTTGTCCAGTTCCACGCGCGTGTTCTGATAACGGACAGTGAGGCTGTTGTTGCTGTTGATGGAATAATCCAGGCGCGGGGCAAGAGTGGTGCGGAACTGCGGCGTCAGGATCGCCTGGTTGATCGTCAGCGGATTCAGGTTGCTATCGAGCGTGGTTGCCAGAATGAAAGCGTTCTCATCGATGGTGCGATGCTCGGCGTCGAATCCGAAAGACGCTTTGGATTTCTTGATTGGTCCGCTGAAGCTGCCGCCGAAGAATCGCTGCTGATAGGGCGGACGCTTGGATTGATCGAGCAGCGGGCTGCGCGAATTGAGCGCTTCCTTGTTGTACTGCATAAATGCCTGGCCGCGAAACGTGTCGCTGCCCGGCTTGGTGAAGATCTGGATGCGGCCGAATCCCGGCCGGTCGAATTCCGGCGCGTAGGGATTTGAGTTGATGCGCACCTCGCGGATGGACGATTTGGGAGGCAGGTTGCCACCGGTGAATCCGTCGATATAAATCTGCGCGCCGTCGGGACCGCCGCCTGGACCGGCCAGCGCCTGCAACTGCTGCGAAAGCTCATCCGGATCGTCGGAAAGAGCGGCCAGTTCTTTCTCTTTGAGAACCAGTGCATCGCCGTTTTCGGCCGTGTCGGTGCTGACGTTATTGGCCTCGGCTTCCACGTTGACCACCTGGCTTTCGGAGGCGATGGTCAACTGTGCGTCCAATGTCGCGGAATCCACGATCTCGACATTCTTGCGCTCCATGAGCGTAAAACCCTGGGCAATGAAGCGGACCGTGTACTTGCCGGGTTTGACGGCGTCGAAGGCATACTTGCCGGCGTTGTCGGTCTGGGCGCGTCGATCAACGCCGGGGCCGCGCAGTTGCACCAGCGCACCGGGCACGGATGCGCCGGATGGATCGGTGACCACGCCGCGCAGGTTCGGCGCGGTCTGGGCGAAAGCACTAAAGTATAGAGATAACGTGAGGGCAATCAGCGCCCGAGGCTGTTTCATGTGGTCTCAATTCCAGTAGACTCGAAAATCGTTCGCAGGAATCTTAAGTTTTGTAAAAGGAGCGATTCCGCGCGGCTTTCTGAGTTACAACAGAAGTGGTGAGACGAGTTCTTCTGGTGGACGACGATGTGGATCTGTGCGGTCTCATGGCGGACTTCTTTGCCCAGCACGAATTCGCCGTGGAGCCGGCGCACGATGGGCCCGGCGGATTGGCGCGCGCGCTGGAAGGCGGCTACGACCTGGTGATCCTGGACGTGATGCTGCCGGTGCTGGATGGTTTCGAGCTATTGAAGCAGATTCGCAAACGCAGCGCGGTCCCGGTGATCATGCTGACGGCGCGCACGGCGCAGTTGGATCGAATCGCCGGCCTGAATGCGGGCGCGGATGATTACCTGCCGAAGCCATTCGGTCCCGAGGAGTTGCTGGCGCGCATGCGGGCAGTGCTGCGGCGTGCGGGCCAGGCCGCCGCGCAGCCGCAGATTGCCGAGGCCGGCGGCGTGCGGGTGAATTCGCAAACGCGGGAAGTTTGGGTGGAGGGCGCACCGGCGGACCTGACTGCCATTGAATTCGACATTCTGGATTTTCTGGTGCGCGCGGCAGGGCGGGTGGTCTCGCGCAATGAGCTTGCGGCGATGTTATACCAGCGCGAGTCTACGCCTTATGAAAGGTCGCTGGACGTGCATATCAGCCATCTGCGCAAGAAGCTCGAGACCAGCCAGCGCGTGCAGATCCGGACCGTGCGCGGCGTCGGCTACCTCTTCGCGGCCGCGCCTGAAGAGGCGGGCGCATGAGAACGGTCTTCGCCAAAATCCTGCTCTGGAGCCTCGGGACCCTACTTTTGGCGTTGGCGGCCTATCTGTTCATTTCAGGCGCCCTGGCTATGCGGTTTTCCGGTAAGAACGGGCCGTTCGAGCGTACGGTTGCATTCCAGGTGGATGAGGCGGAGGAAACGTATCGCAGCGGCGGACCGGAGGCTCTCGCGCGTTACTTGCGCAGGCTGCAGGCTTATTTCGGCCCGGAACATTTCTTCACGGATGCCAACGGCAAAGATCTGACGACGGGCGCGGACCATTCGGCGCTGATAGCTACCGCGCATGGGGAATGGAACGTGCCGCACCCGCTGGGCGACCGTTTCGTGTTCGTCGCCCGATCCAAGAATGGCTTATACAGGCTCATCGCAACCGGACGCCCGCCATTTACGCGCTGGAGTTTTCTGCCCTATTACGGGCTGATTCTGCTGGTGGTGGCATTGCTGTGCTGGCTGCTGGCGGTAAACATCGCGTCGCCCTTGCGAGCATTGGCTCACACGGTCGAACGCTTCGGCCGGGGCGATCTTTCGGCGCGCGTGGCTTCCGGGCGGCGGGATGAGATCGGCGATGTGTCGCGCGCGTTCGATCAGATGGCGGAGCGCATAGAGACTCTGCTCACCGCGGAGCGGCGCCTGTTGCAAGACATCTCGCACGAACTGCGCTCGCCGCTGGCGCGCCTGAGTTTCGCGGCGGAGTTAAGCCGGACCGCCACGGACCGGGATGCCGCCGCGGCGCGCATAAAGAAAGAGATCGAGCGGTTGACCAACCTGGTGGGCGCGCTGGTTGAAGTGACGCGCGTGGAGGGCGATCCCTCGGCACGGCGCGTGGATGAAGTGGACGTAGAGGGATTGGTGGAGGAGTTAATGGAAGCAGGCCGGGTGGAGGCCGATGCGCGCGGGTGCCGGCTCCATTGGGAGACCAGCGGCGCCCTTAAGGTTCAGGCCGATCGCGAATTGCTGCGGCGCGCCGTGGAGAATGTCTTGCGCAACGCCATACGCTATGCGCCGCAGGGAACCGCCGTCGATGTGAAGCTGGCATCGGCGGACGGCATGGCGGTGATTGCGATTCGCGATTATGGTCCCGGCGTACCGGACGAGATGCTGCCCAGGATCTTCCAACCGTTCTTCCGCGTTGACGGGTCGCGGGACAGTCAAACCGGCGGGGTGGGACTGGGGTTGGCGATCGCGCACCGGGCGCTGGTGGCGCATCACGGGCGCATCACGGCGGAGAACGCGTCACCCGGGCTGCGTGTGCGGATGGATCTACCCCTGGACGCATAATTGGCGCTTGCCTTGCTCCGGACAACGCCGAAGATGCCGCAGACTATCAGAGGGTGGCGCGTCCACGGACGCAACATGGTTCTCAGCACCACGGTGCTTTTGGCCGGCGTAACGCCGAACGGAAGCCGTCCAATTACAACTTCGCAGTATGGACCGTCGCGCGCGGGGGTGGACACGAGTGAGTTCATTCTGACCCCGCAGAACGTCAACGTAAGCCATTTTGGAAAAATCGGCGCGCTTGCCGTGGATGGCCCTATCTACGCGCAACCTTTGTATCTGCCTGCCGTCACCATCCCGGGAAAGGGCGAGCACGATGTTATATTCGTCGCCACCGAGCACGACAGCGTCTATGCGTTCGATGCCGCGGGCGCTCCGGCAGAGCCCTTATGGCATGTCAGCTTTTTGTCGCCGGGCGTTATCCCGGTGCCCGCGGCCGACCTGGAATGTCCGCTGATCGCGCCGGAAGTGGGCGTCACGTCCACGCCGGCGATCGACATCGCCACGGGGACATTGTACGTGCTGGCACGGACGAAGGAGCACAAAGGCTCGCGGCCGGATGAATACGTGCAGAAACTGCATGCCCTGGCTGTTACCACCGGGGCGGAGAAGTTCGGCGGTCCGGCGCCGATTCACGCCCGGACGCGCGGCACCGGCGCCGGCAACGCGCATGGTGTTATCTCCTTCGATGGCCGGCGGCAGAATCCAAGGGCCGGGCTGTTGCTTTCGCGGGGGATTGCTTATCTCACCTGGGCGTCGTCCTGCGATGCGGGTCCTTATCACGGCTGGGTGATGGCGTATCACGCGCAAACATTGAAGCAGGCGGCCGCCTGGAACACATCGCCGGATGCCAACGACAGCGGCATCTGGCTCAGCGACACCGCCCCGGCAGCGGATAACGACGGCAACATATTCGTGGCGACCGGAAATGGGCGCTTCGATGCGGCGGATGGAGGGCACGATTACGGCGACAGCGTGATCCGTCTTCGCCTGGACGGCGGGAGATTGACCGTTGCGGATTATTTCACGCCTTTCAACCAAAAAGATCTGGACGCCAACGATGAGGACTTAGGATCGGGAGGCCCGGTATTGCTGCCAGATCAGCCTGGCGCGAATCCCCACCTTTTGCTGGCGGGCGGGAAGGGCGGAACGCTGTATGTGATCGATCGCGACCACATGGGCGGTTTTCACGCGGGGTCGGATGCATCCGCGACCGGCGAGCAGCAATTTGGAAAGCACGGGTTATTCGGATCGCCCGCTTTTTTCAATGGACACGTGTATGTGATTGCCGGCGGTGACGTGCCGCGCGATCTGGCGTTGCGAGACGGCCGGTTGCTGTTGACGCATACGGGCACGACGAAGTATCCCGATGGCGGCGCCACACCAGTGGTCTCTTCGGCCGGCGCCAATGATGGGATTGTATGGGCGATCGCCTCTTACGATTGGCAGCACAGCGGTCCCGCGGCCGTGCTGCACGCTTACGATGCAGGCGACGTGGGAAGGGAACTATATAACAGCGAGCAGGACGGAGGCCGGGACCGGGCCGGTGAAGCGCTGCGCTTCACCAGCCCGTTGATCGCCAACGGACGCGTCTATGTGGGGACGCGCCGTGAGCTTGACGTTTACGGTCTGCTGCGGTAAGAGCAGTCAGCGAGGGACCGCGGGATTCGCGCTGCCATCCCCGATGTTCCCGATCGCTTCTCCGGTTACGATGAGCTCCACGCGGCGATTCTGCTGCCGTCCGGCCGCCGTATCGTTGGATGCCACGGGATCGGCTTTGCCCATCCCCTCCGAGGTGACGTTGCCGGCCTGGACTCCCTGCTCTACCAGAAAGTCGCGAACCGCTTCGGCGCGCTCCTGCGAAAGTTTCAGATTATAGTCATCGCTTCCGACGCTATCGGTGTAGCCTTCCAGTTGCAGTTTCAGACCGGGGTACGCCAAGAGGATTCCGGAAACTTTGGCCATTTTTTCCCGCGCGCCGGGCTTTAAGGTGTATTTGTTGAAGTCGAACAGGACGTCGTTGATATTTACGATTAACCCGCGCGCGGTTTCGCGAGTTTCCAAAACGGCATTCAATTGCTGCACCAGGCGTTCGCGCAATTGCGTCTTCTCGGCTTCTGCTTGAGAGGCTTGCTGGCGGGCACGGTCCGCTTCATTTTGGGCCTGCTGCTGTTGTTGCAAAGCGGCGGCGCGCGCGGCGTCCGCGGCGGACTTATCCTGCGCCGCCTGTTCCGCCGCGGCCTGGGCTTCGCGCTGGGCCTGTTCCGCGGCAGCGCGCTGCGCCTCGGCGGTCTGGGCCGTGGCCTGTGCCTGTTCGGCCGCGGCGCGCTGCTGCGCCAGTTGGTCCGCCTGTGTCTGGCGCTCCTGGGCCAGTTCCTCGGCCTGTATCTTCTTGTAAGTGATGATACGCGCGTCTTCGGCCATCTGGGCCGACTCGCGGGCGTTGGTCTCCACCGGCTTCCCGCCGCCGTTGCTCATGAAACCTTCCGCATTTTGGAGCGCGATGGCGGCTTTCTGAAACGTGTCCGCGGCATAGCGGTCGGCGCCGGACAACCGTGCAATCTCAACCGCGTTCTCGGCTTCCGCCAGTTGCAGCGGACCCTTGGGATTAATCCGGACGGGCCGATAAGCAGCGCGATTCAGCACATACTGCCCGCGCTGGAGCAGTTCGTATTTCGCGTCTACCTGTTCAATCGTGCCGGTAGTATCGGTGCGAACGAAGTTCTCCATGACTACGACGTCGCTTGGCTGCGTCACGGCGAAGTAGGGCTCGGCGGTGACGATCAGACCGAATACCTGCAAGGAACTGGTGGCCAGCAGACTGCTGTGGTCCCCGCTCAACGCCAACTCGCCCAGGTTCTGAGCGCGGCCTTCGGGCGTGATGGCCCACAACACATAGGTAAGGTACTCCGGGCCGAACTGGTTCGCCGGGGTGAGATGGTCGACATGCACATCGATTTTCGCGGATCCCATGCGGCTGTCGACTCTAGCCTCGCCGCGCGCCGACGGCATAATTTCGGTGCCGCGAAAATCGATAGGCGTGGTCCCGCTGCGATGATGATAGTTGATAGCGATGACCGTGCGAGCTACCACAGTCACCCGGAAGATGGGCGCGGGCTGACCGGTTGGGACGGGCGCCTGCTCTTGTTGTTGCATGGGGTTGGGCGCCTGCGCAAGCAACCCGGCGAACGCTACCAGTGACAATCCTATGGCCTTCATGTGCTTAATTAAACCCTCCGCGGGGAACTTAGCAGGTATCGAGCCTATGTGCGCCGTATAACCGGATGCGCCTGCGTGGCGCGGGACTTACGCGGTCTTTCTTCAGAGCGTCCGGCCGGATGTAACATTCGATTCGCACTTTGCTTCAAAGGGCGGCGACAGAAGCCTCTCCGGCCCCACAATTGCTCGCCAAGACTCCGGGATCTTTACGGTACAGGGGAACACACACATGATCAACACGTTGCTTCGGATGGCGTTCTTAGGATGCGCCCATCGCCGGACCACCTTTCCATTGACTTCCAGCCGAGCCTCCGACCGCACCTATGTGGCGTGCCTCGATTGTGGCATGGAATTCGAATACGACTGGAAAGCCATGCGGCGCGGCGCCCAGGTGCGCGCCAAGAATGTGCCGCTAACGACAACGCCGGCGATCCTGCAGGCGCCGGATTTTGGGCAGGGGCTTCAGACGTAACCGTGCGCGCTGTCACGGGGGCATAGGAATTGGTTTTCCCGATGAGGCCCGATTACGGCGGCTGCGGCTATCGCCACTTTCGGCGGTAGTGCCTGAGACAGGGTAGGAATGCGGTACATCCATCTAAGTGGATGTGCCGCTATTATTGAGACTTTGATCCATGAGGCTGCGCGGTATCGTGAAGTTAAACGTAGCACCCTGGCCCGGAGTTGAATGTACCCAGATGCGGCCCTCGTGCCGGGTTACAATCTTCCGGCAGATCGCCAGTCCCATGCCGCTGCCCGTGCCCCGGTCACGAGGCTGGAGGCACTTGAAAATCCCGAAAATCTTTTCGGAGTACTCGGGATCGATACCGATGCCATTGTCCCGGATCGAGAAGAGCCAGTCATTTTGGCAAATTTCGGCAGCCACGTGAATGCGGGGCGTCTCGTGACTTCGATACTTGATGGAATTAACCAGAAGATTCTGAAAGAGGCGGGTGATCTGAACGGCGTCTCCGGTGACCCATGGCAGCGCGCCCGTGGTAATCACAGCGCCGCTCTCGTCAATCAAGGAGCGCAGGTTGAAAAGCGCGTCGTCGAGCGCCGTTTCGCAACTCATCCGGCTGAAGAAATCCGTGCCGCGGGCGTCCACCCGCGAGAAATCCAGCAGATCGTGGATCAGCTTCTCCATGCGCTGCGCGCCTTCCACGATGAAGTTGATGTACTGATCGGCGTCGCCCTGAAGCTGCCCATGATAGCGGTGCGCCAGCAGTTGGGCGTAGATCGAAACGTTTCGCAGAGGTTCCTGTAAGTCGTGGCTGGCGATGTAAGCAAACTGCTGCAGTTCTTCATTGGAACGCATCAGTTCTTCCGTGCGCTCCACCACCCGCTGCTCCAGTTGGGTATTGAGCTGGCGAATCTGCTCATCGGCTTTCTTGCGCGCGGTGATGTCACGAATCGCGCTCGAAACCAGAATGCCTTCGTCCGTCTCGAGGGGACTCAGGCTGATTTCCACGGGAAACTCGGCTCCATCCTTGCGGCGTCCGAACAACTCCAATCCCACTCCCATCGGACGAACGCGTGGTTCGCGGGAGAATTTTGCGCGGTGCTCCGGGTGCAGACGCCGGAAACGCTCCGGGATCAGGATTTCAACGTCCTTACCCAGCAGATCTTGCTTGGCATATCCGAATAGTGTCTCCACCTGTGCGTTGACAAGGACGATCTTGCCTTCACCGTCCATCACCACCATGGCATCCGGCGCGGATTCCAGCAGAGACCGGAACTTCTGCTCGGCCTTGCGCAAAACATTAGCCTGTTCCTTCAGCTTGGCATTGCCGCGGCTGAGGTCCACCAGCACGGCTACCTTCGAGCGCAGGACTTCGGGCACGATCGGTTTGAACATGAAGTCCACGGCGCCCAGATCGTAACCGCGAAATAAATGTTCTTCGTTGCGGTAGCCCGTCAGAAAGAGAATGGGGATCTGGCGCGAACGCGGCCGGCTGCGAATCAGTTCGGCGGTCTCAAAGCCATCCATGTCCGGCATGCGGACATCCAGCAAGATGGCCGCGAAATCCTCATTCAAAAGCCGGCGCAGGGCTTCTTTGCCGGAATGCGCCAGCACCAGTTCCTCGCCCAGCCCACCAAGAGCCGCTTCCAAAGAGACGAGGTTCTCCGGGGTATCGTCCACCAGCAGGATCTTCATCCTGGGTTCAAGCGAAGTTTCCCGGGCGAGTTCCACGGCTTGCGCGGCTTCCGACATACGGATGATCCACTAACCTGCGACTTTCATACTGGCCGCCGCAGGTTCGTCGTAGCGCATCAGCCAGACGCGCAACATGGAGAAAAGCTGATCCAGGTCGACGGGTTTGGTGATGTAGTCCGAGGCGCCCGCGGCGATGCACTTGGCCCGGTCCCCTTTCATGGCCTTGGCGGTAACCGCGATGATGGGCAGCGCCCGGAATTCGGCGATCTGCCGGATCGCACGCATGGTTTCGTAACCGTCCATCTCGGGCATCATGATATCCATCAGTACGCCGGCTACGTCGGGCGTCTTAAGCAGCATTTCGATGCCGGCGCGTCCGTTTTCCGCGTGGACCACCTGGAGATCGTGTTCTTCCAATACGGAAGTCAGAGCGAAGATATTGCGGACGTCGTCGTCCACGACCAGCACGCGTTTGCCGGATAGCGTGTCGTCACTACGGCGCAGGAAATCCAGGATCTCGCGTTGGGATTCGGAGAGATCCGCGTGGTCCCGGTGGAGGAACAGAACCGTCTCGTCCAGCGCGCGATCAAGCGATTCGGCATAGCGCACGATGCCTTGCCGCGCCAGGCGCCGGATATCGGACTCCACCTCGGGGCCTGGATTGGCAGGGCCGCAAATCACGATCGGGTGCGTGTTGTGGTTGACGTGGCCGCGGATCTCTTCCACCAGTTCGGCGGCGGCGATGTCGCGCAATTCCAGGTCGATAACGATGCCATCGAGATACTGCTGCCGGGCCACGGCCAAGGCCTCGCCGCCGGAGGCCACCACCAAAACGTCCACGTCGGGCCCACCCAGGAATTCCGCCCAATGCACCCGCCGGACTTCGTTCTGCGCCACGATCAACAATTTTTTCGTCCGGCGCTCCAGGGAGCGGCGAATCGCTTCAAAAGCGGCGGTCAGGTTGTCTTTGGTGACCGATTTTTCGAGATAAGTCATGGCGCCTAAAGCCAGCCCGCGGCGCCGGTTGTCGTCGCCCGTGATTACGTGCACGGGGATGTGACGGGTAACCGGGTCGTGTTTCAAGCGGTCCAGGATCGTCCAACCCGCCATGTCAGGCAAAGTGATATCGAGGGTTATCGCGCCGGGCCGGAACTCCCGCGCCAGCGTTAGTGCTGTCGCGCCGCGCAAAGCAACCAGCGCTTTGATACCCCGGTCGTGCGCCAAATCCAGTAGTATACGCGCGAACGTGGCGTCATCCTCGACGATCAAAAGGACCGCGTCCCCGGGCTGGATCAAGTTTCGATCATCATCGATTTCGATGTCATGTACGACGGCGGTGGCGGCCGTCAGCGGGGCGGGCAGGATAAAATCCAGTCCATCATCGCCGGTCACTACCGTGGGGTCCGCCGGGATGGTCTCGGAGAGGGTGACGTCGGTTTCAATGGTCAGGGGATCGGGCTTTGCGGTAGCAACATAGGCTTGCGGCAAATACAAGGTGAACGTACTGCCGACGCCGGGTACGCTCTGCAAGCGGATTTCGCCGCCCAGCAGGCGCGTCAGCTCCCGGCTGATGGACAAGCCCAGACCGGTGCCGCCATATTTGCGGCTGGTGGTGCCATCGGCTTGCTGGAAGGCCTCGAATATGATGCGTTGCTTGTCCAGATGAATGCCGATGCCGGTGTCGGATGCCGAGAAGGCGATCACCGATTTGACCCGGTTCAGCACCGAATGATTCGAACTCCAGCCCAACACGGCCCGCTCCACGCGCAACCGGACCATACCGTGCTCGGTGAATTTCAGGGCGTTTGACAAGAGATTCTTGAGCACCTGCTGCAGCCGCTTGGCGTCCGTAAGGATGCTTTCCGATGGCAGATTTTCGGCCAGCTCGATGGCGAAATCGAGTCCTTTCCGGTCGGCCACGTGCTTGAACGTGCGGATGCAGAAGTCGCGCAGTTCGCTGAAGCGGACGCTGCCCACTTCCACGTCCATCTTCCCTGATTCGATCTTGCTCAAGTCCAGAATGTCGTTGATCAGGGCGAGAAGATCGGTACCGGACGAATGGATAGTTTCGGCGTACTTGACCTGCTTCGAAGTCAGCGTGCCTTCCATGTTTTCAGCCAGCATTTGCGCGAGAATCAGAAGGTTGTTCAGCGGCGTGCGCAACTCGTGGCTCATATTCGCCAGGAACTCGCTCTTGTACTTGGAAGTTAGCGACAACTGTTCGGCTTTTTCTTCCAATGCGGCCTTGGCCTGCTCCACCTCGCGGTTCTTGGTCTCGACTTCGTTCTTTTGCTCGGCCAACAGGTGCGCCTTCTCCTCCAACTCGGCATTGGTCTTCTGGAGCTGTTCGGCCAGCGCCTGGCTCTGCTTGAGCAACTGTTCGGTCCGCATGGTGGCCGCGATGGTATTCAGCATGATACCGATGCCTTGCGTCAACTGATCCAGGAACGCCAGGTTGACATCGGTAAAGTGGCGGAACGAAGCCAGCTCCAAGACGGCGCGGGCTTCCCCTTCGAAGAGCACCGGAAGAACCACGATGCTGAGCGGAGTCGATTCGCCCAGGCTGGAGCTGATCTTAATATAGTCCTTGGGGACGTCCGTCACCAGAATGCGCCGTTTCTCCTGCGCGCACTGGCCCACCAGGCTTTGTCCCATGCGGAACTTGGGAGGCACGCCCTGCGAATCATTGGCCCCGTAGGCCGTCAGGAGCTTGAGGGTCTCCTTGCCTTGGTCGGACTCGCGGATGAAGAAAGTCCCATGCTGCGCGCCCACGAGGGGCGTCAATTCCGACAATAGCAGCTTCGAAACACTCAACAAGTCGCGCTGCCCCTGCATCATACCGGTAAATTTCGCAATGTTGGTTTTGAGCCAATCCTGATCGGTATTCTTGCGGGTCGTCTCGGCGAGGTTGACGATCATCTCATTGATATTGTCCTTGAGCGCCGCTACCTCGCCTTGCGCCTGCACGGCAATGGACTGGGTCAAATCGCCCTTGGTGACGGCGGTCGCGACGTCGGCGATGGCGCGTACCTGGGTAGTCAGGTTGGCGGCGAGTTGGTTGACGTTATCCGTCAGGTCGCGCCAGATTCCGGCGGCTCCGGGCACCAGCGCCTGGCCGCCGAGCTTGCCTTCGATACCGACTTCGCGCGCCACGTTGCTCACCTGGTCGGCGAACACCGCCAGGGTGTCGATCATACCGTTAATGGTGTCCGCCAGTTCGGCGATTTCGCCTTTGGTTTCGAGTACCAGTTTTCGCTTCAGGTTGCCGTTCGCCACATCCGTAACGACTTTGGCGATGGCGCGCACCTGGGTGGTCAGGTTGGCAGCCATGAAGTTTACGTTGTCCGTGAGATCCTTCCAGGTCCCGGCGACGCCGCGCACTTCGGCTTGACCGCCGAGCTTGCCTTCGGTGCCGACCTCGCGCGCCACGCGCGTGACCTCCGAAGCGAAGCTGTTGAGCTGATCCACCATGGTGTTGATAGTGTTCTTCAGTTCCAGAATCTCGCCCTGCACGTCCACGGTAATCTTGCGGCTTAAGTCGCCGTTGGCCACCGCAGTGGTGACCTGGGCGATATTGCGGACCTGAGACGTCAGGTTGCCGGCCATGAAGTTGACGCTATCGGTAAGGTCCTTCCACGTTCCGGCGACGCCGCGCACCTCCGCCTGGCCGCCCAGCTTACCTTCCGTGCCGACTTCGCGTGCCACGCGGGTCACTTCGGCAGCGAACGAGCTAAGCTGATCCACCATGGTATTGGCCGTGTTCTTCAGCTCTAGAATCTCGCCGCGCACATCCACGGTGATTTTACGTGAAAGGTCGCCCTTCGCGACCGCCGTCGTCACTTCCGCGATGTTGCGAACCTGCAGGGTCAGGTTGGCAGCCATGGAATTCACGCTATCGGTCAGGTCCTTCCACGTGCCGGCAACGCCGCGCACATCCGCCTGGCCGCCTAGCTTGCCTTCGGTGCCGACCTCGCGGGCTACGCGTGTCACTTCGGAAGCGAAGGAGCTGAGCTGATCCACCATGGTGTTGATGGTGTTCTTCAGCGCCAGAATTTCGCCACGCGCATCCACGGTGATTTTGGTCGTCAAATCGCCCTTGGCCACGGCCGTGGTGACGCCGGCAATGTTACGAACCTGGTTCGTCAGATTGCTGGCCATGGAGTTGACGCTGTCGGTCAAATCCTTCCAGGTGCCGCCGACGCCCTTCACATCCGCTTGGCCGCCGAGCTTGCCTTCGGTACCGACTTCGCGCGCCACGCGCGTCACTTCACCGGCGAACGCGTTGAGCTGGTCCACCATGGTGTTGATGGTGTTCTTGAGTTCCAGAATCTCGCCGCGCACATCCACGGTAATCTTACGGCTCAGATCGCCTCTGGCCACGGCCGTGGTGACCTCCGCAATGTTACGGACCTGCGCCGTGAGGTTGCCGGCCATGGAGTTGACGCTGTCCGTCAAGTCTTTCCAGGTGCCGCCTACGCCCTTCACATCCGCCTGGCCTCCGAGCTTGCCTTCCGTGCCCACCTCGCGCGCCACGCGTGTGACTTCGCCGGCGAATGCATTGAGCTGATCCACCATGGTGTTGATGGTGTTCTTCAGCTCCAGGATTTCGCCCCGCACAACTACCGTGATCTTGCGGCTTAGATCGCCGCGGGCCACGGCAGTGGTCACCTCCGCGATATTTCGGACTTGGGCCGTGAGATTGCCGGCCATGGAGTTGACACTATCCGTTAAGTCCTTCCAGGTGCCGGCCACGTCGCGCACGTCCGCCTGGCCGCCGAGCTTGCCTTCCGTGCCCACCTCGCGCGCCACGCGGGTTACTTCCGAAGCGAATGAGCTGAGCTGATCCACCATGGTGTTGATGGTGTTCTTCAATTCCAGAATTTCGCCGCGCACGTCCACTGTAATCTTGCGGCTCAAATCGCCGCGCGCCACAGCCGTAGTGACCTCGGCAATGTTACGCACCTGGTTGGTCAAGTTGCTGGCCATCGAATTCACCGAATCGGTGAGGTCCTTCCACGTGCCGGCGACACCCTTCACTTCAGCTTGGCCACCCAACTTGCCTTCCGTGCCGACCTCGCGCGCCACGCGGGTGACTTCGGACGCGAACGCATTCAGCTGATCCACCATCGTATTAATGGTGTTCTTCAGTTCCAGGATCTCGCCGCGTACATCGACCGTGATTTTGCGCGAGAGGTCGCCGTTGGCCACGGCGGTGGTCACACCAGCGATATTGCGGACTTGGGCGGTCAGGTTCCCAGCCATGGAGTTTACGCTGTCAGTAAGATCCTTCCATACGCCTCCGACTCCCTTGACTTGGGCCTGCCCGCCCAACTCGCCCTCCGTGCCTACCTCACGCGCCACGCGCGTGACCTCCGATGCGAAGGCGTTCAACTGGTCCACCATCGTGTTGATGGTGTTCTTCAATTCCAAAATCTCGCCTTGCACATCCACCGTGATTTTGCGCGAGAGGTCGCCATTGGCCACGGCCGTGGTTACTTCGGCGATGTTGCGGACTTGCGCGGTCAGGTTGCCGGCCATGGAGTTGACACTGTCCGTCAGATCCTTCCACACGCCGCCCACACCCTTCACTTGCGCTTGGCCGCCGAGTTTGCCTTCCGTACCGACCTCGCGGGCCACGCGGGTCACTTCGGAAGCGAAGCTGTTGAGTTGATCCACCATGGTGTTGATGGTGTTCTTGAGCTCCAGAATTTCACCGCGCGCATCCACCGTGATCTTGGTCGACAGGTCGCCCTTGGCCACCGCGGTAGTGACACCGGCGATATTGCGCACCTGATTGGTCAGGTTGCCGGCCATGGAGTTGACACTCTCGGTAAGATCCTTCCACGTTCCGGCGACGCCCTTGACGTCCGCCTGGCCGCCCAGCTTTCCCTCGGTGCCTACCTCGCGCGCCACGCGCGTCACCTCCGAAGCAAACGAACTGAGCTGATCCACCATGGTGTTGATGGTGTTCTTCAATTCCAGGATCTCGCCGCGCACAGCCACCGTGATCTTGCGGGACAAATCGCCGTTGGCGACGGCGGTGGTTACTTCCGCGATGTTGCGTACCTGGCCGGTCAAGTTGCCGGCCATGAAATTCACACTGTCTGTTAAATCCTTCCAGGTGCCGGCCACGCCGCGCACGTCCGCCTGGCCGCCCAAGATGCCTTCGGTGCCGACCTCGCGGGCCACACGCGTCACTTCCGAAGCAAACGCGTTGAGCTGGTCCACCATGGTGTTAATGGTGTTCTTTAACTCCAGAATTTCACCGCGCACGTCCACCGTAATTTTGCGCGATAGATCGCCATTAGCCACAGCCGTCGTCACTTCGGCGATGTTGCGGACCTGGGCCGTCAGGTTGCCCGCCATGGAGTTCACGCTATCGGTCAGATCCTTCCACACGCCGGCTACGTCCTTCACCTCCGCCTGGCCGCCCAACTTGCCTTCCGTACCGACTTCGCGGGCCACGCGCGTCACTTCCGAGGCGAAGGAACCGAGCTGATCTACCATGGTGTTGATGGTGTTCTTCAATTCCAGAATCTCGCCTTGCACGTCCACCGTGATCGTACGGGAAAGGTCGCCGTTCGCCACTGCCGTGGTCACTTCGGCGATGTTGCGGACCTGCGCCGTCAGATTGCCTGCCATGGAGTTGACGCTATCGGTAAGGTCCTTCCAAACTCCGCCCACGCCCTTCACAACGGCTTGGCCGCCCAGTTTGCCCTCCGTGCCGACCTCGCGCGCCACGCGCGTGACCTCCGACGCCACCGAATTCAACTGCACCACCATGGTGTTCACCACGCGCGCGGTGTGCAGGAATTCGCCCTTCAGCGAACGGCCGTCCACATCCAAGGCCATGTTCTGGGAGAGATCGCCCTTGGCCACCGCGCCGATGACGCGGGCTACTTCCGTGGATGGCTGCACCAGGTCGCCGATCAGGCTGTTGATGGAATCCAGGCATTCCGCCCAGCCGCCGGACGCCGATCCCAGGCTGGCTCGCTGGTTGATCTTTCCCTCTTTGCCGACGGAGTTGCTGATGCGTGCAAATTCCGCCGCCATGCGCTGATTCAGTTTGAAAATGTCATTGAGGGTGTCTGCGATCTTTCCAGCCACGCCGGTATAGTCAACCGGTAGCCGGGCCGAAAAATCACCCTCTTTGAAGGCGATCAGCACTTTCAGTAATTCGCTGGTATCCAGGGTGGTATCGACGGCGAGATCCGTCTGCATCTCATGCTCCTTTTTCAAATCTTCCGCATTCCGCATCCGCGCTGGTTTGCTGCAGCAACTCCTTGAAAACCAAACCCAGGCTCAGAAACTGCTCCAGATTGGAGGGCTTGCGCAGAAATCGGGTGACGCCTAACTGACTGGCCGCCAGACGATCGCGTGGAGAGTCCGACGAGGTCAAAACCACCACCGGCACCGCGCGCATTTCCGATGTTTCCCGAAGCCGCTGTAAAATCTCGATGCCATCATGTCGCGGCAAATTCAGATCCAGGATGATCAGGGACGGAAGCGGCGACGATGCGGATCCCTCTCCCGAGAGCAGGCGGAGCACTTGCTGTCCATCCGTGGCGATACGCAGGGCGCAATCTACTCCGTGTTCCCGCAGAGCTTCCCGAATCAAATAAACATCGGCGGGATTGTCTTCCGCTAGCAGGATTTCAGGCATGCGGCATAACCTCGTCGCGGCGGGTTGTCCGAAGGCCCGGCCAAAATGTCGGGGTAGTGCAGTTTTTGTCTTTCGAAGAGTGCAAAAATTGACGCATAGAGCCGGTGCGTATTGCGCTATTACGTGCGGTGCAACCCGAAAGCGCCCTCGTTGCACGTAAACCGCCAACCTGATGGTGCGGGATTTCCCAATTCAGTTTGGAGGTTAATCTGCACCGGCTTTCGACAGACAAGCAAAATGGACACAAGCCGACCGTCCAAAATTCTCATCATCGAGGATAACGCTATCGACCGTGAGGTGTACAAGCGCTGCCTTTGGGAAACTACCACGCGCGCCTTTGAGTTCGCCGAAGCGGATTGCGGGGCCGATGGAATCGAAATGGCCAAGGCTTGGCGGCCGGATTGTGCCCTGGTAGATGTAAACCTGCCGGACATGGATGGTATTGAGGTGCTATCGCAGCTTAGGAACTTGCGGGGCCGTGTTCCATTTGCGGCGGTGGTGTTAACCGCGTACAGTGAGGAGTCCGTGGCCGTGCGGGCCATGAAGGCCGGCGCCATGGATTATTTGCCGAAGGGACAGGCCAGCGCCGATACGCTGCCGCACATAGTCACCAACGCCATCGACAGATTTTCGATGCAGCAGCGCATCGAGGAGCAGCGGTCGGCGTTAGAAAGAAGCGCGCAACGCTATCAACTGCTGCTCGAGGCCATGCCGCAAATGGTTTGGACCGCCAACGCGGAAGGCCGCATCGAATATGCCAACCGGCAGTGGTTGGAGTATACCGGCTTCAGTCCCGCGGATGCCCCGTGCTTGGACTGGAATCGTCTGGTCCATCCCGCAGATCGCGCGCGCACCGAACTGGCCTGGAGCCAGGCTACCCGGACCAAAACCGGTTTTGAAATTGAGCACCGTTTGCGCCGGGCATTCGACGGCAGCCATCAATGGCACCTGGTTCGCGCGATTCCCATGAGAGGCAGCGACGGCGAGATCATCGACTGGTTTGGCACATGCACCGAAATCGAAAGCCAGAAAAAATCGGGCGCCGCCGACCTGGAGCGTGAGAAGCTCGAGAGCCTGGGCCGGCTGGCGGGCGGCTTGGCGCACGATATAAACAATCTCCTGGTCGTAATACTGGGAGGCGCCAGCTACGCCATGGAAAGATTGCCGGCGGCGCATCCGGCGCAGGAGAACCTTCGCGATGTGGCGCAAGCCGGCGACCGGGCAGCGGAGCTAATCCGTAAGGTGCTTGCATTTGCCGGGAAGGGCAACATGTATTTGGCGCGCGTGCATGTCGACGAACTGATCCGTGACGCGATCGGGCGCTCCGGCATCCCCGGGAATATCGATTTTGAATATCAAAGTGGGAGACGCTTGCCCGCGATAGAGACGGACTCGGAACAGCTACGCCAGGCCGTCGCCGATCTCCTGCGTAATGCCATCGAGGCGATAGGCGACTCGCCCGGTTCCATCGCACTACGCACATCGGTTGTGGAACGCGGAAGGGACGGGGGCCGCCGCGGAATCGTGCCAGACGGCCTCCCGGTTGGCCGGTATGTGGCTATCGAAGTGCGGGATACAGGGTGCGGCATGGACGAGGAAACCCGAAAAAAGATCTTCGATCCGTTTTTTACAACCAAGTTTCTGGGGCGCGGATTGGGTTTGGCGGCGGTGCAGGGATTCGTGCGCAGTAACGGGGGCGCCATCCAGGTAGATAGCGACCCGGGCAAAGGCGCCCGTTTCCGGCTATTCCTGCCAGCCGCCTCGGAAAACCCGCGCCAGCTTGACAGTTGAGATCTATAGATGTCAGCATCCGCCAGCAACCTGACGCAAATGCGGCCCACGATCCGGCGACCGGCGTCCAGCCCCTCGGTACGCGAAGAGGAATGGATACCGTTGACGACCGATTCCCTGCATGACCTGGCCAGCCCGGTGAATCAAATCGGATCGCTGACAGACCTGGTCGTCAAGAAATACTCCGCGGTCCTGGATGAGGATGCCAAGGTGCTGGCGGGTTATTTGCAAAGCTCCGCCGGCCGGCTGCAGAACCTGCTCAACGGGATGCGCACCTACATGCAGGTGGTCGGCACCCCCGCTTCCTGCCGCCGCTCGGATTGCGGCAAAATGCTGAGCGGGGCTTTGGCTATGCTACAGCACAGCATCGCCCAAAGCGGCGCTCTGGTAACCCACGATGCACTCCCGGAACTATACTGCGATCCGGCTCAGATCACTTACACCTTGGCCTGCCTAATCGAAAACTCGATCAAGTTCCGCGGCGATCGCCGGCCCGAGATTCATCTGAGCGCGGTGCCGGAAAGAAAGAGTTGGATAATCCTGGTCCGCGACAACGGAATCGGAATCGATCCCCGCTACGCCACGCGGATATTTGCGCCTTTCAAGAGGATTCATAATGACGCGTATCCCGGCTCCGGCATAGGGCTCGCGATCACTAAGCGCGTCATTGAGCGGCATGGCGGCCGGATATGGGTGGAGTCGCAGATCGCCGAAGGAGCTACATTTTTTGTCGAGTTGCCTAAGATGCATAGCCGGCGCGCCACACCGTCCCGCGAAAAGCGCGCGGTGGCATAGAGAAAACAATGCATCCCGGTGCGAACTTTGAGGGCCCGCCGATGCGCCTCCAGAGTTGCATTCGGATTGCAAGGGAGACTGTACTCGTCGCTGCAACGGACAGGAGGTTGAATCATGCTCGCTCCCGACTTGACAGCCAGTGTACTCGCCATTCTTCCATTCGCGGAGGACCAGGTGGCGTTGAAACATATCTCCATGCGCTCCAAATGGAACCTCGGCGTCGTCGAGGCTCTGGGCCGCGCCGCGCCTCTGATCGACGAACTATCCGCGGGCATTGTGATCACCGACAGCCAGTTGCCGGATGGGTGCTGGCAGGACGTGCTGGATCAACTCCGCGGGCGGCGTGTGGAACCCATGCTGATCGTGGCATCGCGCCTGGCCGATGACCGGCTTTGGGCTGAAGTTTTGAATCTTGGCGGCTATGATGTGCTGACCACTCCGCTGCAGCCCCGCGAAGTGGTTCGATCCGTTGGCCTCGCGTGGCGGCAGTGGGAAGAAAAACTGGCGAGCAGCAATCATGTGGTGGATAAGGTTATGGTGGCAGGTTCGAGCGAATGGCTGAAAGAGCAGGACAGGGGGAGACGCTGCTGACAGCCGTCGACACCCGCGTGTATTTTCTGACTTGTGGACGCGAGCAAAACCTGCACCAGCGCAAAGTTTTCAATCGGGGGACCAGAGCATTTGCATAAGCGGGGAGGAGCGGACTCGCTTGGCAGGGTTTCACCGGATGGCACGGTTCTCAACCCTGTTGTTAACCATCGCGGCATTTGAAACGCCATTGAGTGATCAGGCGCAATTTCGGGTTAGAAATTTTGCATACGGAACGTCGTGGGCGAGTGGCCATTTTGCTCACAGGGTTAGAATAAACGAAAGAACTGAGGGTTAGATGCCGGATCAAATCCTGATAGTGGATGACGACGCCTGCCAGAGGTCGGACTTGGCCGAAATGGTCGCGTCGCTTGGCTTCGAGGTCCAAACCGCGGTGGACGGCCAGGAGGCGCTGGCTAAGCTGGCTTATTTCCCGGCCAACGCGATCTTGACGGATTTGGTGATGCCCCGCATGGACGGCGTCGCGTTGTTGAAGGAACTGGCGCAGCGCGGCGATCGAACGCCCGCCATCGTGCTCACCGGTTTCGGCAGTATCGATCAGGCGATTTCGTTTGTCCACGATCTGAACGCCTTTTGGTTTCTGGAGAAGCCGGTTCAGCCGGGTGTGCTGCGCACTCTGCTGGAACGTGCCGTCGAACAGAGCCACCTACTGGAAGAAACGCTGCGCCTGAGCCGGCAACTCAGCTATCAGGGAGTGCTGGGTGACTTGGTCGGGGATTCTCCGGCCATGCGCGAAGTCTTCTCGCTGATCCGCCAGGTGGCTCCCACGACCGCGTCGGTTCTAATTACCGGCGAGAGCGGCACGGGCAAGGAATTAGTGGCGCGCGCCATTCATGAATTGAGCCCGCGCAATCGCGGCCCATTTGTGGCCATTAACTGCGCCGCGCTGCCCGAAAGTCTCATGGAAAGCGAGCTCTTCGGGCATGAAAAAGGATCTTTTACTGGCGCCGTCGAGCGCCGGGCGGGCTGTTTCGAACAAGCTCAGAACGGGACTTTGCTGCTGGACGAGATCGGCGATATGCCCATCGCTACGCAGGCCAAGTTGCTGCGCGTAATCGAGGAATGCAAAGTGCGACGGCTGGGCGGCGCGCACGAGATTCCGGTCGCCGTGCGCGTCTTGGCGGCCACCAATCGGGCGCCGAGCGCGGCCATTGAAAATAAGCAGCTTCGCGAAGACCTATACTATCGCCTGAACGTTTTCCATATATCGCTTCCTCCGCTGCGGGAGCGCAAGCAGGACATAGCCGCACTGGCCGCGGCCATCATCCGTGATATCAACCGCAAACACAGTTGTCGCGTGACGCATTTGAGCTCCGACGTGCTGGAAAGGTTCCGCGCCAGTGCCTGGCCCGGGAATGTGCGCGAGTTGCGCAATCTAATAGAGCGTGCCGCCATCGTGGCGGGGGCCGGCGAGATTCACCTGCGGCATCTGCCGAATGCCGTAGCGGCCCGAGTGCCTGAAGTCGTGGCGCCGCCCGAGGACATGCTCCAGGTGCGTGCCGGAGCGCCCATGAGCGAGATCGAAGAAGCCTACGTACGGCTCACGCTAAAACATACCAACAACAATAGGCGCCAGGCGGCCGACTTGCTGGGCATGTGCCTGCGTACGCTGCACAGCAAGCTGCGTTCCTACGAGGCCGCCAAAGCAGCCAGCGCCGCGGCAAGCCAAGGCTCCCTCCGCTAACCCCGGCTCTCAGCGGGAAACTTTGCAAGACGGAATGGAAATCTGATTGCACTTCGCCCACGCGAGATCGAGGCCATGGGGTATATCTGTATCCACAATCACTTCTACCACCCGCCGCGCGAAAACCCCTGGCTCGAAGCTATCGAGCTGCAGGATTCGGCCTATCCGTATCACGATTGGAACGAAAAGGTAACCGCGGAGTGTCACGCACCGAACTCGGCGTCTCGAATCCTCGATAGTGAAAACCGCATCGTGGATGTCGTTAATAACTACGCCCTCGTCAGCTTCGATTTTGGGCCCACTCTGCTGTCCTGGCTGGAAGTCTACGCGCCGCAAGTCTACCGGGCGATCTTACAGCCCGACCGCGAAAGCAGCGCCAGATTCGGCGGGCATGGCTCGGCGCTGAGCCAGGCTTATAACCACATGATCATGCCGCTGCGAATTCGCGCGACAAACGCACGCAAGTGATCTGGGGCATCCGCGATTTCGAACACCGCTTTGGACGGAAGCCGGAAGGCATGTGGCTTCCGGAGACCGCGGTGGATCTGGAGGCTCTGGAAATCCTGGCGCAGTTCGGAATCAAGTTCACGACTCTGGCGCCCCGGCAGGCCAAAGAGCACGCAAAATCGGGGGCCGCAATTGGCGCGAGGTACACGGCGAAGGGATCGATCCAACCATGGCCTACCGCCTGCGGTTGCCCTCCCGCCGCTCCATCGATTTATTCTTCCATGTCGGACCGATCTCGCGCGGCGTCGCCTTCGAAGGATTGTTGGACAACGGCGGGGCCCTCGCGCAGCGTCTGGTCGGTCTTGTTCTCCGAGGAGCGTGCCTGGCCCGAGGTGGTGCACTCGCCACGGATGGCGAAACCCACGGCCATCATCACAGGCATGGTGGCCCTTGCCTATGCTCTCGATTACATACAGTCGAAGCAACTGGCCGACCTCACCAACTATGGGGAGCCTGGAGCGCCATCCGCCTATGCAGGAAGTGGAGATCTTCGAAAATAACTCCTGGAGCTGCGTCCACGCGGGATTGGAACGAGGAGTGGCCCGCCCGCTGCGTGCCGCCCTGGATTGGTTGCGCGACACGTTGGCGGGGAGATTCGAGGAAAAGGCCCGCGAATTTCTAAAAGATACATGGACGGCCCGCGACGAATATATCGATGTCGTCCGCGATGGCAGCCCCGCCAGTCAAAGCAGCTTCTTGAACCGGCACGCCGCGCATGCGCTTAACGATGCCGAGCGGGTGACCGCCCTCAACCTTCTGGAACTGCAACGACACCTCATGCTGATGTATACCAGTTGCGGATGTTTTTTCGACGAGATCTCCGGAATAGAGAGGGTCCAGGTAATCCAGTATGCTTGCCGGGCGGTGCAGTTGTCGCAAGAGGTGCTGGGCAATCACGTCGAATCCGAATTTCTGCAAGCCTTGGCACAGGCAAAAAGCAACCTTCCGGAACAGGGCGACGGCGCCGCCATCTATCGCAAAAGCGCCAGCCCGGCGGCCGTCAATCTCGAAAGGTTGGCGGCCTACTATGCCATCAGCTCGCTGTTTAAGGCATATCCGGAGCATGCGCGAGTGTATTGCTACTCAGCCGATCGCGTGGACCAACGCAGCATGGATGCCGGCCAGATGCGGCTCGGTCTCGGCAGTGCCCGCTTCACGTCGGAAATTACCCTGGAATCGCAACAACTTGTCTACGGCGCGCTACATTTCGGCGATCACAACCTGAATTGCGGAATTCGCGTGTTCCGGGATGCGGAAAGCGATCAGAAATTGGTTGAGGAGATTTCGGCAGCTTTCTCCCGGGCGGATATTCCGGAGGTGCTCCGCCTCATGGACAAGAAACTGAGCCCGGTGTATTCCCTCAACCGCGACGACCGGCGCGCCATCCTGGAGCAGATCCTGAGGCCTTCGTTGGAAGAAGCGGAAGCCGCCTACAACCAGATCTACGAACGCCACGTGCCGCTCGCGCACTTTTTACGCGATATCGGATCCCCGCTGCCCAAAGCGATTCGCACGGCTGCTGAATTCGCTCTCAATATCCACCTACGGCGGGCATTTGAGGCCTCTCTAGGAGATCGATGTGGAAGAGATCCGCAGTTAATGGACGAGACGCGCACCAGCGGAATCGCTCTCGAATCGACCACACTCGAATATGCACTACGCCGCAAATATCGAACATTTGTTTGAACATCTCGCCGAGGAGCGCCGAAATCCGGCGCGAGTGGAACATTTGGAATCGATCATAGCCTTGGCGCGTTCCCTGCCATTTGAATAGATTTTGTGGACAACCCAGAATACGTGGGCCGGGATGCCCGGAACTTGCATTGGGAGCCGGCCAGTCCGAACCGCAGGGCGGGGAAGAGGCGCAAGACTGGCTGCGGCGTTTCAATCTCTCGGAGAACAGCTTCAGGTCCGGGTTGCCGAGAATGCGAAGGCCGTTGCGGAAGCGGGCTAACGTGGCTCCGCGGGCGCTTTGCCGGCAGGCAGCGTGAAGAAGATTGTCGCACCCAGGCCAGCCTGCGATTCCGCCCAGATCCTGCCCCGATGCCGTTCCACAATCACCCGGCATATGGCGAGGCCCATCCCGGCGCTGCTGGATGAGCTACCCAGAATCTGTTCAAGCGGGTTGAAAATTCGTTCCAGATAAGCAGCCTCGATGCCGGAGCCATTGTCAGCCACCGCAAACAGCCAGCCGCGCGCGCGTTTTTTCGCGGTGATATGGATGCGCGGCGGGGCTGGTGTGCGGTGCTCCAGCGCGTTTCGGATCAAGCGTTCCAAAAGCTCCACCAGCCGGTCCGGATCGCCCGATACGCGCGGCAATTCACTGTGCGTGACTTCGGCGCCCGTGCTGGTGATAGGCTCGCGCAATTTGGCCAGGGAAGTCCTCAGAAGTACGTCCATGGCCATCGGCCTGAACGATGCGGTATTGATTCGCAGGGCAACCGAATAGGCGGAGAGCGCCTCCACCAGTGCGTCCAGTTTCTTGGCGCCATCCAAAATGAATGCCAAACGTGACGCCGAGTCGGCGGCGGGCGCGGGATTGCGCAAGAACAATTCGGTGTGTGCCCGTATGGCGCGCACCGGCGCTCTCAGGTCATGGCAAGCCCGCGACAGAAAATCGGCCAAGTCCAGGTTTCGCAGTGAGCCCTTGCGAGTTGCGCGTCTCTTTCCGATACCAGCCGGCGAAGGTGGGTGCATGCTCAGAGATACCCTAACATAACAGCGGCGGCAAACAACTCAGCTTTTGCCGGCCAGGCTGAACATACCGATTGTGGCCAATGTCATGACCGCCGCAGTCATCCATCCCAGGGTACGCAGCAGCGGAGACACGAAGTGCCGACCCATGACGCCTCTGTCCGACGCCAGGAGAACGGCCAGCACAACGAGCGGCGGCGCGAGCACGCCATTGACTACAGCGGACCAGAAAAGCATCGCCATCACGCTGAATCGGACGTAGTTCAACGCCAGAGCGACAAGCAGTCCAGCCGCCAGTACCGCGTAAAACTGGGGCGCCAGCCGCAGTGTGTATTTCAGGGAATCCCGCCATTTTCCGGCTTCGCGACGGCGTATGCGGTTGACGCGGCCAAGACGGGCACGCTCAACATACCCGTTGCCAGGATGCCGAGCGAGAAAAGCAGGTACGCGCCGCCTCCAGCCAGATGGCGCAACGCATCGGCGGCCTGCTCCGCGGTGACGATGTGAGTCTGACCACGGACATGCAACGTGGCACCCATGGTGAGCATGATGATGACGCTGGAAAAGAGCATAACCGTGATCACATCCACGCGAAATCGCTCTTCTCGTGTCAGTGGCGCCCCGGCGCTGCGCCACGGTAATTTTGCCGCGCGCTCGGCCATCAGGGGAAATGAGAACCACGCCGTCCAAAGGTACGCGTAGCCGACTGCGCTCCCGCGATCGAATAAGTGCTACTCCTGATGGGTCGTCATCCGCCGCGCCGGTTATCAAACCCGGCCCTAGCTTGGAGACCCAGCGAATCGGTCTGCTCACACTTGTCTCTTGTTGCGTATGTAGTTTTGCATTTAGACACGCGGGCCGCTAATCGCACGCGCGATACAGCGGCCCATCCAGCGGCGGGCTAGAAATGGACGTAACCCAGCAGCATCAAAATGATCACAATCAGCAGAACGGTTCCCAGTCCGCCGCTCGGATAATAACCCCATCCGCGGCTATAGGGCCACGCCGGCGCCGACGCCAATACCAGGATCACCAAAATAATCAGAATTAGCAGCATGAATCGTCTCACTCCTCTCCGGCTAACACGAGAGCACTTTGCATACCATGCACAATTGATCCACGCAGCGGCCAAAATAAATGGGGCGAGCCGTCGCGCACGAAACTACAGGGCCGTGCCGCAACTGTTCGCCCCCAAAGGAATACTGCTCGATCGAATCTGTCTACAGTGCGCGGCGTGTGCGCGCCGCCTTTTGCGCAGCCCGCCGCAGGCTGGCCCTACCCCGCTGGCGTGCGCTGCTCTTAGCGTGCCGCGAGAGTGCCCGGTGAGATGCGCCCGCGGACCCTTCGCGTTCGAGAGCCCGATGAGTGGCCTTGGAGCGTGCCGCGTTCGGCTTGCGGCTGCTTGCCTTAGTGGGCTTCACGCCGGGACGCGCAGGCGTCTTGATTCCTGCCCTTCTAGCCTTTGACAGCCCGATCGCGATGGCCTGCTTCGCGGATCGCACGCCGTGCTTGCCCTCGCGCACGTGTTCGATTTCCTCGCGCACGTATTCGCCGGCCTTGCTCGACGCCGATTTTGCTTTGCGTACCCGTGCCTGCGTATTTTTGTCCGGCATCCTATAAACCACCACCGCTGCGGTAGGTCTTCTCTTCGTCCCAGTAGGGATTCACACGATAGTGCGCGAAGATACCGCTGGCCCACGTTGTGTCGGCCATGTCGGGCCAATTGTCCTTGTCGAAGCCGGGCGCTGTCTCAAGCGTGCTCTTGTCCGCCTCGAGTATGAAGCATTTCTCGTCCTCGTCTACCTGCAATGCGCTCCACGGCACCGCAAACAGCTTATTGCCCATGCCCAAAACGCCGCCGAAAGAAAGCACCGCATAAGCAATTCTTCCGGAGGGCACGTCGATCATGATCTCATCGACCTTTCCCAGGCTCTCGCCGGCCGCGTTCTGTACCTTGTCGCCCACCAAGGTACTCGCTGATAGAACGCGACGATATTTTTTGTCAGTATCCGTCTTTTTAATTTTGCCTTGTTGCATAAGGATGATCCTCTGTCATGCTTCTGCACCTTTAGGACCGAACGCGCATCTTGGTGCTTTCACGCACTGCCACTGTCCGAGGGGCTGATCGGCTGCGCTGAAAGTAGACGGAAACAATACTGCCCACGGCGCAGACAAGAATGAGTCCAAGGAGTAATGTTTGCACGATCGGATTCTGCGCCCATTTCAGGTGCGCGTCCCGAACCGCAATGCCAGCAGACCCAGCACAGTAAATCGCAGCATGCGCGTGATGCCCACTACGGAGAACAGACGGTGGAGGAGCGAGCGAAGCGATAGCTACCGCAAGTCCCGCGTTGTGCTCCACTTCTTCCGGATGTTTTTCAGCGGCCGTCGGGGCAGATGCTTTTCCAGCCCAGTGGCTTCTAACAGGCGCAGTATAATATCAGTCAGAAGACATCCGAGAACGGAACCTACCGCCGACATAGCCGCGTAATAGGGGCTGAAAAGAAATGTCGGGTGGCGCACAGTCAGAGCCACCACGAGAAGATCGTTGCCCCGCAGTGTGAACAGGTACGAGGAATCCAGAATTCCAAGCACCAGCAAGCCTGGGGAGCATATCCACTAGAGCCTGCCCAGCGTGCGAACACACTGCGGCTTGCCTTAATGTGGTGCAAGCAACCGGCCACTCAGATAGGGTGCGGGCGCTCTATCACGGTTCTGGTTTGAGTACCGCTCCGGTGGCGCTCGTCCCGCAGATTTGGGTGGCCGTAAAGATCGCTGGTGAAGTCCAGGATCACGTCAGCGTCAAGGACCTATTCCCAGCCTACATTTGGATAACAGGTACGGGTTAGGGATTATCTCTCCGCGACGGATTTTTGCGCCAATTCGCCGATGATAGGAAGCTCGTAAGCTTCTTCATGGCTGGCCTTGATAATCATGAAAATCGAAATACCCAGCAGGACCGCCTGGATGATGCCGTTGATATGCACGTGCGGAATCTCGGAGAAGACCGGCTTCAGGACCCAGTCCTCAATCAGCCAGGCCACGAACAGGTACAAGCCCTGAAAAGCGTGGAAGCGGACGACCCGGTTGGTACGGAAGCGCTCCGAGGCCAGTACTACGATGGAAGCGATCCATCCCAGACCGGGGATGTAGCAAAGTATGGACGCGGTGCGCGGCGTCATGGAGGCAAAGGGATCGCCGGGCGCGTTCCTGGGCCGGGGACCGGCGCCAGGCTGCCGCGCCCCGCATTTGGCGCAGAAAATATCCTTCGCGTCCACCTGGTTTCCGCACTGGCTGCAAAAAGGCATTCGTAATTTGATACGTTACGTCATCCCGGGTTGTTCCCGCAAGGTGGCGGCGGGAAAGCACTTGCAGCCGGGCTAAGAGATCATTTCACGGTGAACCGAATTGAGGCGATGTGGTCCGCGAATTCCAACTTGAGCTCGCCGGAATGCGCACCCGTACTGCTCAGGGTCATTTTGTAGACCTCCACGGGCGCATCCGGTTTCGCCATATGCATCTTCACGCGGCCCAAATCCATACTCTTGTTATAAGCGAGACCCCACTCGCCGGTAGCCTTGCTGACGATGAAGTCCCAGCGATCGGGATCCGCCACATCGGCAAACAGGGTGTAGTTGCCGGCCGGCACCTGCAGGCCTTCAAAATCCAGATCGGCATCCGTGTGGAGGGCAGTAGCGGCGTTGGCCCCCGCGCGCCACACCGGATAGGTCTTGTCATGCGAAATCACGCCGCCGCCACCGAACATCTGTCGGCCCGCTACATGCGGCGCCGCGTACTTGATGCCGATGGTCTTGCCGGCGATGGTGACGGATGTTTCGGCCGGCTGCGGCCGGGGCGGCCCAGGTTGCGCGAAGCTGAAGCTTGCGGCGGCGGCCAGGGCGGCGCAAACGCATACGGACTTGGTCATAGGTTTGTCTCCTCGATGAAATTCGGAATGAGGCTGTTCAACGGTCACAGACCGCGATGCCCCAATGACTAGCCTACTCCAATTTGCTCCCCTAATTGGTCGAGGTCGCCTTTTGATTCTGGATCTGCAACTCGTTGACGATTTGTTGCACATTCGTTACCGCGGAGGCCACCTGCTGTGCTTGATCCCACGATTGTTCGAAATCGACCGTGCCACACAGTGTCACCACTCCATTTTCGGTGCTGTGACGGATCGTCCCGCCGATTCTATGCTTTATCAACGCCGCGTCCAGATTGCTCTGGATGCCCTTATCGAGATCCGCGTAGAGCGTGCGGGCATCGCTGCTGGAATTGGGTGGAATCACGTCGATTTGGTTGGCCACCACCTGCGAGCCGGCGACACCGGCAGCAATCGTACCGGCTTTACCGACAGCGTGACGACTCCTTAACGGGTCCTGACTCACAAGGCTTTGCGCGTGGCATTGGCGGCCGCCGGGACGTTCCATCAAACTGGTGACGAATCATACGGCTCTGAATCATGCGAAGTGCTGAAAAACTGGTAGCATCAGAGAAGTTATCCCAAGAAAGGGAGTTGCTGCACTAATGAAGAACACCACCTTGCCCAGGCCCGCGGCCATTGCCGCCATTTTGCTTCTGTTCGCGGCCGGCGCGTATGCCGCGCCGCGCCTGACCTTGACCGCCCACGTGCCAGTTGCGGTATCCAATGGGCAAGCCCCAAGAGTAGGCGCACTAGCGCCGGCACAGCACCTCAGTCTGGCAATCTCGCTGCCCCTCCGTAACGAATCCGCTCTCGACGGTCTGTTGCAAAATCTCTATAATCCGCTGAGTGCCGGATATCGGCATTATTTGAGCGTGGACCAGTTCGCACAGGAATTCGCGCCGACCATCGACGATCACGAGGCCGTTGTCCGCTTTGCGGCTACCCATGGCTTGACCGTCACTGGAAGCCGCCCCAACCGACTGGTGATCGACGTTGACGGGCCGGTTGCGAGTATCGAAGAGGCTCTGCACGTCGTGATGGGTGTGTATCAGCATCCGACGGAGAACCGCACGTTTTACGCGTCGGACCGCGAGCCAAGTATCGATTTAGCTGTTCCGCTCCTACATATTTCCGGCTTGGATAATTTTACTTTGCCGCGCGCCAAGCACGTGGTCTCGGCGCCGGAAGCATCCGGCAAGACCACCGGCTCCGGTCCGCACGGGCAGTTTATCGGCAGTGACATGCGAGCCGCCTACTACGGCTCAGGACCCCTCACAGGCACGGGCCAGTCGGTTGGATTATTCGAATTCGCCGGTTACGAAATCAGCGACGTCGAAACCTATTTTCAAAATGTGAATGAACCGCTCAACGTCCCAGTAGTGGGGGTTTCCGTGAATGGCGCCCCCCTCGGTTGCGTGTATCCAAGCTGCGATGACAGCGAGCAGGCTTTGGATATCGAAATGGCCATCTCCATGGCTCCCGGCTTGAGCCAAGTTGTGGTCTACGTGGGCAACAACGATCCTTCGATTTTTGCCCAGATGGCGGCCGACAATTCTTCCAAGCAGTTAAGCTGTTCGTGGGGATGGTCGGATAACGAAAGCACCCTTGACCCGATATTTAAAGAGTTCATGATCCAGGGACAAACTTTGTTCGTGGCGACCGGAGATTACGGCTCGCGGACTCCCGCCAACTCGGTCTGGCCCGCTGATGACCCGTATCTCACGGCGGTCGGCGGCACGGATCTGGTGACGAACGGTCCGGGAGGTTCCTGGGCATCGGAAACCGGGTGGAGCGGCAGCGCCGGTATGCCGTCCAAGAACGGCATACCGATTCCGCCTTATCAGCAGCTTCCCGGGGTGATCAACTCGTCGAACCGGGGATCCACCACCTTGCGGAATATTCCCGATGTGGCTGCCGAGGCGGATACCAACCAATACAGTTGCTACGACGGCGTCTGCAATGGCGGTAACGGTGGCACCAGCTATGCGGCGCCGCAATGGGCCGGGTTTATGGCGATGGTTAACGAGCAGGCCCTGTTGGACGGCGAACAGCCGGTAGGGTTCCTGAACCCGATTCTCTACCGGATCGCACTCTCATCGGTATATCAGAGCGACTTCCATGACATTACCAGCGGCAGCAACGGCAAATACACAGCCGTGGCAGGCTACGATCTGGTAACCGGATGGGGGAGTTTCAACGGCCCGAACCTGATCAACACCCTGGTTGGCGTACACTAAACCGGCGGCCTTCGTAAATTCGAAAATAAAGCTGCGAAGACCCTAAGCAAAACGACGCCTTAGTGCGTCTAAATGTGTTGGGAATCATACAAAAGTGTGCGGAATCGCCACACCCTGGGATTTACATGCCCATGCGCTGCTTATCCGCCATCCTGTTCCTGGCAGGCTCCGCCTTCGCGCAACTCACTTCGTTTCCTAAGCCTGCCTACTTTCGCGAGACTCTCTCCCGGCCTGTCACGGCCGTCGAATTGCGCCCACCGGTTCACCTGCCGGACTATGTGGTCGGAGGTAAGCTGGAGCTTTCCCTGCGTTCCTATCTCGATCTGGTGATGGCTAATAATACCGACATCGCCATCCAGCGGCTTACCGTCGATGTGGCGCAGAACGCCATCACCCGGGCTTTCGCGATTTTCGACCCGTTGGGCACGGCCAGCTTCAGCAGCACGCGCCAAACCACCGCATCCCTCGATTCGCTGGCGGGCGCGAGCACCCTGGTGCAGCTCACTCAGCCTGCTAGTTTTGGCTATCAGGGCATGCTGCCCAGCGGCCTGCAGTACAACGTCAACTTCTTCGGCCAGAAACTCTCCACCAATAGTGGCTTCTACAGCTACAACCCGGCGCTAAACGCCAGTCTGGGATTCACTTTCGTGCAACCCCTGATCCGCAACCGCGGCGCTTTCATCAACCGTCTGCCGATCACCATAGCGCGCAGCCGTCTGCGCAAGACGGAGTACGATCTGAAGTCCTCGCTTTTGTCGCTGGTGAGCGCGGCGGAAAATATTTATTGGGATGCGGTGCTGGCGCGCGAGAACCTGCGGGTTGCCGAGAGCGCCCGCGATCTGGCGGACCAGGCACTGAAACGTTCGCAGCGCGAACTGGAACTGGGGGCACTCTCGCCGCTCGATATCTTCAACCCGGAGCAGCAGTTCGCTTCGGCGCAGGTAGGCGTCTCGCAGGCACGCTTTTTGGTCGAACAGGAAGAAAACATCCTGCGCCGCCAGATTGGCGCGGACCTCGATCGGGACGTGCGCAAGCTGCCCATCGTGCTCACCGAAACCGTGGCGCCGGATACGGGCGCCTCGCCCGTGGATGGCGAGCAGGAGGTGACCAAAGCCATGGCCGCGCGGCCCGACATCAAGTCGGCCGTCGAAAACCTGGATCTCGACGACCTGCAGATCCACTCGGCCCGAAATGAATTGCTGCCGAACCTGTCGCTGACCGGCGGATACACCTCGCAAGGTGTGGGTGGGCCATGTTATCCGACTACGTTTTTCAATTGCGGCGTGGCCGGCGCGCCATTGGTAGTGCCGGGCGGATTTGGCGACGCGCTCAGCCAAATGTTCGGTTTCGGCTACCCGATGTACTCGTTTGGTTTGCAACTGACTTTGCCGATAAAGAACCGGCAGGCGTCCGCGGACATGTCCGATGCGCTGGTTTCGAAAAAGCGTGATGCGCTGAATGTGCGGACCACGCAGCAGCAGGTGCGGCTGGATGTGCTGAGCGCGGTGAGCCAGTTGGAGTCCAGCCGCGAAGCCGTCAAGCTGGCTATTGTGGCGCGCGATCTGGCGCAGAAATACCTGGATGCCGAGCAGAAGAAACTGGAACTCGGCACCAGTCAGGTTTTCTTCGTGTTGCAAGCCCAGGGTTCGCTGGTAGCGGCCGAATCGGCGGTGGTCCAAAATGCCGTCAACTACCGGCGCAATCGCATGAACCTGTTGCGCAGCACCGGCGAACTGTTGGAGGAACGTGGCATTGCCGCACAGTAATAGCGCGCGGGTAGTACCATTGAACCAGAGCCACCTCACCATGCGCCTGCTGTTGTCTGCCGCGCTGTTGTTCTTGTCTTTCGGCTGCGGGCGCAACGCGCCGCCAATCATCCACGCAGCCTCGACTAGTCCTGCCAACGCCGCCGCGCAACACCACCAGGTCCGATTGAGCGGTGTGGTGCAGGCTGTGCATTTCTATAACGTCCAGGTCCCCCAGATTACCGGCCAGGGCGGGCGGGTGACGTTGACGCGCCTGGTCGCCAACGGCACGCAAGTGAAGGCCGGCGACGTAGTGGTGGAATTCGATCGCACCCAACAACTCGATAACGCGCGCGATGCCCAGGCCAAATTTGACGATCTCTCTCACCAGGTGGATCAAAAGCGCGCGCAAAACCACGCCGATGCAGCCAAGCGCGAAGCCGATATGCAGAAGGCGGAGGCGGATCTCGCGAAAGCCGAGATCGAGCTGCGCAAAGGGCCGTTGCTTAGCGAGATTGATCGTTTGAAAAACGAAGTGAAGGCCGAAGATGCACGCGCGCACGTGGCCAGCCTGAAGAAATCCAATGGTCTGCACGATCAGGCCGATGCAGCCGCGGTGCGCATTCTCGAATTGCAGCGCGACCGGCAGAAGGTCGGACTGGAACGCGCCCAGACCAATGCCGAGAAACTCCAGATCCACACGCCGCTAGCAGGTATGGCGGCGCTGCTGAATGTATGGCGTAACGGGAACATGGGTCACGCCCAGGAGGGCGATCAGCTCTGGCAGGGGCAGCCTCTGGTACGTATCTTCGATCCGGCCGAGATGGAAGTGCGCGTAACCGCCGGCGAGCCCGATGGCGCCGCGCTCACGCCGGGTAGCCGCGCTATCGTCAAGCTGGATGCCTATCCGGAACTGGAGTTTCACGCAACCTGCACCAACGCCAGCCCCGTGGCTACCTCCGCGCTGGGCAGCCCGATCAAGAACTTCACGGCTGTTTACCATCTCGAGAAGACCGATCCGCACCTTTTGCCGGATCTATCGGCGGCCGTGATTCTGGAGGGTTCCAAATGAGCGCCCGCGGCAAGCTCGAGCGCACGTGGACTCTCATCGCCGCCGTACTGGTGCTGAGCGCGGCGGGCATGGAATTCTACCGCATGCGGAAAGTCCAGGCCGGTGGAACGTTGCCGGTGGCTCCCGCGCGCAAGGGAGACTTCTCGGTTATTGTGCGCTGCCGCGGAGAACTGAAAGCCCGCCGCTCGGTGCAGATCGTCGCGCCCGTAAACGTCCCCTCGCTGCGTATCGTGTGGATGGCTACGTCGGGCAGCGTGGTCAAAGAGGGTGAACCCATCGTCCGCTTTGACCCTAGCAGCACGCAGCAAAAACAGCAGGAGAATGAAGCCGCCCTCAAGCAGGCGCAGGCCACTCTCGACCAAGCGGTCGCCGATGCCAAAATCACCGCGGAACAGGATCAACGAGACTTGGCCACCGCCAAGTACGACGTGGAGCGTGCCCGCCTGGAGGCCTCCAAGAGCGAGATCGTCAGTAAGTTGCAAGGCGAGGAGAGCCGCATCGATCTGGGCCTCGCCGAACAGAAGCTGAAAGTCCAGGAGGCGACCGTCGATTTGCATAAGGCATCCGACCAATCCAAGCTTGCCTCCCTCACGCGGCTGCGCGATAAAGCTCAGGCGGAAGTGGACGTTACCAAAGACCGGCTCGGCAAAATGGAGATGAAGGCGCCATTGAGCGGCATCATTACCTACATGCTCAACTACTCACAGGGATGGATGAACGCCAAACCGTTTGCGATTGGCGACCAGGTCTGGCCCGGCGGCATCCTGGCGGAGATCCCCGACTTGGGCAGCCTTGAGATGGAAGGCAAGGTGGAGGAGACCGACCGCGGCCGGATCGCAACCAGCCAGGAAGCCAAGGTACACATCGACTCGCTGCCGGAACTGACCATTCCCGCCGAATTGGACGCGATCTCACCGTTGACCGAACAGAGTTTCGAGGATTGGCCGCCGACCCGCAGTTTCCGTGCCTACGCCAAAATGGTCAAGCCCGATGCCCGCCTGCGGCCTGGCATGAACGGCAACATGGATGTGGTGGTGAGCCGTATTCCCAACGCGATCAGTGTCCCTTCCAAAGCCATCTTCACGCACGATGGCAAGCCGGTGGTCTACCTGGCCCGGAAGGGCGCGTATCAAGCCGCCACGGTCGAAGTATTAGCGCGCAATCCCGATGAAGTAGCCATTCGCGGCGTGAGTGACGGCGCTATGGTGACATTGGTCGAGCCCAAGCCGGAGGGCGCCAAGTGAAGTTCAAATTCCTTTGGATCGCGCTGGGAACGCTGGTTCCATTGGCGCTGATTGGGTGGGGCGGTATGCGTATCTCGAAAATGATCGCGGCTCCCAAGGCCGCGCAGGTGCCTACCACACGCGTCAAGCGCAGCGATGTGGTCATTACGGTGAGTGCGCGCGGCGAGCTTTCCGGCGGCCACTCCGAGATGCTCAGCGCTCCCATGACCGGGGGCGGCGATATCGCGATCACATACATGCGGGAGCCGGGCGAACTGGTGAAGCCGGGTGATGTGGTGGTCAAGTTCGATACCACCGAACAGGAGTACAACCTGAAGGAAGCCGAAGCCGATCTGGCCGAGGCCGAGCAGCAGGTGGTCCAGACCAAGGCCGACAACGACGCCAAGGAAGAAGAGACCCGCTACGCCCTGTTGCAAGCCAAGACCGATGTGCGCACGGCTGAACTGGAGGTCCGCCGCAATCCGTTGCTGGCCGATATCGTGGCGCGCCAGAATACTCTGGCGCTCGATGAAGCCCAGGACCATCTGCGGCAGCTCGAACACGATCTGGCCAACCACCAGGCGACTTCCGCGGCCGCCGTCGCCATCCAGGAAGCGGCCCGCAATAAGGCCAAGGTGAAAGCGGAAACGGCCCGCCAGAATATCGAGAACATGACGCTGAAGGCCAAGTCCGGCGGCTACGTCAACATCCAGCAGAATAACAACGGCAACTTTATGTACTTTGGCATGCAGTTGCCGGCGCTGCAGGTTGGCGACACGGTAAATGCCGGTATGGCCGTGGCGCAGATTCCCGATCTGAAGGAGTGGGAAGTCACTGCGCGCATCGGCGAGTTGGACCGCGGCCATCTTTCGCCTGGCGAGCAGGTCGAGGTAGAGATCGTGGCCTTACCCGGCAAGAACTTCCCCGGCACGATCAAAGAAATTGGCGGCACGCAGGGGCCGCCGTGGAATCGACGCTTCGACTGCAAGATCGCGTTAAGCGGTATTTCTACAGACATGCGGCCGGGCATGACGTCCAACATTGTGATCACCACGGGCAAGCTGTCGAATTCGTTGTGGCTGCCCTCCCAGGCGCTATTTGAAAGCGACGGCCGCACGTTCGTCTATTTGGACAAGGATTCCGGCTTCGTGCCGCACGATGTGAAGCTGGTGCAGCGCAGCGAGAGCCAGGTGGTGCTGACCGGCATCGCCGAAGGCGATCTAGTGGCGCTGGCCGCTCCCGAGCAGCAGAGCCAGGGTACGCCAACCAAGGGCGGCGGCGCCCTGAAAGCGTTGGGTAAATGACGGCGGCGAAAGGCACGCACGCACGTTTGATGAGCGTGCGCCGCGTGTTTTCCGACTTCGTGCAGGCATTCGGCAATCTGCGCGCGCAGAAGACCCGCACGATGCTAACGGCCCTAGGCATCGTCTTCGGCGTCGGCTCTGTGATCGGGATGCTGGCCATCGGCGCTGGGGCGCGCGAGGAATCCCTGCGCTTTATCGAGCAACTGGGCGTGCGAAATGTGCTGGTCGAGTCACGCACGGCCACCAGCCAGGAGGAGTTGCAGCAGCGCCGGCGCGACTCGCAAGGGCTGAACGAGCGTGATGTCCGCATTCTGACCGCCAACATCGATGCATTGGAAATGATCTCCCCGCGCCGCACGCTGCATCCGGCGCGAGTCATGCCCAAGCCCACACGGGAGATCCCAGAGCTTTACGGCGTGCGTCCTTCTTACGCGGTGATTCACAGCCTGCACGCGGCGGAAGGGCGGTTCTTCGACGAGCATGACGACCAAAGCAGCGCCACGGTCTGCGTGCTCGGGGCGAGCGCCAAAGTGAGCCTATTGGGTTACGGTCTGGCGTTGGGCAGATTCGTCAAGGTGAACGACAACTGGCTGGAGGTGGTGGGCGTGCTGAGCGAGCAGGTGGTTGCCAGCGGCCAATCGAGCGGTGGGCGGATGCAGGATTTGAACAACATAATCTTCATCCCGCTGAATACTTATCAATACCGATACTTCGACCGCAGTAATGAACTAAAGGACGACTTAGAGGCGGTTGACCTCCGGCTGAAGCCGGGCGCGGACAGCCTGGAGGTCGCCAAAGTAGTAACCGCTATTCTTAGTTCCACGCATCACAATGCGGAAGACTTCACCGTGACAATTCCGGCAGCTTTGCTGGCGCAGCAGCAGCGTACGCAGACGATCTTCACCTATGTGATGGTGGCAATCGCCGCCATTTCGCTTCTGGTCGGTGGTATCGGCATCATGAATATTGTGCTGGCAACGGTGTTGGAGCGCACGCGCGAGATCGGGGTCCGCCGCGCCACGGGCGCCCGGCGGGCCGATATCGTCCGCCAGTTCCTGACGGAGTCGGTCTTGATTTCCGTCGGCGGAGGCCTGCTGGGAATCGCCTTCGGGTTCTTCCTGGCGTGGCTGATTGCCCGGACCGCCGAATGGAAGACCATCGTGACCACTGCTTCGGTGCTGATTGCGTTCAGCGTGTCCGTAGCGGTTGGCGTCATCTTCGGTCTTTATCCGGCGGTCAAGGCTTCGCGCATCAATCCGATCGAGGCACTGCGCTACGAGTAATTCCTACCGCCAGTGGCCTTCGACCATCACGTAGCCGCCGTTGCGGTGCACCCAGCGGTGCGCGACCCAGCGCTGGTGGGGATGCGGGGGCGTGTCCCATCTGCCAGGTACCCAAACGTACGCACTGCCATTCCAATTCTGATAGCCGTTGACCCAGACATACCCAGGTCCGGGCGCCGCAGGCCGCGTCTCAACCACTGCCGCGGGCGGCGCTACGCGAACCACGACTTCCGCCGAGGCAATGCCGAGAGTCAGCGCACCGGCGAAGACCAGTCCAAGTAATCCCTTCCGTATCATTGATCCTACCCCTCCTTATATATTGTTGGGAAAATCCTGCATTCCGAACTTGTATGGAGCAAGTAAGATGCCATGCGGGCCACTGCGGACGTATTTCACTTCACACAACCAGGCCGTCCTTTTCTTCAGCACCTTCCGGAGGAACCATTCGTCACGTTCGTGAAGTTGGACGATCTTCGAGAAGAGATCCACCGTGCTGGGATCATCGTTCTCGTTTGCGACGCGGGCGGCCTCGCGCATATCCTGAATGACCACCAGCAGGTGGGCGTGGGTCTCTTCCATCATCTCGCGCATGGTCTGGTCGGCCCGCGCCGATTGAATGCTGGCGGCCTGTTGGAACTGCTTTAACTGCACCGCCTGAACGTCCGGACCGATCATGCGGATGCGCTCGGCCATCTCATCGATCGAGCCTAATGCGTGGGTGGCGAACTCATCGAGCATGAGATGCAGATCGCGGAATAGGGGTCCATACGTCTGCCAACGATAGTGCTTATAGTTGGCGTAGAGGACAAACCGTTGGCTACTTCCCGTTGCAGGTGCTCGACCACCGGGGAAGTTTCACGGCTCTCCTGCGAAGTCTCTTTTGCAAAATTGGCTGCGGGCATAGATTTCTCCGCTCCGTTGCAACTGGGGTCCGAGATCCGGAGAGTAGGGCACCGAGGTTCTAGTACTACTGGGTCATAAAGATCGATTCCAGTTGACCTCCGTTGAATGGGCGTATCCTGAGGAGATATGACTCCGCAGCCGGCCAAAGGAGAGGCCGTGAGCGAGATTTATAACCTCCTCCGCGTGGCAGCTGAGCGCAGGCAGCCGGTCGCGGCAATCTATGACGGCCTGCTCCGATTGCTTTGTCCCCATGTGTTGGGCCGCAAGTCAGGCCGGCTCCACGCGTTCTGCTATCAGTTCGGCGGAGGCAGCCATCGCGGGCTGCCCGGGATGCCAGAACGAATGGGTGAGTGGCGCTGTCTCGCTGTGGAGAAGCTAAGCCAAGTCGAGTGGCGTGCAGAGGCGTGGCATACCGAGCCACGCTCCCCGCGACTGACGTGCATCGATGAAGTCGATTTCGACATCGACGCTCAGCCGAAAGGAGATCCACAACAGGGGCAGTAAGGGAGCTGCCGCAGCAAGAGGCGCGCCAGGACCATTCGGAGCGTCGCGATGGAGTGCGGATTATGCCGCTCGGGACGGACCCGGCGACCCGCGCGGACGGAAGTCCGGGGCTGGCCTGCAGGCCGCGAATCCAAGATGACCGACGCGGGCAGAGGGGGAAAAACGGTTCCGCTCGGCCACCAGGAACCCATAAGCTGCGATACAGAGCGTCGCATGGTGGTGGAACCCGCGCCAGTTGCGACCTTCAAAGTGCCCTAGCCCCAACTCTTGTTTCAACTCCTCATAATCCCGTTCGATGATCCAGCGATGTTTGGCCATCTTGGTCAAAGCTTTGAGCTTGGTGTTCGGAGGCAGGGTCGAGATCCAGTACTTAGTGGGTTCGGGCTCCCCCCGCGGCCATTCGATCAGCAACCCTTCCTCCGCGCGCGGCTCCGCTTTCTCGTAATCCCGATGCGCGGCGCGGACGCGAACGGCGGCAAAGCGTGATTGCAGTTTCCGGTCTGTGCCTTCACGCCACGTGATTTCTCTGAAGGCAGTGGCGGGCAGGCGCATCGCCAACTGCTTCACGGAGACGGGTTGATGATCCGGAGACCGCTGCAATAGCCGCGGAGGTCGTCCCATCTTTCCGCGGGGCTTGGCGGGCAAGGGCTGCTGGCCAGATTCCCAGACCGTCATCGAACTTTGCACGCCTACGACATATTGCAGGCCGAGTGCGGTGAGTTTGTCGCGAAACTCGGTGTTCATGCCATAGGCCGCGTCGGCCAGCACCACGCCACGGTCCAGATTGGCCGCCACCGCCGCGCGGATCTGATCCAGGGCGATGTCCGGCTTGGTCTGAAACGCGATCTCTTCCGGCACCTCCGTTTGTTCCCGCCGCGCGGCGTCTGCGGCCCATTCCTTAGGCAAATATAAACGATACGCAACCGGCAGGCTCGAACTCCACGTCGCTACCGAGAGGCTCACCGCGACTCGACAGTTCTCCTGTTTCCCCACTTGCCCGCAGTATTGCCGAGTGACCCCGACCGAATGCTTGCCCTTCTTCGGAAATCCGGTGTCATCTACGATCCAAGCCACCACCGCTCCTTGCTTCTGCATGCTGGGCAGGACATAGTTGCGCACCTGTTCCAGCAGTACGGCATCGCTCCAGGGCGCCTTCGCCACCAGATCTTGGATGTTCTCGGGATCCAGACGGCCCGCCATCGGCTCGATGCTCTTGCGTTCGCCAGGTAACAGCAGTCCCTTGCAGTAGTTCTTCAAAGGTGTCTGCCGGTCTTGGTGCCCCGCGGCGTTCGCCAGGCCCTCTATATATGCCGCGAAGCGTTTCTCTTGTGGGCCTGGCGCGGTTTGGCGTGATCCCACAAAACAATTCTACACCAAAATGTTCTTTTCTGACCCAGTAGTACTAGGTGCGATTTCGGACACCTACTCCATCCATGCGACGCTACTGCAACGGCCCCATTTTGGATTTCTTCTTCGATTCAGAGCCGAGCGCGATGCCGATGACGGCTTGGCGGTCACCGCTGGTCCAGGCTTTTTGAATCTCCTGTTCGTTCATGCCCGCCAGGCGTCCTACCAGGATGAAAGGCGGCAGCGCGTAGGTCAGCACTTTCCAGCGCGCCATCTCGATTACGGAATCTAGTGCGCGCTCGCGGATCTGGTCGAGAGCGTCGCCGGGATTCTGCTCGGTCAATGTGACCAGGGTGGCAGCGGCCCGGGCGCGGTCGCTGAGCACGATCGAATTGAGCATCTCGACAAACCAGGTGGGCGACACTTTGATACCGAACTGCGGCTGCAGGCGGGCTAAAACGGCGATAGCGTTGAGCGCGCGCATGGCATTGGCGCGCACGGATTCGTCGGGGTCCTGCAGGGCGTATTCCAGGTCGTTGACGACATCCTTCTTGTTCGGCGCATAACCGATGATGGTGGCGGCCATGGCGCGTTGCTCGTCGTCACTGGAGTCGCGCAGCACGTCGCGCAGCAACGGCAGGTGCAGCTCGGCGTAATCGGCGAATTCCATCTGCAGTTCTCGCGCATCCGGATCGGCCATGAGAGAGTGGCCGTGGGTAAGGTCCTCGGCCGTGCTGCCGCGATGGGCCGCGCTGCGCACGGCTTCGAGAAACTTCTGGTAGGTATCCCCCAGTGTCTCCGGCAGTGTGACATCGCCCACAGGCGAACTGTGGAACGCTAGGTGTTGCGCGCCCTTTTCTTCGATGCCGATGAACAGCGTGGATCGTCCCTGATCGCAACAGACCGCTTCCACGTGGGACAAAACTACGCCGGAGATTTTTTCCAGCTCGTCTTCCAGGTCGCCTTTGGAGGCCGGCAATACATCGCCTGACTTCAGATGGATAGCGTGCAGCAGCTTCTGCTCGGTCAGTTTGTGGAGGCCGTAGAATTCGATATCGCCCACATGGGGAGCTTGCGCGGGCAACAGCGCCGCGGCCAAAAGCAAGAATGAGATGTACTTCACAAGCATAGTTTGACGCAGCCGCACGGCTGGTGGGTACACTCGGTCCATAACCAAAGAGGCATTGCGCTTACTAACCCATGCTGCCAGGATTCGAATTGACAGAGTAGGCCAAGGCCTACCAAGCGGAGGCATTCATGGAAACAGTTTCACATGACGAATTCAGTTCCCAGACAACGCCGGGAAAACAGATCTTCGAAGGCGCTCTAATCTGGAGTGCCGTGGCCCTGTCAATTGGGCTGCTGCTGGTGGTGCTGGCAGGCACGATCGATTTAATGCCGCCAACTCTGGTGGCGGTTTGCCGGCTGACATTAACATACCTCTGCGCCGTGCTCGTGTTGGTGGCGGCCGGGTATACCGCGATTGATGCTCTGAGAGCGCGATCGAGCAGGTAATGAGCTGCCGGTTCGCGCCTGTGGCCGGCCTTGCCGGCCGTCCTGCGTTGGAGTGGGCGACTGCTCTGCTGCCGAAAGCGCAGCATTGCGAACGGCTGTTTCCGGGTAGTGCCCAAACCGACCGTGGCCGCAGATCGTGATATAAACTGGCGCCGCGGATTGGCCGTAGTGTGCATTGCGCCCTTTCTTGAAACAGCTGGAGTTTTGTACAGTGAGCGTTTGCTGCAATTTCTCCGCCCATGCCGCCGCCGTTTTCCATTGGGCCCGCTGCTGAAGTTCCAAGCCGTTCGGCTGCGCGATGTTCTGTTTTACGGCTCCCGTCGGCCCACACGCGGCGGTATGATCGACCATGGCATCATCGATCATCTGTGCGACTTTCTTCAGACCGGCGCTGGCGCCGAAGCATGGTCAATCGAGAGCCTCGATTCACGGCCGCCTCGCTGTTTAGCGGGCCACGCAGAAACGCATGCATCGCGACCGGCTCACCCGCGGCCTGGAGCCTGTCTGTCACCGCGCCGTCGGGATCTAATCCGGATACGGATCTCCCGGATGCGCGATCCGGATCTCATGGTCGGTGAAGAACTCCGGGCTGCCCGGCAACTGCACCTTCGGCATGTGGCAACTGACGCATTGCTTGCCCGCCGTGGGACAGATTTTCGGCGTCATGCCAGCCGACGTAACCGCCTTCCCGTCATGGCACGACAAACACACGCGATCGTAGGTGGAGTCCTCTCGAATCAGATCCGTATGCGGATCGTGGCAGGCTGTGCAGCGGATCCGCTTATCATCGCCAAGGAAGCAGCGGCTGCTGGCCAGCCGGTACGGCTGAAACCGAACGTCTATCTTTCCGAACAAATGCTGCCCGACCACCGACGCCCATGTGCGGTGGCACTCGCCGCAGAAGTTCGCCATCTCCTCCGCCGCCATTTCCCCGAGTTTACGCGGAACGGGAGTCTGCCTGCCGCCGCTCATCGCCCGCATATGCGTATCGGCCCCCGTATGGCAATGTTCGCAGTTCAAACCCGGCTGGAGCGCATCCAGTTTCAGTTTTTCCCCGTGCACGCCTCCCGTGCCGTGGCAATTGAAGCATGCCGTGATCTCTTCATTACCCGTCTCGCGCCCCATGGCTTCCGTCAGGTTGCGCGGCCGGATCTTGTCGTCTCCAACAGTTATGCCCAATGCGCCCGTCGAGCTGTAGTAGGTTGCCAGGCTCTCATAAAAGCGCCCCTGATATTCCAATACGAATGTCTGATTGTGCACGCCGAATGCATAGCGGATCGGCAGGCTGAGCGCGCCCGCGCCATCCGTCACCGTATAGGTGCTGGCGCCGTTCTTGTAGGTGATTTCGTAATGGTATCCGTTGGCATCCATCGTCAGCCGCGGATGTTGGCGCAGCAACTCCTGGTTCGGAGAAACTTCAATGCCGACGCCCATGGCGGTCTTGGGCTGCGACTGCGCTTCCTTGTTATGACAACTGCCGCATGTCACAGTCTGTCCGCCGGCCGGCGCGGCGCGCACGCCATGCGCCGCGATAGCCGCTATCTGCACGGCCATCCCCGCCCGCAAGGCGCATGAACACAGCGCTCGCATCAATTTGGGGTGGTCCGCGCCTTCGCTTCGCCTACGACACCCTGGCCCCCGGCGTGCGGCGCGAGCGAGGCTACCGACATCTGTACCGATATACGTCGCTCGCGGCGTGCGTCCTCATACCGTCCCGCGCGCGAATAAGCGCCAGCCAGGGCCATGTGATATTCGAGTTTTCCAGGATCCATTTGTTCGGCGGACTCCAACAACTTGATCGCCGGAAGTACTTCTCCCGTTGCCGCCAGGGCTGCCCCATACGAATACTCGGCCAGCGCATCCAAAGGTCCCGCCGCGGCGGCCATCTTCGCGTACGGCAATGCGCCAGAGGCGTCCCGCGCATTCAGAAGCAGTAGCGCCAGCATCGCGGCCGCGTCGGCGTTCCCGGGATTCAGACGCAACTCCAGCCGGAATTCGGCCATCGCTTCTTCCGGATGTCTGGTGCTCACGTAGCTGCCGTACAAGTAGTGGACGCCCGCTAACCTCGGATACTCCTTCACTAGCTTCCGCAGACCGGATTCCGCCTGTTCCGTGTCGTCGAGAATCCAAGAGCGGACCGCGTTCCCCGCTTTAAGAACCGCATCCTGAAGTGTCGCGGGAATCTCGTTCGGCAACCAGGCCTCGTGCATTCCGTTGAGTCCTAGACCAACGATCAGCAGCGGTTCCTTGCCTCCAGCCAGCGCATATCGGTCCAATTCCTCCTTAGCCTGATCGAACCGGCCACTCCTGGTTAGCAACAGCCCGTAATGGAAACGAACCGCGGCTTCCACCTGCGGATCCAGTTCTCCGGCCAACCCGCGTGGAAAGTGTTCGACCGCGGCATCGTACTTACCCGTTTCGAACTCACATAGACCCAGAAGCGACCATGCCAACGCCCGCTGCGGGTCTAGCTTGACGAATTCATCGAAGGCCGCGTCGCACTCGGCGTAATGGTACGAAGCATAGGAAAGCGTCCCCAGGAACCACCAGCCCTCAGCCCAGTTCGCCCGCAACCGCACGGCCTGGCGATAGAGTTCCACCGCTTCAGTGGTGTTGTTGCCGCGGCGCGCGGTAGCTGCTTGGGCCGCCAGTTCTTCGAAAGTAGCGGCCTTTCCGCTGGCTGCCACCAGGATTCCCAACACCGCCGGTAGAATCAGGGCGAACTCTATATTTCTCCGGCGCTTGCAGACAAAGCCCCCTCCCCAATGCCGCACTGGACGTAAAATCCCCTCCGTACTTTGGCGGCTGTCCTGATGAAAAGGTTACAGAACCAGGACTTGTAAAATCTGCCCGCGGCGCGTCAGTTGGCCGGTTCGGTTACGCTGAGGATCTGATCGGCCCGCACCTTCTTTAGGGTCTGCACGATGCCGCTGGGCCACCGGATCTCCAGCGATGCGATCACCTTCTCGACCCCGAACCCGAAGTGTACCCGCTTGTCGCTCGAAGACATGAACCCGTCCGAAGTCGTCACATAGTTGTACAGCGTGCGGCCGGACCCGGTCGTCAGTTTCAGCGAAGCTCCCACTCCATCGCGGTTGCTGCGGTGGCCAATCGTATTCACCAGCAACCAATGATTGCCGTTGTCCGCCGAGTTCAGCATGATGCGCGGCTTCTCGTCGAGCGACGTCACCACCAGATCCAGGAAACCATCATTATTCAGGTCCGCGAAAGCCGAACCTCGCTGGTAGCCCGCGCGGTTGAAGTCGGGACCCAACATCGCTGACACGTCCCGGAATTGCTTGCCGTCCACATTCTCGAACATGGTGTCGTGTTGCCGCACCATCTCCGTCATGTTCTCCACCTCGCCGTTGGCAGAGTAAATATCCTTCCAGCCGTCGTTATTGTAGTCGGCAAAGGCGGTGCTCCAGCCCGAATCTTGCGCGCTTAAATGCGACACTTGAGAGACGCCCGACGTGTAGGTCATGTATTTCCCGCCGGCATTGTGAAACAGGCCCCAAATCTGCCCTTTTAAGTTGTTATAAAACAGATCCGGCCAGCCATCGTTGTCGTAGTCTTTGGCATCCGCGCCCATGGAGGAGCCCGCATTGCCGCTCTCGTCGTAAGCCACTCCCCATTCGAAGCCCGACTCCTTAAACGTCCCATTCCTCTGGTTGATGAACAGGAAATTGCGTTCCGAATCATTGGCCACAAAGACGTCCGGATATCCGTCGCCGTTAAAATCCGCGATGGCGATCCCCATGCCCTTGCCCAGTTCCGATCCAAAACCGGAGGCGTCCGTCACGTCCTCGAAACGCCCATCCCCTAGGTTGTGATAAAGCCGGTGCGCCACATTCCCGTAGACCTTGGGATGGCAATAATATTCCCGGCCGTTGATCACGCAGGTCTTGTCGGTTTGTGGAGTCCATACCGTGTAGTTGGAGACGATCAGATCCAGCTTGCCGTCATTGTCGTAATCGAACCAGGCTGCCGCGATGCTCAGCAGATCCTTGGGCTTGTTTCCCAGGCCGGATCGCTCCGTAACATCCGTAAACGTCCCGTTGCCATTGTTATGGTAAAGAGTGTTTCTACCCGCGTTGCAAATGAACAGATCTTCAAAACCGTCGTTATCGTAGTCGCCCGCGGCGACGCCGAAGTTCATCCCGGTATCCTTGCCCAGAAGCCCGGCGTGCGCCGTCACGTCCTCGAAGGTTCCGTCGCCCCGATTGCGCAGCAGGCAATTGTAGAAGCGCGTATCCGTCTTCTGCATTTCCGGCAGTTTAGCGCCGTTGGTGAAGAACAGATCCATGCGGCCATCGTTGTCGAAGTCCAGTGCCGCCACGCCGCCGCACATGGTCTGCGGAAAATACTTGCGGCCCGTGAAATTGTTGTCCGTACGGTAGCTGAAGTCAGACTTGGGGGCGACATCCGTAAAATGCGGCCGCTTCGGCTCCGGCGCCGCGCCGCGCGCAGCCAGCCACCAGCCGCCCGCCGCCATGCAGCAGGCGCCCAGCGCCGCGCGCCGCTTCACCGTGGTTTCCCTGCGGTTTCGACCGCTCGCTGGTCAATCAACTTTTTGGCTACGGAATGCTCGCGCTCGCCTTCGGCCCGCATGCCCAAACGATAGTAGGCCGCTGCCAGGGAAGCGTGCGCCTCCGCGAAATCCGGCGACTCCCGAATCACGTCCTCCAACTCCTTGCGGGCCTGCTCCGCCTGCCCGGTGGCCAGATCCAGATTCGCAATCTGATAACGGACACCCGGGTCGTTGGGTCGCGATTGTAGTGCTCGTGTAAAATAACCGCCCGCCGCCGTGTAATCCTGATCCTGCTTCGCCATCACACCCAGATTCAGATTCGATACGAAGTCGGTCGGATCCAGTGCCAGTTCCTGGCGGAATGCGGTACGGGCGCGCTCGATCTCTCCGACGCCAAACTCAATTTCGCCCAAGCGTGCATGCGCGCCCGGAAGTCGGTTGTTCAGTGCGATGGCCTTCTCGACTTCCGCCGCTGCGCCCACGTGATCGTTCGACCGCATCTTGAGCGTACCGCGCAGCAGACAGCCTTCGGCCGAATCGCCCCGGCGGAGAATTCGATCGATTACTGCCGCGCCGGCGGCATCCTGCCCATCTCCCACCAACGCGGTGGCATACAGGTAATCGAACCCCGCGTCCCCGGACTTCGTTTTCTCGAGCGGCGACAACAGCGAGATCGCGTCTTTATACCTGCCCAGACCGATATAGCAACTGGCGAGCAGGAGCGTTACCTGGTCTTTAAACTGGGGCGCAAGCGCGGACGCCCGCTCGAACCGCGCCGCTGCTTCCGCTAAATGCCCCGTCTTATAGTAGGCAAGGCCCAAATTCAGCAGCAAGGCCGGATTTTCCGGGTCCTTGGACAGCCCCCGATTGTACTCGGCGATGGCCTCTTCATAGCGGCCCAAACGCACCAGCGCAGCGCCCAGGTTCGAGCGCGCGGAAGCCGCGTCCGGCTGCACGGCCAGGTATTCCCGGTAGCCCGCGATGGCGCCTTCGAGATCACCCGCCTGGTGTAGCGCCATGGCATGCTGCAGAAGTGCCGTCGGATCGGCGAGCGGCGTCTGCGCCCAGGCACCGCACACCACCAGGAGAATCCCCAAACAAGCCTTTCTCCCGATGCTTAGACCGCCGTACAAGATCATCCCATGGCTGCCAAAAAGCTACTTCGTCAGTCCCGCAACATAGACGCCGCGGTATCCATCCACGCGCGCCTCGGTGCCGATCACTTTGATGATGTGGCCCATGTGCTCCGCACCCACGCTGCGGATATCTACGCCGCCGTCACGCCGTGGGTCGTGCTCTTCCGGCATCAGCATGTACAGTGTGCCTTCCTTGGTCAACAATCCCACTGGCTGCCCGTTTTGCGCGCATTTCGCCCCGCAAGCGCGGTGCTTCTCGCCGTGTTTGCCGAGCTGCAAATAGCACGAGAAATCCACCAGTTCACCCACTAGAGTGACCTCGTGGCCGGTCTCCGGCTTCTTATCCACGCCGGCGGCAATTGTTGTAGCCGACCAGGGCTCCGACATGCTGTGCCCCAGCGTTGCGGCCGGCGCATCATAGGTGCCGGTCTCCACTTTCATCTCGGGGTGCAGGATCGCGTGGTCCTGCGCCATCAAAAGAGCCGCCGCGCATGCGATCGCGGCGCCGGACAGAACAGCCTTAGCAGGGTTGGACATGGTTTAACCAGTGTACACCTGGACAATCGCTAGTGGGACGTGCCCGGTCCCCAAGTTACAATATCTCCGTGAAACTACTGGCGCTGATCTTGCCGCTGGCCGCTGCCCTGGCCCAGCAGCCTCCCGCCCGCCGCGCGGAATTCCTATGGCCCGCAGGAGCGCCCGGTGCGCTCGGTTCCGAAGACGCCGACAAGCCCAGCCTGACGCTCTATCCTGCCTCCGGCCGGAGTGCCGTCGCCACCGGCGTGATCGTCTGTCCCGGTGGCGGCTACGGCTTCTTGGCCAAAGATCACGAAGGGGACCAGATCGCCCGTTGGCTCAATTCGCTGGGCATCTCCGCCTTCCTCCTGCAATATCGCATCGCGCCACGCTACCACTATCCGGCGCCCGTGTTGGACGCGCAACGGGCCATCCGCTTCGTCCGTTCCCACGCCGCGGCTTACGGAATCTCGCCCGACCGCATTGGCATCTGGGGATTCTCCGCCGGAGGACACCTGGCATCCACCGCCGGAACGCATTTCGATGCCGGGGATGCCCAGGCAGCCGATCCCATCGACCGTGCCAATTCCCGGCCCGATTTCATGATCCTGGCCTATCCGGTCATCTCCTTGACCACTCGTTACACGCATCTTGGTTCGCTGCACAACCTGTTGGGCGACAACCCCGATCCCACCCTGGTAGCCAGCCTTTCCAATGAGACACAGGTAACCGCCAACACGCCACCAACGTTCCTGTTCCATACCAGCCAGGATGACAGCGTGCCGGTCGAGAACAGCGTCTTGTTCTACATGGCTTTGCGCCAGGCGGGCGTGCCCGCGGAAATGCACATTTACGAGCGCGGCCCGCATGGCGTGGGCCTGGCATCCACTGACGCCGTGCTGGGCACTTGGCCCGCCCGGCTGAAGGATTGGCTTGACATTCGGGGTCTGCTCCAATAATCCGGTGGCATTCATCGCATTGCCCAGCCTGACGCCTGGCGGCGTTGTCGATATCCTGGTCGTCGCGTTCCTCATTTACCAGGCCCTGATGATCGTCAAGGGCACCCGCGCCGGTCCCATCGTGGCCGGCATCCTGATCATGGTGGCTTTGTACGTGTTTGCCCTCTACACCGGCCTCGAAGCCGTGCGCTCCGTGCTCTCGTACATTGTTCCGTACTTGGCCTTGGCTGTCATCGTTCTCTTCCAGTCCGAAATTCGCCGTACGCTGGCGCGCCTCGGCCGCCGGCGGTGGTTCGGCAGCGGCTATCAGCGGCCCGAGTTCACCGAAGATATCCTGATCGCGGTGCGCCGCTTGTCCGGCGCCAAAACCGGCGCCCTCATGGTTATCGAGCGCGACATCGGTTTGCGCACGTTCATCGAAAGCGGCGTCCGCCTGGACGCCAATCTTTCGAGCGATCTCCTGCTCGCCATATTTCATCCGGGAGCCGCGCTGCATGACGGCGCCGCCATCGTGCAAAAGGATCGTGTCGCCGCCGCCAACTGCTTCCTTCCGTTGGCCATCAACCCCGCCGTATCATCCAACTTCGGCACCCGCCATCGCGCCGCCATTGGGATTACGGAGGAAAGCGACTGCCTTTCCGTGGTTGTTTCCGAAGAAAGCGGGCGCATCTCCGTGGCGGCTTTCGGAGAATTGCAAACCGGCCTGAATCTGTACGAACTGGATGAGCGCATCTGCAACCATTTCGGCATGCGTAGAACCGCGCCGCAGGTGCTCGACGAATTCGCCGCCGACATCCCCATGGAAGCAGGCCACCCGGAAAGAGGAGAGCCGAAGTGAAGCGCTTCTTTACGGAGAACGTCGCCTGGAAGTTGTTGTCGTTACTGGTGGCGGTCATGATCTGGATTTCAGTCGCCAGCGAGCCCGAGTTGGCCACTTTTGTCTCCGTGCGCGTGGAATATAAGAACCTCTCGCCCGACGTGGAGATCGACTCTGACGTGGTAGAGACCGTTTTGCTCGAAGTTCGCGGACCGTCCGGGGAACTGAGCGGTCTGCCCGAAGAGCGGCGGCGCTACGCCGTAATTCTGGATTTGGCCGATGCCGAACTCGGTCCGCGCACCTTCACGATCGATCGCAAAGACGTTCGCCTGCCTCGTGGAATCCAGCTCGTGCGCGCGATTCCGGCGCAAATCCGGCTTGAATTCGAACCTGGCGCCACCCGCACCGTCCCCGTCGAAATACGGTTTGCCGGCGATCTGCCACCCGGTCTGCAGGTGCTGGAAGCCTCGGCGGAGCCGTCTGCGCTCGCGATTTCCGGACCCTCCAGGCGCGTGGCTCGCATCGCCGCCGTGCAGATCGACCCCCTCCGCTTGAAACCGGAGGCCGGAGCGGCTCGGTACCGCTTGCAGGCTTTTGTCCAGGACCCGCGCGTGCGCTTTCAGGACTCCCCGCAGGTTACAGTCAAAGTTATGGTCGGAAAAAAGTAAATGGGCAAACAACTGTTTGGAACCGATGGCATTCGCGGGGTGGCCGGCGCCTATCCGCTGGACTCGGCCACGGTGAATGCCTTTGGCTTGGCCCTGGGAGCCGATCTGCGGCGCAAGTCAACCGAGCCGCATGTCCTGATCGGCATGGACACGCGCGAATCGGGTCCTTGGATCGCCGCGCAGGTGGCTGCCGGTCTGGCACGCGAGCAAGTTCCCGCCGTATCCGCCGGCGTGATCACCACGCCCGGTGTTGCCTGGCTGACGCGCTCGTCTGCCTTCGCCGCCGGAGTCATGATCTCAGCTTCCCACAATCCTTACCAGGACAATGGCATCAAGGTCTTCGGTCACTCCGGATACAAGCTGCCCGATGACGAGGAGCATGAAATCGAGCAGCAGATCTTTCGCCAGGTGGGACATCCTGCCGGGGAACCGGTGATCCTGCAGCCGGACGCGGCTTTGGCTGGACGCTATCTGGATTATCTGGCGTCGACCGTTCCCGGCGGCCTGGCGGGAATGCGCCTGGTGCTCGATTGCGGAAATGGCGCGGCCTTCGACCTTGCCCCCGCCCTCTTCCGGCGGCTGGGGGCACATGTGGACGCCATCTGTTGCCGGCCGGATGGCCGCAACATCAACCTGGAATGCGGCGCTTTGTATACCGAACGGTTGCGCGCCGCCACGTTGGAATCGCACGCGGATGCGGGTGTGGCGTTCGATGGCGATGCCGACCGTGCCATCTTCGTCGCCCGCAGTGGAGCCATCGTGGATGGTGATGCCGTTCTCCTGATCGCAGCCCGCGCCCTAAAGGCCGACGGTAAACTCAACGGGGCGCCGGTGGTGGCTACGGTCATGTCCAATCTGGGACTGGAACGCGCTCTGCGGCACGACGGCATTCCGCTGCTGCGTACCCCGGTCGGCGATAAGTATGTGCTCGAGGAAATGCTCCGTGCCGGCTCCGTCCTCGGCGGCGAGCAATCCGGCCACGTAATTTTCAGGCAGTATGCCTCCACCGGTGATGGTTTGCTGACCGCGCTGCGTATATTCGAAATTGCCCGCCAATCCGGCGCCGGTCTGGACGAACTCATCGCTGGGCTGGAGATCTACCCGCAGCGATTGCAGAACGTGCGCGTCCGCGAACGGCGCGCCCTGAACGAGATGGCGGCCGTGACCCGCGAGATTGAAGGTTGTCAACAGGCTTTCGGCGCCTCCGGCCGCGTGTTGGTGCGCTTCTCCGGCACCGAACCGCTGGCCCGTGTCATGGTGGAAGGGCCGGACCCCGCGCGTGTGGATGAGTTCGCCAATCGCATCGCCACCGCCATTCGAAATGAGATAGGAGCTTGATATGCGCAAATGGATTCTGATACTGGCGCTGTTCGTCGCGCCAATTGCGGCGGTGATCGGCCAATCCCGCCTGCCCGAAGCGCAGGAAGGTTGGGTGTCGCTCTTCAACGGAAAGGACCTGACCGGCTGGGTGAACGTCGGCAACGAGCACTGGACCGTCGAAGATGGCGTCATACACGGCGTCGGCGTCACCAAAGGCTACGGCTATCTAATGACCGAAAAGCATTTCAAGGATTTCGAGCTGGCCATTCGCTTCCAATGCGTGACCGGCGGCAACAGCGGCGTCTTCTACCGCACGAGCTTCAAGCCGGGAACCGCGGACGTCGCAGAAGGATACCAGTTCGAAATCGACCGCAATCTCTACCATCACACGGGAGGCATCTACAGCGCGCGCCGCGGCTGGATCGTCTGGCCGTCTCCCGAAAACGAGTTCGTCATCAAGCCCGTCGACTGGAATGATTACGTCTTGAGTGTGGCGGGCAACCACCATCGCGCCCGCCTCAACGGCGTCCAGGTGATCGACTTCACCGATCCGCTCAACGAAGTCGACGACGGCGCCATCGCCCTGCAATTGCACGCCGGCGGCGAGGCCAACATGCGATTTAAAGACATCTTCATCCGCGACCTCTCCCGCCGCTAATGGTTGCGGTATGCTACGGGAAGCACTCCGATGCGCCCGCACCAGGCTGCCGCGGAGATTACGCAAATCCGTTTTCAGGAGATTAGAGATATGACACGCGTGTTAATTCTGTTTCTGACAGCCCTTCTGTTCGCGTCCCTGCTCTGCTGGGCGGCCGATAACTCCGCTGTGGTGGGCACCTGGGATGCCGTATCCACGGACGATGCCGGCCAAACCTCAAATTGGACCTTGGTGGTCAAGGACGACGCAGGCAAGCTCGGTGGCACCCTGACCGGCGATCCGGGTGAGTTTCCCATCTCGGAAGTAAAAGTCGACGGCAATACTTTCGCGTTCAAGGTAGTCGTTAACGAGGCAACCTATGCAGTGGAAACCACGCTCGACGGCAACAAGTTCGAAGGTAAGTTTAAAGGACCCGAAGGCGGCGGCACGCTGAAGGGCACCAAGCACTCGTAAGTGCGGCGCGGAGGGCGGTCCTGTCCCGTCCTCCCTACATCCTGTTGATTTTGATTTGCGCTGTCCCGCCGTTGGGATCGCTAAATTCGTAAGTCTCCGGATTATCCGCGGTCTTCTTAATAGCCGCCTGTTTCCAGCTCAGTTTCTTCGCAGCCGCGCCTTCCTGATACCATCCGCTCAGCACGTATTCGGGCGCATCTTTCGCTCCCCAGGTTGCGCAAGCGTCCATCCAATACCGGGCTGGAGCCGCCGGACCTTGACTGGCGCCGACCCACTCCGGCTTCCAGCGGTCGTGCCCTCGCGTCAGACAGAAGAAGTACAGGTCCACCCGCTTGCAGAACTGGCTCTCGAACACATCCAGATGGAATGACCGCTGCCAACCGCCGGGCGAAAAGCTGGTGGCCAGCTTCAACTCCTCCTGCGGATTGGTGGCGCCGTCGCATGGCAGGCGGCTCGATATGCGCATGCCTTGTACGCGATCGACCGGGTCGCCGTTTCCGGTACGCGCGGCCAGCACGGCGCCCAAACCCAATATGCTCATGGCTGAGACAGCCACTATGGCTCGAATCATGACGACTCCATAGTATCGCATCCGCGGGCGTATTCCGGAGAGAACCGTCTGTTACAATACCTCACGAGATCCAATGAAATCCACCATTTTCCTATGCGCTGCCGTGGCCGTCGTGTCCGGCGCGTGGTGCCCGGCTGCATCGGCACAATCTAAGTTCGAGATCGTAACCGGCAAGCCGTTCGATTCCGCGGTCCCCAAGGATTTTTACCTGGAAGGCAACGCCATCCCGGCGGAGAAGCGGAACGCCATCCTGGTGAAAACGCCAGGTGGCGCGCGGGCCCTTTTCGCCCTGATCGACACCACCGGATACGCCGCCAATGTCCAGGCTAAATATGTCGGCATGATCATCACTGAGGGCGACCTGACCCTGTGCGGCCATAAGATCGGTGTGGGCAGCTACGGCTTCGGTTGGACGCTCCCTGCGACTGGCGTGGATGCGCCTGGGAAGTTCTCCCTGTTCAATCAAGCCGGCGCCGCCGTGGCCGATTGCACGGCCCCAAAGCAAAGCGATCTGAAAATGGCGCGGCCGTTGCAGATGGTCGTGGCGCAGGACGGCACGGCCCGTTTATTTCACGGCAAGAACTACATCGCCTTGCAGTAGCGCGCCAGTGGTAGATTGAGAGGAGACTCGGAGGTCACCATGGCTCAGAGCGCGACCATCACTTGGGCGGAGCAAGCGGCGGAGCGTACCACCTCCATCCCCTGGTACATCTGGACGTGCGTGATCGCGGTAACGTCGGCATCCGTCGGGGGCATCTGGGACATATCCTGGCACAAGAGCATCGGCCGCGATACTTTCTGGACCGCGCCCCACATGCTGATTCAGTTGTGCGGCGTCCTGGCCGGAATCTCCTGCGGCTACCTGATTCTGTCGGGCACCTTCGGGCGCTCGGCAGCGCCGGAAGGCTCCGTTCGGATCTGGGGTTTTCGCGGCCCGCTCGGGGCCTTCGTAGCCGCCTGGGGAGGCGTCGCCATGATTACGTCCGCCCCATTCGACAATTGGTGGCACGCTGCTTACGGCCTCGACGTCAAGGTGCTCAGCCCGCCGCACGTCCTCCTGATCTTGGGCATCCTGGTCATCCGCATCGGCACTCTGCTTCTGATCCTCGGCCATCTGAACCGCGTTCCCGGCGGCGAGCGCAAGGGGGCCGAAGCCCTCTTGCTTTATGTCTATACATTTCTCCTGGTCACCTCGTTCGGCGTCTTTCAGGAATTCCTGCTGCGCAACTACATGCACAGCGCCTTGTTCTACATGCTGATGACGCTGGGATCCTGCTTTTTCCTGGCCGGACTCTACCGCATGTCGGACTCCCGCTGGGCGGGGACCATCGTGTGCGGCATCTACACCGTGCTGAACCTGCTTTATGTTTGGATTCTGCCGCTGTTTCCCGCGGAGCCGAAGCTCGGCCCGGTCTACCAGAACATTACCCACTTCGTGCCGCCCGATTTTCCGATTCTCGTAATCGTGCCGGCTTTCTTGCTGGACCTCACCCGGCCCTATTGGCAGCGCTGGAATTATTGGTTGCGCGCCGCCGTGATTCCGCCGATTTTCCTGGCCGCGCTGTTAGCCGTGCAATGGCCATTCGCCAATTTTCTAATGACCCCGGCGGCCCACAACCGGGTATTCGGTTCCGGATATTTTCCGTTCTTCGTGCCTACCTCCACCGATTGGGTGCGCAACGTGTTTTCGCATGTCGAGCCGGATGCCGCGCACTTTTGGATGCGGGTGGCCTGGACGCTGGTGATAGGTACGCTGATGGCGCGCGCCGGCTTCTCCTGGGGCGCCTGGATGCGCAAAGTCCGGCGTTGAAGCTTAGCCCAATCCTTTGAGCAGCGCCGCGCCGTCGGGACTGCCCCAACCGGTGCAAGCATCCCACCCCGGTCCAGCCGAATAAGAGCCGTTGTTGCCCGAGGTTACGTCATGAAACCCGGCGCTCGAAAGTGGTGCGGCATAGATGGCGTCGTTCAGAAACCCCACGCTCTTGCCCAATTGCTGGTTCAACAGCGCGATCAGTCCGGCCCATAGCGGCGCCACTGCGCTGGTCCCTCCAATGACCGTGGACTGCCCGTCGACCACCACTTGGTAACCCGTGTTCGGATCCGCGTCGCCCGCCACATCCGGTACTCCGCGCCCCACGAACCCGGAATTTACCGATTTCGGTACGTTCGCCGTCTCTTGGTAAGAAGGCAGTGGGAACGTTTCGCTCACACCGCCACCGGTCGCGCCGCCATCCGTCCCGTCGTTCCATACGGTCTCAGTCTGGATCGCAGCGTTGTTCCCTATTAGCGTGGTGCCGCCGCAAGCCAGCACATTCGGGCTCGACGACGGGAAATCCACGTGCGCCTTGCCGTCCGTGTCCCCATCGCCCGAGCCGTTATCTCCAGCCGCCGTGCATACCATGACACCCAACGCTACCGCGTCTTGAAACGCCTGATCGAATGACTGCATGGACTGTGCGGTCCAGCTATCCTCAGGGCCGCCCCAACTGATGGAAATCACTTGCGGCTGCGTGGTTTGATCGTGCACGGCAGTGGTGACCGCATCCAGAAAACCCTGGTCCGTGTTGGGCGAGAAATACACCGCAATAGCGGCGCCCGGCGCCACGGATCCTGCCACTTCGATATCCAACAGCACTTCCCCGTCCGCGCTATTTGGATCGCCAACCGGTTGATTGGATGCACCATCCACGCCGATCGCCGTAACCGAGGGGGTGGTGAGCCCCAGGCCCGAAAAGAAGGACTCCAAGTCCGCCTGCTGATACCCACCGCCTAGCTCAATGATCGCGATGGTCTGCCCCGAGCCGGTGGCTCCCGCGGGATACTCGTACAGTTGCGCGACTTCGGGCGGCGTGAAAGATTGCTCCGCGGCGCCTGCGGCATCGCGCAGGCGAAAGTGCGGCTGAGCCTGCGGCCGTTGGTCGAATCCGAACACGCCTTCGATAACATCCGACAGTTCCACCGGTATCGCGATTGTTCCGGTGCGCCCTCGAAATGTGTCGTTGCCCAGTTGATAAAGTTGCAATTCAACGCCGAAGGCCCGGCTCGCCGCCGCCAGGCTGCCTGATAGCATGACCGTGCGGCGCGCCGGATGCGTGCTGACTACCGTCAGACCCTCACCGCTCGCAAAATCCGCGACCCTCTGCAGATCGTCTGGATGCGCCCCGTAAGTCGCCGCGAACAGCTCGCGCCGCAGACGCGCCGTGCCGCGCGCCGGCAGCGGATTGCGCCGCCGCACGATGACCGTCAACCGCACGGTCTCATCGGGAGCCGGAGTTCCTATCACACGCGCGCCGGGCGGCGCTTGCCGCCGGCTATTGGGGAGTGCGATTCTTTCGCGAGCCATAGGCTCACTGTACCGCAATCGGAAACCCGCGAAGTTATAATAAACGTATTGAAAGTTACTCTCGCCGCGGCCGTTTTTTTCGGCACTCGACTGCTCGCCGGAGACAACTTCGTCGATACTGGCTACGACCACTTCTACAATCTGGAGTACGATGAGGCGCGCGCGGATTTCTCAAGAGCCATCGCCCAGGACCCCAACAATCCGGATCTCCACAATCATGCCGCCGAGGCCATCGTCTTCCAGGAAATGTTTCGCGACGGTGCACTCGAGAGCGAACTCGTCACGGGCAGCAATTCACTGCTGCGCCGAGCCAAGCTGAATCCCACCGCGGAGACGCAGAAACAGTTCCTGGGCGAAATCCAGCAAGCCATGGATCTGGAACAGGCCCGCCTGCGCCGCAATGCGAACGACGCCGCCGCCCTGTATGCCATGGGCATCACTTATGGTTTACGGTCCAACTACTATTTCCTGGTGCAAAAGGATTGGGTCAGCGCCCTGCATGATGCCACCACCGCGCGCAAGCTGCACAACCGCGTCAGCGAACTCCAGCCGGCCAACATCGATGCCCGTCTGGTGCAGGGCTTGCACGACTATGTGATGGGCAGCCTGCCGGCCATCTATAAAGTATTCGGCTTCCTGATCGGCTTCCATGGCGATCGGGAACACGGCATCCGCATCGTGCAGGATGTCGCTTCTCGCGGCACGCTGAACCGTGTCGACGCCGAAGTCTTTCTGGCCGCCATCTATCGCCGCGAGCGTCAGCCGGCTAAGGCTCTGCCGGTGGTGGATGACCTGATCCGCCGCTATCCACGCAACTACCTCCTGCGCTTCGAGGAAGCCGGCATGTACTCGCAATTGGGCGACGGCAAAAAGGCCGTTGCCTGTGTCCAGCAGGTGGCCCAACTGAAAACGAATAGCGCCCCCGGCTACGCCCGCGTGCCTTGGGAAGCCGTCTATTACCAGTTGGGAACCATCCAGTTCTGGTATAACGATCTCGACGCCGCCCTGGCTAATATGCAAAAGGTCACCGCACACGCCGACGAAGTGGACCTGAACACCGGCGTACTTGCCTGGATGCGCGTCGGCCAGATCTACGATCTGAAACAACGCCACGCCGAAGCTGCCGAGGCATACCGAAAAGCTATGGCCTATGCGCCGGAGGCCGAAGCCGCCCGCGAATCCCGCCGCTACATTTCAACCCCCTACCGCCGCGAGAACAGGTGACCAGACTCCCCCAACATAATCATCAGAGTTACCGCTGCCGATAAATCGCGTAGCCCATACGGGACGATGGTCCAGTCCTCCAGTGGCGTCTTATTTGGAACCACTCAGAGCGGTGGGGCCAACTACGGCGGCACGGTTTTCCACGGTTTCCCGGATCACGCCAGAGGGCACGCTCACGACCGTTTAAAGCTACCCAACCCTCCAAATGTGAACCGGCACTGGCGGCCTATCCCAGACCGCGCCTCCGGTGGCAGTACGGTCTTCAGCTTTTCCGTCGGGCTGGGCCCGTTTGTAAGGATCCTGCCGGCATCTGGCGCACCCGGGTAGGCCCCGGATTCTGAGAACCGATCTTAGTCGTGGTTCCAGCGTCACCCGATTCGGCTGAGCTGATCACTGCCACCCCGGCGATGATCATCGAAGCACTCTGTCGGCGCACAAAAAGAGTGTTGTCAGGTATTTATCGCTAGCAGTCAGTGCAGTACCGCAAGTTGGAGCGTGGACCCATCCAGCACGTCGGCGGCTCGATCTTGGCCGGGGATCTTTCCGCGATAAAGGGGCGCGATACGGGCCGATAAGAAGCTCCGACGTTGCCACTTCGTGTGCTATACGTCCTGTGACTTTTATATTTTGAAATCCGGTGCTAGACTCACATCCACCCGCGGAAATATCCCGTAAATCGAGTATTCTCAGGTTCCCGCCGCGGTAATTGGTAGGGGGAAATTGAAAATGACACGTATTCGCGATCTCTGTTGTGCGGTGTTGCTTGTGACCGGCTGCCCTTTGACGCTTCTCGCGCAGCCCGCCGCTAAAGCAACCACTGCCGTACCGCGGCTGGTTAAATTCAGCGGCACACTGATTGACAATGGGGGCAAGCCCCTCACTGGGATGGTGGGGGTGACCTTTGCCGTTTATGAGGAACAGGAGGGTGGCGCGCCGATCTGGATGGAAACCCAGAATATCGAAGCAGATAGCAACGGCCAATATACAGCGTTGCTGGGCGCCGCCAAAAACGAAGGCATACCCGCCGAGCTTTTTGGTTCCGGGCAGCGTTGGTTAAGTGTCCAGGCCCAGGGAACGCCCGAGCGTCCCCGCGTGCTGATGACCAGCGTTCCCTATTCATTGAAAGCCGTGGACGCAGAAACTCTGGGCGGTCTTCCGGCATCCGCGTATGCCTTGGCTGGAACCGCAGGCTTTGGCCCGGGCGGTATTGCCAAGGCATCGGCTCGAGCCGCCGGACCAGCCGGATCTGCCGAATCCGGGAAATCCGCTAATGCTCAGCCCGCCACCATAACTGGCAGCGGCACCGCCGGCGCCATCGCGGTCTGGACGGGGGCCGACGCCCTGGGAAGTTCGGTAATTGAGCAGAAAAGCGGACTCGTAGGCATCGGTGTGGCTCCCAGTACTTACAAGCTCTCCGTGTCGGATAGCTCTGCCAGCGCGATTCTTGGCGTTACGGCCGACGATGCCGGTGTGGGCGTGCAGGGAACCAATACAGCTACCGCCGGCGACAACGTTGGGGTTGCCGGCACTAGTGATAGCGACTCGGGCACTGGCGTGGCGGGTGTCGCCACAGCGGCCGGCGGCAACACCGTCGGCGTGTTGGGCAGCACTGCCAGCTCCGGCGGAATAGGGATCTCGGGTTATGCTTCAGCCGCCAGCGGTGACACCAATGGTGTGCTCGGTACTGCCAATAGCGATACCGGGTTCGGCGTCTATGGTAGTGCCACCGCCACGTCGGGCACCAACTATGGCGTCTATGGTTCGTCGGCGGGCGACTCAGGGTTCGGCGTCTATGGTGAAGCTACCGATACCACGGGTGATAATACCGGGGTTTATGGTGCAACAGCCAGCTCCGGCGGAAACGCCATCCAGGGAGACGCCAATGCTACGAGCGGAAATACGGCTGGCGTGTACGCCACCAACGTGAGCACCGACGGAGTTGCTGTGGAAGGTGATGAGAATGCCACCAGCGGCGATACAGTCGGGATTTTTGGCTCGGCGGATAGCTCCACCGGTTACGGCGTCGAGGGCTCTGCTACAGCCGCTAGCGGCACTACCATTGGCGTCTACGGCAAGGACGCCAGCGCTACCGGATTCGGAGTGGAAGGCCAGGCTACGGACGCCACCGGCAACAATGTCGGGGTGTACGGCAAGTCCGTCAGCACCTCCGGCATCGGCGTATCGGGCAACGTCACGGCGACCAGCGGCACCACATACGGTGTTGTCGGCGCCACCGCCAGTCCTGCCGGATACGGTGTGCAGGGTACTGCTACCGCGACCAGCGGTGAGACGTATGCCGTTGCCGGTATCAATAGCAGCAGCTCCGGGTACGGCGTCTATGGCTACAACCAATCCACCACCGGCTCGACCTATGGTGTATATGGCGACGCGGCGAGTACGGCGGGAATCGGCGTAGTTGGCGTGGGCACCGCGGAAAGTGTTCTGGGCAACGAACTAAACATCGTTCCTGCCGGCGTGTGGGGCACCTCAAAGGCGGGAGTCGGCGTGCTGGCCACCACCGACGACAGCGAAGCGATTGCCGCTTACAACAACGCCAGTAATGTGGCCACGTTGTTTGTCGAGAATCAGGAAGACAGCACCGATACCTCCATTGTGGTCGCCACGTACAGTGACTTCGGCGGATTTTGCGATATCTTCGTCAGCGGCAATCTGCAATGCAGCGGCTCCGTCGGCGGACATGCCGTTCTGTCCAACAGCGGCAACAAGGAAGTCGCGATGTACGCCGTGCAAGCTCCCGAAAACTGGTTCGAAGACATGGGCGGCGGCCAGTTGCGCAACGGCTCGACCGTTGTCACGCTGGATCCCGATTTCGCCCAGACCGTCAATACGGGCCTCGAATACCGCGTATTCCTGACACCCAACGGAGATTGTAAAGGCCTGTACGTCACCAATAAAACAGCCTCCGGTTTCGAGGTGCATGAGCTCGGCGGCGGCGCGTCCAGTATCGCTTTCGATTACCGCATCGTGGCGCGCCGCAAAGGATATGAAAATATCCGCATGGCTGATCTGACCGGCAAGATCCAGAAAGGTCCCTCGCCGCACGCAGCCGGCCAGATCCGGGCAGCATTGGAACGGCGACCGCAAGCCGCCTCCATCCCGACGGATAACGGCCGGCCTAGACCCGCCAAGTTGGTCCAGCATCACCGTCCGCCGGCGCGGCATGCTGCTAAGCCGGTACATACCGCCTTGGCGGTTCCCGCTCACCCGGTCCATTGAGCTAGGCCAACACCTGAGTACTGCGGGCAGACGATCTCGCGTCCTCTGCCCGCTTCTGATCTGTGGCTGAATTGAGCTTCTTCTTCCTTGACCGCATCACGGACCCGACCACTCCTGAGGCCATCTCGTTTCGCCAGGTGCTCGGCTCGCTAATGGGAGTGCGGCTGACACCTTAGCCCAGGCGGCTGCTTGTATCCCGGAACGCGCCGCTCGCTCCCAGTGTTAGATTGGAATGAGTATGCCATCCTGCCGGGCACTCCTGCTATTAGCCGCAGTCGCCCTGTGCGCCGCCGCTCAGGACAAAGGTGTCGAGCCCGATTGGGACATCCGCCCCGTGCTAAAGGAAATCGCCGCCCACGCCCAGCGCATGGTCCCTGTGCTCGAACAGATCGACGCCGCCGCCATGACCAAGAACGGCGCGCCGGATACCTACATCTACCAACTCAAGGAAAGCCAGATCCAGTCCAAAGCTTTGGCCACCGAGGCGCTGACCCTGGCCAGTTCGCCCGAGAAGGTATCCGCCGATCTGCTCACCTTCTTTCGTATGCAATCCCTCGAAAAAACCCTGCTCTCCATCGAAGAAGGCATCCGCAAGTACTGGAATCCCGCCGTGGCCGACCTGCTGAATAGCGAGATGGCGCAGAACGGCGCCAATCGCGAGCGCTTCCAGCGCTACATCCTCGACCTAGCCGCCGAAAAAGAACAGGAGTGCGCCGTAATGGACCACGAAGCCCAGCGCTGCCGCGGTATCCTCGCCAAGCAGCCGCCGAAGACGGAGAAAAAGTAGCATGCCATTTAACTGCTCGATTTGCGGAGAGGAGTCCGCCCGCATCTGCGTCTGGTGCACCAAAGACACCTGCGCCAACCATCTGTGTCAGAAGTGCGCGCGCTGCAGCGATTGTTGCGAATGCGAAGTGCCGCTCAGTGAACATGTCACCGAGACGGCTACCGTACACAATCCGCCCCAGGAACCCGAAGTGCCTGCCTGATCCATGCGCCTGCTCCTTGTCTGCCTCCTGCTGGGCGGCCCGCTCCCCGCTGCTGAAGCCATTTTTGACGTGAAGGACTACGGCGCCACCGGCCGGCAATCCAGCGATGCGCGCCCCGCCATCCAGAGGGCCCTCGATGCCGCGGGTGCTGCCGGCGGCGGAACCGTCTATCTGCCGCCCGGTGCCTATACATCCGGTACTTTGCATCTGCGTAGCCACGTCCGCCTCCGGATCGATTCCGGCGCCACGCTATATGCTTCACTGGACGGCAAAGCCTTCGACAAAGCCGCCCTGCTCTACGGCGAAAACCTCGACAACATCACCCTCGAAGGCCGCGGCACGGTCGACGGCCAGGCGGAATACATCTGGCAGCCCAACGGCGATTTCGACGACGCCTTGATCCGCGAGAATATGCTGCTGGCCAAGGCTCTCGGCAAGCCCTTGATGCGGTCCTTTCCCAAAGGCTTCGGCAAAGAGAAGATGTACCCGCACCTCGTCCTGTTGCTGCACTGCACCGATGTGCGCATCACCGGCCTGTCCTTCATCCGCTCCCGCAGTTGGACCATCAATCCTTACGCCTGTCGCCGCCTCACCATCGACGGTGTTTACGTCCAATCCAGCTTGAAGGAAGCTGTATGGGCCGATGGTATCGACCCCGATGGCTGCCAGGATGTGCGCATCGCCAACAGCACCATCGAAACCGGTGACGACGCCATCGTACTCTGGTCTTCCAACATCTATGGCCCCGCGCTGCCCTGCGAGAACATCACCGTCACGAACTGCCGCCTGTCCTCCGCTTCCAGCGCCCTTAAGTTCTGCGACGGTAACATGAATTGCATCCGCCACGTGACCGTCAGCAACACGGTGATCACCGACTCCAACCGCGGCATCGCCTTCATGCTCTTCGACAAGGGATACGTCAGCGACGTGGTGCTGTCCAACCTCACCATTGAATGCCGCCGCCACGATTGGTTCTGGTGGGGCGATGGCGACCCCATCCACTTCGATATCAAGCGCCGCAGCGAAGTCGACGGCCAGCCGCATCCGGACGAGCCGCCCGCCGGCGCCATCCGCAACATCGTCATCCAGAACGTCATCGCGCACGGTATGGGGACGTCGCTCATCAACGGCCATCCCGATAGCTGGCTCGACGGCCTCACCCTGGACAACATCAAGCTCTTCGTCTCGAACGATCCCGAATCGCCGTTGCAGAAAACGGTCCAGGCCATGCAGCTCCGTTGGGCGCGCAACCTGCGTCTCCGCAACGTCGAGATTGCCTGGGACAAACCCGCGTCGGAGAAATGGCGCAGCCCGCTGCGTCTCGAAGACGCCCAGGATGTCGAACTGGATGGTTTTAGCGGGCGTCCCGCAACTGCCGGCGCTCCGGCCATCATTTTCGCCGACGTCGAGCGCGCCACGCTCCGCAACTCCACTGCCGCGCCAGGTACCGCCGTGTTTCTGGATGTAACCGGCACGCGCAGCCGCGGCATCCGCCTCGTCAACAACGATCTGGGCAACGCCCAAACACCCTTTCGAACAGGCGCGGGCGTGCAGCCGGACGCCGTTCGCGTTGTACCATAGAACAGATGCAGCGGTCCGACTGGTATTCCGATACCGATCCGCGCGCGCTCGCGGTTTTTATCGAGTGCCAGCGCCGCATGAGCGCCAAGGAGAAGTTGCTTGGCATCCTGGAACTGAATCAAATGGTTTTCGATACCGCGCGCGCTGAAATTCGCCGCCAGAATCCTGGCATGGATGAACGCGCAATCTTGCTGCGGGCCGCCGCCCGTCACTTGGATCCGGAAACCATGCAACGCGTGTACGGCTGGTCCCCGGCGGACGGCGTGTGAGCCGTCTTGCCGCAGCGTTCCGGCAACTGGTCGAGGCCCTCAGCCGCAGCGGTATCCCATATCTCGTCGTCGGCTCAACTGCCAGCGGCATACACGGTATCTACCGGACTTCGTTTGATGTTGACCTGGTAGCCGATATTGCATCCGATCAGATCCCGCGTCTGGTGCGCGAACTGGGGCCCGATTTTTACGCAGACGCCGGGATGATCCGCGAAGCATTGTATGCGCAGCGATCCTTTAATCTGATCCATTTCGCCAGCAGTTACAAATTTGATATTTTCCCGCTGCTCCGGGATGCGTACCAGCAAAGGCAGTTCTCACGGCGTGTGATGAAGGATGTCGTGTTGGACAGCGACACAGCCCTCGTGCCCGTAGCTACCGCCGAAGACACCTTGCTCATGAAGTTGGTCTGGTACCGCTCCGGCGGCGAAGTCTCCGAACGCCAGTGGAACGATGTGCGAGGCATCGTCGCGGTACAAGCCGGCCGCCTGGATCTCGAGTATCTGAACCGCTGGGCCGCATACCTGAAAGTGACGGATCTGCTGGAAGAAGTTCTGCACTCCGCATAGCACCCTGCGCCAATCATTGGTATATTGAAAGCTGCAAACCAGGTTGCCACCCGTCCGCGGAAAGGGACTATCCCGCCTGCATTCCTATCGCAGCATTGAGCATTGCTTCTCTTCTGCCCGAAAAAGCGGACACCGGGCCAATAGAAGGAGGAGTACATGTCTCGTCAGCTACCTGAAAAACCAAATCTCGAATACCTCAAAAAACAAGCCAAAGAACTGCTCCGCGCTATGCCGCAGGGCAAACTGGCCGACGCGCAGCATGCCTTGGCCCAGGAATACGGTTTCGCCACCTGGGCGAAGCTGAAGCTGCACGTCGAGTCGCTGGGCCTCAGCCCCGCCGAAGCGTTGAAAGCCGCCGTGTGCGACAGCGACGCCGAGCGGGCCCACGATCTCCTGCAGCGGCATCCCGCACTGCGGGCGAAGATCGACGATCCCATGCCCCACTACGGCTTTGGCCAACATGCATTGTTCGCCGCCGTACAACGAAGTGACCGCCGGACCATTGACGTGCTGCTGCGCGCCGGCGCCGACATCCGCAAGCGCACCGAGTGGTGGGCCGGCGGCTTCGGCGTGCTAGACGATTGCGATCCCAGCATGCTGGGATTTCTGATGGAGCGCGGCGCCGTGTTGGACGCGCACGCAGCCGCGCGGCTCGGTATGCTGCCGGAACTCCGCAATATGGTGGCGGTTGATCCGGAGGTCGTTCACGCCCGCGGCGGCGATGGCCAGACGCCCTTGCACTTCGCCGCCACGGTGGAGATCGCAGAGTTCCTGCTGGCGCACCACGCCCGGATCGATGCGCGTGATGTGGATCACGAATCCACGCCGGCGCAGTATATGCTGCGCGTCATGCAGAAGCGGCATTACCCGCATGATCGCCAGGACGTGGCACGTTATCTGGTGTCCCGCGGATGCCACACGGACATCCTAATGGCGGCCGCGCTAGGCGATGCGGATCTGGTCCTACGGCGCCTGAATGCCGACCCGGCGTGCATCCGCACCAGCGTTTCCGAAGAATGGTTTCCGAAACAAGATCCGCGTGCGGGCGGCAGTATCTATATCTGGACGCTAGGCGCCCACCGCACCGCGCACGCGGTTGCGCGCGATTTCGATCACGAGGAAGTCTTCCAGTTGCTGATGCGCAACACTCCGGAGGACCTCAAGCTGGCGCTGGCATGTGAGCTGGGTGACGAAGCCGTGTTCCACGAATTCCTCTCCAAGCATCCGGATGCCGTCCACCACCTATCATCCCAGGAGCCGCGGAAGCTGCCGGACGCAGCTCAAAACAACAACACACCGGCGGTCCGCTTAATGCTGGAGGCTGGCTGGCCGGTCGATAGCTTGGGCGATCTGGGCGCCACCGCGCTCCATTGGGCCGGCTACAACGGCAATGCCGGGATGACCCGCGAGATTCTCCGCTTCCACCCGTCGCTCGAGCCAAAGTGTCGTCCACATGAGGGGACGCCGCTGGGATGGGCGTTATACGGCTCCGGCAACAGTTGGCGCCGCGACACCGGCGATTACGTCGGAACCGTGCAGGAGCTCTTACAAGCGGGCGCCCTGTTACCGCCCCACCCGGAAGACCTGGAGCCCAGCGAGGCTGTCTTGGATCTGCTCTCTGAGCGGCCAACTCATTGACGAAACGCCGCCGCCTTCTCCGGATGCCCCGTATCGTCATACAATTTGACTAGCTCCGCGCGCACCGTCTGCAGCCACTTGACCGACGGACTGGCGGGTTTGCTCACAATCGCATAGCCCGCCAGCAAGTGGCCCTCGGCGTCTCCGTAGCGGCCTTCGCGCGCGAGCGTCCGCCCCAGCTTGATTTCGGCGATCGCGATGTTCAGATGTCCTGCTGGCAGCGCCTCGTGGTACCGCGCCAGCACCTCCCGAAACAATTGCTCCGCCCGCCCATACTCTTTCTTCTCCAAATACACCGTGGCCAGATTGGCGTTTTCCAGCGCGACCGACTGATGCCGCTCCCCGTACACCGCGCGATCGATTTGAATCGCCCGCCGGAAACTCGCCTCCGCGTCATCCAGCTTCCCACGCCGTAGCGCCAGCAGTCCCAGTTCGTTGAGCGCCCCCGCCACCCGTTGATGCATCGGCCCGTAAACGTGCTCCTGAATCGCCAGTGACTGCCGCAGCATATCCTCCGCCTCGTCGTAACGCCCTTCCATCACCAGTGCCTGGCCCAGATAAGTCAGGCTGGCGCCCGTCTCCGGGTGATCGTTGCCGTACCAGGATCGATTAATGTCCAGCGCCTGCCGGTCGAACGCTTCGGCTTCGGCATAGTGACCCAGATTCGTCTGTATCGCCGCCAGGTTGATCAGATCGTCCGCTAGAGACGGGTGCCGTGCGCCGTAGATCTGTTCGTGCATCGCCAATACGCGGCGGTTCAGCGACTCGGACGCCGTATAATCGCCCTGGTAGAATTTCGTGTTTGCCAGTTCCGATAAGCTCGTGGCCAGTTCCGCGACCGGCCCTTTCGACCCGGATTGCGCCCGCACGGCCTCCTCCAGTGTCGTGATGGCCGCCCCGTATTCGCCGCGAAGGTTCTGTACTCGGCCCAGCATCGTTTGTGCCCGCGCCACTGCCGGATCGCCGGGAGGAAAGCTGCGCCGGCTCATGGCCAGGCCTTCCCGCACCAAGTTCTCGGACTCTTCCATCCGCGCTTGATCCGCGCGCAAACATCCCAACGCCGTCAGGCTTTCCGCTACCTCGCGGCTGTCCGCCCCGAATATCGCCCGGCGCCGCTCCAATGCCAGTTGCAGTAGACGGTCCGCCTTGACGAGGTTGCCGAGCTTCTGGTAGATTCCGCCTAGCGTAGCGTATAGGTCCGCCTGCACCCCCGGTTCCCGGTTGAGCGCCTGCGCTTCACGTATGCCCCGGTCGATGACCGTGGTGGCGCGGAGGTTATCCGCCGGCCCGGCCGAGGGATCGCCGCCATCAAACAAATTCAGCATGAATTGTTGGATGCGCTGTGCTCGCGCTGCCTGCGCCAGCGCCGCATTTCGCGCAATCGCCAGTCTCACCGTAAAGAAAATGATCAGTCCTGCGATTACCAGGAACCCTGCCCCTACCGCCCCCACCGCGCGCCGGTGCCTTCCCGCAAACTTGCCCAACCGGTAACGCATCGAGTCCGGCCGCGCCTCCAACGGTTCACCTTTCAAATAGTGGTCGATATCCCGGATTAATGCTTCCACCGACCGATACCTTCTCGCAACATCCGGGTGCATTGCCGTCAGACACAACACGTCCAGATCGGCCCACTCAGTCCGGCTCGCCGAAAGCGCGTGCGCCGTCGACGGCTTTTCCGGCAAGCCCTTCACAATCATCCGCTCGCCCTCCGCTGGAGTGCGCCGGGAAAGGTCGAATGGCAGCCGCCCCGCCAAAAGCTCATATAGCATCACGCCCAGCGAATAAACGTCCGTGTAAACGCCGGCCCGCTCGCCGCGCACCTGCTCTGGCGCCGCGTAGGCCGGTGTCATTAGCCGCAAGCCGGTGATGGTCGCGTCCGCGCGCTCATCTCCTCGGTCCAGATGTTTGGCGATCCCGAAATCCAGCAGCTTCACCGCCCCATCCGCAGTAACCAGTACATTCGACGGCTTCAAATCGCGATGAATAATCGCTCGGCCGTGCGCGTACAGCACGGCTTCGCAAACCAGCCGTATCAACCTTAAACGTTCTGCGATTGTGGCGCCCCGCCCGTGACAATATCCCGTCACAGGTTGCCCCTCCACATATTCCATGGCGAACCACGGCGTGCCATCCGCCAGCGTATCCGCATCGTAAAGCCGGGCAATCGCCGGGTGATTCAACTGCGCCAGCGTGCGTTGTTCGCTCAAAAACCGTTCTCGCCGCGCCGGCGAGAGCCAGGCGTCGCGCAACAGCTTGATCGCCACCAGGCTGCCCAGATCCTCCCGCTCCGCAAGATACACTACGCCCATGCCGCCTTCGCCCAGCAACTCTTTAATGCGGTATGGGCCAAAATCTCTCTCGAGCAGCGTGGGCGATGCCACCCTTCCGGTAACATGATGCGCGGCCTCCGCTAGGGCCCGATCCAGCAGCGACGCCCCGCGCGAGTCCTCGTCGAGCATTGCTGCCACTTCCTGCATCAATGCCTGATCCTCGCCGCATGCGGATTTAAGGAAATCGCCGCGCCGCTCGGTCGGAAGATCCGCCGCCTCGTGAAACAACGCTTGGATCCTCTGCCAGCGTGCGTCTTCCATACTGGCGGTGGATCAGCCGGCGCGCCGCAGTTGATGCGCCAGCCATGCCTTGGCGGCCCGCCAGTCGCGCATCACCGTGGCTTCCGAAATGTTCAGCAGTTCGGCCGTTTCGGAAACGTCCAGACCACCGAAAAATCGCGTCTCGACCATCGTTGCCTGACGCGGATTCATGCGCGCCAGGTCCTCCAGCGCCGTGTCCAATGCCAGCAGTTCATCGCCGCACGCGGCCGCCTTCTCTAACGATTCGTCAAACGCCACCATCGGCAGAGGGCCGTCGCCCCCGCGCTTGCTCGCATGCCGCCGCCGCGCCGCCTCCACCAGCAATTGCCGCATGGCCCGAGCCGCGATGCGTTTGAAATGCAACCGGGATGTCGTACATATAGCTGGCGAGTGGGCCAGCTTCAACCACGCTTCATGCACCAGCGTCGTCGGACTCAGCGTAGCCCGCGGATCGCCGCGCCTGACGCTGGAGGCCAGCCGCCGCAGTTCCTCGTAAGTCAGGCTGAAAAGTTGATCGATGGCACGGCGTTCATCCGCGGAGACATCCGTATCGCCCGGCTCAAATCCGCGTGCCTCTGAAATATTTCGAACGCGCATGACAGTTTTTGCCGGAAGTCTGCGCAATGCTGATTGAACGTCTGTCTGCTGGGACCCGAGAGCACCGGCTCTCTGGGATGCTATCACCAGTGTGCGCAGCGCGCAAGTACTGGAAGTCCTGTGCTTTAGGGATCTTGGAGGATTCATGCTGTCGTTATCATTCTTGCGCAAGTTTTTGGTCATTTTGCCGATCGCTTTACTGGCCGCCGTAAGCATTCCTTTTGCCGCGGCGCAGAGTTTCTACAACATCCCGACGCTCTCGTTCACCATGGTCGTCGGCGGCGCAAACCCGCTGCCCCAGGTGGTCGGGGTCGCCAGCACTGGGGCTCAGTTTCTCTTCAGCGTCACTCCATCCACTTCGAGCGGCGGCAGTTGGCTATCGGCCAGTCCTACGGGAGGCGGATGTTGCGCCACGCCCGAAGCCGTCACGGTCTCCGTGAACGCCACCACCCTAACCGCCGGAACCTATACTGGTCAAATCATATTCGCCGAGTACTCCGCCGGAACGCCCAGCATCACTGTCCCGGTTACTCTCACCGTAGCGTCGACGGGCACGGCGTTCTTTGGCGATGTTGCGGGACAAGCCTCCTTCTCCATGGTGCCCGGAGGAAATGCGCCAGCAGCTCAGAACATTCAAATCCAAAACGGGGGAACCGGCTCCCTCCATTGGACCGTAACCGCGAGCACTGCCGACGGCGGCAGTTGGCTCGACGTTCCCGTAAAGTCCGGTACGGCACCCTCGGCGGTCGCGGTGGAGATTACTCCTGCATCTTTACCCGGTGGAGGCGCAACCGCCGGGACCTTCATCGGCCAGTTATTATTTACGGCCACCGGAAGTAGCGTCACCGTTCCGGTCAGTGTAACCGTCGGAACCAGTGTCTTCACTCAGGTGAATCCAATATATGTGACCATGCCTGAGGGCGCCGGCACTCCGCTTCCGCAGGTGTTAGCAATTTCGAGCACAGGCGCAACGAACTACTTGGTTAGTTCCGCCGTCTACACGGGGACCGGCGGTAGTTGGCTGAACATTTCTAACAAGGGTGGTGGCTGCTGCGCAACCCCGGAGGCGATCACGGTCAGCATCGGCTCCAGCGCGGCCACGCTGACCGCGGGAACCTATATCGGCGAAGTCGTATTTACCCAGTATTCTCAAAATAACCTGTGGATCACTGTGCCCGTTGTGCTGCAAGTGGAAGCACCCGGCACGGCGTACTTCGACAGTGTCCCGGGCGGGCTGAGTTTCTTCCGCACATCCACCGAAACCCCTGCGGCTCAGTCCATACCGATCCGCAACGCCGGAACCGGCACGTTGAATTGGACCGCGTCGGGCAGCACCGCCGATGGAGGCGCTTGGCTGACTCTTTCAGCCACCAGCGGGACGGCGCCCGGCAGTGTGTCGGTAAGTATAGTCCCTTCGGCTCTGCCGGGTGCGGGCACTACTGCCGGAACCTTCGACGGTCAAGTGGTCATCGAAACCACTGGCGATGTAGTCACGGTTCCCATCAGTGTCACCGTAGGGCCCAACGTATTCGCGCAGGTGAATCCGCTTTCGTTCACCATGTTTGAAGGCGCCTCAAATCCCTTGCCGCAGAGCCTCACTATGACCAGCACCGGCACGAACTATTTGTTTAGCTCGGCTGTGTATACCGGCCAAGGCGGCAACTGGCTGACCCTCTCCAACCTGGGTGGTGGATGCTGCGCAACACCGGAGGGCATCACCGCCAAAGTCATTAATGCTTCCACGCTGCCCGCGGGGACTTACTCCGGTGAAATCGTCTTCACCCAATATTCCCAGCAGACCATGGGAGTGGTCGTGCCGGTTACATTGACCGTCGAGGGAAGCGGCGTTCCATTTTTCGACAGCTTGCCAGGCCAATTGACTTACTCTATGGCCACCGGCGGCAACGCGCCGCCGGCACAACCCATCCAGATCAGAAACGCAGGATCCGGCACTTTGCATTGGACGCTGGCGACAAGTACGGCGGATGGCGGCGCATGGCTCAGCGCATCGGCGGCTAGCGGCACGGCACCTACCACGGTCAATATATCGGTCAACCCTAGCGCTCTGCCGAACGGAGGAGCCATAGCCGGCACCTTCAACGGACAAGTGGTCTTGCAGGGCTCGGGCGATGTCGTGACCATCCCTGTAAGTTTTACAGTGGGAGCCGGTGTCTTCGTGCAGGTGAATCCCATCAACTTCACCATGCCAGCGGGAGGCGCAAATCCGCTGCCGCAAATCCTGTCCCTAGCCAGCACCGGAACGAACTTTCTATTTAGCTCGGCGGTCTACACCTCCACCGGCGGCACTTGGTTGAGTCTCTCGAACCTTGGCGGCGGGTGTTGCTCGACGCCGGAGGCGCTTACCGTGAGCGTCATCAACGCCTCCACTCTGGCCGCCGGGACTTACTCCGGTGAAATCGTCTTCACCCAATACTCCCAGCAGAACCTAATCGTGACGGTGCCGGTGACACTGACGGTATCCGCGCCGACAACCGCCTTCTTCGACAACCTGCCCGGCCAGATGACGTTCCTGCTCAAGGCGGGAGGCACACCGCCTCCACAGACCGTTCAGGTTCGGAACGGTGGCGCCGGGACACTCAGTTTCACTGCCAAAGGGACCACCGCGGATGGCGGTAAGTGGTTGACCGTCTCTCCCGCCAGCGGCAAAGCCACTGCTACCGTGACCGTCACTGTAACTCCCGCAAATCTGCCTGGCGGAGGAAATATAGCTGGCACCTTCGACGGCGAAGTGGTATTTACGGCGGGCACTGACGTGGCCACCATCCCCGTGAGCGTTATGGTGGGTCCAAACATCTTCAACCAGCTCAATGCCATCAGTTTCACTATGCCCGAGGGCGGCGCGAATCCTCTGCCGCAGGTTCTGCCGGTGGTCAGTAACGGCACGAATTTCCTCTTTAGCGCCGCATCGTACAATGGGAACGGCGGCGCCTGGCTGGCTATCTCCAATAAGGGCGGCGGGTGTTGCGCCACGCCGGAGGCCATCACCGTGAGCGTCGTCAATGGCTCCACGCTGCCTGCCGGCACCTATACCGGTGAAATCACATTCACTGAGTACTCCCAGCAAACCATCTGGATGACTGTGCCGGTAACTCTTACCGTGGTGCCATGCGGAGCCCTTTTTGATAGCGTCCAGGGCCAGATGAGTTACTCGTTTGCGCCCAGTTCCAGCAACCCGCCGTCCCAAACCGTCAGCATTCGGAACGCGGGAGACGGCACGTTGAGCTGGACTCTTTCCACCACCACATCCGACAACGGGAAGTGGCTGGTGGTTTCCGCGGCCACCGGAAAAGCGCCGTCATCTGTGACTGTTGTGGTAAAGACCGCCAACCTGCCAGGCGCTGGCCTGATCGCCGGGACCTTTACCGGAGAGTTGGTCTTTACCGCCGCGTCAAGCAGTGTAACCATTCCCGTGAGTGTGACGGTCGGGGCCAATGTCTACACCCAGGTGAGCCCCATGAGCTTTAGCATGACATTGGGTGGATCGAATCCGGTGTCCCAGCCGCTGGCTGTTTCCAGTACCGGGACTAACTTCCCCTACAGTGCATCCGGGTCCACCGCAACTGGCGGCGCATGGCTTAAGATTTCGCCCTCGGGTGGCGGCTGCTGCAGCACACCGGACACCATTACAGTGAGTATAAGCGCCACAACGCTCGCCGCGGGTACTTATACCGGCGAGATCATCCTTGCGGAGTACTCCCAGCAGAACCTGTGGATGGTGGTGCCGGTGACACTCACCATCACCGATTCACACATCCCGGCAACGATCAAGGCGACCGCTGGTACGCCCCAAAGCGCGGCTGTCGCTAAAGCCTTCGCGACGGATCTGGCGGCGACCGTGCAAGACGCCTCGGGCAATCCCGTATCCGGTATACTGGTGACCTTCAATGCTCCGACCAGCGGGGCAAGCGGTACCTTTGCCTGCAGCGGCAACACGGCTATCACCAACTCCGCAGGCGTGGCCACGGCGCCCACGTTCACGGCTAACACCGTCTCCGGCAAATACACTGTTACGGCAACCGGGGCTTCGTTTACAACTAATCCCGGCTATTCCCTGACCAATAAGGCTGGAGCGCCCAAGACGATCACGGCCAGCGCCGGGACGCCGCAAACCGCCACGGTTAACACGGCCTTCGCCACGAATCTAGGGGCCACCGTGCAAGATACGTATGGCAATCCGGTCGGCGGAGCCACTGTGACATTTACGGCTCCCACAAGCGGTGCCAGCGGGACTTTTGCCGGCGGTGTCAACACAGCCACTACCAATGGACAAGGGGTGGCTACGGCCGCCGTCTTCACCGCGAACACAGTAGCCGGTACTTATACCGTGACAGCCAAAGCGGGCACGGTAACCACCAGTCCCGGTTTTGAGCTGACCAATCAGGCCGGCGCGGCGGCCGCGATTGCGGCGACTGCTGGCACGCCGCAGAGCGCCGCCATCAACACGGCCTTCGCCACCAATCTGGCCGCAACCGTGACTGATACATTTGGCAACCCGGTCTCCGGCGCCACAGTAACGTTCACCGCCCCGGCCAGCGGAGCCAGTGGAATCTTTACGGGTGGCTCGAATACGATTACGGCTACCACCGGCGCCACGGGAATAGCCCCTGCACCCATCTTCACCGCCAACGGAACACTCGGCAGCTATACAGTCACGGCGAAGGTGGGGACGATCACGACCAGCCCGGGCTTTTCACTAACGAATACCAACTGAGCAATGTGGGGCAGACCATCGTCTTTTGTGGTTTGCCCTTTACCCGAGCTTCTCAATATCAATACCGGCGTCCCAAATCTCATTCGACCCCAGCAATTCGTCCCAGCTAACCTCCGTGCCCCGGTAGGCCGCCGTGCGTCCCAGCATTGCCGACAGCGCCGATTCCGCCCCCATGGCCGCCTGGTTGTGAAACTTGCCCGTTACGATGCTCTGTACAAAATCCGAGTGCTTCTCCGAGTCCGCTTGCGCCAGATTATCGGAAAAACTCCCGGTTGCCGAGAATTCCCCACTCTTCGCCTTCTCGCTGCCGTTCCAGGTCCAGGCCTCCTCGCCCTCAATCTGGATTGCCCCTGAGTAAGGTGACTGCGAATCGCCCCGCGTCCCGAAAAACCGTTCGCTCGCCTCGAATCCCGCCTTCCCGAATTGGCAGGAGCTGAAGCTCACCTGCACGTCATTCGGATAAGTAAACACCACGTTGAAATGCGACCAGTTATCGCCCGGCGTTTCCGTGCGACCCTTGCGCCCACCACGCCCGATCGCCTTCACCGGATGCCCCTGCAGCACCCAGTTGCAAATGTCGATCACGTGGATGTTCTGTTCCACAATAATATCGCCCGATAGCACCCGGTCGTGCAGCCAATGTCGCAGTCGCAACTCTACCGGCGACGCCTTCGGGTAATCCGGCATATTCAAAAATGGGCAATAGTAGTGTGCTTCCCCGCACGCGATCTCTCCCAAAGCGCCCGCATGAATCCGCCGCACCAGTTCCACGAACGGAGGCGCTTTGCGAATTTGGAAGCCCACATCCAGGCTCAGGCGCCCCTCGGCGCGCTTGCCGGTCTCAATCGCCCCTAACGCGCCGGGCACGTCTACGCCCACGGGTTTCTCGCAGTAGACATGCTTGCCAGCCTGCACCGCCATCGCCAGATGCTGCGGATGAAAATACGGCGGCGTGGCGATCACTACCGCATCCACATCCCGGGCACGCAGAATCTGCTCGGCCGCCCGCGGACCCTGAAACAGGTGCGAAGCATCCACTCCGGCGTGCTGCTGCTTATTCGCCAGATCGTCGAACTTTTTCTTGGCGGTCATCAGCCGGTCTTCAAATAGGTCCCCCAGCGCCACCACCCGCGCCGGCCCGTTGATCGCGATACTGGTGGTGTCCGCCGTGCCGCGTCCGCCGCAGCCCAATAGCCCGACACGCACCGCCGAATTGGCCTGCGAGCCGCGCACCAACTGCGGCTTCATGATCATAAACGTCGCCGCGCCCGCCGCTCCCAAGAATTCACGCCGGTCCGGTTTGGAATCATCCGTCATATCAGTCCCTCCAAATATGCCTTCGAAGCCCGTATATCCTCCGCTTGCTTGGCGCCCGAAATCTCCCGCTCGATAGTCAGCGGACCGCGATATCCGAATTCCTTCAGCCGCTTGACAAACGCCGGAAAATTGACCTTCCCCTGCCCGATCGCCACCTCGCGTCCCAAGTCCCGCGGGTTAGTTGGGTACAGACCATCCTTCGCATGTACCCCCTGGACCAAAGGACCTAGAATATCCAAAGCGTCCACCGGATTGGCCTTGCCATACAGAATCAGATTCGCGGCGTCGAAATTCACCCCGATATTGTCCAGCCCCGCATCCTGAATCACCCGAAACAGCGTGATGGGCGTCTCCTGACCCGTCTCGCAGCGAAATTGCTGCCCATTCTGTTTGCAATAAGCGCCCACGGAGCGCAAAGCCTCGACTGCCTCCGCATAGAGCGGATCGTTCGGATTCTCGGGAATGAATCCGCAGTGCGTCTGCACCGCCGGCACGCCGCAACGCTTGGCGAAATCCGATGTCTTCTTGATCTGCGCAATGCGTGCCTCGCGATACTCCCGCGGCACGAATCCGATCGTGAGTGGGCCCTTGTAGAAGTCGTATATCTCCGGTCCCGGACCGCCCGCGACCAACGACGTCGCTTCGATATGGTATTGATCGAGCGCCGCCCGCAGCCGCTTGGGCATCTCCGCATCGAACGCGCCCACCCCCACCTGGCACGTGGGAATGCCAAACGAATGAACTTTCCGGATGGCCGCCTCCGGATCGCTACCGGCGTAAACAATCAGGCCCAGACGTAGCGCCGGCGTCTGCGCGGCCGCCGCCGCGCCCGCCGCGGCCAAGCCCGCGAATTCTCTGCGCGTATACATGCAGACAATTAAAACACCCTTTGCAGGCCTAGCCTGCAGTCTCCTCTACGGCCTTGCTGGTCTCCATTTGCGGGATTCTGCTGATCGCCGGCGACTACGGCGGCCCCAACGCGTTCCCGGCGCAGAACTGGGATGCCTTTGCAATCGAAAATAGTCAGGTGCCCGACGAGGCTTTCAACGCCGCCGCTTCCGGGCCTCGTTTAAATCAATCTCTCACTCAGGTTTGTAGGTCAGAATCACGTCCGAGACATTCATTTGCCCAGTCCCAATACTCCCTACGAAGACTTGTAGCGGCTGGCCCAATTGCGGAGGGGTAGACCCCGAATTATACATAATCACCTCGTTAACGAACTTGCCGCCCAACGGAATGGCGCTGTTGCCGGAGGCCAATGTCACGTTCCCCGCCGCCAAAGTCACAGTATAACCGGTGAAGACCTCGTCGTCGCGGGCTCCTATCCTTACGGTCAGCGTGTAAGTCGTATTCGCCTGGACCGTGGCTCCCAGCATCTGTGTGATAGAGCCTGTGGCCTGCGAACTGCCGATGTAGGCCACATAGATTCCACCCACGGGTGTGCCGGGATATTGGACCGCGGACGCCTTCAATATACCGGTCTGCGGACCAACTATCCAGCCGCTGATGCTCGGGTAATTGCAGCCGGATCCCGGAGAACACGCCAGTGTGTCGAGTTGGAATTGCGGATTCAGAATCGGGATCACGGTTGCAGTCTCTTGAGCGGGTGCGTTCCACAACAAAGTAGCAGCGAGCGTCACTAGAACCAGAATTCTTCTCATTGTCATTCTCCTTTTGGCTGCCTGTAGGCTCGGTTGAAGCATATCGGTTTCACCACCCGGAATCAATCACCCATGTGCGATTAAAGACGGAATCAGACACCTTTCTGGGGCTGCCGGAAATCCTCAGCCGTTTTATGTCAATCGCCAGTGGTGCCGGCAGCCCGTCGCGTTCGGCACTGAGACAGTCCCTCATAAAACTTGCAGTATTTGGCGGGTCAACAACCACCTGGACGTGAGCCTGAAGTCGTGGCCACTGCTGTTGACTGATCACCACTATGGCGATTTTCCGGCCACCGAGCTTTTGCGGGTGACGGATGTTCTTGTCTGTTGTCAAGAAAACTGCGAACCCCCGCACGTTCCGCCGCTTCCAACAATTCGCCGTTCTTGAGTTTGCTCCATCCGTGCTGAAAGGCTGTGCTTATCGTGTGCTCTTGGAGATAGTCGCGGATCGGTACCTGCGACGCCTGATCAAAAAGAATCAGCATCTACGGCACAAGGGCCGGTGCCTTATCGAGGGTGCGAGCGGCAAACTCTATCATCGCTTTGACCTGGTCCCTGTCAACCCCCTCGAACCACGCTAGGATATCGTCGATATTGGCCCCGGCTTCGAGGTTCTCGAAGATCGCGAAAACAGGCATACGACTCCCCCGCAGCACCCAGACGCCGCTGACCTTGCCCGGAATGCTTTCCACAGCAGAACACTGAGACAGTCGAGGCTTGTTTCCATACTGCTCAGTACCCTCACTTGAGCGTTGCCCAAAAGCGCAGGAGGGCGCGACTTGCCAGGAGGCCTTAGCCCTACAGATTCGCGTTCGGCTCCAGACTCCGCCACAGATACCACGCCGCCACCGTACAGTAAGGATGCCATCGCTGCCCCAGTTCCTCCACCTCTGCCGGCTTTGGCAACTCTTCCAGTGCGTACGCCTTCCGCACCGCCGCCCGAATCCCCAGGTCGCCGCTCGGCAGCACGTTCGTGCGCCGCAAAGCGAAAATCAGGAACATATGCGCCGTCCACACGCCTACGCCTTTCACCAGCGTCAGCCGCTCAATCACTTCGGCATCCGCCAGGCCCATCAGCGCCTCGAAATCCACCGTGCCGGCGCGCGTGTGCCGCGCCAGATCCCGAATATACGCCGTCTTCTGCTTGGAAAGCCCCAGCGCCCGCATCTTGGCCGGTCGCAGCGCCAGGACATTTTCCGGTGTCAGCAGACCGTCCGGTACCGCCCCCGTCAGGCGCCCGAAGATCACCTGCGCCACCCGTCCGCTAAGCTGTTGATACACGATCGACTTCACCAGCGTCTCGAACCCCGGCTCCCGAAATTGTATGCGATAAGCCCCTACCCGCTCGATAATTCCGCCCATCACCGGATCGGCCGCTTGCAGATGGCGTATGGCTTTGCGCATGATTGAAACAGGTGCGTAGGTTGCTACGTCCCTCATTGTATCCTTATGGCCCTATCCAACGCCGCGCTGGGACGCGTGCTCGTCTCCCTGATCCTTCTCGCGCCCTCCGGGCTACCCCAACAGAAGCCCGAGCAAAAGCCCGAAGATGAAGCTCCTGCGCCCATTACCGTCGACGTCGCCCTCGTCAACATCCTGGCTTCGGTGCACGACAAGCATGGAGCCCTGATCGGCAATCTGAACAAGGACGATTTCACTGTCCTCGAAGACGGCAAGCCGCAGACCATCAAATATTTCACGCGCGAAACCGATCTGCCGCTGACCATCGGCCTGCTCATCGATGTCAGTGCCAGCCAGCGCAACCTCTTGGATATCGAGCGGCACGCCGCCCATCAGTTCTTCTCCCAGGTCCTGCGCAAGAAGGACGAAGCCTTCCTCATCAGCTTCGGCGAAGAATCCGAATTGTTGCAAGACTACACCAATTCGCCCAAGCTCCTGCAGTCCGGTCTTTCAAATTTGCAGATCAATTCTGGCGCGTCCGGCATCGGCCCCGGTCCCGTGCCCACCATCAGCCAGCCCCGCGGCACTGTGCTCTACGACGCCGTCTATCTGGCCGCCAACGAAAAGCTGAAAACCGAAGTCGGACGCAAGGTCATCGTGCTCATCACCGACGGCATCGATCAGGGCAGCAAGCTCAAGATCGAAGAGGCCATCGAAGCCGCCCAAAAGTCCGATGCCGTGATCTACAGCATCGACTACGCCGACCCTAGCGCCTACGGCATGTTCTCATTCGGTGTCAGCGATTCCGCCCTCCAGCGCATGTCCGGCGAGACCGGCGGCAAGGTATTCAAAGTCGACCGCAGACACACTCTCGATGATGCCTTCAAGGAGTTGCAGGACGAAATGCGCAGCCAGTACGCCATCGCGTATTCCTCTACTAACGCAGTGCGCGACGGCAGCTTCCGCCACCTCAACGTGAAGGTTGCCGACAAGAATCTGAAGGTGCAGGTCCGCAAAGGCTACTACGCCACCAAGCCTGAAAGATCGTAGCGCAAAGGGACGGGTCTGCGGCCCGTTTTGCGCGTTTTTGTAAAGGCGGGCGGACTTCAGTCCGCGTGGGGCTTGAGGCCCGCCCGAGCCGCAAAGTAGAGGCTGAGCGCCTCCCGAAGCGTAGGCATCGGAGCGATACCAGAGCTTTCCATCTTGCCATTCGACAAAGCTGAAAACTTAGGCCGCCGCGCCGCCGTGCGGTACTCGCGCTCGTTAGTCGCATGCAGTTCGATCGCATGCCCGGGCATGCCCACTTCGAAAATCGTCTGCGCGTAGTGAAACCACGAAACCGGCGTGCCCCCGCCCACGTGAAAGATGCCCGACTGCCCGCGCTCGACCAGGTCGATGCTCCGCGCCGCCAGCAATGGCGCGTAAGTCGGCGAAGCCACATGATCTTCCACCACCCGTATGGGCTGCCCCGATCCCCCCAGCCGCAGCATCACCTCTACGAAATTGCCCCGCGCCGTGCCCAGCCCCGCAGGACCGAAAACACCCGAAGTGCGCACAATTAGCGGCGCGTCCAGATAGGCCTGCGCATATAGTTCGCCCGCCAGCTTCGAGACCCCGTAGGCCCCCAAAGGATGCGTCGCGTCGCTTTCCGTATACGGCCGTCCCGCCGTGCCGTCGAAAACATAATCGGTTGAAAAATGCACCAGTTGCGCATCCAGTTGACGGCATGCCAGCGCCACGTTGCGCACCGCCAGCGCGTTCACCTGGAACGCCGCCAGTGGCTCCTTCTCGGCCACATCCACCTGGTTATAAGCCGCCGCGTTGAACACCACCTGCGGGTCCCAGGGGGCCAGCACACTCTCCACCCGTTCGTTGTCGGTAATATCCAACTGTCCGCGATCCCACCCGATGGTTTCGTATCCCCGCCGTTTCAACTCGCGGACAAGTTCCACGCCGAGTTGTCCCGCACTCCCAATTACAGCCGCTCGATGTGCCATGAAGTAAGAGAATAACCCGTTTCCAGCCCCCGTCAAAACTTCATTCCCGCCACCGGACCGACTCGCGCGCGAAAATCCTCCGGACTGGCAAATGGCACTCGCGAACGTTCCCCAAGCCATCGCCCAATCCACGCCTCTGTACCGCCCGGAACCAACCGCATGATTCCCTCCTGCACTGTGTTGACATCAAACCGTAGCGGCGCCTCTTCGCCAAAAGCCACCAACCGCACCTTCACCGCCGGCGCCGTGCACACGATCTCCGGCCCGATGCGAGCGAACAAGATCCGCGGGTCTGCCACCACCGCCTCCCGCCAACGACGACGCGCCGCGTCGATCGCATCCCGGTTGAGATGTTCCAAATCCAGCCGCAGGCTGGCCAGATAATGCTCCCGCCACATCGCCGCTGCGCTCGCATCTACAAATACGCCGTGGCTCAGATCGTCCAACGCATCCACGATCTCCCCGAGCTCCTCGGGAAACAGACGCATATACGCCGTCACCAACTCCAACAGCCACGGCGTGGAGATGTCCGTTTTGACCTCCGCGAACATGGCATGCATCGCCCGCAACAGGCGCTCTTCGCGCTGCGCCACAACCTCCTCGGAAGGCAGTTCTTTCCCGCGCATCGCATACAGAAAGAAGAAGCTGGCATAGAAACCCTCCGCCTGCAGCAGTTGATCCGCATCTCGCGGCGCGGCGAAGTCCCGCGCCTTCTCCAACTGCACCCGCAGATAATCCGGCCCGCGAAAAGCGCTCTCAAAGGCGAAATAGTTCTCCCGCACTTCGTAATACCGTGCCAGGTTCTGCGAAAAGGTCGTCAGATCGGATCCCGCCCGATAATACTCGCTGCCGCGATACGGCGCGTCCCCGAATCCCACGCCCTCGTGATGGTATTGCCACTTCAAGTCCGCGCCGCGCGCCAGGTGCGCCGCCAGAGTTTCCAGATGGATCGCCCAACCCTCGCTGAATGCCGTCGTGCGATCGGCAAGCCCCGCCGTCGAGTGTGGAATCGACGATACCTCCAGCCCGTCCAGTCGCCGCCCGCCCGCCAGCATATCGATCACGACGTGCCCGGTCTCGTGATACATCGTCGTTCCAAATAGCTCCGGCTCGGCATCCAGCAGAATGTAAGCCGTGTGCGGATAATCTTTGACACCTTCCGGCGTCTCGATCCGAAGACCTACCGCCCCGTGGTTACCGCCTTTCACCAGCGCCACATAGTAATCCGGCGTATCCGCGCCGGGTTTCACGATACCGGCCGCCTGCGCATACAGCCGCAGCGCGCGCTCGGCGGATTCATTATGCAGCCAACCTGCATACCGCGACGCGTCCGCCACGCGCCGGTACAAAGGCATCTCCTCGTGAATCTCCGCCGATGCCGTATTCACTTTCCCGGCCGGCTCCAGAAACACCACGCGCGGTAATTCCGCCGCAGCCGCGTTGCAAGCCATCATCCACACCAATAGCGGGCGCATATCTGTGAGACGATCTTAACTCGCTTGTATTAAGAGAGCGGGGTCACAACCAATACTGCCATTGGTTGAAAAGCAGCACGTAGGCCCCCAGTAAGGCATTAGTGACTCCATGCGCCAGCATGCAATCGCCTAAGTTCCTGGTCCGGACCATCCACCAGTTATAAGCCACTCCCGCCAGCAGGCCCACGTCCCAATAAGCACCATGCTCCGACGCGAACAGCAGCGCCACCGCCCAGAACGAAAATGCCGTGTATTGTCCCAGCGGCACACGTTCAAAATCCGGGTCGATGAGCCACCGCATCAGCCAGCCCCGCCAGAAGAGTTCCTCCAGAATCGGCACCAGCACAGCGCTCTCCGCCATGCGCACGACAATGAAAAACACGTTCGACCGAAGCTCTGGCCCCAGCGAACTGTGCGCCGATCCCGTCAGGCTGTTGTGGAATAGCCACAACTCCCGATACCCCGGCCACATCAGATCCGGTCCGATCCAGATCACCAGCACTGCCGCGCCCACCGCCACCGATCCCAACACCTGCGACACCCGCCGTGGGATCACTTCCCGCGAGAATACCGCGATAGCCGCCGCCACTGCCAGTAGCCGCACCGGCGCCAGCCACCCCACCGCGACAGGCAGCCATCGCAGCGCGATGAAAACCGCGAACGGCGCGACGTACGCCACCGCGGGATGCAAATTGGTGCGGCGCGTCTCCACCGATTTCATTCCCAGTAGCGCTCACCCGCCGCCAGGTTCGCCTTCACCGTTTCCGGATTCAGATCCACGCCCAGCCCCGGCTTCCGCGGCGCCGCGATGTAACCCTGTTCCACCAGCGGTTTGTCGTGCACCACCACATCGTCCAGCCAGTTGCCGTGGCCGATGATCGTCTCCGCCGCCAGAAAATCGCGTACCGCCGCGGCCCACTGCACGCCCGCCATGGCATTCAGCGCCGTCCCCGTGTTACGCGTGGCCATCGGAAGACCGTATAACTCCGCCAGATTCGCCACTTTCTTCGATTCCAGAAATCCGCCCGCATTCCGCACGTCCACCTCCACCACATCGCAGCCCCGGTTCACGATGAAGTTCTTGAAGTCCTGCCGCCGCGCCAATTCCCCGCCGGCTGCAATCGGCGCCTTGGACGCCTGCGCCAGCCGCGTCCATCCATCCCCGTATTCCGGTGGCAGCGGATCCTCCAGCCACAACGGTTTCACCGGCTCGATCGCCTCCACCAGTTGCAACGCCGTGCGCGGATCGTATTGCCCATCGCACCCCACGATCAGATCCTTGTCCCATCCGATCGCGTCCCGGCAGTATTCAAACGCTTGCCGGATCTCCCGCACTTCGCGCGACGTCAGCACGCGGTTCGCGGCATCGCGCGCATTGTCCAATTTGGCCGCGGGATGCGGCAGCGGCACCTTGTACGCGGTCCAGCCCGCCGCATCGCCCTTCATCTTGTCCGCCCATTCGTTGCAATTGGACCGGTCCAGCATGTTACTCGGTCCCTCTTCGCGAAAAACGCGCACCCGCTCGCGATAATGTCCGCCCAGCAGCGTGGCCACCGGCTGGTTCAACAGTCTGCCCGCCAGGTCCCACAGCGCCATTTCAATCGCGCTGACAGCCCGCGGCAGCATGTTTGCCGACCCGTCCACGCGGTTTCCCAGTCCGTTGTACAGCGCCTCGATTTCGAGCGGATCTTTGCCCAGAAAGTACGGCCGCAATTCCAGCACGCCCGCCTTAACGTCCACGCTAGGCGTTCCATAGCCCTCGCCGATCCCGTAGACACCCGCATCGCTGACCACTTTGACCAAGGTGTAAGTGCGCGGCCCCGCCAGAACCATGGCGCGGATATCCGAAATTCGCGCCCGCCCCCGTTCCGGAGCAGCCAATGCTTCAAACGCAGCCATCCAGGTGGCGATGAACCCGCGTCGCGAAATCATAGAATGAGGCATTCTACCAGGATGCCCGTGGAGGGCGGGCTTTAGCCCGCGCGGGACTTCAGTCCCGCCCCAAGGCCGTTATGATATCCTCACCCAGTGCAGCCCAAAAGCCTGCGGTCCTCCCTGGCCGTCCTGTTCGCCATCAACGTGCTGAATTTCTACGACCGCCAGGTCTTGGGCGCGCTGCTCGAACCCATCCGCCGCGAGTTCCACCTGTCCGACACACAACTCGGTGCGCTGGGCACGCTACCCATCGTCCTATACGCCTTTGCTGGATTGCCTCTCGGCCGCCTCGCCGACTCCGCCAGCCGCAAGCGTCTGCTGGCCGCCGGCGTAGCCGTTTGGGCTGCCCTGACCGGTGCCGGCGGACTAGCCAAGACCTATCTGATGCTATTGCTCTCCCGCGTGGGCGTCTACGCCGGCGAGGCTGCCTGCGCGCCCGCCGCCACCAGTTGGATCGGCGATCTCTTCCCGGCACAGGAACGCTCCCGCGCCCTGGCCGTCTTCATGCTCGGCGTCCCGATTGGCGGCGCTCTCAGCTACGCAATCAGCGGACCCGTGGCACAGGCCTGGGGCTGGCGCGCGGCCCTGGTCGTAGCCGCAGTGCCTGCCGCTCTCCTGATTCCTGCTCTCCTCGGCCTGCACGAGCCGGCCCGCGGCGCCAGCGAAACCCTGCCGCCCGCGCCCGCCACCACGCGAAATGCATCGTCCATCCTGCGAATTCCTACCATGTGGTGGATCATCGCCTCCGGTGCGCTGGTGAACTTCAATCTCTACGCCCTGGCGACATTTTTCCCTGCCTTCCTGACTCGCTACCACGGCTTGTCCGTAGCTGCGGCAGGCCTGTGGGCCGGCTTGGGATATGGCCTGGCGGGCATCGCCGGCGGTATCATCGCCGGCGCCTGGGGCGACCGCGTCATCCACCAGCGTCCCGACGGACGCATGCGTTCCGCCGCGCTGGCCGCATTGGCCGCCGCGCCTTTGGCATTATTCGGTACCGCGCAACCGGCCGGCGCCGCCGCCGCCTCCATCGTGCTCATCATGGCTGCCTACGGCTTCCTGAACATGTACTACGGCCTGGTCTACTCGTCGATTCATGACATCGTTGCCCCCGCGCTTCGCGGCACCGCCATGGCCGTCTATTTTATGGCCATGTATCTGTGCGGCGCATCGTTCGGTCCCCTTCTCACCGGACGTCTCAGCGACTACCTGGCGCGTCACGCGGCCCAGGCCGCCGGATCGGCCGTGATCGCCGAAACCTACCGCGCTATTGGTCTGCATCAGGCCATGTACGTCATTCCCGTGCTCTCGCTGGGTCTCGCCCTCGTGCTCTATGCCGGATCGCGCACCATCGCGATGGACATGGCCTGCCGCGACAGCCGCCCATCCCGCCCGGCCCAACCGGCGTTATGAAACTGCTGATCTTTTCCGACATACACGGCGATCTGGCCGCGCTCCAGCGGCTCATGTCGATCGAAGCGGACTACTACGTGGCCGCCGGCGATCTGGTGAACTTCGGACGCGGCTTGGATCGCTGCGGCGAAGTCTTGCGCCGGCGCGCCGAGCGCATGTATGTTTTGCCCGGCAATCATGAGACTGCCGCGCAGATCGCCGGCCTGTGCCGTGACTTCGGGCTGCACGATTTCCACGAACAACACGCTCAATGGGGCCGCTATCATGTGGCCGGCCTGGGCTACTCCAACCCGACGCCGTTCAACACGCCAGGCGAATATAGCGAGGCCGAGCTGACCCAGAAACTCAATCAATTCGCCGGACTATCGCCGTTGGTGCTGATCTGCCACGCACCGCCGCGGGGCACGCCGCTCGATCAGGTCAGGCCAGGCCTGCATGCAGGCTCGACCGCCGTGCGCGATTTCCTGCTGCGCGAACAGCCCGCACATTTTTTCTGCGGACACATACACGAAGCCGCAGGCATACATACGGCGATCGGTAAGACTCAGTCGCTGAACGTAGGCAAGCAAGGCTACCTACTTGAGCTGGATTGAGTTATCCGTGTTCATCTGTGTTCATCGGTGGCCTTAAAATGTTTTAATAGTTGACAAGGCCGCCAGTCAGGTTTATCATTCTAACTATGGACACCACAACCAAGCACATCAGGTCGCTGAGTTGTTCCTGCCTGTCCAGTTATCAACTCTCATTATTGCTTTGGTAAGCGCCGATTCCGGAAGAGACCCCCAGTCGGCGTGGGGAGCGCCCCGCTAAGGCGTTGTGTCCGGAGATTCCGGCGCCGTGGTTTCGACTACCACCTCTTCCGCCATGCTTCTTACTGTGTTCTTTGACATATGTGCAGCGTTGGCCGAGCGGCATAGGCAGCGGGCCGTAACCCCGCTCCCGGTCTCCGGGCTTGAGGGTGGTTCGACTCCATCACGCTACACCAAGTTACACGTGGGCGATCCGGACGGTGACGGTAGCTGCCTCCAAAACAGCGATTCAGGGTTCGACTCCTTGCGCCCATGCCATGGGGGAGTGGTGGAATTTTGGGAGACACGCTTGTCTTAGAAACAAGTGCCTTAGCGCGTGGGGGTTCGAGTCCCTCCTCCCCTACCAAGTTATGGGCCTGTGGCTGGAATGGTATACGCAGCCGTCTCAAAAGCGGCGTCCTTCGGGAATCCGGGTTCGACTCCCGGCAGGCCCACCACTACCGGATGCTGAAGCGGTCGAAGCGTCTGTCTGCAAAACAGATCTTAGCCAGTTCGAGTCTGGCCCGGTAGTCCACGCGGAAGGGATGGGCAAATGGTAGCCCAGCGGTCCCGAAAACCGCCGCACCTGCGGGGCATAGGAGTTCGAATCTCCTCCCTTCCGCCAAAAGCATCTAAGAAAGCTCTTGACAGAATAGCTCGACTAATCGTAATATCTAACTGAGTGACACATAGAATCCAATTCGGGAAAGATATGCAGGCCGTGGAGACGCGCGTCAATAAGACCGCGCGCGCCGGCCCCTAAGTCCCTGGACTATCTGTGTGTAGGATTTTCAAGGGGCTGGGCCGAAAGGTTCAGCCCCTTTTGATTTTTAGGCGTCTTATCTGACACATCCCGTGCGGCAGACACTCGAAGTGTGTCTTCAGCCTTGTGTCGCAGGATCTTTGACAATTGAATGAGTTACAACTAAGCGGGGTTGGCCGAGCGCCCATAGGCATCAGTCTTCCAAACTGAACAGACGGGTTGGACTCCCGTACTCCGCTCCAACGCTGCGGTCATCCAGCGGCCAGGATGGCGGTTTTGTAAACCGCTCACGTCCGTTCGAATCGGACCCGTAGCTCCACTCTGGGATAGCTCAAGCGGCAGAGCACCGCACTCGTAACGCGGAGGTTATCGCTCCCAGATCCATTCCGGGTTAGCTCAATGGCAGAGTAGGTGCACGGTAGGCATCTGACTCGGGTTCGATTCCCGGACCCGGATCCACACGGCCCTCGTACAATGGACAGTACTCTCGCCTGATTAGCGAGTAATCACCGTTCGAGCCGGTGGGGCCGTACCAATTTTCATTGCGGAGTAGACTGGAGCAGGATCCAGCTTGGTCTCATAAGCCAAAGACGTGCGTTCGAATCGCACCTCCGCAACCATATCCGTCACGAAGGGGTAGTCGTTCAACGGGAGGATCACTGGCCTGCACCCAGTAGATGAGGGTTCAATTCCCTCCTATTCCACCAAGCCGCTGTGGCCGAGAGGTTAGGCACCGGTCTGAAAAGCCGGTAACCCACGTTCGATTCGTGGCGGCGGCGCCAAATCACAATGCAGCTCATGTTGGGGTTGTCCGAGCGGCAAGGAGACTGGCTGTGACCCGGTACAGATGGGTTCAACTCCCATACCTCAACCCAATGCCTCAACCCAACTTCTTGGGAGGTCGGTTAGTGGCAAGCCGCCGGTCTTTGAAGCCGGCTTCGGGTGTTCGATTCACTCCCTCCCAGCCATAGGCGGTTCGTTCAGCGGCTAGGACTCCTGGCTCTGACCCAGGCAACGAACGTTCGAATCGTTCACCGCCTACCAACTTATGCGGGCATCGTTCAAAGGACAGGATAGAACGCTACGAACGTTCAGATCGGGGTTCAACTCCTCGTGCCCGTACCACCGGCTCTCGTCCAATCCGGAGAGGACACAGCGCTCCGAACGCTGAAATTCCGGTTCGAATCCGGAGGGCTGGACCAAATCAATCGAGTCACTCGCGGTGGTGGCCGAGCGGCAAAGGCACTCCCCTGTCACGGGAGACCAGACGGGTTCGACTCCCGTTCATCGCGCCATGGCGTAGAGCACGAACGGCCGAGTGCCCTGACTTTCAATCAGGTGATAGCCGGTTCAATTCCGGCCTACGCTACCAAATCGGGAGAGAAGCATTGCCGGCGATGCAGTTGACTCTTAATCAACAGAACCGGGTTCGACTCCCGGCACTCCCACCAAACTGACGAATCACTCCGGTCTGGCTGAACTGGTAAGGGCGCCTGACTGTTAATCAGGAATATCCGGGTTCGAGTCCCGGGGCCGGAGCCAAGACTATTTAGTTACGCCGGGCAACCACGCCGGTCGCGTGGACTGGTCCTACAAACCAGCACAGTTGGGTTCGACTCCCAGGCCCGGCACCAGGTCAGTGGGGTCTTAGCTCAAAGGGCAGAGCGCCGTCCTTTTAGGTCGGGAGATGCGGGTTCGAGGCCCGCGGGCCCCACAACTCTTCGCTCCCGTGGCCGAGAGGATCAGGCACTCGCCTTCTAAGCGAGTTCACGCTGGTTCGAGTCCAGCCGGGAGTGCCAGCATGTTAAATTTCCGCCAACAGCGCGATCCCGCCTCCGGCATAGTTGCTAAAATGAATCTGCCGCGTCCCGAATCCTGGAGGATTCTTCCGTGAACATCATCCGTTCACTTCTTCTGGCGGCCGCCATTGTATCGACTGTCTTCCCCGCCACTCTCGCTATTTCTACCTATTTGAAAGACGGCTTCACGCCCGCCGCCATCGCCTCGGATTCGCAGGGCAACATCTACCTGGCTGGCACGGCCGTAGTCGATCCGATCGGTCGGACAACCGGCGCCGTGCCCCTCCGCCCCAAATAACGCCCGCCGCGACAGCGGTGGTCTGCAAGGAAGCATGGCAAGTCCGCGTGCCCGGCAATGAGAACGATAACAGCCGCCTAAACGTAACCGTCGATGGCAACCTTCAACCGCTGGAAAATCGGAAGATCGTTCAGTGCCATTTGATAGGCTGGATGCATGCGTATTCTGTCGCGACTCATTCTGGGTGGCGCGCTTCTCCCTCTGCTGGCTGCCGCGCAGCAGCCGCTGAAGCTTTGTATCGCGGGATTGGTGCACGGCCACGTGGATGGATTTCTGCGCGCCGCGGTGCAGCGTCACGACGTCCAGGTCGCCGGCATCTTCGACCCGGACGGCGCTTTGCAGCGGCACTACGCGGAGAAGTTCGGGCTGGCGGCGCCCTTGTTTTACGCCGATCTGGACACTATGCTGGACCGCGTCAAGCCGGACGCGGTCGCGACCTTCACCAGCACTGTCGATCATGCCACCGTAGTCGCGGCGTGCGCCAAGCGGCATATTCCGGTGATGATGGAGAAGCCCTTGGCAGTGAGCATGGAAGAGGCGCGGGCCATTCAGCGCGCGGCCCGCGAGGGCGGCATCCCAGTGATCGTGAATTACGAAACCACCTGGTATGCAAGCCATCGGGCGATGTGGCGGCTGATCAATGGCCAGAAATCCGCCGGCGCGATTCGCAAAATGGTGGCGATGGACGGCCATCAGGGGCCGCGGGAGATCGGTGTTGGACCGGAATTCTTCCAATGGCTCACCGATCCGGTGAAAAACGGCGCGGGTGCGCTATTTGATTTCGGCTGCTATGGCGCCAATCTCATGACTTGGATGATGGACAACCAGCGTCCGCTGGCGGTCACGGCAATCACGCAGACGATCAAGCCGCGGATCTACCCGCAGGTGGACGATGAAGCCTCCGTGCTGGTGAAGTATCCCAATGCGCAGGGGATCATTCAGGCGTCGTGGAACTGGCCTTTCAGCCGCAAGGATTTCGAAGTCTACGGCGCGCAGGGCTATGCGATCGCCACCGGCGGGGACTCGCTGCGGGTGCGCTTGCCGGGCGGGCAGGAGGAAACTCTCGCGCTGGAGCCGTTGCCGGCGGACGAGCACGACTCCATCTCGTATCTTTCGGCCGTGGTCCGCGGGAGGCTGAAACCCTCCGCGCTGTCCTCGCTCGAAAACAACATGATCGTGACCGAAATCCTGACGGCGGCGCGCGAATCGGCACGCACCGGGCGCACCATCGAACTCGGGCCGCCGCGATGATGTTCGCCATTGCATCGCTCGAGCTGTTGGCGATGTGGGTTGTGTGGCTCTATCCCTTCGCGCGCAAGCGTTTCACCGGACCCAAGCGGCAGTCGAACGTAATGGCGCATAGCGGCAATTGGGGATTGGCGTTGGAGACCGCCGGCATAGCCTGCGCCTGGTTCTGGTTGCCCAATACACCGGTGCCGGGCTTGGCGCGCATCGTTCCGGCCATGCTGCTGGCGCCCGCGGGAGCCCTGTTTGGCTGGCTGGCCGTGCGGCATCTGGGCAAGCAACTACGGGTACTCGCGGGACTCTATCCAGACCACGAATTAATCCGCACCGGTCCGTATGCGGTGGTACGGCACCCGGTGTATGCCTCACTGTTTCTGATGATGCTGGCGTCTGGACTCCTGTTCGCGCGCTGGCCCATGCTGCTGCTGGGAATCGTGCTGTACATCGCGGGAACGGAGATACGGATTCATGCGGAGGAGGGCTTGCTGCGCGCCCGGTTCGGCGCGGAGTTCGACGCCTACCGCGCGAAGGTTCCGGCTTATTTGCCGTTCTTGCGGTAGTGCTCCTGGATCGCGCGCCAGCCGATCAGGGTCACACCGTTGTCCTTTAACGCCTGGCGAAATTCGGGGCTGGTGATCACGTTGAAATCGCGCTGCCGCCACGCGCTGCCGTAGTCCGGATGCCCTTCCGTGATCGCCTGCATCTCGGCATCGTCGTAGGCCAGGTGCACGATCAACTCGGTCAACCCGGGTTTCAGCGACCGGATCAGCCCAAGATAGAATGATGCCCAATTTTCGGGCTTGCCGCCGGTAGCCATCAGAATGGCGCCCGGCATGATATCGGACTCCTGAAGCAGTGCGAGCATGTCGGCAGGCGCGTTCGGCGTGCGCATGGCCACGAAGGGCAGACCATACTCGCGGGCGATTTTCACATACGAGGGAAAGTATGCCGGGCCGAACAGCGTGGCCATGTGGCTGTCCAGATGCGTTGGATGGATTCCCACCTGGAGCGCGCGCTGGACTTGCGCGCGAATCTCTTTCTCCACCTCGCCGGCGGTGGCGTGCTGAGTCACGAAAGGAACGTCCGGCCAAAGATTGCCGTCTGGCCCCAGGAGGCCGGGGACATGGTCGCGGGAAGCTACCGGACCCCAGCGGTAGTTGTGCCATTCGCTGGTCAGGGTAAGATGCAAGCCGAGGTCGGCATCGGGGTGGGTTTTGGCGTATGCGGCGACTTCGGTAAGCCAGGGGCATGGCGCCATGATGCTGGCGGAACTGGCGGCATGGCTGTCGAGGGCGGCGAAGCTGGCACCGTCCTGCGCCTGGCTCACGGCCAGATCGTCGGCATGAATGCTCAGCAGCTTGGCATTCGCGGGATAGCCGAGCCTCTCGGCGACGTTCAGTCCTTGCGCCGGGGCGGACGGGGAGAGCAAAAGGAGCCAAAGCAGCCAACGTGACATGACTGCCTATTTTACAGGACCGAAGCCGGCCCTCCAGCTTGCTATGCTTAGCTTGGCGATGAAGAAGTCCGTCGAGTCACCTACCAGCCGTTTGCTCGCGGGTCTGGCTGTTACGCTGGCGGCGGTGGGCGTGTTCTCGTTCTACGCGCTGCGCCAGATTCGGGGCCTGGAAGGTCTCCAAAAGCAGATCGTGGAGCGAAACCGCAAGGACTCCTTACAGCTTCTGCGCATCCAGAACGACCTCAACGAACTAGCCATCGCTATGCGGGACATGCTTTATGGCGACGAACCTTATCCTCTGGCCGCGTGGCGCAAGCAGTTTGACGGCCGGCGCAACGATCTGGACGATGCTTTGCGCCTGGAGGCCCAACTGGCGCCGGTGCATCGTGATCCGAACCGGCAGCGCTACTTGGCCGGCACGCTGCTGCAGTTCTGGAACTCGGCCGCGCGCATGTTCGAATTGGCCGCGCAAGGGCAGGAACCCGCGGCGCGCGAAATGATCCGCACCTCGCTCGAAACGCAAGCGGGCGCGCTCACCAACGCCGTCGCGCGGCTGCTGGTACAGAACAACGAAGCCGAAGAAGACGCCGCGGCGCGCATCGAGCACATCTACGAAGGTGTGGAGCGCAACGTGTATATCTTCCTCGCCGCAGTGCTGTTGGCCATTTTCGGCACCACGCTTTACCTGATTCATTCCAATCGCCGCTTGTTCCAGCATCTGGCCGCGGTTTCCGAACATCGCAGCGATTTGGCGCGGAAGCTCATCACCGTGCAGGAGGAGACGCTGCACTCTCTGTCGCGCGAGTTGCATGACGAATTCGGTCAGGTCTTGACCGCCATTGGCGCCATGTTGCGCCGCGCCGAGAAGCGTTTGCCGGCCGATTCGCCCTTCTGCCTGGATCTGCGCGAGGTCCGCGAGGTGGCCCAGGCGACGCTGGAGAAAACGCGCAACCTGTCGCAATTGATGCATCCCAGTGTGCTCGATGATGGCGGCTTGGAGAAAGCCATCGATTGGTATCTGCCGGTCTTCGAGAAGCAGACCGGAATTAAGGTACGATACGAGAAAAAGGGTGACGGCCCGCCCATCACAGACCGGGTAGCTATCCACGTGTACCGTGTGCTGCAGGAAGCCTTGAATAACCTGGCGAAACACTCCGGATCGCCGCTGGCGGTGGTGCGTTTGGCATTTCCACCCGGCCAATTGAGCCTGGAGGTGGAAGATCGCGGCCGCGGCTTGCCGGAGGCGCGCAACGGGAATGCTCGGCGGGGCATCGGCATGACGGCCATGCGCGAGCGGGCGGAATTGCTGCACGGCAGGTTCGAGGTGTTGCGTCCCGAGGAAGGCGGCGCGCTGGTGCGGCTGTGTGTTCCCTTAACGGAAGCCTATGAGCAATGAAATTACCGTAATGCTGGTGGACGACCACAGCCTGGTGCGCAAGGGTTTCCGGCGGATGCTGGAAGATGATCCCGATATACGCGTAGTGGGTGAAGCAACCAACGGCCAGGAGGCCATCAAGCTGGCGCAGGAGTTGCATCCGCGCGTGGTAGTGATGGATATGGCCATGCCCGGACTCGACGGCGTGCAGGCCACCCGCGAGATCCTCAAGCACGCGCCGGAGACGGCGGTGTTGATCCTGAGCATGTATTCCGAGGAGAACTACGTGCGCAATGCACTGGACGCAGGCGCGCGCGGCTACGTTCTAAAAGAGGCCCTGGACGTGGATCTGGCGGGCGCCATCAAAGACCTGGCCGCGGGCAAGAACGTCATCGGACCCGGCGTTTTGGCCGCCAATCGCGTGCCGGACCCGGACTACGACCGGCTTACGCCGCGAGAGAAGCAGATCCTGGAATTGATCGCGAAGGGGAACTCGAACAAGGAAATCGCCGGAATCTTGAATCTGAGCGTGAATACCGTATCGGTGCATCGCGCCAATCTGATGTCCGCGCTGGGAATTCACCGCACCACCGAACTGGTCGTGTGGGCCGTCAAAAAGGGGTTGGTGCAATTGCCGTGAATCGCCGGGAATTTCTAGGGAGCGCGCTGGCGATGGCGCGCGCCGGCAAAGATGTGGGCTTCCGCTTCCGGGACGTGACTACGCCGGCCGGCATTCGGTTCACGCACAATAGCGGCGCATTTGGCGACAGATACCTGCCCGAGACGCTAGGGCCGGGCTGTGCCTTTCTGGACTATGACAACGATGGCTGGCAGGACATCCTGATTATCAACGGCATGGACTGGCCGGGCCACGCGCGCCAGCACAGCACCATGCATCTGTATCGCAATAATCGCAACGGGACGTTCACGGACGTAACCCGCGCCGCAGGTCTGGATATGGAGATGTACGGGCTGGGCGTGGCGGTCGGGGATTTCAATAACGACGGCTTTCCGGATATCTACGTCACATGCGTGGGCCAGAGCCGGCTGTTTCAGAACACTGGCAAGGGCCGCTTTGTGGACATCACCGATCGCAGCGGGCTGGGCGGGCGCAAAGGTTTCTCCAGCTCCGCGCTTTGGTTCGATTACGACCGCGATGGACTGCTGGACCTGTTCGTTTGCAATTACGTGAAATGGTCTCCGGCGCACGATGTGTTCTGCAGCATGGACTCCAAGCATAAGTCGTATTGCACGCCGGAGGCTTATCGGGGTGAGACCTGCTGGCTGTTTCGCAATCGCGGCAACGGCACGTTCGAAGACGTGACGGATAAGAGCGGAATTTTCGATAGCAGCTCGAAATCGCTGGGCGTCGCCATGCTGGACTACGATCAGGATGGCTGGATCGACCTGATGGTGGCCAATGACACACAGCCTAACAAACTGTATCGTAATCAGCGGGATGGCACATTCCTGGATATTGCCGTGAAGGCCGGCGTAGCTTTCAGCGAAGACGGTAAGGCGCGCGCTGGCATGGGCGTCGACGTCGCCGATTACGATAATTCGGGTATTGCCGGTTTGGCGATCACCAACTTCGACAATGAGATGATCGGTCTGTACCGGGGGACGCGCGGCGGCCTGTACGTGGATCAAGCGGCGCGCACGGATGTGGGGCGGCTCTCGCGGCGCAGCCTGGGGTTTGGGTGTTTCTTCTTCGATGCGGATCTGGACGGTCTGCTGGATCTGTTGGTGGTGAACGGCCATATCGAACCCGGAATTCGGGAAACCCGGCCGGAGACCGGTTACGCGCAGCCGCCACACCTGTTTCTGAATAAAGGCAGCGGCGGATTCGAGGATGTGGCGGGTGCCTTGGGTGGAGGCTTTGCCGAACCGAAGGTCGGGCGTGGCGCGGCTTTTGGCGATTTCGATCGGGATGGAGACCTGGACGTGCTGATCACCACCAACCAGGGTCCGGTGCATCTTTACCGCAATGACCAATCGAACGGGCATCACGCGGTGCGCTTCCGGCTGGTGGGCGCCAAATCGAATCGCGATGCAATCGGCGCGATCGTGCGGGTAACCAGCGGCGGCGAGACCGGATCGCGCATGGTGAAAAGCGGATCGAGTTACCTCTCGCAATCGGAGTTGCCGGTGACGTTCGGGTTGGGCCGGCGCGACGCGGTCGAGCGGGCCGAACTGCATTGGCCCAGCGGACAGGTGCAGGAATTCAAAAATCTGCGCGCCGGACGTATGTATGAATGCGTGGAAGGGAAGGGAATTCGCGACACCGGCGGATTTTGACCGTCTGCGGGCCGCTCTCCTGACAAATTCCTTACATCCGGGAAATGCAACTTTTGTGCGACGGCTGGCGTCTTATACCTTCAGCTATATGGCGACCGCAATGCGAAGTCCCGTGAAAATCAAATACGAAGCGTACCGTAAAGTCCTGCAGAAGAAGGCTGACGAAGTGCAGCGCAGCATGTCGGCCCAGAAAGCGGCCCAGGTGCTGGCCCGCGAAGAGCATCCGCACGACGAGGGCGATCTCAGCCAGCAAAGTCACGAAGAGTGGATCTTTCTGAACCGCAACACCCTCGACATCAAATTGCTGCGCGAAGTGCAGGACGCCATGCGTCGCATGGATAACGGCACGTACGGTGTCTGTTACCAATGCGAAGAGCCGATCTCCGCCAGGCGCCTGGATGCGGTGCCCTGGGCCAAGTTCTGTGTATCCTGCCAGGAGCGTCTGGCCAGCGGCGCCGTGCTGGAAAACGAAGACCGCTACCAGGAAGCCGAGCAGTGACACTGTCCGACCTGCGGCGGGTCACCGTAAAAAAGCGGTTGCGGATTCGTTTCGCGCTCTCCAACGGCATGGAATGCATCGTGAACGAGCACGGTGTGGCGCAAGTTCCGGCGCTGCGGGCGGTGCCTGCATTCAATCTGGAGGAAGAGTTGGCGATCACCCAGCGGTTTGTCGTCGAGGCGGCCGCGGCGGGCGAAAAGGATCGCCGGCAGACTAAGCCACGCAGTTGCACGCGCGATGAGATGCTCGCTCTGGCCACGGATGGTGCGGGCGGAGAACCGGGACACGAGGAACACGACGAATAGTTGGCTTCCCGTGCTGGTCTTGGCGGTAGGCGTTCCGCGGCTCGCCGTGGCGCAACAGGTCACTTTCAGTCCGCTGTCGAAGGAGGTAGTGTTGGCGCGCCTCCGTCAGACGGCCAAAGACAACCACGCGCGGGCCATGACACTGGAAACGCTGCTTGCCGAGTCCGGTTGCACGGCGGCGCACCTCGAAGAACAATCGGTTAAACACCTCAAGGCGCCGAATGTGATCTGCACATGGCCCGGCGCCACGGACCAGCGCATCTTGATTTCGGCGCACACGGACAAGGTTGGGGTGGGCGAGGGCGCCGTCGACGACTGGAGCGGCGCGTCCCTGTTGGCCGACCTGTTTGAAAGTCTGCATACTGTGCCGCGGCGACACACGCTGGTTTTCATTGGGTTCTCCGGTGAAGAGGAGGGTCTCGTGGGATCGCGTTTTTACGTGAAGGCGCTCACGGCCGAACATGCGGCGCGCATAAAAGCGGAAGTGAATATCGAGTGCCTGGGGCTTTCTCCCACCGCAGTCTGGCTGAGCCACGCCGATCGTGAACTGGCCAGGTTTGCGGGTCAGGTATCCGCCGCGAGCAAGCTGCCGATCGGCGCCACGAATGTGGATCAAGTGGGCCGGGACGACGCCATGAGCTTCGCCGAGCGCCGGATTCCAACCATCACTTTTCACTCCGTGACTCAGTCGACACTGGCCATTCTGCATAGCCAGAGTGACACGTATCGGGCCATCCATCCGGACGATTATTACGACAGTTACCGCTTCCTTGCCGCCTATCTGGCATTTGCCGACACCGCCTTGCAATAATACAGCTTCTCCGCGTTCCAACCGATAGAACCTTTGGCAGGACCGAACAGGCCGGGCCGGAGGAAAAGTGAATCTCGCAAACAAGATTACAATTTGCGCCAGCGGCGGAGTTGTATTGGCTACTGCCGGCGCGATCGTCAGCGTTTACCTGATTTCCCATAACAATCGTGTCAATGAATTGCGCGCGCTGATGAGTTCCACTCTGCAGCAGGCCGAGACCGTGTCGGCTAACATGGACCAGCTCCATAGTGAAGGAGCTTTCAACACCGGTTCGCTAATGACCAATCTGAAAGGCATGGCGGGTGGCGACTATCGGAATTCAGCGCTCTACCGGACGATTCCGGTGGTCGCGGGCTGGGACTCGGTCAGGGCCGTCGCGCAGTCCCAGAACTTCTCGTTCCTCACGCCCACACGGCCCGATCTCAAGGCGCGCAACCCGAAGAATCAACTCAGTGATTTCGCGGAAGCATTTCGCGAATTCGCGGCGGGCAAGGAGGAGTACTTCGCCCAGGATCCCACGACTGGCACGCTGGTTCTGGCGCGCCCTGTGAAACTCGTCGCCGGGTGTCTCGCTTGCCACGGCGATTCGTCGTTGAGCCCATCGCAAGATGGGCGCGACGTCCTGGGCGTGCCCATGGAGGGGCTGCAGGCCGGTGAGATCAAGGGCGCGTTTGTGCTGAAGGCGCCAATGACGCGGGATCCGGTGGTGCTGGCTAGCATGGAGCGAATCACGATTACCGGTCTGGCGGTGCTCATCGTGGTGGTAGCCGCATTTCAAAGACTGAATCGGCGGCTGATTGTACGCCCGCTGCGGATCATTTCACAAGAGTTGCTGAAGGGAGCGGCAAGGGTCCGTTCCACTTCCGGACGTCTGGAAGAAGCCAGCCAGGCCATCGCGTCCGGAGCCGTGGAACAGGCCGCTACGGTGGAAGAAACATCGGCCTCCACCGTGGAGATCAATTCGATGACGCAGGCTAATGCGGACAGCGCCAAATCCGCCGCCGCGGCGATGGCAGAGGCTGCGGGCGGCATGGCGGCGGTCAACCATCGGCTGGAGGAGATGGAGGTTTCCATGGGGGAAATCACGCAATCCGGCGACCGCATCGGCAAGATCATCCAAGTGATTGACGAGATTGCTTTCCAGACGAACGTCCTGGCGTTGAACGCGGCCGTGGAAGCCGCGCGCGCCGGCGAGGTGGGACTTGGTTTCGCGGTGGTGGCTGACGAGGTACGAAATCTGGCCCAGAAGAGTGCGCAGGCTGCTAAAGACACGGCCGCGTTGATTGAAGACTCCATGACCAGATCACGTCAGGGCAGCCAACGATTGACGGAGATGGGCACGGCGATCTCTCAGGTCACCGGTTCGTCGGAATCGGTCAAAAAGATGATTCATCAGGTGAGTGCGGGCACTGAAGAACAGGCACGCGGCATCGAACAGATCTCCGCGGCCGTCCAGCAGATGGAGCAAGTCGTTCAAGTGGCCGCTCAAAAGGCGCAGGAGAACGAAGCTTCGGCCGCGGAACTGCGCCAGCAGTCTCAAGGCGTAGAGGGAATTGTGGAACGCCTCTCAACCATCATCGGTGGTTAATTAACTTAGCTGCCAGAAGTTAGCAAACTACTTACGCCTGGCCCGTGCGATAATTCCATCAGTATGCAGACCGTACTGTTCGCGGTGGGTTTCTTATTCGGCTTGGCGTTTGGCGGCTTACTGGCGTTTATGTGGCTCCGTCCGGCGGCGCGCCAAGCTTATGATCGCGCCAAGGCGGAGTGGGAACCAGAAAGAGCCGTGCTGACCGAGCGGCTGGAGAATCGGGAACAACAATATAAGGCTTTGCAAGCGGCCTTCGAAGACGCCCGCCAAAAGCTGGCGGACACGTTCAAGGCACTATCGGCGGACGCGCTCGCCAGCAACAACAAGGCGTTTCTGGAAATGGTCCGCACGGCTCTCGACCGCTCGCAGCAGGCTGCCCGCGGCGATCTCGAGTTGCGGCAGCAGGCCATCGCCGACATAGTCCGGCCGGTGCGCGAATCGCTTGAAAAAGTTGACGGCCGCATTCGCGAATTGGAAACTGTTCGCGCGGGAGCTTATGCCGGCCTGGTCGAGCAGGTCCGTGGATTACTCGAAACCCAAACGCAACTGCGCGCCGAGACCGGCCGTCTGGCTACGGCGCTGCGTGCCCCGGGTGTGCGCGGCCGTTGGGGTGAAATCCAACTCCGTCGGGTCGTCGAACTGGCCGGCATGCTGGAGCACTGCGATTTCGAGTCCCAACCGGTGGCCTTCAGCGATGACGGGCGCCAGCGGCCCGATCTGGTGGTGCGGCTTCCAGGCGGCAAGAACATCGTGGTGGACGCCAAGACTCCGCTGGAAGCTTATCTGGCGGCCAGTGACGCCCCCGATGAAAGTACTCGCCATGCCCACCTGCAGGATCACGCCCGCCAGGTCCGCGCGCATATGACGGCGCTGGGCCGCAAGCAATATTGGGAGCAATTCAATCCTGCTCCGGAGTTCGTGGTGCTCTTTCTGCCGGGTGAGAACTTCTTCAGCGCCGCGCTCGAAGGCGACCCGGAACTGATCGAAGCGGGCGCCGCGGATCGGGTGATCCTGGCCACGCCCACCACACTCATCGCGCTGTTCCGCGCCGTGGCTTATGGATGGCGGCAGGAGAACGTGGCGCAGCACGCGGCCGAGATCAGCCGCTTGGGCAAAGAACTTCACAAGCGGCTGGCCGACCTGAGCAGCCATTGGGATCGTCTGGGCAGAAGCCTCGACCGGGCTGTGGAAGCATACAACTCCGCTACCGGATCGCTGGAGGCGCGCGTGCTGGTAACCGCGCGCAAATTCGAAGATCTCGATGCACATGCGTTTGGCGTGGTTCTCGACGCTCCCGAGCCGGTCGATGCGCACGCCCGCACCCTCGCCGCGCTGGAACAGCCGTCGCTTTTATCCGAGGACGCCCAGCTACCTCTGGTTACGGCCACGAACGGCCACGCCAGCTAGAAACGCCGCCATACCGGCGAACCGCGGGGATTCCCAGGTGCATGCCTCTATACTAGAGGTCTGATGGGCGCCCCCGAACCGCTGCTCTTCCGCCACGCGCGCTGGCTGACATTCGCCTCCGCGGTCGCCATCCTCGTTTCGATTGCCGCTTCCCAGATTCTGCTGGCGCTGGCGCTCGCCGCTCTCCTGCTCTCCGGCGGCCGCATGCGTCTGCCGCGCATCTGGCTGCCGCTCGGCCTGTTCCTTCTGGGCACGTTGATCTCGCTGGCGCTGTCGCCCGATCCGGCGGCTGGGCTGCCGCAAGTCCGCAAGATCTTCGTATTCAGCATCCTGTTGCTGGTCTTTTCCACCATGCGCGAGATGCGCATCATCCGCTGGCTGTTTCTGTGCTGGGCGGGCGTGGGCGCGCTGATTTCTCTGCGCGGATTCGTCCAATTCGGCCGCAAGGTGCAGGAGGCGCATGCCGCCGGACGCGGCTTTTACGATTACTACGTCGGCGCGCGCATCACCGGTTTCATGAGTCACTGGATGACTTTCGGCGGCCAGGAGATGTTCGCGCTGCTGATGACCACGGCCTTTCTGTTCTTCGCCTGCATTCACCGCAAGCGCGTCTGGCTGTGGCTGATCTGCGCGCTCCTCATGGCGACTGCGTTGCTCCTGGGCTTCACGCGCAGCATCTGGCTGGCCAGCGCGGGCGGCGGCATTTACCTGCTGTGGTTCTGGAGGCGCTGGCTGGCGGTGACCCTGCCTGCCGCCTTGCTGTTGATCGCGCTCGTGGCGCCAGGCTCGATTCGCGAGCGTTTCGCGTCCATGCTCAAGCCCGGCAAGCTCGACTCCAACCAGCACCGCTTCGTCACCTGGAGGACCGGCCTCGAAATGATTCACGCGCATCCCTGGTTCGGACTGGGGCCCGAAGAGGTGAAGCTGCAGTTCAACAGTTACGTTCCGGCCGATGTGCCGCGACCCCTGCCGGATGGCTGGTATGGCCATCTGCACAACATCTATCTGCAGTACGCCGCCGAGCGCGGCATCCCCACCATGCTGATGATGCTCTGGATGCTCGGGCAGATCCTCTACGACTGCCTGCGCCGCTTGTGGCGGCTTGGGCCGGGGCGCACGGATTTGAAATTCGTGCTGCACGGCGCGGTGGCAGTTGTGGTAGCCACCATGATTGCAGGCTGCTTTGAATACAACCTCGGTGACAGCGAAGTGCTCACGATGTTCCTGGTGGTAGTGGGCTGCGCTTACGCCGCCATGGAAACCGCGGTTGCCTGACGTGCTGGATATTGAAGACACACCCGCGCTGCTGGCTTGGTTGCGCCAAACCGGACGGCTCGCGCCGGACGAGCAGCCCGTCGTGCGCAATCTGCAAGGCGGGGTTTCGAATCGCACGGTGTGGGTGGAACGCCCATCCGGCGAGGCCTGGGTGTTGAAACAAGCCCTCGCTAAACTACGCGTACCGGTGGATTGGTTCAGCTCGCCGGAACGCATCCATCGCGAAGCGTTGGGCCTCCAATGGCTGGCGCGGCTGGCGCCCGCCGGGGCTATTACGCCGCTGCTCTTCGAGGACCGCGAACATTATGTACTGGCCATGCAGGCCGTGCCGCAGCCGCACGAGAATTGGAAGACTTTGTTGCTCAGCGGGCGCATCTGCGTCGATCATGTGCGGCAGTTCGGCGGGCTGCTTGCCACCATCCATCGCGCAGCGCTAGGACGCCCGGATCTGGCCGAAGTATTCGCGGATCGCTCGTTCTTTGAATCGCTGCGCCTGGAGCCTTATTACAGCTATTCCGCGCGGCAGATACCGGCCGCTGCCGGATTTATCCAGTCGCTGATGGCAGACACGCGCGCCTGCCGGCTCACCCTGGTCCACGGCGATTACAGCCCGAAAAACGTGCTGATCCACGCGGGCCGGCTGGTATTGCTCGACCATGAAGTCATCCACTTCGGCGATCCGGCGTTCGACCTGGGGTTCGCATTGACGCACCTGTTGAGTAAAGCGCATCATCTACCCGCTTTGCGGCGCGAATTTGGCGAGGCGGCCACGGAATTTTGGCGCGTCTACGCGGACGCGGCCGGAGCCGATCTGGAGCCGCGTGCGGTCCGGCACACGCTGGCATGCCTGCTGGCTCGGGTGGTGGGCCGGTCGCCGTTGGAGTATCTGGACGGCGGCGAGCGCGTACGCCAGAGGGATGCGGTGCTGCGCATCATGTCCGCTGCGCCCGTCCAGGTTGTGGATCTGATTGGCATGTTTCAGGAGAACCTGTGCCCATAATCGAACGCCTCACTGCAGCGGAAATCCTCGATAGCCGCGGCCGGCCAACTGTCCAGGCAAATTGCGCGCTGGCGGGCGGCGCGGCCGGTAGCGCGTCCGTGCCATCGGGCGCATCTACGGGGTCAGCCGAAGCATTGGAATTGCGCGACGGCGACCCGCGGCGCTATGGCGGCCTGGGGTGCCGCAAGGCCGCCGCCAACGTCAACGGCGAGATTCATAGCGCGCTGGCCGGCTGCGGCTTCGCGGATCAGGCGGCTCTCGATGCCGCACTGATCGCATTGGATGGCACGTCCAACAAGTCCCGGCTCGGCGCCAATGCTATTTTGGCTGTGTCCGTGGGGTTCGCGCGGGCGTGCGCACAGGATCGTGGCATCCCGTTGTATCGGTATTTCGCCGGCATGTTGGGCGACGAGTCGGGCACTCTGCCGCGCCTGACCATCAATCTGTTCAGCGGCGGCATGCACGCCGGAAAACAGATTGCGATCCAGGATGTCCTGATCGTGCCCCGCGGATCGACCATCGACGAATCGCTGGTCACGGCGTACGACGTGTATCAGTCCGCAGCCCGCCTGATTCTGAAGCGTTACGGCATGCGGTTGTTGACGGCCGACGAAGGCGGCCTGGCTCCGCCCTGCGAGAGCACGGAGGAGATGATTGAGGTGGCGGTGAGAGCGAGTGCGGGGGCCGGCGTATCCCTGGCGCTGGACGTAGCCGCCAGTCAGTTCTACCGTGAGGGACATTATGAACTTGATGGTGATCGGCTGGACAGCGCCGGTATGATCAATCGGCTCGTCCGCTGGGTGGATCGTTACCCAATCGTGAGCGTCGAAGATGGCCTCGCCGAAGACGATTGGGAATGGTGGCCGCGTTTATGCGAGGCGCTCGGCCATCGTGTCCTGGTCCTGGGCGACGATCTGTTATGCACCAATCCGCAACGCATCCGCCGGGCCGTAGAAACGCACGCCTGCAACGCCTTGCTGCTCAAGCCCAACCAGATAGGCACCCTGACCGAAGCCGCCGAAGCCTGCCGTCTGGCGCGCCAAGCGAGCTGGCAGGTGACCATCAGCGTGCGCAGCGGGGAGACGGAAGACAACTGGGCGGCGGATTTGGCCGTGGGTTGGCGCGGCGATCAGTTCAAACCCGGATCGATCACCCAGTCCGAGCGTCTGGCAAAATACAACCGGCTGCTCGAGATCGAGCGCGAAACGGGCTACTCGATCCGCAACAGCACGCCGGCTCCCGGTGCCAGCCAGTCCATCTCGCCCCCGAAGGGTTCCTCGCGGCCGGAATAAGGCGAGATTCGGATCAGCTTCACATTTTCTTTCAACAGATGCAGGTGAAATTGAAAGCTATTGTTAAGATCTTTGTTGACCACCATCAGATAGGGCCTCCCCGCTTCGTCCGCGAATTCGCCAACCAGGAAGCGGCCTGCCACTGACGGTTTCACAAAGCGCTGCGTCATTTCGATCGCCCGTACCAGTCGGCTGGCGGCCAACGGCTTTGACTGATCCGGAACATCCGGATAATGATAAACGCCGGTACTGTGCAGTTTCAATATGATAGGCGCCAGAGCTTGAAGCTCCAGATTAATGCGACGGAGGCGATCCCAGGTGGGCGTCCGATTTCCGAACTGGTCCACGGCGGCCAAACGGTAGTTACCGAAGCCGGGGGCAAAATAGGTGAAGTACTGAATGCCGCGCCCACCGTAGGCCAGCGTCGCATAGGCCTGCAAATGAAGGGTGGCATCCGACGGCTCCATGTAGTTGAAATGCGCGTTGGCGAGTACACAATTCCAAAACGGCGTTTTGGTCTCGATGGAAAGCCGGCGGACGATCTCCAGGTTGGTGTAGAAGTAGTCGAGCATTTCGCCGCCGACCAGCGAGTAGTTGTCGTAGCTTAGGAATGGCTGGCTGATGGTGTCGACCAGCATGCGAACGTACGTGTCATAACTGTCCGTCCCGACACGATCAGGGCTGACACGATATGGAAACAGGTTTACATACGGCCATTTTCCGGGCATGGCCTGGCGCGCGATTGCCGTCACCCGGGCGAGCGCCGGCATCAGGGAGGCGTGGGGCTCATCGCGCAGAAAAAATCCGATAGCCGCGGGATTCGCGCCGACCTCCTTCGCGAGCGCCCCGATACGGCTGCGGATCTCGCCCTCGGGCGGCAGCGACGGCCAGTCGTAGCCGCTGATGCGTGGATCGTTGACGAAACATGCCAGACCAGCGTTGCGGATCTTCTCCAGGTCCACGACGCGGCAGAAACCTGCGATGTTCAGGCCGGCATCCCGCATGCCTCGTAATTGGGCCGGATCGGCAGGAGCATCGCCCCAAGCCATGATGGCGAAGGCTTTCGGATCTGGAGGCTCTGGGGCAGGGAATTGCCCGGCAAGCGAAGTACCAACGACTAATACCAACGCGGTGACGCGCACCATGGTTCGATCATAGCCGACAGCGCCGTACTATTCCTGGTGCAGCGCCCTCATCGGATCGATGCGTGTCGCGCGCCATGCGGGCACATAATTGGCGACGAACGCGACCGCCAAAAGTAAGGCTGCGACGGCGGCCATTACCGATGGATCCATTGGCGCGACGCCAAACAGCAGGGCGCGCAGTGTGGACGCCAGGACGACCGCGCCCACCATGCCGGCCAGTAACCCCGCGACCGCGATCTTGATCCCGTTGCGTATAACCAGCGCCTTAAGCTGGGCGGGCGTAGATCCGAGCGACATGCGAATTCCGAACTCGCGGGTCCGCTCGGCGACGCCATAGGATACGACTCCGTGAATTCCGAGTGCCGCCAATAGCACGGAAATGCCCGCAAAAACCAGGAGCAGCGTCATGGAGATGCGCGGAGCGGTTTCGGCCAGCGAAACATAATCATTCATGCTGCGAATCTGAAACACCGGCTGGCCCCGGTCAACCGACCATATGGCCTGCTTCACGGCATTCACCAGAGCCTGGGGGTCCATAGTTGTGCGCACTGCCAGCGCCATGGCTTTGTCGGTCATCTGCTCGAATGGCGCATAGATGGTAGGCGCCGGTTGTTTCTCCAGACCATAGTGATGCACCTGGCCTATGATGCCTACGATCTCGCGGTATCGGCCCCAGAGCCGCATGCGCCGGCCGAGGGGATCCTCGTCTGGAAAGTACTGGCGCGCCAGTGTCTCGTCGATCAGGATCACCGGCGGCGCGTCGCGCACATCGCGATCGGAGAGCACTCTCCCGCGCAATAGCACGATTCCCATGGTGTTTAGATACCGCGGGCTGATGCGCCGGAAGTCGGCCACCAGTTCCTCTCCCCCCGGCAGGGGACGCTTTTCGATGGTGAAATATTCGCGGTCGTTCTGCTCGCCGAGCGGCAGCACATCGCTCAGGCCGGCGGACTGTATGCCGGGTATCTCTTCCACCTTATCGATTACCTGCCGGTAGAAAGCGGCCTGTTCGCGATCGTTCTTGTAGAGATTGTCGGTGGGCAGGCGCATACGGAATGTCATGACATGGTCGGGCCGTATGCCTGGGTTCACGTGCTGCAGATTCACGAAGCTTTTCATGGCCAGACCGGCGCCGATCAGCAGCATGCTGGCTAGCGCGATCTCGCCGCCCACCAGCAAACTCCACACGCGCGACCGGCCGGGCGATGCGGAGGACGTCCGGCCGCCGGTCCGCAACGCATCGTTCACGTCCGCGCCGGCGGCGTGCAACGCGGGAATCAGTCCGAAAACCAGCGCCGCACCGGTCGAGATCAACAGAGCGAAGGCTAGCGCGCGGCCGTCCACGCCAATAGCCGGCCGCACGATCTCCGCGCCGGCCTCCGCCATCGGCAGGGTGTTCGGCAAGACGGCGCTCAACAGATCCACACCCCAGACGGCGACCAACACACCAAGCGCGCCACCCACCAGACTCAGCAGCAGACTCTCGCCGAGCACCTGAACGATCAGTCGGTCACGGCCGGCGCCGAGCGCGGCGCGTATGCCCATTTCCCGACGACGCCCCGTGACGCGCGCCAGCATCAGGCTGGCCACGTTCACACATGCCAACAGCAGCAGCAGCCCCACGGCGCCCAGCAGCAACAGCAGCGCCGGCCGGATGTATTCGAACAACGCCTGTTTCATCCCGACCACGGCCACATCCCATCCGGCCAGACGGGGAGTCTGCGCATTGATGCGCCGTGCGACCGTGCTCAGTTCGGACTGCGCCGCGGCGATTGTGACTCCCGGCTTCAGGCGGCCGATGACGCCGAAATCATGGTCCACGCGGCTCTTGGCGCGCAGTTGCGCAGTAGGCCACGGCACGTAAAGATCAGTGGGCAGCGGGTGGTAAAAGTTCGGGCCCAGCACGCCGATTACGGTGTACGGCTCGCTATTCATGGTGAAGACTCTGCCGATCACATGCGGGTCCGACCCGAAGCGGCGCTTCCAGTACCCATTGCTCAAGACGGCTACGGGGTAGCGGGCATCCCCAGCGCCTTCGGCAGCCGTAAAGCTGCGTCCCAAAATCGCCCGCCCGCCCAGCATGGAAAGAAAATTGGTGGTCACACGCAAGCCCACGACCTGCTCCGGTTGCCCCTCGCCGGTCACCGTGCCGGTCCCGACCTCGAACAATTCCATATCTTCGAACGATTGGCTCTGTTCCTTCCAGTCAAGGAAATTCGGACCGGAAGGACCCTCCCGCTGGATGCCGTCTTTCACGTCCGTTTCCCAAATGAGGACCAGGCGGTCGGCGCCGGGATATGGCAACGGACGGAGGACCACCGAATTGACAACGCTAAAGATCGCGGTATTGGCGCCGATACCGAGAGCGAGCACCAGCAAAGCCACGACGGTGAAACCCGGCATTTTGCGCAACACGCGCAACGAATAGCGCAGATCCTTCAGGAAGGTGAGCACTTGTTACAAAGTAGCAAGCCAAGGTCCGTCCGATCCGGCGCGCAAATGATTGAAACATTGGAACGAGGCCGGAGGCGCTTAACGGAAAAGTGTCCGGTTTTGGAAATCGTTGGCGGGTATCGCGCGCCTGTGGCTATTTTCTGATACCTTCTGCTGGAGGGATAAGCCACGCATGCAGCCCCAGTCAAACATCGATTCCGTTCTCACCGAGACTCGCGTCTTCCCGCCGCCCGCGGATTTCAGCGCGACGGCGCACATCAGTTCGCTGGAAGCGTACGAGGAACTCTATCGCGAGGCGGAGGAGGATCCCGCGGCGTTTTGGGGCAAGATCGCCTCTGAGCTGACTTGGTTCAAGCCTTGGGACCAGGTCCTGGAATGGAATTGCCCATGGGCTAAATGGTTTTTGGGCGGACAGCTCAACCTTTCCTATAACTGCCTCGACCGGCACATCGCCACCTGGCGGCGCAACAAGGCGGCCATCATTTGGGAGAGTGAGCCAGGCGAAATCGTTACTTTGACTTACCAGCAACTTCTGACCGAGGTTTCGAAGTTTGCCAACGTGCTGAAGTCGCTGGGAGTTAAAAAGGGCGATCGCGTGGCAATTTACATGGGCATGTGTCCGGCCTTGCCGATCGCCATGCTGGCCTGCGCACGGATCGGCGCGCCGCACACGATAATTTTTGGCGGCTTCTCGGCCAATGCGCTCATCGATCGCATCAACGATTCGCAGGCGTCGTTGGTGATCACACAGGATGGCTCGTACCGCCGCGGCGCCGAGGTGAAGCTGAAGCCTGCGGTGGATGAGGCCGTGCTTTCCTGTCCGTCGGTCCGCCACGTGGTGGTCTACCGGCGCACGGGTACGCCGCAGATGATGCTGGCCGGACGGGATCTCTGGTGGCATGAATTGATGGCGAACGCATCCTATGATTGCCCTGCCGAACCGCTGGATGCCGAGCATCCGCTGTATCTGCTCTATACCTCCGGCACAACCGGCAAACCAAAAGGCATCTTGCACACCACGGGCGGCTACTCGGTGGGCACATACATCACGACCAAATGGGTGTTCGATCTGAAAGAGGACGACATTTATTGGTGCACGGCCGATATCGGTTGGGTGACCGGTCACAGCTACATCGTTTACGGACCCCTGCAGAATGGCGCCACCACAATGATGTATGAAGGCGCGCCGAATTTTCCCGAGCCGGACCGTTTCTGGAGCATCATCGATCGGCACAAGGTCAACGTTTTCTACACTGCGCCAACCGCCATCCGTGCTTTCATGCGCTTTGGGGACCAGTGGCCGGCGAAGCATTCGATGCAAAGCCTGCGCCTGCTGGGCACGGTTGGCGAGCCGATCAATCCGGAAGCCTGGATGTGGTATCGCAAGCACATCGGGCACGAGCGCTGCCCCATCGTGGACACCTGGTGGCAGACTGAAACGGGCATGATCATGATCGCGCCGCTGCCCGGGGCCACGCCGTTGAAGCCCGGATCGGCCACTCGTCCGCTGCCGGGCGTGATAGCTGCCGTAGTGACCCGCGAGGGCGATCCAGTGCCCGCCGGCGGCGGCGGATTTCTGGTTTTGAAGCAGCCCTGGCCCGCCATGCTGCGCAACATTTATGGCGATCCGCAGCGATACGAGCAGCAGTATTGGTCACAACTTCCGGGCATGTATTTCACCGGTGATGGGGCGCGCCAGGATGCCGACGGCTACTTTTGGATCATGGGCCGCATCGACGATGTGATCAACGTGTCGGGGCACCGTTTGAGCACGATGGAGGTGGAGTCCGCGCTGGTAGCGCATCCCAAGGTTGCCGAGGCTGCGGTGGTGGCGCGCCTGGACGACTTGAAAGGGCAGGCCATCGCGGCATTCGTGACGCTCAAGGCCGGTAATCCGCCCGGCCACGAACTGAAAGAAGAACTGCGGCAATGGGTCGCCAAGGAGATCGGCTCATTGGCCAAGCCTGACGACGTGCGCTTCACGGATGCGCTGCCCAAGACCCGCAGCGGCAAGATCATGCGGCGATTGCTGAAGGAGATTGCGGCGGGGGGCGAAGTGAAGGGCGACACGACCACGTTGGAGGATCTCTCGGTGATTGCCAAGCTCAGCGCGCAGGACGATTAAGTGGCAGTGCATTATGCTGGAAAAAGTTGATCTGACCCGCTCCGTCGGCAAAGAGGAGTACAAGCGCCGCCTGCCCGAGTTGCAGGCCAAGCTCTACGACCTGCAGTTGGCCACGTCGGAATGCGGCCTGGCGAGCGTCGTCGTTTTTGAAGGCTGGGAGGCCGCCGGCAAGGGCACCACAATCAACGTGCTTACCAGCCGGCTGGAACCGCGAGCATTCAAGCTGCACGTGATCCAGGAACCGCGCACCCATGAATTGCACATGCCCTGGCTTTATCGCTTCTGGCAGCGGCTCCCGAACTACGGAAATATGGCGATCTTCGACCGAAGCTGGTACCGGCGGGTGCTGGAGGAGCGCGTGGAGAAGATTACGCCGGCCGGCGATTGGGAGAAAGCTTACCGCGACATCGGCGACTTCGAGCGCACGCTGGCCGACGATGGCTATGTCCTGGTCAAGCTTTTCCTTCACATCGGCAAAAAGGAGCAAAAACACCGGTTCCGCAAGATGGAAAGCGATCCGCTCACTCGTTGGCAGGTCCGGCCGGAGGATTGGAAACGCAACAAGGAATACAACCGGTACCTGAAGGCCGTCGAAGAAATGCTGGAGCGCACCGAATCCGAGTGGGGTCCCTGGCATATCATCGAAGCCACGGACAGGTACTGGACACGGCTGGCGATATTCGAAACCATCATCCGCGCGCTCGATGCCGCGGCTGCAAAACGCGCGCCGAAGAAGGCGGGTAGGAAGGCGTAGCCATGCTGGAAACGCTGGATCTGGGCAAGCATCTATCGAAAGCGGAGTATGAGCGCGACCTGCTGCGTTATCAGGTGCAGTTGCGGGAGCTGGCGTGGCAGCTCTACCGGCGCAAGCGCTCGTTGGTCATCGTATTCGAGGGCCGCGATGCGGCCGGCAAAGGGGGCGCCATCCGCCGGCTGACGGAAAAGCTCGACCCGCGCGGATATGAGGTGTTTCCCATAGCGGCGCCTGAAGGCGAAGACAAGACCCATCATTACCTGTGGCGCTTCTGGCGCCGGCTTCTACCGCCGGATGAAAAGCAGATTCTGGTATTCGACAGGAGTTGGTATGGCCGGGTGCTGGTAGAGCGCGTGGAAGGCTTCGCTACCGAGGAAGCCTGGAGGCGCGCGTATCGGGAAATCAACGACTTCGAGCGGCAGCTGGTGGACGCCGGCGCCATCGTAGTGAAGTTCTGGCTGCAGATCAGTCCCGAGGAACAGCTCAAGCGCTTCAAAAGTCGGCAGACCACGCCTTACAAACGCTGGAAGCTGACACCTGAGGATTGGCGCAACCGCGAAAAATGGGGCCGTTACGACGAAGCCGTCGAAGATATGCTGCTGCGAACCAGCACATTGACCGCGCCCTGGACGGTGGTCGAGTCGAACTTCAAGTGGTTTGGAAGGGTAAAGTGCTTGAAGACCATTGTGGAGACTGTCAGCCGAACGCTGGATTACCGGCCGGCGGATCCGGTTGCCAAGTTGAAGAAGAACAAGCCGGCAAAGAGCAAGGAGCCGGCCGCGGAGGCGATCCGGTGACCGCGGCGGCCGGCTCGCATACTTCAGTTGGCTACGACGGGAGCCAGAACGGGATAAAGCTCCACTCGTAGTTCGACACATACGCGCGGTTGCATGGCATCGAACACAACCAAGTCGTCTCCCGGCGCGCGATGTGCCAACTCGCGGCTTGCAACAAAATTGGTAGCCGGGCGGGGAACCAAGTCCTGCTCCTCGTCATGACTCTGGGCACGGCTGGCTGGTGGGGCAACATAAGCCCGTTGACGGAACTCTATCGGCGGTTGGGTTTCGAGGAAAGCCTTCACATCCTTGACGAGTTTGTCTTCGGTGTTACGGTGGCCCAGTCTGCGCATGACGTCGCGCATGGCCAAGGTGCCCAGGAACGCCACGACCGCTAAACCGAGTATCCAGAGCGAGCCCCCGCCAAGGGTGCCGCTGCGGCGCAGGATCAGCAACAGGCTAACGGCAACAATCAGCATCAGCCAGACGCCTTGCTGCATCAGGCGGGCGGGATTCTTAATTTTGCGGGAAGACAGTGGGAAGGGGATTGTCATTTGGTTCTCCAGTCGCTCCCCATGTTGCATTTCGCACGCCATTGCACATCGCTTTGAAAACAAAAGAATTCCTTGCGGCTAGACCACTCGCGCCAGTGACAGTTCTGACGGGGTGCGACAGATCTGTCACTCGGCCGTGGGCCCTGGCTTCAAATGTTGGGTTAGCGGGTGGGAGGATCGGGAGCCTGAAAGACCTTGGCCCCGGAGACATAAGTAGCTTCGATCGATAGCATTGCGAGATCTGGATTAAAGCGATACTGGACGATATCCGCCCGTTCGCCGGGCACCAATCCAGCGGCCCTGCCGGGCATGTGGCCGGCACGCGCGGCATTAACTGTCGCCATGCGTACGGCGTCCGACAGCGACAACCCGGCTATGCGGATGAGGTTTTCGATGCCGCGATCCATCCGCAACGCCGATCCCGCCAGCCGCTCCTGGCCGACCAGCATCACCCGGTTATCCGGCGTGAGGTCGACGGCTTGCTCGCCTAACTGATACCGCCCGGATGGGCACCCGGCAGGCGCAGCGGCGTCGGTAATTAAGACGGCGCCTGCCACGGTCTTGGCACGTAAGGCTACCTTCAAAAAGGATGCGGACAGATGGATGCCATCCACAATGAAGTCCGCCATGAGCCGGTCCTCCGCCAGTTGCTCCCAGATGTAGTTCGGATGACGCCGCATTACCGCATGCGCGCCGTTTCCCAGATGCGTCGAGAGCGAGGCGCCGGCGCTGACCGCGTCCGCGATCTGCGGTGCGGTAGCATTGGTGTGTCCGATGCTTGCCACAACGCCCTCGGCTGTGATGGTCTCGATATAGCGGGTGGCCTGCGGCCATTCCGGCGCGAGCGTTACGATGCGCACCCGGTTATCCGTAGCCTCCTGCCAGCGGCGGAATTCATCGAGATCCGGCGGTCTGACCCAGCGGCGGGGATGTGCGCCGCGCGGCCCGTCGTCGGGCGAAATGTGCGGACCCTCCACGTGGAAGCCATCCATGGCTACGCCTTCGGGCAGCCTGTCTTTGGCGCAGTTCAAATTGCGCAGCGCGCCTAGCATGTCCTGGGGCGAGCCCGTGATCACGGTGGGATAGAAACGCGTGACTCCCGTGGCGAATAGTCCACGGATGGCGCCGGCAATTTGTTCGCGGGTACACTTGGGATCGTTGAAGTCCACACCCAAGAAGCCGTTCACCTGCAGATCGATCCAGCCGGGCGCTATATAAGATCCGTCCGTGTGACTGACCGGCTCGACGGCGGAAATGTTGGCATCAAAGGCAACATTGACGGGGGCGCCACCGAAAGTTTCAATTCCGATACAATTCATCGAGACTCTGCTTTATACACAGGATTGCCACAGTACGGGGCTGGCAAGCGCAACAAATTCCTGCTTCATAAACCTGTTGAAAAGCGATGCGAAACCCAAATTGCGTCTGGTAAACGCCAGTGTGCATAGGCTAAAAAGAAATAGTCCATCGGCTGCAAGCGCATCCCGGAGAGCAAATCTCGGGGGAGGTGGCTTCCGGGGTGTGCGTGCAGCTACCTCATTTTGCGACACCTGCCGGCTGTCGCGTGTGTACCGGCGATAGCCATCCATAAGGGTCGGGCACTCCGCCGCCGATCAGCGCGAAGAACTCCTTTTGCAACCTCTCGGTGATGGGCCGCTGGCGGTCCTTTCCGACCACGATGTGATCGACGGAGCGTATCGGAGTGATCTCAGCGGCCGTTCCGGAAAAGAATACCTCGTCGGCGATGTACAGCATCTCCCGCGGCACGATACTTTCAACCAGCGGAATCCCCAAATCCCGCGCCATCCGAATCACGCTGTCGCGGGTGATTCCCGGCAGCACCGAAGCGCCCAGCGGCGGTGTGTGAATCCGGCCATCCCGAACCAGAAAAATGTTTTCGCCCGAACCCTCGCTGACATAGCCGGCCTCATCCAGTGCGATACCTTCCGCATAACCATTCGTGATGGCTTCCATCTTGATGAGTTGCGAATTCATATAATTCGCGCCGGCCTTGGCCAGAGCGGGCAGGGTATTGGGCGCGATCCGCTTCCAACTGGAGACACACACGTCCACGCCTTGCGCCAATGCCTCTTCGCCAAGGTATTTCCCCCAGTGCCAGCAAGCCAAATATACGTCTACCGGGTTGTTCAGGGGATTGACACCAATATCGCCGTAAGCGCGTATGGCGATCGGGCGCAGATAGCAGGATTCCATTTCGTTCATACGCACCAATTCCTGCATGGCTTCGGCCAGTTCGTCGCGCGTGTAACCAAGTTCCATGCGGTAGATCTTGGCGGAGTCCTGCATGCGCCGCACATGATCGTGCAAGCGAAAGATGGCTGGCCCCGCGGGTGTCTCGTAACAGCGTATACCTTCAAACACGCTGCTCCCGTAACTCACGACGTGAGAGAGGACGTGAATGGTGGCCTGCTCCCAGGGAATAAAACGTCCGTTGTGCCAAATGTACCGGGTAGGCTTCAGCATGGCTTAATTATAGCGTAGGGGGCAGGACTGACCGCCCGCGAGATTCGTATTTTTCTGAGAGTTCGGCGCTGCTACAGGCACTTCGACCTTCAGAGGGCTGCGCCGGTCCCGGCGCTGTCAAAATCCGCCCATTAGTCCTTCGATCGCGTTGTCCGCACACCAAGCAGGCGGAATCGAGATGCGGACTGTGGGCGTCACGGGGAGATATCAAAAAATGAAGACGATGATTTTCTTAGTATCCGCGTTATTGGGGATCACGGCCAAGGGCTATGGCTTGACGAAATGGTCCGCGCAGTATACCGGCGTTACTTACGTTGCGATTACCGAAGGCACCCACAACATCGATTCGCCATACATTGGCGTGCTGTGCGTAGACAACAACGGGAACCGGCTGGACTTGGACCAGGTCAGTTGGACCGTCGATCCTTCAACCTATGAAGTGGATGTCACCTTCGCCAGCAGTTTTACGGGCTGGGTGCGGCTGAGCGGGCCTTGGCCTACGAGCGATACCGCGAATAGCACGGATTTCGCCGTGACCATCGGCCAGAGTAACGGGTCCCGGCTCAACGTCTGTGCACAGTGCGATACCTACGTAGCCCGCCGGACCTATAACGGGAATTCGTTCGTGGCCTTTAGCGGCGTTTCGTTGACCTGGATCAGCTTCAACGCTGCGACGGTCTACGTATATTTGCGGGAGAATATCGCAACCTTCGGATTGGACCAAAGCACCTGCGACGGGAGCAGCTATAGCATTGACGGCACGGCAAATGTAGAGTGCGCGGTGAGCAGCATGCCGGATGATGTCGTGCCTCTGGGCGTGGCATCCATAAGCGGAGGGGAATTCACCGGCGTGACTGATATGCGGCCGTGGTAGGCAACTTCCAATAACGAATATTATGTTAACTTAGAGATAAACGGTCGCCAAAAAAAAACGGGTCCGCACAACGCAAAACGAGTGCGGACCCGAGGGAAGAAAATGATGCCTACTTATGCGCTCCGCTGTGCGAACCTGTGCCGCTGCCATGCGTAGCGTGACCGCTATCGCTTTTGGTCGTGGATTTTTCCCGCACCACAGATGGCGCTACCCGGATCGATTGTGGGCGGCTGCCATTGGAAGTTGCGGGTCCGGAACTGGGCCGGTAGCCGCCGCCGTTGGCCGGTTGGGAATACTCTGTTCTCGGTGTAGTGGATCCTGTCCCATTGCTACGCGACTCTGGCGCAGTGGCACGCGGTTCACCAAACCTCTGCCAGCCGCTACTGCCGCCGCTGCCACCACGGTCGGGCGTGGCAGTCGATGCTGGCGGGCCGGCTGGACGCCAAGCGCCGGAACCTGTAGCTCCAGTGCTCGGCCCAGTCGCGCGTGGCGCCATTGAATTGTTCGCTGCCGGGCTGGATGCGCCCCGCCAGCTACCAGCCCCCGGTGCCACGCTCCGTGTACTGGCCGTCACTGGCTGCCGGCTATATTGCTGCATGGCTCGCTGCTGCTCCGCAAATCCGACGCGGTTGACCGCAGCCGGCGCGTTGTGGCTGAAAAACCGAACATTGTTGCTGGAATTCCGCGGTATGTATGTAGCGGACCGCCCCGAATAGCGAAGACTGGCGGCACTGGGTGCTACCGGAAGTTGGCCGTGCATCAAGCCAGCCTCCCGGAAAGCCGTAGGAGAGACGCGGGCCAGATTGTTGAATCGTCCTTCCCTGAAATCCGCCGCATTGACCCCGACCACGCCATTGCCGACGCGAGCATTACGGTATACGTTTGTGATGTTTACATTCGTAACATTAATTCCACGGTTGAAGAATGCCGTACTCCGGAAACCACCATAGAATCCGCGTCCCCACCAGGCGTAGAGTGGCTCAAAAGGAGCCAACGCAACCCAGCCTATATTTCCGAATCCAAAGCCGACGCCGACTCCTGGGCCAAATCCGAAGAAAGCCACCAGGGCTGGCGACCAATAGTGGACACCGTATCCACCTGGATACCAGCACCAACCATTGGGCGCGGACCAGAACCAGCGGCCATAATGAAATGGCGCCCAACCCCAGGGGTCGGAACTAACCCAGGTCCAGCCATAATAGTCTTCCCAAGCCCAGCGGCCGTTCTGATATGGCGCCCAATCCGGACCAACCGCCGGACTCCAAACTTCTCCGTATGACGGCACGTCCACCCAGCGGCCGCTATTATCCAGGTCTTCCGTGCCGTACACATCCTGCGGCACATTGCGATAGCTTGCGGAACCCAGCATTTCCCTGTCGCGCTCTTCATTCCACTGATCCCATTGGTCCCGCGCGATGGCCGCGACCACCTGAAACTCGGGATCCGCCGGGTTTCCCCGCGCCAGCATGGTTTGGCCCGCTTGCAACGGCTCCGAACCACGCGGCGTGTAAATGTCCGCCTGTCCCAACCGGACGGTAATTTCAGTCTGGCCGTCTTCTTGCACGAAGACACGGTAGGCGCCAATCTGCTTCGGCCTTACGGATACGGTCGGCGTGTCCAGTTCCACCTGAGATCGGGAATCCCGCAGCACGCGAAATGTCACCGTGCCGTGGGCGATTTGCAGGTTGACGCGTCCGTAATCCACCTGCGCCAGCCGGATTTCGGCATTGGCGCCCACGCGGATCAGATTCGCCGAATCAAACTGCACTTCGGCCTTGGCGCCCGGGCCAGTCGCCAGACGATCCTCCACCATCAGCGGCGCGTTGATGGCCGCAGCCACCCAGTCTCCCGAATCGCCGCGGCGTACAGAAACCTCACCATTCACGATGCTGAGGCGGGCGACCCCACGTTCGGGAGCGCCCGGGTCCTGCATGGGCTGCTCCTGGGCGCGCAGCAAGATCGGGGAAGCTGCCGCGATGAGCAACGCAGCGGCCCTGAGGGTTTTCAATGAAGTGGCTCGTCCTGGCATGGTCATTTCCGAACTGCGTACAAATTAGCAATTGACCATCCACACTGTAAGAACATTTGTTTTCAAATGCTTAAGCATCATCTCCCAGACCTCGCCGATGGCTGAAAACCACCACTCTGATTGGAAAGCAGCAACTATAGCGGCGATTCCATTGTTAAGGTTATGCTTATGAGGTAATGACCTCGGCGGCCATGCAGCCCTCGCGCCCGATTTCCAAGACGCGCCCTCAGATTCTGGTCGCGGACGACAGCGCTGTCTTCCGCGATATGCTCCGAAAAATGTTGTCAGCCTGGGATTACGACGTCACGGTTGTTTCCGACGGCCGGGAGGCCTGGGAACAGTTGCAACATCCGGGTGGGCCCCGTCTGGCGCTTTTGGACTGGATGATGCCGGGGATCGAAGGCGCGGAGATCTGCCGGAAGGTCCGCGATTCCGTGCATGACCGGTACGTTTATATCATCCTGATCAGCGTGCGCGCGGATTTGAAGGACTTGGTGGAAGGCATGGAATCCGGCGCCGACGATTACGTGGTGAAACCCTTCCAAATGGAGGAACTGCGCGCCCGCTTGCGAGCCGGCCAACGCGTCCTGGCGCTACAGGATCAATTGGTGGAGGCCCGCGAAGCCCTCCGTGAGCAGGCTACACGCGACGCATTGACCGGTCTGTGGAACCGCCGCGCCATCCATGAGATCCTGCAGAACGAAATAGCTCGCTCCGGCCGGAGCGGCCAGCCGCTGATGGTCCTCATGGCGGATCTGGATGGATTCAAACCCGTGAACGACCGCTTCGGCCACTTGGTGGGCGATGCCGTGCTGCGGCAGGCGGCCGGGCGGATGCGCGCTTCCGTACGCCGTTACGACGCAGTAGGCCGCTACGGCGGCGAGGAATTCCTGATCGTGCTGCCAGGGTGTGAAGTATCGGGAGGCTTGGTGCTGGCCGAGCGGATTCGCGAAGCCATCGGCGCGGAGGTCTTTCGCGTGGGGGAAATCGATATTCGAATCACCTGCAGTCTGGGCGGCGCGTGCTACTTAGCACACTTCATCCGGCCGGCCGACAACCTGGTGCGGGATGCGGATGCGGCGCTTTACCGCGCCAAACATAAAGGCGGAAACCGGGTTGAGCCGCCATTACCGGACAATTCCAAGAGCACATTCGCGGGTGGCTGAGACTACCTGCATAATTCTCCTTGCAATGCGCCGCTCCTGGGTTATAATCGAACACGCCACTGAGTTCAAGTTCAAATGCTGTCAATTACTCCCGATCTGACCCCTCCTCTTTCCGCACCGGTTCACCACGAGATGACCGCGGTGCTCTCCCTCCTGGTTCACGATCTGCGCCAACCGCTGAGCGTGATTGAAGCCTGCGCCGATTATCTGGATCTGGTCTTGCCCCCGACCGACTCGCGCAGCCGGCGGCAGTTGGAACTACTGCAACAACAGGTCAGTGACGCCAATCGCATTATGCACGAAGCGCTGGTGAAGGTGCACTACGCGGACTTGCCTACGGGGCTGGCTGCGGAGTAGCCGGCGTTAAGCGAGATCGCACGAAAGCCGCAAGTTCCGGCGTGACGTAGTGCGGCGGCGTGACTGGGAAGCGCGGCACTCTCTCCCATGTTTCGCGCGCCACGGGCCACCCGCCAGGCTCAGGAATGCCGCGCGCGATAACCACGCCAGCGTCCGCCCGCGGCAGAAACCGTTCGCTCGATGCCTTAAAGTCCGGTTGCGAAAAATCCAGCACCACCAGGTAAAGATCGGGTGCAAGGAATTCCACGACGCTGTTGGATTCAACGATCAGGTTCCGGCTTTGGGCATAAATCCGGCGAATGGCCGGCATCGCGTGTGCCAAGTGTCCCACCGCCGTCCGCACCCAATACGAGTGCCGAGCTCCGGCTTCCAGGAATCGGCCGGTATCCGAAGCATTTGGCCGATCCTCACGCCCAATCGTATAGGGACACTGCGGCTCCAACGCACACGCGCACGGTTCTCCCGTGGCCGAACACATCCCGTGGCCGAATTGAGTGATTTTCATGGCGGACCAGTCCCATTGCGGCAACGCGCGGATCAGGCCGGCGACCACGGAAGTCTTTCCGATACTGCGCGAGTGCCCGCCAACCACTACGAGCATCAGGGCCTCGAAACGGGGCGATTCCCTACCCCGCTCTCCAGATAAGCCAGGCGGCGCTTCAGTTCGTCAACTTCACGACGCATCTTTGGCAGTCGCGCCAGATTGGCAAGTTGCTCCAGATGTTCCTTCAAAGGACGTGCCGGGGTTCCCCACACCGTCTGGCCGGAGCGCACGATCTTGGAAGTCAGGATGCCGCAGCCCGAGCCCAGCACGGCGCGTGTTTCGATGCGGGCCTTGTCCCCGATGCCCACTTGTCCGCCGATCACCGCGTAGTCCTCCACCACCACACCACCCGAGAATCCCGTCTGCGCCGCGATCACCACGTGCCGCCCGATGCGGCAGTTGTGGCCCACGTGGACCATGTTGTCGAGCTTGGTGCCTTCGCCGATTACGGTGACACCCAGGGCCGCGCGGTCGACGCACGAGTTGGCCCCGATCTCCACGAAATCGCCGATTTCCACGCGCCCCACCTGCGGAAACTTCTGATAGCGTCCGTCTTCGAAAACGTAACCGAAGCCGTCGGCGCCGATCACGCTGCCCGCGTGCAGAATGACGCCTCGTCCGATATCCACGTTGTCGTAAATCGTCACGTTGGCATGCAGCACGCAGCCTTCGCCCAACACTACGCGTTTGCCGATGGAGCAACCCGCGCCGATGCTGCTGGCCACGCCGATCCGCGTGCTGTCGCCGATTTGGGTGTGCGGCCCGACGGACGACAACGCGCCGATCTGCACATCGTTACCGATCACGGCAGTTGCATGCACGCCGGGCTTGATCTCCACGGTGGGATAGAAGCGGTTCATGGCTCGCGCGAATGCCGTGCGCGGCTCCGGCGCGCGGATCACCGTGCGGCGGCTGGGGCTAGCATACTCCGGCGGCACGATCAGGCACCCGGCGGCGGACGAATCCGCCTGTTGCAGGGCACGCCTTCCGCCGATGAAAGAAAGTTCGCTGCCGCCCGCGGTCTCGAGCGCCGCCACGCCCGTCAATTCCTTTTCGCCGTCGCCCTCAAAAGTGGCGCCCAGCCATTCCGCCAGTTCACGTACGCGCATGTCTTATGATACAAACTGTTATCCGATGATTGCCCCAACTGCGCAAATTCATCCGGACGCTCGCATCGGTCCGGACGTGAGCATCGGCGATTTCTGTGTCATCGAGTCGGATGTGGAGATTGGCGCGGGTTGCCGGCTGGAACCTTACGTCTACGTGAAGCGTTGGACGAGGCTGGGTGAGCGCAACGAAATCTCCGCCGGTACGATGCTGGGGACCGATCCGCTGGATAAGGCGTTCGGCGGCGAACGCAGCTATCTGCGCATCGGCAACGGCAACAAGATTCGCGAACACTACACTATTTCGCGCGGCACGCAGCCGGAATCCGTCACCGAGATCGGCGACGAGAACTACATCATGACGTCCGGCCATATCGCACACAATTCGAAGATCGGGAATCGCACGGTAATCTGCAGTTGCGCGCTGATTGCGGGCTATGTGGAGGTGGAAGACCAGGCGTTCATTTCAGGCGGCGTGGTGGTGCATCAATACTCCAAGATCGGCCGGCTGGCTATGATCGGCGGCAACACGCGCGTGAACAGCGACGTGCCGCCGTATTTTCTTTATTCCGGATTCAACGTGACGGCCATGGGCTTGAATCTGGTGGGCCTGAAGCGGGCCGGATACAAACACTCGGACATCTCGGCTTTGAAGAAGGCGTACCAGATTCTGTATCGGTCGGGGCTGAAGCTGGTGGATGCGCTGGCACGTATCGAGCAGGAGATCGACACGCCAGAGGCGCGGCACCTGGTCGAGTTCGTGCGGCGCAGCGAGAGAGGGATCTGCCGGGAGTGATGTGTTATCCGTGTTCATCTGCGTTCATCTGTGGCCAGAATTGTCTGAGGTTTGGCTGCAAGAAAGGCATATTTGGCCACAGATGAACACAGATGAACACGGATAAAACCAAGATCACGGTACGCTGCCTCCCGACTCCGGGTCGTTGCGTGGGGATTTCCCGCAAAAACCTCCCTGCGGTGATGACAGCGCGCGGCGGCCCACACCTCGCCGGGCTTCCAGGCCGTGCGGGTGGCGGAAGAAGCTTGTTGATATTGACGTCCTTCGCTGCTTACTCTCGCCGTTCCGTCTTTCCGGTATGCTGGGCTGGCGGAACTAGTGCCTTGCAGATCGGCTCAACCCAATCGTCCTTCTTCATGTCATAGACGACGAAGTCCGAGTCGAACTGCCAGTAGGTCCACGCCCAGCCCAGCGACTCCGCCGTACGCGCGACGTGGGATGTGTAGCGCACGCGCGATTCCATCTCGCCCTTGTCGTAAGCGCCGAACTCGCCGAGCAGGATGGGCCGGATGTTTGCCTTCGACCACTCCTGGACGCCCGCGAAATCCGCCTCCACTTTGCTCTTTTCGGCGTCGGTGCCCCACGTGACCCCCGACAGGTTTGCCGTTGACTTATTCCAGGGCGCGCCCTGGTGCGTGAATGTCATCGGCAGGTAATAGTGCACGGTGACGATGATCTTGTGATCGTCGGCCGGCAGATCCAATGATTTGAGAGCGGTAATGCTGTTCCAGAACGCCGGACCGATCACGACCGTCCGCGACGGATTCGTAGCGCGGATGATTGTTAGATTCTCCTTCAGCATGTCGTTCCAGAGCGCGGGCGTGATTTTGCCGTTGGGCTCGTTGAGGATTTCGAACACTACGGCCGCCGGCGCATCCTTGTAACGCTCGGCGATCTGCTGCCAAAAGGCTTTCAGGCGCGGCCGGCAGGTCTCCGGATGATCGCCACACACCGTGAAGTCGTGCTCATCCACGATGACGATCAGTTGGTTGGCCAGCGCGCGGTCGATTACCCAATCGAGCGTGCTGAGCCACACCGGGTCCAGTTGATTGGCGGAATCCATGTGCGCGAACGCCTGTAGGTTTACGCGCACGGTTTGAAAGCCGCCGTCGTGGATGCGCGCGAAATGGCGGTCCTGGAAGCGCGCTTTGGTGAAGTCTTGCCATAGCGGATCGTAACCAATAATGTTTACGCCGCGGCCCATACGCTTCACCTGCTCGGCCGCTTCCACGGGTGCGAACGACGGCGCGGGTCTCGCGCCGGCCAACTCGAATTCCAGATAGTCGATGTTGAAGTTGCCTTCCGTCAACACGGCAAGGGTCATGACGTGGAGGCCTTTTTCCAGCTTCACCTCGGCGAGCCAACTGGCGATGCGCCATTTATGCCAGTGGCCTGTAGTGGGCAGCGCGATCGGTCCCGCCGCGGGGCCGCCGTCGAAGGCCAGGCTGATTGCAGCGTCGTCCGTGCGCGAGGAAAGATGCGCCGAGATCACATAAGTTCCCGCTTCGCGCGCCTCGATGGTGTACTTCACCCACTCACCCGGCGCCGTCCATCCAAGATATAGTTCGCCGGGCTTTTCGTCGGCGCCGTCGACAGTCTTGTCGATACCGGTCTTGGTGTACGAGATATCGACCCCTTCGTTCTCGCGGAAACGATCCACCCACTTGTTGCCCTTGTTCAGCTTGCCGCTGCCCTGGTTCTCGGCGTCGGTGTCGTTGTAGGCGACGCCTTGGCCGCCGATGTCATAGAATTCGGCTTGCACCCGTCCCGGAATCGCCTGCGGATGCCCGAGGAACGGTTCTTGTGCGCTCAGGCCGCACACCGCCAACGCGGCAAGGGGCAGAATTCGCATGTTCATATAATTTCAGACACAATTGTCTCAGTAAGCGGCAAGCGGCGCAAGGCGCGGCGGGCGTGCTAACTTAACGAAGACGATCCGTTGTTCCATGACCTTCGAAAAGCTCAAGCAGTTTCTGAACGAGATTCCTTTTAATGCACATGTCGGATTACGGCTGGTACGCTTGCATAAAGACGGCGTCACGATCGAGTGCGCCATGCGGCCCGAGTTGCTGAACGGATCGGGAGTGCTGCATGGAGGCGTGACGGCCACACTGGCCGATGTCGCCGTGGGCATGGCGCTGGCGCGGCACCTGGGCCGGCCGCGGGCCGCCACGACCGTCGAAATGAAGGTCAACTATCTGCGGCCAGTGGCGCACGGCAAAATCACGGCGCGATCGCATCTGGTGAAGGTTGGTGCGACGCTGTGCTGCGGGCGGGTGGAAATATTTGACGCCGCAAAGCGTCCGGTGGCGGCGGCTCTGGTGACCTACATGATCCTGCCGGACTCCTCGGGCAAAACCTAACGGGCGGCCCAGTAGCCGGCGCGAGTCCTGGTGCGCAAGTCCGGCCGGTTCTTCACCACCACCTTGATCGAGTGCAGTTCCCCCGGCTCTCCGCCCTTGGGTTCGAAGCTGATGACGTACTGCCGGTGCACCTCTTCGCCTACCAGTTCAATGGCTTCCTCCAGCGCGCCTTTCTTGAGGAAATTCAATGTGCGGCCTCCGGTGGTGTTGGCAAACAGGTTCGCCAGATCGGGTTTATGCATCCGGAGCAATTCACCAATCCCATAGAGGTAACCCCCCGGCCCCAGGTCGGCGGGAACTGGAGTGTCATCGGACGCGGGACAGTAACTGCACTTCGGATTCTTGATCCGCTCGTCTTCGGGCTTTTCGTCCTCGGCGGTCTTCGGTTTCACGGAGAAGGGTTGCAGGAATGGCGAGTAAGTCAGCCAATAAACCGCCGTATTGAGCCGCTGCGCCTGTGCCACCACATCAGGCAGCTTGCTCTCACTCCCCCGGTCCCGCTTTTCGGCAATCATCACTATGATTCGGCGACGGCCGGCGGGGCGCTGCTCCAGCATTCTCAAGGCCTGGCTCAAGGCGTCCAGCATATGCCCGGAGCCGCCCTCCTTGCGCAACATGCGTAGAGCATGGCCTACCAGATCCGGGTTGGGGGTGAAGTCCTGATGAAGCGTTACCTCGTCGCTGAATGACAGCACGGCCGTCTCCCCGGCGTCCGCCGCCAGCAATTGCGTCAGCAGAATCCCACTACCGCCCAGCTTATCGATCACGGCGCCGGAGTTCGCACTGGCCTGTACGGCCACTACCAAGTCGATAGGATAGGTCATCCAATCGAGGTGTATAGGCTGCGGCACATTGTTGTCGTAAAGAATCAGATCCGCCGTGGTCAGGCCGTCCACGTAGCGTCCGTCCGAATCAGTGACGGTAGTCGGTGCAAGCACCAGTGGGGCCGTGCTTTTGAATTGTGCCCAGGCACTGCCGGCAAGTATGAGAATCGTTGCCACGGCTCGCATGGGCGGGAGCTGAGCAGATCGCAGGCCATTCACGGGGATATGTTCCGATCGGGCGAATAAGTGTGTCTTATTAGGGCGAGGTTTGGCACATTTTGCACGGCGGCGTGCGGGAACCGGATCAGTAAAAATCTGGTATCATAAAATCGCATTTGATTTGCCCGCAAAACCTGGCCGCGAGTTGCGCCTAGTCTGCTTGCTTTCAAATACCGAGGAGATCACGTGAAGAAGATTTTCGTAGGCAACCTGGACTTTAAGGCGACGGAGGATTCCATCCGCCAGCTTTTTGAGCAGCATGGCGCGGTGGATCGCGTCAGCTTAATGACGGACCGCGACACCGGCCGGTCGCGCGGCTTCGCTTTCGTGGAAATGACCGATCCCGCCGAGGCGGAGCGCGCTATTGCCGCGCTGAACGGCTTCAATTTCGGCGGCCGCAACCTGAATGTGAACGAAGCTCGTCCCAAAGTGGATGGCGGCGGTCACGGCGGCGGGGGCGGTTTCCGCGGTGGGCGTGCGGGCGGCGGCGGCGGCGGGGGCGGACCGCGCCAGCGTCGCGAGCCCCGCTGGTAAGCATCCCGCTGCGGCAGCGCCGGCCTGCCATCACACAATCGGCATACCTGAAGGCGAAGGAGGAAGGTTATGGCTATGAGATCGCGCACTACTTTCAAAAAGCGCCAGAAAGAGCTTGCTCGTCAGGAGAAACAGCGCGATAAGGCCGCCCGGCGGCTCCAACGCAAGATGGAAAAATCGTCTCCCGATGCTGGAGACGAGTCACCTGATGAGAACGAGGACCTTCTGGAGGACGGTGTGGAAGACGGTGTGGAACCAGACGTAGCGCCCTCCACTGAAAATGAACCGCAGTTACACTAGCTAGCGAGTTTCCGGCAGACGTTACGCTCTTCCCTATCTGTGAAGGGCTTCCAATTCGTCCAGCAATTCCGAAAGATGCGGAGCGGCGTTGGTTTGTGCGCCGAAACGCAGGGCGTTGTAGGCGGCGGTAAATTGCGCCACCAGCAGGCTCATTTCCGAGGGCGGCAGGGAGCGGGCGAATTCGTGCGGTGTGAACCATCCCGGCTTTTGATAGCCGCGACGCTTCAGTAGCTTTAACAGGCGTTGATATAGCAGCGTGGCGTCGGCCACGCTCCCTTTGCCTCGCCGCAGGCGGCGTACGCCCAAGCGCATGCGCCAGGCGCGCCAGAATTTAGGCGCGGACCACGCGGCGATCACCCCAACTCCCAGCGCACCGAATATCCACAATCCACTCCGCAGGAACCAACTCCGGGCATGCGGCTTCCAGTTCGCTCCCCAGTCGAACAGTCGATCGAGCCAGCGCAGGCTGACGCGGCGGCCGGCCTGTTCCATGCGGTCGGCCAGAGTAGCCTGATGCCCGAGATCATAGCTGACCACCCACTCCTGCCAGAACGTCTCCGCGGCGTCGGCATAGAGCGCCAGCTTGGCGAGTAGTGCATAACGGCCCGGGTTGGGGTCGGGGGGCGTGGGATCGAAAGTCTGCCATCCGCGGCCGGGCAGCCATGCCTCCACCCAGGAATGCGCGTCGGAGGCGCGGATCACGTACAGTTCCGTGAGCGGATTGTATACGCCACTCTGGAAGCCGGTTACTAGCCGCGACGGAATGCCAAGCGTCCGTAGCATGACCGCAAAGGCCGAGGCGAAGTACTCGCAGTGCCCTTTGCGGCGCTGAAAAAGGAAGTAGGCCAGCGGATCGGGCACCTCGTGCGCGGGCAATTCCAAAGTGTAGGAGTAATTGCGGCGGAGATAATGTCCCAGGGCGACGGCGCGGTCCAAATCGCCGTGCGCGTCACGGGTGGCCATACGTGACAATTCGGGAATGCGCCGATCCAGGGTGGGCAGCTCTAAGTATTGCTGCCGTTCATGCACGGTGAGTCCTTGGGCCGGCCCCGAGGATAGGCCGGATGGCCAACCCAGCCAGCCATACACATCGTAGTAAAAGCCATCGGATGGCGGACGGCCCAGCCGGTAGCTGCCATCGCCGCGGGACTCGATCGCAAGCTGCCGCATGTAGACCATCTCGGGCGTGCCGGCGAAGAACAGCACGTCGGAATCCATGCCGTTCAGATTGACGCGGTAGTTGACCCGGCGGCCGAGCATGCGGCGTTGGTCGTCGCCGGCAAGCTGGAATACGTACTTGGCGATGGAACGGATCCATTGGGGGTCGCCGGAGGGCTCGAACCAAGAGCGGCCGTTGAAGTCGCTGAGGGTGGCGCCGCGCCATTTCAAGTTCGCCGGCACACGTTTATCCTCGAAGCGTACGTGCATGACGGGTCGGGAGGTATTCTTGATCTCGCCGATCTCGCCCAGGGTGACCTGGTTGGAAAACCCTGGCATATAGAAGCGCTTGGCGACCAGGCGGCGCAGAGCTGCATCCGCAGTGCGCGGCAGCATAAAAAACAGGCCGGCGGTGAGGCCTAGAATGCCCATGGTGATGACGGCCGTAAGCGCGGCCAGGCGCGGATGAAAGCGGCGCAGGCCGCTGCGCGCGACGGTCTGCCGCTTTTGCATGGAGCGGCGGATTTCGCTGCTGGTGAAAGCGGCCATGGCGAAAAGCAGATACAGCGCCAGGAAGAGGAAGAAGTTGGAATTGGTGGAGAGGATGGCGGCGGCCATCAACTCCAGGAAGGCGATGACAGCCATGAAGAAATAGTCGCGGTTGGTGCGCGAGGTGAGGATCTGGATTACCGCCAGGAAGAAGACCAGGTGCACGGTGGCTTGGATGAAGGTGCGCGAGAGGAGAAAGTAGTCCAGCGGGAAAAAGCCGACGTATAGCAAAGTCAGGCCTGCCACCAGCTTGGGCGAGAGTTCGAACTGCCATAGCCCCGAGATGAGCAGGGCGCGCAGGAGCAATCCGGCGCCTGTGAGCAGCACAGTAGGGCGATCCAGATAGTCCGATCCGGCGACGGCCAGGTATCCGCTGACCACCAGGCCCCACAAGGCGAACTGAAAGAAGCGCTCGACGGACGCGGTGGGGCTCGCCTGGGGGCGGGTCATCTGTTCATTGTCGCGCGTTGCACGTCCGTCCGCCGGGCCTGCTGCCAGCATGCGCGTGACAGGCTCGACAGGAACTCCTCCTACAGTTTCCCGAGAGAGAAGCCGCGCCAAGGTTCGGAATCAAGTGCGCCAGCGGTCCGTGGCGGCCAGGATCAAGATCGCCAGGTTGGGTATCACCGGTCAACCGTCATGCGCAAGACGGCAAGCGAAAGGTCTGACTAACGCATTGCTTTTCTACGCCGACCGCGTGCGCTCTACTCTTGCCGCAACCCCTCGATGGGATCGATCCTCCCGGCTTTGCGGGCGGGCAGATAGGTAGCGATCAGAGTGACAATGGCCAGCAACCCGAAGACGCCTAAATAGGTTGGCGGGTCGGTTGGCGTAACACCGAACAGTATGTTCCCGAGAGCTTTCGCGCCGGCGACACTGAGGGCGAACCCCAGGGCGATCCCGATGACCGTCATATGCATGCCCTCATTCAGCACCGATCCGGCAATCTGCCGCGGCGTTGCGCCGAGAGCCACGCGGATCGCGAAATCGCGGGTTCTTTGAGACATATTGAAGGCAATCACCGCGTAAAGGCCAATTGCGGCCAGAACCAGTGCGCCGATGGCGAATAGTGACAGTAGCGTGGCGATCATAAGCACGGGCCCGGTCTCCTCGCGCACGAGCGCCTCCATGCTGCGCAAGGCGAAGACCGGCACGCGCGCGTCGGTTTCCCGAATCGCGGCACGGATGCGCGGCGCAATCGTATCGAGACTGCCCGTGTACCGGACGTGGAACGTCATTTCGCCTGGATCCGCAGGCGCTTGCCGCTCCGCGAGGAACAGGAAATTGCGCGCCGCGCTTTGCCGGAGGTCGGCAAAGGCGCCGTTTGGCACGACCCCGACCACCTCTGCCAGTTCTTTTCCCTTACCAATCCGAATCGTTTGGCCAATCGCGCTCTGTGCCGGCCAGAGCGCCTGAGCGAGATTACGGTTGATAACCGCGGCTTTCTTCGTCCCGGTGCGATCCACATCCGAGATGCCTCGGCCCTGGAACGGTACCACGCCCAGCGTTTGGAAGTAGTCCGGACCGACATAGTTGCCCTCGGCGGGGACAAGTTCGCGCGACGCGCCACCCATGACCGGCCCCACGGGCAGGCCACCGCGCAAGGGCGCGACGCGCGCATAGGAAGCCGCCAGAACTCCGGGAACCTCGCGCATGCGCTCCCGCAGGCGCTCGAGAAGCGCAACATTCCGGTCATTGCCGGCCGCGCTAGCCACGGTGTTCAAGGTCACCAGGGCGAGGTGATCCTTCTCGTAGTGCAGGTCGAGATTGTCGATCAAATATTGTGAGCGGTAGGCCAAACCCGTGCCCGTGATCAGCACTACACAGAAAGCGATCTGCGTGACGACCAGCATGCTCGACAGCCGCGATCCACCCTGCAGTACCCCGTGCTGGCCGCCCTTTAGCCACGGCAACGGATCCTGCCGCCAGACACGGATGGCGGGCGCAACCGTGAAGGCCAGCGTACTAAAGGCGGCGAGCGCCAAGGCATAGCCGGCCACCCGCCAGTCCGGCGTGAAATCCAGATCCAGGGGCCGGTCGGCGGTTTGCGAAATCAGACGCAGCAGCGCCTGCGACGCCCAGTAGGCAAACAGCCAGGCCGCGACCCAGGCGATCGCAGAAAGCAGCAAGGCTTCAGCCAGCAGCATGCGGAAAATGCGATGCCGCGACGCCCCCAGCGATTTGCGCACGGCGATCTCGCGCTGCCGGAAGGCTGCCCGTGACAGCATCAGATTCGCCACATTGGCGCAGACGATGAGCAAAGCCAAGATCGCCACGACCGTCAGGATGCGCATGAACAGCCGGACGCGCTGAATTCCCGGACCCATCGCCGAGTACGGCGCCAGCAGCACGGATCGGCCTTTATTAGCCTCGGGATAGGCGCTTTGTAGCCGCTTCGAGATGGTCTCAAACTCGGCCCGCGCCTGGGCGAGCGAAGCTCCCGGCGCCAGTTGTCCAATGAGTTCTACTCCGATCGTGTCGCGGTCGATGGAACGCTCGTTCAGGGCTCGTTCGGTCCCGGAAATACGGGCGTAACTGAGCAACGGCACCCAAACGTCGTTGTGCTCACCCACCTGGGGACCGTGAAACCGCGGGGGCGCGATGCCGATGATGGTCGCGGGATGGCCGTTCAGAGCCACTCTTCGTCCTACGATGCCGTCGGCGCCTTCAAAGACGTCCTGCCATAAGTTATGGCTGATCACCGCCACCAGGCCGGATGCATCCAGGCGGCTTTCGTCTTCCGTGAACGGGCGTCCCTTCGCAAGATGCACACCCAGCGTCTCGAAATAATTTGCCGTCACCATGGTGCCGAGCAGTCCGTAGCTGCCTTTGTCGAGGGTCAGGGTGAACCGCGCCCATCCGCGCGCCAGGAGCGGCCGCAGCGTCTGGCTCTCGGCCACGTAATCCCGGTAGTTCGGATAGGTGTTACCTGGATCGTCTTGCTGCCCGTCCTTCATGATCCCGAGAGAGATCAGATGGTTCGCGTGGATGCCCGGCATCGGCTTATTGAAGATCCCATTCACCATGGAGTAGATCGTGGTGTTTCCGCCGATCCCCAAAGCGATCAGGATCACCGCGGCGGCGCAGAAGCCCGGCGATTTCGTGAGTATGCGCGCGGCGAAGCGGAGATCTTCGATAAGGTGTTCGAGGGCGTTCCATATCCAGATTTCCCGGATGGTCTCCTGGACCAGCAGGATGTTTCCAAACTCGCGGGATACGGCGCGGCGCGCGTCTGCCGGCGATTCGCCGCGTGCCACGCGGTCCTGAACGGCCATGCGCAGATGGGCTTCGAGTTCTTCGTTGATTTCGCCGTCCCGCGGACGGATGCGGAAGAATGCTTTCCAGTTCATGGTTAACCCTCGCTCTCCCGTGGCTGCATGAGCGCCCCCATGGCCTCCACCAATTGCGCCCAACGCGATTGTTCGCGGGCTAGGTGCTTCTTGCCGGTGGGTGTCAGCCGGTAATACTTCGCCCGTTGTTTGTTCTCGGAGGTCTTCCATTCCGATTTGATCCAGCCGTGTTTTTCGAGCCGGTGGAGCGCGGGATACAGCGATCCGGTCTCCACCTGCAGCACTTCATGCGAGCCGGTCCGGATGGCCTGGCTGATTCCGTAACCGTGTTGCGTGCCCCAGCGAAGCGTTTCGAGAATCAGCATATCGAGCGTGCCTTGGAGCAGCTCGATCCGGTTTTGGGAAGAACGGGGCTTGAGCATTGGATGTAGCCATTCTACAGCCATGGCCATAGATTGTCTACTGCCTAGCGCGGCGCCGCTGCGCCATACGGCCGTACGAGAATCCGCCTCCGGGCAATCCGGTTCAAAATACTTAAGTCCGACACATCATACCTGAGTGGCCTTGGCTCCTCTAACGGTTCGTGCTTATGAATTCATCTCCGATTTTTCGGGATTCGATGCACCCGCGCACGAGCAATCCCGATCACCGTGATTAAAGCCATCTCCGGGTGGTTGATGATCCAGCCGGAATACTCGCTGCCTGCCCTTCGCCAAAACAATTCTTGACGATTATGGCGAAAAAACCAACCAGTGCCGCCTCGGGCGCGCCCGCGCCATCGAAACCTAGATCTTGGGCGGGCTGATCGCCCGGTGTCAATCCCGATATGACCCAATAAGAAGAGCGCGATACCCGGAGCAAATGGCCTAGCTTTCGTGACTGATTGCGACCGCTCGCAAAGCCTGCCTGTACGCCGCGAAGAAAGCACAAGTACCCGAAAACGAACGACCTCCGAACGAACCCATTTAAATGCAGGTATCACCCCACCCCCAAATGTGGGTAGGGCGTGCGATCCGGCCCCGAACCCAGCTAATCCATCCAGTCAAACCTGCCCGATACCCCCAAATCACCCATCAACCCCCCGACTCTTATCGGTGAATAGGTGATCATCGGTGGCCGCAACATGCGTAATAATATAATACAGCCTGAATATCTTATATAATATGCTTTCAGTCTGCGGCTCTGTTGTCAGAGGGGGCAAAAGCGTGTATCCGATCATCCGCCGGGAGCAGTTCGGCCCTACAACCTTTCTATGGGAAGTCGGTGCGCCCGACGTCGCCCGCGCCGCCCGCCCCGGCCACTTCATCATGGCTCGCATCGACGAGCACGGCGAACGCATCCCGCTCACCATCGCCGATTTCAACGTCCAGCAAGGCACAGTCACCGTCGTCATTCAAGCCGTCGGCAAGACCACCTTCGAAATGATGGGCCTGCGCGCTGGCGATTATCTCCTCGATTTCATCGGCCCCCTCGGCTTGCCCAGCAGTATCCGCAAACACCCCGGCACCGTCATCCTTGTAGGCGGTGGACTCGGCGTCGCCCCCATCTTCCCGCAGCTCCGCGAATACAAACTCCTAGGCAACCGCACCGTCTCCATCATCGGCTTCCGCACCCGCGACCTGGTCTTCTGGGAGCAGCCCTTCCGCGACTTCAGCGACCGCCTCGAAATCACCACCGACGACGGCAGCTACGGCCGCCACGGCTTCGTCACCACTGCCCTCGCCGACGTCCTCGCCCAGGAGAAAGACACCTGCGAAGTCGTCGCCATCGGCCCCATCCCCATGATGCGCGCCTGCTGCGAAGTCACCCGTCCCGGCGCCGTCCCCACCATCGTCAGTCTCAATTCCATCATGGTCGATGGCACTGGTATGTGCGGCTCCTGCCGCGTCACCGTCGGCGGCGCCATGAAATTCGCGTGCGTCGATGGCGCCGATTTCGACGGCCACCTCGTCAACTTCGAAGAACTGGCCCTGCGCCAGAAACGCTTCGAGCGCGAAGAGAAACAGGCCCTCGATCGCTTCCGCGGCGAAAGCGCGCGCCTGGCCGCCATGAGCCCGCGCGGATCCAACGGCAGCCATTCGGCCCTGGTCCCCTGCCCCCTTCCTGAACTGCCTGCCGCCCAGCCCGCACCGCCCGGCCCGCTCGTTCCCAAGAATATCCGCACCATCTCCCCCGTTCGCGCCCACATGGCCGAGCAGCCCGCCGCCGAACGCGCTCATAATTTCAAGGAAGTGAACCTGGGTCTCGATCTCGAAAGCGCCCTGGCCGAAGCCGACCGCTGCCTGCGCTGCAAAAAGCCCCGCTGCATTCCGGGCTGCCCCGTGGCCATCGACATTCCCGGCTTCATTTCCGCCCTCGCCCGCCGCGATATCCGTGCCTCCTACCGCATCCTGAAAGACGCCAACGCCCTGCCCGCCGTCTGCGGACGCGTCTGCCCGCAGGAATCCCAATGCGAAGTCGCCTGCGTGGTCGGCAACAAGTATCCGCCCGTCGCCATCGGCCGCCTGGAGCGCTTCGTCGCCGATGCCGCCAGAGGCCGCGGTTGGGATGAACCGGTCGCCGAGGCAGGCCGCACCGGTAAGCGAGCCGCCATCATCGGATCGGGCCCCTCCGGACTCGCCTGCGCCGGCGACCTCGCCAAAGCCGGCGTCGCCGTCACCATATTCGAAGCCCTGCACGTCGCAGGCGGCGTCCTCAAATACGGAATTCCGGAGTTCCGCCTGCCCGACATCATCATCGATAATGAAATCGACAACCTCCGCAAGCTGGGAGTCGAAATCAAGCTCGATACCATAATCGGCAAGCTCTTCACCATTCCTCATCTCCTGATGGCCTATGATTCCGTCTTCATCGGCACCGGCGCTGGATCGCCCAAGTTCATGGGCATCCCCGGCGAGGCCTTCAACGGCGTCTTCTCGGCCAATGAATTCCTGACCCGCGTCAACCTGATGCGCGGCCATCAGCAGCCCATCTACGACACCCCCGTAGGTATGGGCCGCCGCGTGGCCGTCGTGGGAGCCGGCAATACCGCCATGGATTCCGCGCGCGTCGCCTTGCGCATGGGCGCCGAGGCCGTCACCGTCGTCTATCGTCGCTCGCGGCGCGAATCCCCCGCCCGCGCCGAAGAGCTCGAACACGCTATCCAGGAGGGCATCCAGTTTCGCTGGCTCACCAATCCCGTCGCCATCCTCGGCAATTCCGCGGGCTGGGTAACCGCCCTCCGCTGCCAGGAGATGGAACTCGGTGAGCCGGACGCTTCCGGCCGACGCCGCCCGGTGCCCAAGCCGGGCAGCGAATTTGAGATTGATGTCGACACTGTTATCTACGCCCTCGGCACCACCGCCAACCCCATCATCGCCCAGACCACTCCGGGCCTCCGCACTAACAAGTGGGGCTACCTCGAAACCAACGAGCGCAGCGGCATGACTTCCCTGCCCGGCGTCTTTGCCGGCGGCGATATCGTCACCGGCGCCGCCACCGTCATCCTCGCCATGGGCGCCGGACGCCGCGCCGCCCGCGGCATGCTCGAGTATATGCACGTGGCCGCCCCCGAGCCGGTGGCCGTAGGGAGCCTCTAATGCCTTCTTCTTGTCCCAAATGTCATCGCGTCCTCGATCAGGACGAGATCTGCTGCGCCCAGATCCGCTATACCTGGAAATGCCGGCAGTGCCACAAGCTGTGCACCGGCTTCGCCCTGCCCTACGGCAAGTGCTTCCTCTGCGGCGGCGACCTGGCCGTCATGGAGAGCCGTGAATTGGGCGACCCCATGCGCCTGCGCGCCATCCGCGACGCCGTGCAATTCGAGCTGAACGCCTTCTACTTCTATAAGCTCGCCCGCGAGCAGGCCGTCAAACCCGAACATCGCCTTGTGCTGGAGCGTCTCTACGAAGCCGAACTCGATCACCTCCACGAGCTCAACGAGAAATATCACGCGCATCTGGACGCCTCCGTTACCGAAATGTCCCCAGATGCCGAAAAGCTCTTGTCCGATTGGCTCTTCCGCGACCTCGCCGTCTCCGACGAAACCAGCATCCTGAAGCTCTACCAGTCCGCCCTCGAAATGGAGTGCCGCACCCGCGACCACTTCCGCAAGTTCGCCGCCGATCTCCCGCCCGGCCTGGAAAAGGATCTCTGCCAGGAACTGGCCTCCGAAGAAGACGAGCACATCGCCATGCTCGAAACCGAAATGTCCCAGGTAGAATAGTTCTTGAGTATGGCCCCCGACCCGAGGCAGTACATCTACCCCGGTATCATCGCCGCGCAAGCCATCCACGTCGCGGCGAAGCTGCGCATCTCCGACCTGCTGGCTGACGGCCCCAAAACCGCCGCCGAACTGGCCGAATCCTGCGGCGCCCACGCGCCCACGCTCGAGCGCCTCCTGCGTGCCCTCGGTGCCCTGGACATGTTCGCCGCCACCCCGGACGGCCGCTACCAGAACACCCCGTCTTCCGAAACGCTCCGCTCCGACCACCCCCAATCGGCCCGCGGCTTCGCCCTCTTCCTGCCCGCCGCTTTTCTCTGGCGGCCGCTGGGCGAGCTTTACGAATCGGTCCGCACCGGCCAGCCCGCCTTCCCGCGCATCTTCGGCGCGGACTTCTTCAACTACCTTGCCGTCCATCCCGAAGACGCCGCGCTCTTCGACACCGTCATGACGGAGGGCACCGCCTTCACCACCCCCGCCCTCCTCAATGCCTATGATTTCTCCGGCTTCGCCCGACTGGTGGACGTTGGCGGTGGCCAGGGTGCGCTCCTGCGCGACATCCTTAGCCAAGCCCCCGCGCTCCGGGGCGTCCTCTTCGATCTGCCCCAAGTCGTCGCCGGAGCCAGCTCCGTTCTCACCGGCGAAACCGCCGCCCGCTGTGAGATCGTGGGTGGCTCCTTCTTCGATTCCGTTCCCGCCGGCGCGGACGCCTACCTGCTCGCACGCATCATCCACGATTGGCGGGATGAAGACGCCGCCCGCATCCTGCGCAACGTCCACCGCGCCATGCGCCCCGATAGCGTCCTGCTGCTGGTTGAAGCACTGGCCGACTCATTCACCCGTCCCGCCGGCCTCATGGAGCTGCTCATGCTGGTGCTCGGCGGCTGCGAGCGCACCGAAGCCGAATTTCGCGCACTCCTCGCCGCCAGCGGCTTGTCAGTCACACGCATCATCCCAACCGAACTATCTTCAGTGATCGAATGCCACCCGGCTTGATGCGAGAGCTATCATTAGTCCATGCGCAAAGCCCTGATACTCATTAGCATGTTGGCACTTGCCCAAGGCCAGTCGCCCCCTCCGGGCATGCGATGCCCGCAGCACACGCTGGTGCTGTCGGAACTCGGCGAAAATGCCACGAACAGCGCGCGGTTTGCCGAAGAGCATCATGCTTACATGCTGCGGCTGATGAAATCCGGAAAGGTGATTTTAGCCGGCCCCATGACCGACCAACATACCGCGGCGATCCTTTTCGCTACCGAGGATTGGACCGAGGTCCAGCAACTCCTCAACAAAGAACCGTTCCACCGCGAGCACGTGCTCAAGCTGATCAGTCACAGTGTCTGGAACGCGTGCGAAGCGGCGCCATAACTTCGGGGCCGAGTTAATAGCCCGCGCCAGCCACCAGCGGCCGGATCAGTCGCAAAGCCGGCCGCGTATTGTACTCGTCCCGATACGCCCGATGCGCCGCGTCATCCGGAAAATGCTCGCCGTCCTTGTACGGATACTGTGACATGCCATGGAAAGGCAGCGGCTCCACGGTCTGCGAGTAAGCCGTGTTCGCATCCGCGTCCTTGGCCCACCCGTCAACGAAAAGCAGAAAGTCGCGCTTCCAGCCCGCCCTTACCACTCCCGCAGCCGCGGCCGGAAACAGCAGACGCATCTCGTCGCCCGACCCCATGATCACCAGCCGGTCGTCCAGCGCGCCGATGATCGGCAGCACGTCCCCATACCGCGTGTACATCCCCCGCGTCGGGTTCCACATCGAGACCGGCATCCAGCGCTCGTAATCGAAGCCTTCCGGCTGCTTCCGCTGCGGATGGATCACGGGCGTCGAAAAGCCCCGGAAATGCAAATCCGCCGACTCGGCGTTGATATCCGTCATCCGCACGGTGGGCGCCGACGGGTCTTCACCCAGAAAGATCTCGTCCCAGTAAACGCACAGGTTAGTCACAATGCGCACTTCCCGCGAAGCCGACAGGAACTTACCTGTCAGATCCACCGAGATCGTCTTCGGCTTACCTGCCGGGATGCCCATATCTTCGATCACTGTCTTCCACTGCCCTGCCGCATCCTTGACTTGCAGATACGGCAGAACCAGATCCTGGTGCGCCTGCGATGCCGCCATGAAAGTGCTGCCGTCCGCCCAGTCCACCCATCCGCTCAGGATCAGCACCGCGCGGTTATCCGGCGCGGCCGTGCCGAAATCCAGATCCAGATGGTGCAACTCCGCCACGTCCAGGTAGTTGCGGCGGAAACCGTCCGCATAGATGCGGTCGCGCTGCAACAGCCTCTCACGCACATCCCGTCCATCGTTGTCGCGCGCGCTCAGCGGATACACCCGCCGCTTCACGCCGAACAAGCGGAACTCCGGAAACGGCGGCGACTTGAACTTGTCGTTCGTGAAGATCTCCGTATCCGCCGGATGATCCACCGCGATCAGCTTCACCTGGTCCAGATACGATACCTCGCGCAACTCCTCCGTGATGCGTATCTCGTAGTTCCCGTTGATTGCCTCCAAACTCTCGCCCGGTATCTGCACATATTCATCGTGGTCCACCGGGAAGTAACTGCCGTCTCCGGATGCCGCGCCCAATGGCGCAACTCCCAGCACATCCGTAATGAAACGGAATCGCTGCCCGTCCCAAGTGAAGATCATGGGGCACGATCCCGAAAGCCGCTGCTGCTCCTGATAATCCGTGGACTTGTTTACCGCCTGGTCCGGCTCATTCTGGATCAGTCCGTTCGGCCAAGTAATTCGCACCGAGTCCACACTCTTATACGAATCCACGCCGAACGGCACCGGGACGCCCTGGTAAGTCCGCTTCTGGTAGCTCGACCCGGTCTTGATCTCCACCTTCGCCTCGGGCGCCAGCTTCGGATTCTTCACGCCCGTCAGTTCCACCCGCAGCCAGTGATTGTGCGTCTCCGTCGCGTTCCGCAGCATATGCAGCGACCCATCCGCCGCGATCAGCACCACGTCCGCGCGCCCGTCGCCATCGAAGTCCGACGTCACCCCAACCGCCGCCGCCGGAATCGCAACCGGCAGCTTCTCGAACTTGTCCTGTCCCAGATTCCGGAACACGCCGTTAGCCGCCACCACATCGCTGACGCCCCGATTCGCCAAGTCCGTGAACACCATCGCGCCCGTGGCCCCCACGCCGCCGAATGGCTCCAGCCTGCCCTGATGGTTCAGCAGAAGCAGTCCGTCCGCCGCCAGGTCCGTCCAGCTATCGCTGTTTACGTCGTAAGTCGTCAGCCCCTTCGCGCCCGCCGGCAGCGCTTCCAGCGGCACGGCTTCGTACTTGCCCAGCAGCCGGTCGCGATACATTACTCCCGCATGATCGCTGTACGAAACCACCAAATCCATCCCATTGGTGTCCGCGATCAGATCGATCACCGCCGCATCCACTGCGTTGCCCTTCTGGAACGGAAACGCAGGCGTATCGTCGCTGAAGCCCGCCTCTCCGTTGTTGCGCGCCAGCGCCGCGTCCTGCCCGAGCAGGAACAAATCCAGGTCGTAGTCGTGATCGAAATCCAGCCACACGGCTTTCGCGAAACGCCCCGCGGGCAGTTTCAGCGCCGACTTCTCAAACTTGCCTTTGTTGTTGTGATACAACTCGGCGCCCGTCTTGGTCACAATGCAAAGATCCGGCAGGCCGTCATTGTCGTAATCGCCCGCCGCGATCGAAACGATATCCTTGATGCCATCGAGGCCCGAGTCACTCACCAGCGTGGTCCCGTTGCGGTAAAGCTGCGCGCCATTTGCCGACCACGCCAGCAACGCCGGCTTCCGGTCGCCGAACGCATCCAGCACCACCGCCCCGGCCGTCGCCGGATCAAAGCCATCCGCCAGTTTCCGGTCTTCAAACTTCACCGCCGGCGCCGGCTCGCTCTCCGGACGCGTCGCAATCGGATCGTAGATCTCCGCGTAGTAGCTCCACTCCACGTCTTCCGGAATCACAGCCCCTTCCATGAGCGTCTTCAGTTTCTGGAAGACGGCCAGTTCCCGCGCGGCGTCCGCCGCCCGTGCCGCCTGCCGATACATGTTATAGAGTTGGAAGTGCGCCGCGGCCAGATTGGGATCCAGCCGCTCGGCGGTTTCGAATTCCTTCACCGCGTCCTCGCGCTTGTCGGCGGTTTTATACAGAACGCCCAGGTTATAGTGCGCTTTGGGTTCGTCGGGAACCAGCTTCAGCAGTCCCTTAAGCTGCGCCACGGCCGCATCATAGCTGCCTTCCTTCTTGAACTCGATTCCCAGGTTGAACCAGGTGTGTGGAATGCCGGGGTCCTGTTTCTGGACGCGCTCCAGTTCCGCCACCCCTTCCTTGATCTTGCCGCCCTTCAAAAGCGCCAGGCCGTAATTCAGGCGTTCCCGCGCCGAATCGGGCGCCAGGTCCAGCGCTTTCTTGAACTCGTCGACCGCCTGCTGCGCCGTCGTCGGATTCTCGTAGAACGCTTTACCCAGATTCCGAAAGTGGCCCAGGCGGTCCTGCTCCACACGCGAAGTATCCGCGCCCCAAAGCAGGACTAAAGCCGCAACTGTAGTGAGAACGCCGCCAATTAAGGCGCGACTATGCTTCATGGATGACCCCAAGCCGTAATAGACCAATTATATGCGACCGTCACATGCTCGCCCTTGTGTCATAATATTCCGATCAGACAACACAACTCCGCGTAGCGCCGGAATCGTCCGGCCGACTCTGGGCCCCCGTAGCGCCCCTGATATAAGGAGATCCGTGTATGCATAAGAGCAGCATCAAGGGAAACATCGCCCGATGGACTATCTGTGCTGTCGCTGCCGTATCCGGCATATGGGCGCAAACCACCGGCAACCTCCGGGGCACGGCCAAGGATCCCTCCGGATTGGTCATCGCCGGAGCCTCCGTAAAAGCTACCCTCGAAGGCACCGCAACCAGCCGCTCGGTCACTACCGACGCCAAGGGCGACTTCGTCATGCCCAGCCTGCCCGTCGGCGCCTACACCGTGGAAATCGAGACCGCCGGCTTCAAGAAGTTCGTCCAGCATGTCGAAATCACCCTCGGTCACGTGGTCGTGGTGGATGCCTCCCTCGAAATCGGCCAGGTCACCCAAAGCGTCACCGCCGAAGCCGAGGCGCCGCTGGTTGAAACCACCAGCACACAGTTAGGCGGGGTCATGAACTCCCGCTCCGTCGTGGACCTGCCCCTGAATACGCGCGATACCTATCAGTTGCTCCAGCTTCAGCCGGGCGTGCAGTCCCAGCAGGGCTACTCGCTCTTTGCCGGCAGCGACAACGCCGGCGTGGTCTCGGTCAATGGCGGCCGCGGCCGCGCCAATAACTTCAACGTCAACGGCGGCGACGCCAACGATCAGTTTGTCGCCATCCCAGCCGTGGAACCTTCGCCCGACACCATCGAGGAGTTCCGCGTCCTGACCAACACGTTCGATGCCGAATACGGCCGCAACTCCGGCTCGGTCGTCAACGTGGTCACCAAGGGCGGCACCGACGAGTTCCACGGCGATGCCTACGAGTTCTTTCGCAATACCGATCTGGACGCCCGCGGCTTCTTCGATTCGACGCGCCCCGATTTCCATCAGAACCAGTTCGGTGGCACTTTCGGTGGGCCCATTAAGAAGGACAAAACCTTCTTCTTCGCTTCCATCGAAGACCGCCAGATCGTTGAGGGCATTCCCTCCGACCTGGTCACCGTGCCCACCGCCGCCGAGCGCAACGGCGACTTTTCCATGGGCCCCTCCGGACCCCAGGATACTTTCGCCGGCACGCTCACCGATGGTTACCTCGCCAATGCGCTCAATAACCGTACCGGCTGCGCCACTGCCGTGGCAGGGGAGGGCGGCGCTCCTATCGCGGCCGGCACGCCCTGGGCGGCTATCTTCCCGAACAATCAGATTCCCACGCAATGCTTCGACCCCACGGCGGCGGCCTTGCTGAACCGTTACGTGCCCCTGCCCAACAATGGCTACAACACTTACCAAACCGTTGCCAACCAGTCCGAAAAGGGAATCCAGTCCACCTTCCGCTTCGATCAGCACATCAACGATCACCACCAGTTGAGCTTTTACTATTACTTCGATAACGACACGCAGTTGCCGCCGTTTTCCACCTTTCAGGCTTCCGGGGCGAACTTGCCGGGCTTCGGCGCGGAATACGGCATCCGCAATCAGCAATTCAACCTGAGCGAAACCTGGACCGCCAGTCCCACCGTCGTCAACGAGGCTCGCTTCACCTACTTCCGGGAAGGCCAGCTCAGTTACAACCATCCGCAGAACACCCAGCTCATCAATAACGTCTGCGGCAGCGCGGTTGCGGCCAGTAACTGTTTCGCCGATCCATCCAACCCAAGTTACGGCATCACCCCGAACCTGGGCGCCAGCCATGAAGGTGTTCCCTATATCACCACCAGCGGCGGCTTCACCATCGGCAATAACTTCAACGGCGAGCTGCCCCAGATCGGCAACAGCTTTCAATGGTCCGATGGCTTGAGCAAAGTCTCCGGCACGCACTCCTTCAAGTTCGGCGTGGACGTGCGCCGCATGCGCTTCGATCAGACCCTCTATTACAACGTGAACGGGTCCTATTCATTCACCAGCGGCGGCACCAACGACGTCGGCTCCGACGATCTGTTTCCCGATTACATGCTCGGCCTTCCGAATACCTACACCCAAGGCTCGGCGCAGCACGAAAACGTGCGCAGCACCGCGCTCTATCTCTACGCGCAGGATAGCTGGAAGATCCGCCCAAATCTGACTCTCAACTACGGCCTGCGCTGGGAACTCGACACGCCGCTGACCGACATCGGCGAGCACGTCCAAACCTTCCGCCCCGGCCAAGTGACCCAAATCTATCCCTGCCAGCTCGCCGCCAACAATCCCCTGGTGGCCGATTTCGGCACCACCGACTGCAACCAGGGCAGCGCCGGCGATGCCGTCTTTCCGCTCGGCCTGGTGTTTCCGGGCGATAAAGGCGTCCCCGCCGGCATGACCGCGACCTACTACAAAGCCTTCGCGCCCCGCATCGGTATGGCCTGGAGCCCCTCCGCCGATTCCGGCTTCTGGCGCAAAATAGTCGGCGGCCCCGGCAAGACCAGCATTCGCGCGGGCTGGGGCATGTTCTATAACCCCATCGAACAATTGGTTCTGGAACAGTTCAGCGCCGAGCCGCCCTTCGGCGGCAGTAACACGGTCACCAATCCCATGTTCAATACTCCGTTCGTCGGGCAGGATGGAACCGTGAGTCCGAATCCCTTCAATGGCATCCTGAACCCGCCGCGCGGCCAGCCCGTCGATTGGTCCGCTTTCCGGCCGCTCCTTCTATACGGCCAGTTCCAGCCCAACATGCGGACCCAATATTCGGTGCAATATAACTTCACCATCCAACGCGAGCTGCCCGGCGATATTCTGTTTCAGATCGGCTACGTGGGCACGCAGGGCCACCGCCTGCTGGCATCCTACGATCTGAATTATGGCGATGCCCAGACCTGCCTAGACTTGAATAGCCTGTCCACCCTGGCCAACGATCCCTCGCTCGCTTGCGGCCCGTTCTATGCGGATTCCGCCTTTACCATCGCCGCCGGTGAGATCCCGCCCGGCTTCACCCTGCACCTGCCCTATGGCCCGCAACCCACCGTCACCGGACCGAATCCGAATCCCATTACCCTGGTCGGCCTGCGCAAGTATTCTTCGCCCAATTGCAACCCGCTGACCGGCGTGGGCTGTCCGCCCGACGGCGTGCCCGTCTTCTCCAGCATCTTTACCGAAAACACGGTCGCCAACTCGAACTACAACTCATTGCAGGTCAGCGCCGAAAAACGCTTCTCCCACGGCCTGCAATTCCAGACCGCTTACACCTTCAGCAAATCGATCGACGATGCCTCCAGCTTTGAGAACATGCTCGATCCGTTGAATTACCGGCTCAGCCGCTCGCTTTCGCTCTTTGATGCGCGCAACCGCCTGGTGAGCAGCTACGTGTACCAGTTCCCGCACATGGACATGCACGGCTTCGCCGACAAACTGTTCAACGGCTGGCAAAGCTCCGGCATCGTCACGTTCCAGAGCGGCTTCCCCATCCCTATCGAGTCCTCCTCCGACTTGGAGTTGATGTACAGCGCGTTCTTCTACTACCCCGGCGAACCGAACCAGGTGGCCGCGCTCCAACGCCTGAATCCGCGCAACGGCGGCAATCTGGCCTTCAACACCGCCGACTTCCAGCAGCTCACGCCCTCCGAATACGGAACCATTGGCGATTCGCCACGGTCGGTCTGCTGCGGACCGGGCATCAACAACATCGACTTCAGCCTCATGAAAGACACCACCGTCGCGGAGAAGTACAAACTCGAATTCCGCGCGGAGTTCTTCAACATGGTCAATCACGCCCAGTTCACCAAAGTGGATGGCAACATCTCGGATAGCGCCGTGGACGCCAACGGCAACGTGATTCCGGGCAGCGGTACGTTCGGTAAAGTGCTCCAGGTGCGCGATCCGCGCCTGGTGCAGTTCGCGCTAAAGTTGATCTTCTGACAGGTGAGACATTATGCGAATGACCACCGGAATATTGGTTCTGGGGCTGGCCGCCGCGCTCGCCCAGCAACCCCCGCACGACGCCAGCCTCACCAGGGGCGTCGATCTGTATCTGCGCTACTGCGCGGTCTGCCACGGCCGGGATGCAAAAGGCGCGGGTCCCGCCGCTTCGGCTCTGAAGACCCCGCCCACTGATCTGACCCAGCTGACCCGGTCTCATGCCGGCAAGTTCCCGGTAGGCGGCGTGCGCCAGTTGCTCGGCGGCGGCTCCTCCACCCCAGCCCACGGCTCGGCCGACATGCCCATGTGGGGACCGGTCTTCCGCGCCATGCAGCCCGACCAAAGCATCGCCAAACTGCGCGTGGATAATCTTCTCCGCTATCTCGAATCCATCCAGGAAAAGTAGCATGCGACTGTCTCTCTTCATACTCTTCGTAGCCGCGGGCTGTGCTTACGCCCAGGGCAGTCAGCCGGGCATGGGATCGATCCCGTATCCCGGCGGTGTCACGTTTCGCGTGTGGGCGCCCAACGCGGCCTCCGTCTACGTGGAAGGCGATTTCAATAACTGGTCCCAGACCAACAATCCGTTGATCGCCGAGGGCGACGGCAATTGGTCGAACGATGTAGCTGGCGCCCTCGTGGGCCAAACCTACCGTTACGTGATCTCCAGTCCCGGCTTTGCCACCGTCACGCGCCGCGATCCATACAGCCGGGTCGTTACCGAGGCCAATTACAATCTGGGCAACTCGGTCATCTACGATACCAGCGCCTATCTGTGGAATAGCCCGCCGTTTGTCGCGCCGCCCGCCAAAAGCCTCATGATCTATGAAATGGAGATCGGCACCTTCTCCACGAATGCCGACGGTCCCGGAACGTTTCAGTCCGCGATTACCCGGCTCCAGGAAATTTCATCCCTGGGGTTCAACGCCGTCGAAATCATGCCCGTCAATGAAAACCCGCCGCCCTCCTCCATCGGCTACGGCCCCACCGACCAACTCGCTGTGGAGAACGAAACCTATGGCGGTCCGGATAATTTCAAGGCCCTGGTAGATGCCTGTCACTCGGCCGGCCTTGCCGTGATCCTCGACATCGTGCACAATCACTGGGGGCCTTGGGATCTCTCCACCAATCAATTCGATGGCTGGTACACCACCGAGTATCCCGGAGGCATCTATTTCTACGACGCGGCTGACTGGAACTCTCCCTGGGGACCACGTCCTAACTATTCCAGCGCCAATGTGGCTCAGTACATTCTCGATTCCCTCACCATGTGGATCGCGGAGTACCGCATCGATGGCTTTCGCTGGGATTCGGTCTCGAACATATACAACACCAACAGCGGAACGGGAACTTATCTGCCGGATGGCTGGACTTTGCTGCAAACCGCGAACCTTCAGACCGTGAGCCAGAATCCGGCATTCGTCAACATCGCGGAAGACCTCACCGGCAACGCCACCGTCACCGCGCCATCGTCAACGGGCGGCGCGGGTTTCGCCAGCCAATGGAATGGCAACTTCGTGTCTAACATGCGGACGCAGCTCACCCAATCGAGCGATGCGGCGGTAAACATGAGCGCCGTCTCCAGCGCGATCCTACAGGCTTTCAACGACAGCTATCTGCAGAATCTCAATTACACCGAGTCTCACAACGAAGTAAGTGACGGCGGCCAGCGCCTGACTACCTTAATCGATCCTGGCGACCCGACGGGATGGCTGTCCCTCAAAAAGAGCACGCTGGGCGCCGGCATCCTCTTTACATCCCCGGGCATCCCCATGATCTTTCAGGGTCAAGAGTTCGTCGAGAACGAGCCTCTGGCCGTGAACTTGCCGCTCCAATGGACCCTGGCCACCGAGTTCGCCGCGATCCGCAAATTGTGGACGGCTCTGGCGGCCGCCCGCAAGAACTCCTCCGGTTATACACCCAATCTGGAAGGCGACAGCCTGAACATTTACCAGTTGGACAATACCAACAAGTTCATCGCTTACGAGCGGTTTGATTCGCAATCGCCGGGCGTAGTCGTGGTCGTCGCCAATTTCACCGGAAATACCGAAATGGGCGTGAAAGTAGGATTCCCGTCGTCCGGCGTGTGGATCACTCGTTTCAACAGCGATAGCAAAGTGTACAGCTCTACATTCTCGGGCGCCGGCTCCACCAGTGTGAAGGCCGGCGGCGGCGCGTATGCCGGCATGCCGTACAGCGGCAGTCTGACCATCGGCCCGTACTCGCTCATGATCCTTTCGCAGCCATGATATGTTCGCGCCGCTCGAAGATCATCGTCTGGTGCCGCAGGCGGCGCGCAACTGGTGCTTCCACGTCTTCATCGGCCTGCCGTTCTCCTGCTGGGTCGGCGGCCTCGTGGAGTTGGTGTTGCATCCCCTGTATCGGCAGCATGCAGTTCTCGGAAGCCCGGCGCCAGGTTGTCCCAAGTCTGCTTCGGCTCTGCGACTGTACCTACGAGCTCGCAACGGGATGGAATGGATACCCTCGCTCGCACTCCGCCTGAAAGACACGGTGACGCCTAAATCCTGACCCCGCGGCGGCTCTGACCGCTTGGTACGCCGGGCCTTGTTCTATTCCAATGTCGCGAAACAAGTCCCGATCCGGTCCGCCCATGCTACTCTGTCTACGGGCTTGCCGAATCCGCCGGTCGGCGCGCTGAATCAACTAAAGCTGACGCATATGACTTACTACGGACCCAAAGAACTCGCGGCATCGCTCCGCACGGTACGCTTCAATACGATCCAGGTTGCGGAAGATATTCCGGCAGAGCGCTATAGCTATCGCGCCACGCCCGAAAGTCGATCGGTGGCCGAAACTCTGCTGCACCTTGCCGGCATAGCGCGCACGCAGTATCACTTCCATTTCGTCCAACACGCCAATTCCATGGCCGGCTTCAATCTTCTGGAGTTCGTCGACCGGCTTAGAGCGGAGGAAAGTGAGCCGCTTTCGAAAACAGAAATCCTGGATATTTTGCGTCGCGAGGGCGACCAGTTTGTACAGTCGGTGGAGGCAGTGGACGATGCGTTCCTCGGAGAGCACGTGCAGTTCCAGCCTGGAATGACTCCGCCCAGCCGCACCCGCTTTGAAATGCTCCAATCCACCAAGGAGCACGAGATGCACCATCGCGCGCAATTGATGCTCGTGGAGCGTCTCTTGGGCGTCACGCCCCACCTCACCCGCCAGGGTCAGGAACGCCTGGCCGCCATGCGCGCGGCGCAAACAGCCCGCTAGTTGCTAAAATAGACCTTTCCCTGGAGGTTGAATGGCAGTAATGCCCCGCCGCGCGGCGGCAGTGGTGGACGTTGCAGGTGTCAAGGTCGGTGGGAATCATCCCATCGTCGTGCAGTCGATGACCAACACCGATACCGTGGATGTAACCGGTACGGTAAATCAGGTACTGGCGCTGGCCCGCACCGGCTCGGAATTGGTGCGCGTCACGGTGAATACCGAGCAGGCAGCGGCGGCTGTTCCGCGCATCGTCGACTGTCTGGATAAGTTCGGCGTCCGTGTGCCAATCATCGGCGACTTTCACTATAACGGCCACATCCTGTTGCGCAAATATCCCGAATGCGCGCGCGCTCTGGCTAAGTATCGGATCAACCCCGGTAATGTGAATATCGGCAAGAGGCACGACGACAACTTCCGCACCATGATCGAGGCGGCCATCGAATACGATCGGCCGGTGCGCATCGGCGTGAATTGGGGCTCGCTCGATCAGGCGCTGCTCACCCGGATGATGGATGAGAACTCGGTCCTGGCCGAACCGAAGGACGCCCGCGACGTCACCCTGGAAGCTATCGTGGTAAGCGCCGTCGAGTCCGCGGCCGCCGCCGAGCGGTACGGCCTGGCGCACAACCGCATCATCCTCAGCGCCAAGGTCAGCGGCGTGCAGGATCTGGTGGATGTGTATCGCGCCCTGGCTGCCCGCTGCGACTATCCCTTGCACCTGGGACTCACCGAGGCCGGCATGGGAGCCAAGGGAATTGTGGCCACCACCGCGGGTCTCTCGATCCTCTTGCAGGAGGGCATCGGCGATACCATCCGCACTTCGCTCACGCCCATGCCGAACGGCGACCGCACCGAAGAAGTGCTGGTCTCCCAGCAGATCCTGCAATCGCTCGGCATTCGCAGTTTCACGCCGCAGGTGACCGCCTGTCCCGGCTGCGGCCGCACCACCAGCACCTTCTTCCAGGAGATGGCCGACCAGATCCAGACTTACCTGCGCGAGCAGATGCCGCTGTGGAAGGCCGATCATCCAGGCGTGGAAAGCATGAAGGTCGCGGTGATGGGCTGCGTTGTCAACGGGCCGGGCGAATCCAAACATGCCAATCTCGGCATCTCGCTGCCTGGCACGTTCGAAGAACCCAAGGCGCCGGTCTTCGTGGACGGGCGTCTGATAACCACTCTCAAAGGTGATCGCATCGTGGCCGAATTCATTGCCATGCTGGACGACTACGTGGCCTCCCACTACGCCCAGCCGGTGGTCTGATATGTCGCGACGCTTCACGCTGTGGGAAGCCGAGCGGATGCTCCCGCAGGTCCGCGAGTGGATGCGCGAAGCGGTGGAATTGAAATCGCGTTACGACGAAGCCGAGCACGGTGTGCAGGCGCTGGTGGAGCGCATCACCATGATGGGCGGCATTGTAGTGGACCGCGAGTGCGCCGCCGAGAACAAGTCCCGCCGCGATACCGCGGGGCAAAACCTGAACAGCCTGCTGACCCGTTTCCAGGAAAGCGGCTGCCTGGTGAAGGATCTCGACAAGGGCCTGGTCGACTTCCCTACCCTGTTCCGCGGCGAAGAGGTTTACCTGTGCTGGAAGCTGGACGAGTCCTCCATCCAGTTCTGGCACGGCGTGCAAGAAGGCTTCGGGGGTCGCAAGCCCATCGATCAGCAATTCCTCGACAACCACGAAGGCGAGCGGTCGCAGTAAGCTACTTCTGCCACACCGTCTTGGCGTTGACGAACTCCCGGATGCCGAACGCGCCCAGTTCCCGGCCATAGCCCGAGCGCTTGATTCCGCCGAACGGCAGCCGCGGATCGGACGCCACCATGCCATTTACGAAGACCGCTCCCGCCTCGATGCCGTCGACAAAACGCGCCTGCTCGGCTTCATCGCGGGTCCACACGCTCGACCCGAGTCCGAAGGGCGAATCGTTCGCAATCGCGATGGCTTCCGCGGCGTCCCGCGCGCGGAAGAGCATGGCCACCGGTCCGAAGAGCTCTTCGCGAAAGACGGCGGAATTACGGGGCACGTCCGCCAGCACGGTCGGCTCATAGAAGTAGCCGGGGCCTTCGATTCTGTGTCCGCCTAGCATCAGGCGCGCGCCGGCGGCCAGTGCCCGTTGCACCTGTTCGTGCAGTTCGTCGCGAATCGGCGCGGTGGCCAGCGGTCCCACTTCCGTATCGGCGCACATGGGATCGCCCAGCTTCAGCGCTTGCATGCCCTCCACGAAGCGCCGTTCGAACGCGCCATAGATACTGTCCGCCACGATGAACCGCTTGGCCGCGATGCACGACTGCCCGTTGTTGATGGTGCGCGCCTTCACTGCCGTGACCACCGCCTCCTCCAAATCCGCACTCGGCATCACCACGAACGGATCGCTGCCGCCCAGTTCCAGCACCGTCTTCTTTATGCGTTCCCCGCACTGGCTGGCCACGGAACGCCCGGCCGGCTCGCTGCCCGTCAGCGTCGCGGCGGCCACCCGGTCGTCCGCGATCACGCCCGCAGTCTCCTCCGACCCGATCAGCAGCGTCTGAAACGCGCCTTCCGGGAAGCCCGCGCGGCGCAGGATGTCCTCGATCGCCAGCGCGCACTGCGGCACGTTGGACGAATGCTTCAGCAATCCCACGTTCCCCGCCATCAGCGCCGGCGCCGCGAAACGGAACACCTGCCAGAACGGGAAATTCCAAGGCATCACCGCCAGCACGCAGCCGAGCGGCTGATAGCGCACGAAGCTGCGTGAAGCGTTCGTCGCGACGGCCTCGTCCGCCAGGTGCAGCGCGCCATTCTCCGCATAATAGCGGCAAGCCCACGCGCACTTCTCGGCTTCGGCCACGGCGGACTTCAAGGTCTTGCCCATCTCCAGGGTCATGGTGCGGCCGAACTCCTGCTTTTCCGATTCCAGGATTCCGGCGGCGCGCAGCAGCCACTCCGCGCGCTGCGCGAACGAGGTTCGGCGGTAGCTTTGAAACGTTGCCGCGGCCCGCGCCAGCTTCTGCTCCAACTCGACCGCGGAAAGCGGATCGAACACGCGCAACGTTGCACCCGTCGCGGGGTTGATGGATTGTATGGCCATACCCTAATTATGCTTTGCGCCGCGAGTAATACCAGAACAGCCCCGCCGCCACGCCCAGGAAAACAACGGTATTGCCCACCATCTTCAGCTCGAACCGCCAGATGGATGTGATCTGGCTGGATGGAATAAACGCCACCGCGCCGCCCGCGATGGTGGCCGCCAGTCCGGCAATGGCTGCGAACCGCAGCCAGGCCCTGCTGAAATAGCCTTGGCCCGCGCTCTCCGAAAACGCCACCTTCGCCAACGCGGCGTAAAGATAAAGATACGAGATCATCTGCAGCACCACGGACAGGTCCAGCAATGTCACGTATGCTTCCTTGACGGTGGCCCCGATAAAGCTCATGCTTACCAGCAGCGACGAAGGAATCGCGATCGCCAGAATAGCGATGTGGGGCGTCGCGTATTTCGGGTGCACGCGTCCCATGATCTTGGGCATGTAGCGGTCGATGCCGGATACGAAGATGATGCGCGCCGAACCGCTGAGCCACGCCGAGGTCGCGCCGGCGATAGCTATGGCCAACACCACGGCCAGCGCGGTGAGCATCCAGCGCGCGCCGATTCCGGCGGCCGTCATCTTGTCCACGGCCTGCAACACGCCTTGCACCACCTTCACCTCGGATTGCGGCACGGCCAGCAGCACCGCCACCGTAGCGCTCAGGTACACGAGTCCCGCCAGGATGCCACCCCATAAGACACCCTTGGGGATGCTGCGCTGTGGGTCGCGAATCTCGTCGCCCATGACCGGACCGAGTTCCAGGCCGACCAGCCCGAAACAGATCACGCCGAACGACGACATGGCGCCCCAATCCATGCCATGCGGAATAAAGCTCGCCACGGGCAAGGCCACGCCGCGCCGCCACACTGCCGCAATCGCCAGCAGAACCAGCACCGCCGTGCCGATCAGTGCTCCCCAGCCGCCGGAGTTATTGATCCATTTGCCCACGCCGATACCGCGTATGTTCAGCAGCGCCGTGGCCCATAGCAGGCCGGCCGTCAGCAGGAAGAAAAACAGGCGATTATCCGCCAGATCCGCCGCGCCCTTCGGTCCGGCGTAAGCCAGAATGCCGCCCAGGTAAAACAGCAGCGTCGGCAGATAGAACATGTTGGTGGTCCAGTAAGCCCACCCACACATGAATCCGTGAAAATCGCCGAAGGCATCCTTGGCCCAAACGTACAGGCCGCCCTCCGCCGGATGCCGGTGCGCCAGCTCGATCACCGTGATGCCCTGCGGAAGCAGGAACACGATGAGCGCCCCAATCCACAGCCAGACCGTGATCGGACCATTGGCCGCGATTACGGGAACCAGGTTCAGGTTGGCGATGGCCACCACGGACAGGAACGTCAGGTCCCAGGCGCCGAGCGCGCGCTTCAGTTGCGGCTTGCCTGGGGTGCTGATGGCGTCGGGCAATAGGTAACGATACCACGGCGGATTAACCCGGCGTCACGGTCACATTCACCGGCTTACTGGCGACTCCGTTTACGGTGACCACCAGCGGCTGGACTCCGGCCGGAACCGACGCGGGCACTTCGATGTTGAGTTGCAGGGTACCCACCAGACCTGGCGGAATGCCGGCAAAGTAAATGAATGCCTGGACGCCTCCCACGGTTACCGAGAGCGGCAGCAGCGGGGCCGGCAAGTATGCCGTGGGCGTCGAGGAGCCGGGCGCCCAAGCCGTGTCGATCTGCGGGTACACGTCACCGCTGCCCGTCAGGAACAAGGTCGTAATGCCGCCCTGCGGCACCGACGGCGAAGGCACCAGATTGGCGTTGGCATCCGCGAAGACTCCCGGCGTCGCGGCGGTCATCTCAAATTGATAACCGGCGATCTGCCCATTGTTGTTGACACCCAAAACGGATGGTCCCGTGCCGGCGCCGTAGGGAACCTGGATATTGAGCTGGGTGGGCGATTGATAGAGGATGGCTGCCGCAAAGCCGTTCACCGTCGCCGAAACTCCATTGCTGGAGAAAGGCAGCGGCGTGCTCGAGGCGGCTAGCGTCGAGTCAGACAGCCCCTTCCCGAACACGGATAAAAGCATACCTGGGCTGACTGCCGTATCGAAAGACGCGGCATTGCCGATGGACTGGATCGTTGTACTGGCGCTGCCCCCGAGCACGAACATAACGGGCACGGTGATGTACTGCGGCACGGCGTTCTGCGACTGAATGACAATGGTGGCGCGATAAACGCCCGGCTCAAAGCCCGCGCCGTTGGCCGTGAGAGCGATCTGGCCGTTACCCGTGCCGGAAAGTCCTGAGGCGCCGAGCCATGCGGTGGTACGATTGGCCGGGAAGACGGATGCCGTCCAGGTTTGCGTCTGATCGGAGAGAGTCACATCCAGAGACATGGCCGTCGCCCCCGCTGCGCCGGCCGACAGGCTCACGCTGGCGGGCGAAGCGGAGAGAGTGACCGGGCTGCCAGGAGGTCCGGCGAATGAAACATTCACTTCCTGAGATCCGCCATCGGCCAGATAGACGGTGATGGAATCGGTGTTGCCAGGGGTGATCCCACTGAAACACATCCGGCCTTGGGCTTCGCCATAGCCCTCCAGTCGCGTGGTGCCGAGTATGGATGTAATCTGGTTCGATAGATCGACACCACCGGCAATAAGTCCACTCAAGTAATTCGGGAAACCGCCCGCATCGTCGACATACAGTTGCGTGGCCCACTGACAAGCGGCATCCGCGGCCGTGTTTTGAGTAACTAATGACGGCACGGCGTGAATGACGAAGTAATTGTAGGTCGGAGGAGGCAAATACTGGACTTGTGCCTGACGCGACCAGGAGTTGCCGTTAGCGTCTGTCCCCGTAAATCCAAAGGTGCGGGAGACTGGAGGCGCCAGGCCGCGCAGGACCACACTAACGCCCAGCGCGCCATTAGCCGGGATGCTGGTCGACGGGAAATACAGGGCCAGCGGCTGCGATTGCCCATCCACGGTGAAACCGGTCACCTGCGCCGGGATGCCGGCAAATTCGGCCAAGGCCATGTTCGTCTGCCAGCTCAAGCCCTGTGCATCAGCCGGCTGCGGCCAGACCGTGCCTGGCGCATTCACGATGACGGCGGCCGCGTTTGGCTTATAAGTCACGATCAACTGTTCCAAGTCGCTGCCGCCGTTGAAAGCGGCATCACCCGAGTAAGACGCCAGTATGAAGTTATCGCCCGAACCCAAAACGGAGGCCGGGATACTTACGTTTGCGGCTGGTCCGCTGGCCGAGGGCGCCAGCGCGGCGGAACCCAACAGCAGTCCCGCGACGCTGAAATCGACCGTCCCGGTGGGGGCGCCCGAACCGGTGGCCGGAGTCACCACGGCGGTCAGGTTCAGCGTGTCATTCAGAGTCGGTGTCGTGGAACTGAGATAGAGTTTCACGGTGACCGATTGAGTTGCCACATTCCAGGCTTGCGCCAGTTTGTAGACATCCAGAGAGCCAAGACCAGTAGCTTGATCGTATCCAGGCCCGGCTGAATAGCCGAACGAGCCGGTGGAGCAGCCGGCGCTTCCCTGGAAACACGGAACGATGTTGTTGCCGGTCGTCACATCATGGAACGCCGCGGCCGTGCTTTGCGCGAGCCGGTAAAGCTGGGGATTGATGTTACCCAGCCCGAGATACGGAATGTAGCCCTTGGCGTACTCATATTGGTTCAACAGAGCCACTATCCCTGCCGTGGATGGCGCGCTGCATGAAGTGCCGCCCACCGATCCAAGTTCGCCGCCGAAGTAAATCAGATAACCGTCGTGACCCGCCGCGGCGCTGAAAGCCAGATCGGGCACATCGCGCGCGCCGTCCGCGGGGACGCCCGGTCCGCTCTGCCAGGCGGGTTTGGCGTACAAGAAACTGGCGCCGCCGCCGCTGGCGCCCAACCCGTAGCTTCCCGTCTCATTCCAGGCGATCTCGGGAATGTAAGATAGCGCCGAGCCGCCGGTTATCGAGTTGCCGGCAGACCAATAAGTGCCGCTTCCCTCACTGAACTCCGTGCCGCCCACACCGGTCACCTCGGGCAGACTTGCCGGGAAGTCGACCATTTCACCCAAAGTCGCGAACGGCGCGTAACCCTGTGCATCGCAACCGGCCGCTCCGGAATCGCCCGACGAATTGATAATCGTCTGGCCTTGGGCGTTGGCCTGTTGCGCAAACGATTGGTAATAGGACCCGACAAAATCTACTTCGCAGTCGCCGTAACTGATGGTTATGACAGCGACTTTGTCATCATTGATGGCGGCAATGGTGGCGTCAAACGCATCCGGTCCATAGTAATAGTAGACCGAGGCGTTCGGAGCTATGGAGCCGGACCATTCCAGATCCAACTCCCCCTCCAGTTGCGCACCGTTGTAGCCCGGATCGATACCGGCGTACTGCACCAGGGTTGGATCGTTCGACGGGAGGCCGAACTCCGTGCGAAATGCCTCGATATCCTGGATGGTCACATCGGATTCACCCACTACACCGATGGTTTGACCTGTGCCGTCGATGGCGGGAGATAGCTTGTAGAGCGGGTTAATGTCATAAATGGTTGCGAAATCCGGCGGCGCCAGGTAATGCGAACCACCCTTGGCGGTGAAATCGGGCACGCCGCCCGTGGGCAAAGGGTGAAATTGATCCGGCCGGAGATACGGCTGCATATGGAAGTCGTTTAAGCCCAGAAATCCGCCGGCTATTTCGACTAAGGCCGTGGGTACCGATGGCGGCACCACGTTAGCGAAGTGCATCTCGCCGTCAACCAGAAAGCGATGGAAGGATGTGTGCAGAGCGGCCGACACCTGCCCGGCGGTTCCGCTAAACGCGAGCCAGTTCCGCCCGCGGGCCAGACGATCTACCGTGAGGCCCTGTGACCGCAGCCACGCGGCGACCTTTTCCACATCGCTTGTGCTAAGACCGAAGCGATCGCCGAACTGCTCCGGCGTGAGCCAGCGATGGAACTGTGGCGAAGAAGGCGTCATCTGGGCGCCCAACAAGGCGTCCAGGTCGCTTTGCTGCGCGGGCGAGTGGCGCACCGCCAATGTAATATAGCGCAGCGGCATGGCGGGATCGACGGGGCCCTGGTCAAACCGGGCCTGCGCCAGCCGATGTATGTTACCTGGCACAACCCGTGTGACGCGCGTATCCACGCGCTCTGTAATGCGGTCCGGCGACGCGGCCGCAAGGTTAACAGTGATTCCTATTAGTGCTGGCAGAAATCGGAGACGGCTTTGAAGCGTCATCGAATAACACCTCGGCGAGTAGTGGCACTGTTTTACTCTGTGTAGAGAATGACACAGAGTAGATCGCACTGCAAGAGAAAAATGCGCGGAATCAATCCGCGGACTGGATGTGTTCGAAGCGCAGGCAGGCTTTGCCGAGATAGATCTCATCGCCATCGCGAAGCCGTTCGCCGCGGCGGTTGCCGGCTGGCACTACGATCGACCGTCCATCGCGGAAGACGCGCGTGCCGTATTCGCTGTCGTCGTCACAAATGCGGTATTCGCCGGCGCCGTCGAAGCGTATGTGGGCGTGGCCGCGGGATACTGTAGCGTTGGCCTCGTCGCCGCCCTCGTCAAAAACTATCTCGTTGCGCCGCACGATCCGTTGCTCGCCATCAGTTAGTTCCGGCATGCGGCCGATGTTAGTGCGCGGCTTATCGATGGTGTAACTCGGCTGCGCGGTGGTCCCGCGGACGGGAACCAGGCGCGCCGCTACGGCAGCCACCGGTGCGGCAACTGCCGCCGGCTCGATTGCGGGCAAGGCGGGCGGCGGTTCCGCGGCCGGCACTTCGCGGATCTCATACCGGATTTCGAATCCTCGGGCGCCCTCCGCGACCGTTACTACATCCACCAGGAAACCCGCCGGAAGCGCACAGCCGGCGCCCTGCAAAGAGTCGCGGATATCGTTCTCCAGGCGGCGATCCTGCGCGAAAGCGGCTTGAAACAGAGCGCGCCGCTCTGGCTCCTGCGAGACGAGCGTCACGTGCAGGTAGTTATATGGAAACAAGCGCTGGCCGCGCTGCACGGTCTGAATCTTGCTTTCGATCTCTTCCAGGATGCCGCGGTGCACCATCAGTAACTCATCCGACTCCGCAGCTCCGAAGGCGCGTTCGGTCCATTTACGAAAGGTGCGTTCGATGGTCTTTTCCACTTCCGAGAAGAAATTCATGGCTGCTTACCGGCTCCTAATAGTCCCAGGTTCTGCGCCGCCGCTACCAGCGCGGCAGCGGCAGGCGCGGCATAGGCGCCGCCGTACTGGCCGTTCTCAATCAGCACCGCGAAGGCGATGCGCTTGGGTCCCTGATACGGCGCAAAGCCGATGAACCAGGCGTGTGACTGCGCGTCGGCCAGTTCCGCCGTGCCGGTTTTACCCGCGATCGGCACGGGCGACGCGGCGGCCCGTTGCCCGGTGCCCTGAGTCACTACTTCGCGCATGAAGCGCGCGATGGTAGTGGCCACATCCGCCCCGATCACGGGCTGGGGCGCCTGCGTACGATCATTGCTTTCGTCCGCGATCCAGCGGCCTTGGGGCATCTGCCCGCCGTTGGCGATGGTGGCCGCCACACGCGCCATTTGGAACGGCGTCGCCACCACTTGGCCTTGTCCATAAGAGGATTGCGGCAGCGACTTATTTAATTGCTGCGCCGTGTTGGGCGCCGCCATCGAAATACCTAGCAGACCGCCGGTGGCGAATAGCGGCTGCGCGCCGACATTGTAAGTGCCTAACTGCGCGAAGTAGGCATTGCACGACACCACCACCGCGCGCTCCATATCGAGGGTGCCGTGCGGCGACTTATCTTCGATATCATCCCGGATAGGCCGGTTGGAGCCGCGTATGTAGTTACCCACGCGCCCGTCCGGCAGCCGTATACAGGAGTAAGTCTGCCTGGCTAACTGCGGATCGGTGCGCAGCGCGGCCATGGCGGTCACGATTTTGAAGGTCGATCCGGGCGGGTACAATCCGTAGCGGGCGCGGTCCAGATATGGATTCGCGGTATCCTCGCCGGGTTCGGCGGCAGGCGCCGCATCGCCGGGACCGATGGGCGGTAGCGGATAGCTGACGGCCGCCAGCAGTTCGCCGCTCGACGGATCGAGCACCACCAGCGCGCCTTTATCCTGTCCGGCTTTCTGCAACGCGTCCTTCAGAATGGCGCCGGCGCGCACCTGCAACCGCGCATCGATGGATAAACGCACGTTTCGCGCCCGGTCGAGGATGCGCCGCACAGCAGGATTGTCCGGGTCGTAGCGATGCCGTAGCAGCGGCACCAGTTCACGCAGATCGTAGCGCACCACGCGCTCCATTTTGCCGGTCTTGGGGTTCTCCACGTCGACCAATGTGGGCCGGTCGTCGTAGCCGCGCAGCCGGGTGGCTGAATCACGCTCCACAAAGGACGTGTTGCTGGCGCCCCAGCGGATGCGCGTGCGCAGGTCGCCCAGCAGGTCGAACGTCAGGCCCTCGAGCGGATAGTGGCGGCTCTCGGTGCGCGAACAAGCCTGATCGATGTTGATGCCGAGCTGCTGATAGCGCGCGCGGTTCTTCTCCAGTTCGTCCCAATTGCTGGTGGCCAGCGGCAAGCCGTTGCGATCGTAGATGCCGCCCTTGGGAATGTCGCGCGTGACTTCCTGGAAGCGCGGATTATATTGATAGCGGCGCGCGCCATCCGCCTGCACCACCAGGGTGCCCTCACCCATGATGGCGTCGGCGCGCAGCACCTGCACATACGCCGCTTTGCCAGCGATGAGCAGCGCCAGCGCTCCCATGGCCAGGCCGGCCACTTCCAGCGGCACGCGGAAGGGCTGGTTGCGGCGCGCATCGCCGCCGCGGCTGGAGATCGAGATCAGCATGGCGAACATGAAGAAATTCGCCAGCATGGACGAGCGGCCATAACATAGAAACGGCGTGACCACTCCGGAAAGCGGCAGGACGCCCAGCGATCCGCCGGCGATCAGCAGGATCTGCAATCCCATGGCCGCCGCCAGCCCTGCGGCCAGGAAGAACTCGTAATCCGTGCGCGCGCGCAAGGCGATCCGCGCGGCGCGATACAGGATGAAGGCGTAGAGCGCGAAGACGATGCCCAGGCCGATGAAGCCCCACTCTTCGCCCAGCGCCGCCAGGATCAAATCCGTATGCGCGGCCGGCACCAGCGCGGGATCGCCCAGTCCCGGTCCGGTTCCCCAAACGCCGCCCGTGGCATAGGCCCACAGCGACTGCGCCAACTGATCGCCGCCGTGGATGGCGTTGTTCCAAGGTGCGGCCCACATGGAGACGCGCTCGTAGACGGTGTGCGGCACGCGCACCAGGTATCCGCCGACGAAGCCGGTCAGCAGAAACAGCAGCCCGGCGGCCGGCACCAATGCGCCCTTACGCGCGATGGAATACAGAATCAGGAACAGGCAGGTGAACACCATGGCCGGTCCCATGTCCCGCTGCAGGAAGAAGAAGAGCAGCGAAAGCGCCACGCACAGGAAGATGGGGATAGTGTATTCGAGCGGCGGAATTCCGCCCCAGCGCGTGAAGCGCGCCAACGACGGACGCTGCTCGCGAGCATGCCGCAGCACGTCCCAACGGCTGGCGAAATAGCCCGCCAGGAACAGGATCAGCAGCACGCGGATCAGTTCCACGGGCTGGAAGCCGAAGAGATTGACCTTGGCGTCGCTGGTGCCGGGGCCGTATCCGAAGACGATCAGCAGCGCGGAGAGCGCGAAGCTGGCCAGCAGCGGCACGAAGCTGAGCTTGCCGAGCAGGCGTTCGTAATCGAGCAGACTGGCGGCGGCCAGCAGGACGCAGCCTCCCGCGACGCCTTGCGCGAAATCCACGAACAGCAGGCTGTCGCGCACGGGATCGCGCAGGCTGACCATCAGGATCAGGCCGATGCCGGTGAGCATCAGCAGGCAGGGCAACAGCGCCTGGTCGCCGGCGAATGCGCGCACGCTCCACCACAGGCTAACGGCCCAGAAAGCCGCGAAAAACAGGGCGATCCAGATAAGAAAGGCGCGCCGGAACTGCGCGGGGCGCCGCACCACGAACGTGGGTTTCAACTGCTGAAATTGTTCGCGTGTGAGCAGCGCGTGGCGACCGGTCCACGATTTCAAGCCGCGCGCGGCGTCGATTTCAGATTGCGAAATGCGCAGGCGGGCCAAGGCGCCGGTGTTGGGCAGGACGCCCGCCGCGTCGTAGATGCGCCGCGCGACGTATTGGCGCTCGGCCGGTTCGGTGAAGATCTGCAGGAAGGGCAGGACGTCCTCGCGCGCGCTCAGGTCGTTCAGATTGAGGAGTTGTTTGTTCTTGAGGCCCGCGTCGATATCGGCGAACGAGCGGGCTTTGGCCTGGTAGACCAGGCAGAAGCCGAATAACAGGGCGAGCGAGCCGGCCAGCAGCCAGATGGCTTCGTCGCGCCGCCAGGCGATGGCGGGCCGCACGCGGCGGGACGTTTCGGTTCTTTCGACAGATCGGCTGCGGGTTACCGCCATAGGTGGGCCAAATTCGATTCTAAGCTACATCGGTGGCGCAGGCGGGTCCGCCTGCCAAGGGCGACTGCGAGACGCGGGTCAAGCGCCACGCGGGCTAGAGCCCGCCTCCGGAGTTTGGGTAGTCTGCCGGGCGAGCGGCGGTGTTCGATTATGGGATTAGGTTCGTTTGGTATACGCGCCTGGCGCAGAATCAGGAAGTCGTTTAAGGCGCGCCGGTAAGATGAATTTATCATCATTCACAGTGTATGACGGAGGTGTGGTTGAAAATCGGCAAGTCCCGTATTTTCTAGCAGTATAGCCTTGTGAACGGTGGTGGGCGGGCTGCGGCGGGCACGGTGGGTAATATCGGGAGGGTGCTCGGGTTCGGCCGCCGTCCAATCCGGTGTCGCCGATGGCATGTACCTCGCTCGCCAGTCAGAGCAATAGAAGATGGTCTTCTCCACGTGCAAACGGCCAAACTCCGCACGCGGGCTAAAAGGCGGCCCGCGGCCGAGAGACTGAAGCCGAAACGTCGGCATCGAGTCTGTTTCCGCTGGTAGGAGATGCTCACGAGGTGGAAATTACCGATTATCAATGTTTCGCAAGTTACGGTACAACCATGGTCTACCAGCCAGACTGCGCCCTCGCTTGCGGCTCGGTTTTCCAACTGACTCCACCGGCCACGCCCGGTGGGGCCTGGACCGAGACCATATTGCACCTCTTCACCGGGGACCCCGGAAACGACGGCAGCTCTCCAGACGCTCCGCCCGTGCTTGGCCCCCAACGGCGCCCTTTACGGCACCACGAACACGCGGGGGATCCGTAGGACCAGACGGGGGCGCCGGGACGATATGGGAGTTGGTTCCGCCCTCCTCGCCAGGGGCGGAATGGAGCTATGCCATCCTATATTTGTTTACCGGCGGCCTGAGCGGCATGGACCCCAACGCCATCGCTTTTGGGCCGGACGGCAACCTCTACGGCACCACAACCTTCGGCGGCGGTCAATCGGACGGTAAGGTCCACAACCAGGGCACGGTGTTCCAGTTCGTGCTTCCAACCGCGCCGTAGCGGCTGGCTGCCCGTCTCCGTTTTGCCGCTCCGCGTCAGTCGGACGCGGGGCTGAAGAGCCACGCGGGCTAAAGCCCGCCCCCCGAAGTTGTATCCTAATGAGAGGGGCCTTGGGGGATACAGGCCTTCTTCGATACATGCCAAATACCGCCACGTCCGTGCGCGACATTGAAATGACCACGCTGCCAAACGGCGTGCGTGTCATCACCGAAACCATGCCTCACGTCCGCTCCATCTCCGTGGGCATCTGGATCGGCACCGGCTCCCGCCGCGAAAACGGCGAGCAGAACGGCCTTTCACACTTCATCGAGCACATGCTCTTCAAAGGCACCACCAACCGCTCTGCCGAAGACATTGCGCGCTCGGTGGATTCGGTGGGCGGCAACCTAGATGCCTTCACCGCCAAGGAGCTGGTCTGCTTCAACACCAAAGTGCTCGATCAGCACCTGCCGCTGGCCTTCGACGTGATCGCCGACCTGGTGCTGCATCCGCTGTTTAACGAAGAGGATATCGATAAGGAAAAGGGCGTCATCCTGGAAGAAATCAAGATGGAGGCGGACAGCCCGGATTACCTGGTGCACGAGATCTTTTCCTCCAATTTCTGGAAAGACCATCCGCTGGGCAAGCCGATCCTGGGCACGCGCGAGACGGTGAAGCGCTTCGACCGGCAGATGATCGGCGACTACTACCGCGCGGTCTATTCGCCCGCGAACCTCCTGATCACCGCCGCCGGACACCTGACGCATGAGGGCACCGTTAAACTGGTGAGCGAACAATTCGCCTCTTTGCCGCCCAATGGCTCACCGCCCGCGGACCAAGCGCCGGCCACGCACGCGCGCATCGCGCTGCGCAACAAGAAATCGCTGGAGCAGGTGCATATGTGCCTGGGCGTGCCTTCTTATCCGCTGCCGCACCACGATCGCTTCGCCTGCTACGTGCTGAATACGGTGCTGGGCGGCGGCATGAGCTCGCGCCTTTTCCAGAACATCCGCGAGCGCCAAGGCCTGGCCTACGCGGTGTTCTCGGAGCTGAGTCCTTACCGCGATACGGGCTGCCTGTCGATCTACGCAGGCACGTCCATTGAATCCGCGCGCAAGGTGGTGGAGTCCATCATCAAGGAATTCCAGCAGCTCAAGCAGGAAGGCGTCAGCGACGAGGAATTGCGGCGCGCCAAGGATCATCTGAAAGGCTCGTTGATGCTGAGCCTGGAATCGACCTCCAGCCGCATGTCGAACCTGGCGCGGCAGGAGATGTACTTCGGCCGCTTCTTCACGCTGGATGAGCTGGTAGAGAGCATCGAGCAGGTGACGGCGGGCGACGTGCGGCGCATCGCGCAAGCCTTTTTCGACCCCAAGCAGATCGCCCTGACCGTGCTGGGGAATCTGGACGGGTTCAAGATCGGGCGCGAGGATCTGGTGTGTTGAGGTGAACAAGTTGCTGGCACTGGCCTTGGTGGCCGCCGCCTTGTTTTTTGGCGCGCATTGCATGGGTATCCATAAAGACCTGGTCGCCGAGCAGCAGGATATCGACACGGATTGGAATGGCGTGGATGGGGCGTTGCAGCAACGCGCGGCACTCACCGCGGATCTGACGAAGACGGTGGATTTGGAGGCGCCCGCCGAAAACAGCGCCATACTGGCGGTCAACGACGCGCGCAGCCAGTTGAGCCTGGCGCACGACCGGCACGAGAAGATGCAGGCCAATGCGCGGCTGGACCAAGCTATCGGCCGTCTGATCCTGTTGGCGGAGAATTATCCCAAGCTGGAGGGCAGCAAGAAGTATGGCGATCTGCTGGAAGCTTTGAAGGGCGCGGAATACCAGATCGCGGTGGCGCGCCGCAAGTATAACGAGGCAGTGGAGCATTACAACGCGCGCATCGAACTGTTTCCGGCCAATATCGTGGCGTCCGTATCGGGCATGCATAAAGTGGACGCCTATTTTCAGACTCCCGCGGCATAAGGCCCGTTTGATCGATCATGGACACACCGGTTTTTCATAACTACATCAACGGCGAGTGGGCCGGCGGCGGCTCCCAATTCGAGAATCGCAACCCGGCGAATACCGAGGAAGTGGTCGGGCTGTTCGCCCAAGGCTCACCCAGCGATATCGCCGCGGCGGCCACCGCTGCGTCCCAGGCGTTTCCGGCTTGGGCCGGCATGAACGCTCCCGCGCGCGGGGCAATTCTGTTTAAGGCCGCCGAGATTCTGGATCGGCGTTTCGAGCAGGTGGCCGCCGATATGACGCGCGAGGAAGGGAAGACGCTGCCGGAGGCCAAAGGCGAGGTGCGCCGCAGCATTAATATCCTGCGTTATTTTGGCGGCGAGGGATCGCGGCTGGAGGGCCTGCTGGTGCCTTCCGAACGCGATCGCGTGCATATGTTCGCTATCCGGAAGCCCATCGGCGTGGTGGGCCTGATAACGCCGTGGAACTTTCCCAGCGCCATCCCGGCGTGGAAACTGGCGCCGGCGTTGATTTGCGGCAACACCGTGGTGCTGAAGCCCGCGTCGGCCGCGCCGCTGAGCGCCTGGCGCATCGTGGAAGCGCTGCACGAAGCGGGACTGCCGAAGGGCGTAGTGAATTTCGTGGCGGGACCGGGCGGCGCGCTGGGGCGTGCGCTGGTGGAAGCGCCGGCGCTAAAGGCCATCTCCTTCACGGGTTCCTGCCAGATCGGCAACTGGCTGCACGCGGAGGCGTCCAAGCGGCGGCTGCGCATCCAGTTGGAGATGGGCGGCAAGAATCCGACGATCGTGCTGGCCGACGCCGATTTCAATGGCGCGGTCGAGAATACGGTAAACGCCGCATTCTTTTCAACGGGCCAGAAATGCACGGCGACCAGCCGCGTGATTGTGGAAGACGCGATTTACGATCGCTTCTTGGATGCGCTGGTGGAGCGCACGCGCCGCCTGAAGGTTGGCGACGGTATGCAAGCAGGCATAGACATCGGGCCTTCGGTGGATCAGGCGCAGATGGATACCGTGCTGCGGTACATCGAGATCGGCCGGGGCGAAGCGGGCGCGCCGAAGATCGGCGGACGGCGGCTCACGGAAGGCGCCTTCGCCAAAGGCTTCTTCGTCGAACCGACCATTTTCGCCGACGTGACGCCGGAGATGACCATTGCCCGTGAGGAAATCTTCGGACCGGTGCTGGCGGTTATGCGCGCGCGCGATTTCACGGATGCCATGCGCATCGCCAACGATATTCCCTTTGGCCTCTCCGCCTCCATACAGACCACCAACCTCTCGCGCGTCTTCGAATTTGTTTACGGGATGGAGGCGGGCCTGTTGACCGTCAACCTGCCCAGCGCGGGCGTTGAGTATCAATTGCCTTTTGGCGGGACGAAGGAGTCCAGCTTCGGGCCAAAAGAGCAGGGTCCGGCCGCGCTGGATTTTTATAGCGATTACAAAACCGTCTATCTGAAATACTAATGCGCCTAGGACAAATCAAATCCGAAGGCGGCTATTTAGCCGCGATATTCGAAGGGGACCTGGCCCGCGAAGTTCCAGGCTACACGGTGGCGGATCTGATTCGCCGCTCGGAAGCACAAGAGGTTTCGCTCAGTCATACCGCCGCACGGCTGGCCAGCCATCACGCGGAAGCGCGCCCTCCGGCGATGCCCATCGTGCCGCCGGAAGTCTGGGCGTGCGGCTGCACGTACGAACGCAGCGCGTCGTTCCGCGATGCCGAACATGGCACGCGCGAGGGCATGTACGCGTACGTCTATAATCAGGCGCGTCCCGAGGTGTTTTTCAAGGGAACGGCGCGCGTGTGCGTAGGTCCGGGCCAGGCCATCGGCATCCGCGCGGACTCGCGTTTCACCGCTCCCGAGCCGGAACTCGCATTGATCCTGGGCGCCAAGGGCGACATCGCCGGCTACACGCTGGCCAACGATGTTTCGGCCTGGGATATCGAGCGGGAAAACGCTCTGTACCTGCCACAATCCAAGATCTATTCGGGTTGTTGCGCGCTGGGTCCGGTGATCGTCACCGCCGACGAACTGGCGGATCCATACGGTCTGGAGATGACCTGCAGCATCACGCGCAACGGCCGCGAATTGTTTTCCGGCAGCGTCTCGACGGCCAAGCTGCACCGTAAGTTTGAAACTTTGATCGAATATCTGCGGCGCGCCAACCACACGCCCGCGGGAACCGTGCTGCTGACCGGCACCGGCATCATCGTGCCCGAGGAAGCCGCGCTGGCGGCCGGCGATGTGGTGACGATCCGTATCCCCGAAATCGGAGAGCTGAGCAACCATGCCCAAATCGTCGGCGCCGCTTGACCTGAAGCGATCCCTGCTGGAATCGTACGCGGTCAACGAGCGCATCAATCAATACCTGCTCGAGAACCTGGCGGACGCCGCCTGGAACGCCGAACCGCCCGGCGGCAAGGGCCGCAGTATCGCCGCGATCGTGGCGCACATGCATAACGTGCGGCACATGTGGCTGGTGGCCGCGGCGAAAGACAAGCCGCTACCGGATAAGATCGACAAGGCAACGGTGACCCGCAAGGAAGCCATGCAGTCGCTGGCCAAGAGCGCGGAGGCCTGCGCGCGGTTGCTGGCCGAATCTCTGGATCACCCCGAAGGCAAGGTGAAAGGTTTTCGCCCGGACGTGGTGGGCATGTTCGCGTACCTGCTTTCGCACGACGCGCACCATCGCGGGCAGATCAGCGCGCTGGCGCGGCAGTTGGGGCATCCGCTGCCGAAGCAGGCCACGTTCGGGATGTGGGAGTGGGGGACCAGATGGAAGGAGTGTGGATTCGAAAATGCCGACGCCATTTGAAAGCGCTCAACTGAACTTGCAATTATTCGATCTTCGCCGCGAACCGGTATTGCGCGAAGCGCGCGCCTGGTTCACGCTGGATTTCAATCCGGAAAGCTTCGACGAAGTGATCGCGGCGATTCAGAGCGATCGTAATGCTTCGTTCCGCATGGTTATCAGCTACTGGGATATGGCAGCCTCGCTGGTGACCAGCGACGCCATCGACGGCCATGCATTTCGCGACGCGCATGGCGAGATGTTCGCCATGTTCGCCAAAATCCATCCATTCCTCAATGAGTTCCGCGCCGCGACCGGCGAGCCGGACCTTTGTAAGCACATCGAGGCTGTGGTGATGGCGGCGCCGGATGCGGAGGCCATCTTGGCTCGCCGCCGCGAACGTTTGCGCGCGGCAGCCAAGGCGCGCCAGGCGGCAATGGCGCAAACGGCCGGTTAATCAACGCGCCGTCCGATTGTACTTCTGCAACAACTCCTGCACCCGGTCGTGCGGCAGCGCCATCACGGTATGGCCTTCATAGCCGGTCATGCTCTCCGCGCCCACCATCGCATTGACGATGGCCTCTTCCGTCGCCTGCGCGGTGGCCTCGAACAGGGGATTCATATCGTCGTTGGCCAGCATGTTGACGATGCCCACGCCCGACGCGCGGCCGGCGTCCGGATTGGCCGTGGAGAACGCAATGAAGATATCGCCTGATCCGTTGCCCGAACTCGATCCGGTGCGCGCCAGTCCCAGCGACGCGCGCCGCGCCAGCCGCTTCATCTGATGCGGCAGCAGCGGCGCGTCGGTGGCTACCACGATGATGATCGATCCCACGTCTTCGCCTGAGTGGCGGAAGTTGGCGGCGTAAGGCACGTTCTCGGTGATCTCCTGTCCCACCGGCACGCCCGCGATGCGAAGCTGCGCGCGCCGTCCGCAGTTGCATTGCACCAGCACGCCCACCGTGTAAGACCCCGCCTTGCGCGAACTGGTGCCGATGCCGCCTTTGAATCCATAGCAGACCATGCCAGTGCCGCCGCCCACGTTGCCTTCGGCTACCGGCCCGCTCCTGGCGCTTTCCACGGCCGCGACCACATCGGCCGGATGCACATGGAATCCGTTGATGTCGTTCAGAAAGCCATCCCAGGTTTCGGCCACCAGCGGCAGCGACCATTCGTCTTCGATGTTAAGACCGGCCTTGCGCGCCCACGCCACACGCCACTGAATATAGGCATCGCGCACCACGCCGACGCTGTGCGTGTTCGTGATCATGACCGGCCCGTCCAGCAGCCCGGACTCCTCCAGCCAGGTGGTCCCGGTCATTTCGCCGTTGCCATTGAGTGAAAACCAGCCGCCGAACGCCGAGGCGGAGGAGTCTTTGCCCCGCGGCCAGACCACCGTCACGCCGGTGCGCACGGCCTGCTTCCCGTCGCCCGAAATCAAGGTGCGTTGGCCCACCTCGATGCCGGCCACATCCGTAATAGCGTTCAGCGGCCCCGGCGAGCCATCGAACGGAATGCCCAAGTCACGGGAACGCGCGGCCACGAGCGCCGCGGCGGCCAAAAGTATGAGCGACGTGCGAATCGAGATCTGCATCTCCGGCAGTATACCGTACTGCTGCCGGCATCCAACCGCCGGGTTTTTCCGTATCAATAAATGTGTGCCCTTGCAGTATCATTTCCGCGCCGTCATCGGTTATCTTTAGAAAAGGCGCTTCGAGTCTTTTCGGGAACATGCTGCTGCCCCTGTTGCTGGCTATCGAATTCGGAGAGGACGATGCGGATCTGGCGGTCCGTCTGCAACGCCGCGACCCGCGGGCGATGGCGGATTTATATGACCGTTATGGACGGCTGGTCTACGCCCTCATCGTGCGCATAGTGCGGGACGGAGGCATTGCGGAGGATCTCGTGCAGGAGACCTTCCTGCGCGTTTGGAACCGCGTGCAGGGTTTCGACGCCGGCAAGGGCGGACTGGGACCCTGGCTGCTGGCCGTAGCCCGCAACCGCGCCATCGACTATCTGCGCTCGGCGGCGGGGCGCATGCGGAACGCATCGGAATTGCAGGATACGGAACATCCCGCGTTATTTGCGGACATGGAAAAGGAGCTTTTCAATTCGGACCGCGTGCGGCGTGTAAAGGACGCGCTGACCAAGCTGGGGCCAAACCAGCGCACGGTGATCGAACTGGCGTACTTCGAGGGTCTCTCGCAAGCAGAAATGGCCGATCGCATGGGACAGCCGCTGGGAACCGTAAAGACCTGGGTACGGGCGGCGCTGAAGAGTCTGCGCGATGAGCTGGGAACGGCGGTGGTGGCATGACCTGCGACGAACTCCGCGACCATTACGAGCTATACGCGCTGGGCATCGCCGAGGAGCCCGAGGCGGCCGAAATCCGCTCGCACTTGAACCAGGAATGTCCCACTTGCGTGCCCGGGGTGCGCGCCGCGAGAGCTCTAACCAGCCTGATTGGGGCCAGCGCGCCTTCGGTCGAGCCGCCCGCGCGATTGCGGAAGCGAGTGTTGGCGGCCGCCGGCGGGCAGCCCACCAAACGACTGTTCTGGTCGCCGGTGTGGGCGGCAGTAGCTGCGGGCGCCGTGATAGCCGCGGTGATCTTCAACGCCCGCGAACATCGCGCCAGCGCGGACCTGGCCCGCCTGCAGGCCGAAGCTGCGGTTCAACGCCGCGAACTGGCGCGTCTCAACGAGGCCATGGCCATCCTGAACCAGCCGGACGCCAAGCAGGTAATCTTCGGCGGCGCCACGCCGGCGCCCCCACGAGGGCGCGTGTTCCTCGATCCGCATCGCGGCGTGCTATTGATCGCTTCCAACCTGCCGCCGATTCCGGCCGGCAAGACTTATGAAATGTGGGTGATTCCGAAAGGCCACAAGCCCGTACCGGCCGGCCTGTTCCAAGCCGGCGCCGACGGGACCGCTATCAACGTGCAGTCGGGTCCGGTGGATTTGGGCAGCATCATAGCCGTCACCGTGGAGCCCGCCGCCGGCGTGGATCAGCCGACCAGCACGCCGATTATCGCAGCCGGGATGTAGGCTGCGAACGGGACTCATCCGCCGCCCGCCCGTCAATTAGAATAGAAGCACATGATCAGAACCGCGAATCTGGACAAATTCTACGAAGCGGGCTATGGCCGAACCTACGTCCTGCGGCGTATCGAAGTGGACATCAAAGAGGGCGAGTTTGTGACCATCATGGGTCCATCCGGCGCCGGCAAATCTACGTTGCTGAGCATTATCGGCATGCTGGACGGCGCCTGGACCGGCGAGTTCTACTTCCTGGACCACGCCGTGCACAAGATGAAGCCCAAGGACCGCGTGGAACTGAACAAGAAATACATCGGCTTCGTGTTTCAGAGCTACCACTTGATCGACAACCTGACGGTCTACGAGAACCTGGACATTCCGCTGTCATACCGGAACGTGAAATCCTCGGAGCGCGCCAGCCTGGTATGCGACACGCTCGACCGGTTCCACATCGTGGGCAAGCGCGACCTGTATCCCAACCAACTTTCGGGCGGCCAGCAGCAGCTTGTAGCGGTAGCGCGCGCAGTAATCGCCAGCCCCAAGCTGATCCTGGCGGACGAGCCAACCGGGAATCTGCATTCGAGCCAGGGCAAAGAGATCATGGAGCTGTTCAAGCGCTTGAACGACGAAGGCACCACGATTATACAGGTGACACACTCGGAAGCCAACGCGGCGTATGGAAACCGCATTATCAATTTGCAGGATGGGTGGGTGGTGCAGCAGGCGGCGGGATAGCGTATCGCCGGCTAGGGCTTGTCTTCGAGACGGCGCAGTCGCTCAGTCAAATCGACAATCTGTCGATCTTTGACCTCTAGAGCCTTATCAATCCTTTCGGCCCATTCCTCCATCCGGCCGCTCCAACGGCGTCCGGTCTGCCAGTAAGCCGCGTGTCGATCCAGGCGCGCGGAGGAATTGTCCAAACGAGCGGACATGGCGGCAAAGCCTTCGTGCATCTCACGCTCCAGGCTCTCCTTGACACTGGTGATCAGCATCACCACTTCCTTCAGCCCGGTCTGCAGCCCGGCCTGCAGTCCGGCCTGGAGTTCGGACTGGAATTCGGATCGAATCCACTGCCGATCTTCTTCTGTCAGGCTCATTTGTCTCGATTATAGCTTGTTAGCCTGCCAACCCGCGCAATGATTCAGTGTACGGCGCGCGCGCCACGCCCCGCTCCGTGACGATCGCAGTCACATACCGGTTGGGTGTCACATCAAAAGCCGGATTCTCCACAGGTGTGCCTATCGGGGCCACCGCGTGGCCGAACACGTGTGTGACTTCCGCGTCCGGACGGCGCTCGATGGGTATTTGATCGCCCGATGCCAGATTCAAATCCAGCGTCGAAATCGGCGCAGCCACATAGAACGGCACGCCATTCTCTTTGGCCAGCACTGCTACAGAGTAAGTGCCGATCTTATTCGCCACGTCGCCGTTAGCGGCAATCCGGTCGGCGCCCACCACCACGCAGCCGATGCGTCCGGACTTCAAGAAATGCCCGGCCATGTTATCCGTAATCAGAGTCGCGGGAATGTGGTCGTGCTGTAACTCCCAAATCGTCAAACGCGCGCCTTGCAGGAACGGCCGCGTCTCGTCGGCCAGCACATCGATTTTCTTGCCCGACTCCACCGCCGCGCGAATCACGCCGAGCGCCGTGCCATATCCCGCGGTGGCCAGCGCGCCGGCATTGCAGTGCGTGAGCACGGTCTTGCCATCGGGGACCAGGTCCGCGCCATGCCGGCCAATCGCCTGATTGATGGCGATGTCTTCCAGGCGGATCTGCTGGGCCTCCGCCTTCATCCGGTCGCGGATCTCCGGCAGAGGACGCCCACGCAGCGACTGATACAGTTTTCGCATGCGGTCGATCGCCCAGAAAAGGTTCACCGCCGTGGGACGCGTTCGGGCCAATGTCTCGCAGATGCGCTCAATGTCCGCATCCGGATCGGCGGCATGCTCGACCCCCAAAGCCACCCCCATGGCCGCCGCCACCCCGATAGCCGGCGCGCCGCGGATCACCATGTTGCGAATCGCCGCCGCCACATCTTCATAGGTCCGGCAGGTGACATATTCTTCAACCAGCGGCAGCCGCGTCTGGTCGATCATCACCACGCCTTCGGAAGTCCATTCAATCGTTTCCACCATGGATTAAGTTCTAGCGTAACAAAGCCGACTCGGTGTGCCGCGCGCTAAAATGGGATCAGAATCGAAGGTCCGATATGGAGACGTTGGCTGAACAACTCTCCGCGCAGGTCCGCGAAGGCGATCTCTACGAGCCTCTGGATTCGAAGCGTGTCCGCTGCCATGCCTGCGGGCACGCGTGTCCCATCCCGGCCGGCTTCGCGGGCGTCTGCAAGGTGCGCTACAACCGCGGCGGCAAGCTATACGTGCCCTATGGATACGTGAGCGCGCTGCACGCCGATCCCATCGAAAAGAAGCCTTTCTTTCACGCCCTGCCGGGCACCCGCGCGCTCAGCTTCGGCATGTTGGGCTGCGATCTGCACTGCGGCTATTGCCAGAACTGGGTTACTTCGCAGGCGTTGCGGGACTACCGCTCATCGCTCGATTTTACGCGCATCACGCCGCCCGAGATCGTGGAGGCCGCGCTCCGCGCCGGTGCCCGTAGCGTCGTGAGCACTTACAACGAGCCGCTGATTACCGCAGAGTGGGCTGTGGCTGTGTTTCGCGAGGCGCGCGCCGCCGGCCTGGTCACCGGCTTTGTATCCAACGGCAACGCCACGCCGCAGGTGCTCGAATATCTGCGCCCTTGGGTGGATTTGTACAAGGTGGATCTGAAGAGTTTCGATGACCGCCATTACCACGAGCTCGGCGGACGGCTGGGACCGATTCTGGATTCGATTCGGGCGATTCATGCACTGGGCTTCTGGCTGGAAGTCGTGACTTTGGTGGTGCCAGGGTTCAATGATTCCGACGAAGAGTTGACGGCGATCGCGCAATTCCTGGCCGGGATCTCGCGCGACATCCCCTGGCACGTGACGGCTTTTCACGAAGACTACAAAATGTTCGGGCAGGGTCAGACCGGCGCGGCTTCGCTCCAACGCGCGGCTGCGATCGGGCAGGCCGCCGGTCTCCATTATGTTTACGCGGGCAACTTGCCAGGGCAACTGCGCACGCTCGAAGACACGTACTGTGCGCATTGCGGCCATACATTGATCGAGCGCGCCGGCTTCCGGGTGGTGCGCAACCGGCTGACCGAACGGGGGGCCTGTCCCGATTGTGCGGCGGCGATTCCGGGCGTCTGGCGGGGGCTGCCGCGCGAGTCCCGCGAGGCGCATTTGTTACTGAATGGGCGATGTGGGTGAATTCATGCAAGCCGTGCACGTTTCGCCCTACGGTGGTACGTGGTATCCGGGCCGCCGCACGGAGCTCGAGCGCCTGCTCGACGAACTATTCGCATGTTCCGAAGAAAGAACCGGATCGTATCTGCTGGCCGATCCGCTAGGTTTTGTGGTGCCGCACGCCGGCCTGGAGTATTCGGGCGCGGTGGCCGCGGCCGCGTACCGATATGTCCGCCGGCAACAGCCACGGCGCGCCGTGATCCTGGGGTTCGCGCATCGCGGCGGACCGCCGGGCATCTCTATTCCGCAGATCGAGCGGTATGAAACGCCGCTAGGCGAGGCGGTCGTCGACCGCGAAACGGTCGCTGCACTGGCGGCGCACCAACCGTTCCGGATGGTTGCGGAGGATCGCATCTGCGACCATTCCGTGGAGATTCAACTGCCCTTATTGCAGCACGCCGCGCCGCACGCCCAGGTTGTGCCGCTGTTCGTGGGTTATCTGGATGAAGCCGCGCGCGAAGTGGCGGCGCATATCCTGGCGAGCCTGTGCGATTCAGAAACCATATTTCTGGTCAGCTCCGATCTGACGCATTTTGGGCGCGCCTTCGGATACCAGCCGTTCCGCGTGGATTCCGCCATATCCGCTCGCCTGAGCCATCTGGACCACAGCCTGATGGAGGCTGCCGCGAGCCTGGATGCGCGGTTCTTTGGCGAAGCCATTGGAGAACACCGCGCCACGATGTGCGGCCGGACGGCGATTGCTCTGTGGCTACAAACCCTGGCCCTGGCGTCGGGAGACGAGGTTTTCCAGGAGATCCTGGATTACCGCACGTCGGGCGACGTCACGGGCGATTATGAGCACACCGTCAGCTATGGCGCCTTAGGCTATTTTCCGTGGCACGCATTTTGCCTCGATGGCGATGCGCAGGAATTGCTGCTCGACAGTGCCGATCAGACGCTGCGCCTGTTACGCGCCACTGGCGAACATCGCCCGTTCCCGCCGCGGACCAGCACGCCGGCCCTCTCGCGCAAGGCGGGCATGTTCGTCAGCCTGCATCAGGGAGAGCGCTTACTGGGATGCCTGGGCAATCGCACGAGTGCCGAGTGCCTGGCCGAGAACGTCCCGGAGATGACTCTGCGTGCCGCGCTGGACGATCCGCGCTTTCCGACCGTGCAGGGCGTGGAAGGTGACATCCGGATCGAGGTATCGATCCTTTCCCCGATGAAGCCGATTCGCGATGTGCGCGCGTTTCGCATTGGCGAGCACGGGGCCACGCTCGAATGCGGCGGCCGCCAGGCCCTCCTGCTGCCGCAAGTGGAGCGCGGCCGCGAGTGGACCAGCGAGCGATTCATGCACATGCTATCCGTGAAAGCGGGGCTAGGAACCAGGGGCTATCAGAATGCCGGCGCGCGGTTGCAAGTGTTCCGCGCGCAGGTATTCGGCACTAACTCCAGCGCTTCATGATAGAAACCTCGCCACCTGCTCGCGGAAGCGCGTGTAAATCCAGGAGACGGCCAACAGGATCAGCCCCAGCACGATGAAGGACAAGATCCGAGGGAACGTCTCCAGGTGACGCAGATCCCATACGAACAGCTTCAGGATACAGGCGAGCAGCAGCGCCAGGCCGGAGAGTCGCAGCGCGCGATCGCGGAGCGGGAAGCCGGAGGCCAGCAGCATGACGCCCTGCACGCCGCAGGCGACCGTCAGCATGCTGCCGCCGATCCGGTAGTAAAGCAGCAGGGTGGTGAGAGTGGTGGCCATCAGCGAGAAATAAGTGCGCGGGTGGCTGCCGCGCGGGGCAACCATCTGTGCCGCGTATAAGCAGGCTATGGTGGCGCAGAAGGTGGCGGCGGCACGGGACGCATCGGGCAGGTTGAACATACACAGGAAGTAAGCCAGCGCGGCGATGCCATAGCTCTGCCAGATGAAGACTTCGCGTTTCCATTGGCGGCCAGCCAGCAGCAGCGCCAGCGCGATCACTGCCCAGCCCACCGCAACCAGATGGGCGGGCAGCAACGCCCAGCAGGCCACGATGCCAAACGCCAGCCCGGCGCAGGAACCGCCGGTTAGCGGCATGCCGGCGTCTTCGCGGCACGCGCGGAAGCTAATGCCATAGCCGAGCAGAGCGGCCCACAGCGGAATCAGCCGCGGCTCCCACGGTCCGGCATTGTGTAGCGCCGGCAGGTTGAAAGCGAACAGGCGCAGAGCGCCAATGGCAGCCGCCGCATAGGACATGCGGCGGAATTCTTCCGGCAGACGGCGCAGGCCCAATTCGAGGATCGGCAGCGCCAGAGCCATCCAGGCGATGCCCAGATAGGCGGCCGGCGCCTCGCGCCAAACGATGCCCATAAGCGCGGCGATGGAGATTGCGGCTGCGATGGGCCGCACCACGTCACACTCGATGTCCACGAAACGGTCGTGCGCGGACCATAGCAGCACCGTCACGGCCGCGTAACAGATACAGGCGGCCAGGGAAAGCGGAAGGATGCGCATTTCCAGGGCTGTTCCGCCCAGTCCGAGCACCAGCAGCAAGTAGCCTTGCAGGCGGAAATCAAATAGGCGCCGCCACCAGCCGATGGCGAAAGCGGCGACTGCCGCGGCCTGCCACCACACGCTACGGGACGGCTCGCTGGTCTCCTTGCCGATGACCAGGGCGGCCAGGGCCGCGCCGGCGTAGCCATAGAATGAATCCGCCGCATAGATCGCGCGGTTCACATAAAAAACCATTGCATCCACGCTGGCCACGGGAACCCATTGAGCCATGAACAGGTCCAGAGTAAATAGCCGCACGAGCTCCACGCCAAACAGAGACGTGCCGAGCCAGCGCAAATACGGCTGCCGAGCGCGTATGCCCGCGAGGTAGAACAGTTCGGCTTCCACCGCCAGGGCCGAAGCGACCCACTGGTGATCGAGCTTTTGAAAAATGGCTGCGGCTGCGAGGGCGGCGGTCAACGTCGCGGGGCCGTGCCATTTGCCGGAATGAATGCGCGCGGCGGCGCTGGCCAGATAGGCGACGGCGGCAGCGGCCAGCAGCATCCAGATTTGATCCGGCGCAGCGGTTTGCCATTTGAGCAGCGAGAGACCCAGCGCGCCGGCGGCATTGATGGCCAGCATGGCGAGTTCGGGATGCAGCACGTCGTAGATTTCGAACAGCAGCCAATAGATGGCGAAAATGGTCTGCGCCTGCCACAGCGGTGCGCCGGTATCGCCGCGCAGGACGACCACGGCGTAAGTGGCGATCATGCCCAGCAAGGTCATGCGCGACCATTGGAAGCGATGCGCGACGTAAAGCAGCGACGCGGCCAGAGGCGCCAGCGCCAGAAACGGCAGCGAGGTTACGTCTGTGATGGCCAGAGTGCCGAAGGCTACGAAATAAGCGAGTCCGGTGACGGTCTGCGAGCGATAGCGCAGAGAATGCACGATCATGCCGGCTGCCACGGCCAGCAGCAGCAGCGCGGCCAGCACAGGGCTGTCGATGACTTTGGCGGCATCCACCGCGTGCATGGCGTAGACGGTGACGTAGAGCGCCGCCCATCCGCCGCCCAGCAATCCGCGGGCGAAGTTGCTGTAGCGCTCTCTGGATTCCACGACAGCGCCGGAGATCAGCATGGCGAGGCTTGCCAGGAGGCCGATGCTGACGCGGCCGAACGGTCCGAATTGCGTGAAGGAATAGCCCAGCGCCAGGGCAATACCGACCACCAAAACAAATACGCCGATTTTGTTGAGCCAATTGCCGCCCAGCAGGGCTTCCCAGTCTTCGCTGGAGCGGGCGGGGGCTGGCACGGGGGCCGGCTCGGGTGCAGGCTTGGGTAATTCGATGCGCGGGACCTCAACGGGTCTGGGCGTTACGGGCTGCGGTTCAGGCTCGGGTACGGAAGCGGGTTTCGGCGGCGGAGGCGGCTCGGGCGCGATTGGCTGCGGTTGCGGAGCCGGTCTGCTGTGATGCAGCATCTCAGCGATAGTCTGGCTTTGCACGTCAACACGGCCGCCCAGTTCGCGGACTTTGTATTCGAGGCGCTCGGTGCGGTCGCGCAGGTTTACCCAGATGACCAACACCACCAGAACCAGGATGATGATGATTACGATTTCCATGACTTGCTCCTTGTCAGGACCGGGCGGCGGCGACTTCGGTGCGCGCCGCCAGATCTTCCGCGCGCAGCTTCAGCCCGCGTAGATCCAGCTTGCCTGTGCCAAGCTGGGGAAGCGTTTCCACCTGATACAGATTCTCGCGCTTGGGGAGCCACAAGCGCGGCAGATCCGTCTCGGCCAGCTTTTGCCAGAGCGTGGCCGGGTCCATTTCGTGGACATAAAGGGCGACCAGGCGCTCGCCGCGGCGGTCGTCACTCACCGACGTGACGGCGCAGGGCGCGGCGCCCAACACGTTCGCAACGGCGTCCTCGATGCGCAGATGCGGGACCATCTCGCCTGCGATTTTACTGAAGCGCGAGAGCCGGTCGGTGATGCGAATGAAACCTTCGTCGTCGATGGCGGCGATATCGCCGGTGACGTACCAGCCTTCATGCAGAGCTTCGGCCGTGCGCTGAGGCTCACCGAGGTAACCGAGCATGCGGTTCGATCCCTTCACCAGCAGCAGCCCGGGCTGATTGGCGGCCAGCGGCGCGAACGTCGCCGCATCCACGACCTGCGCCGCCACGCCAGGCATGGGATGCCCGACTGTGCCCGGTTTACGGGCGGTTTGGGTGTCCTTTCCCGCCACGAAATCGTGCGCATTCACGGCCACTACGGGGGACATTTCGGTACAGCCGTAACCTTCCAGCAGATCCAGTCCGAACTTTTCGCGGAAGGCCGCCGCCACCGGCTCGCGCAGCTTTTCCGCGCCCACCAGCACGAAGCGCAGCGTGGCAAATTCCGCGGCCGTGCACTTGCGCGTGTACGTCGCGCAGAAGGTCGGCGTCGAAAGCAGGAACGTGGCGCGATATTTGGCGATCAACTCGCCGATGGCATGCGCATCCGTGGGATTCGGATGGTAGACCACGCCACAGCCCGCGATCAGCGGGAACCAGACCGTCACCGTGTATCCGAATGAATGGAAGAAAGGCAGCACGCCGACGATGCGGTCGCGCTCGCCGACCCAGAAGAGCTGCGCCATGGCCTCGATATTCGAGATCACGTTGTAATGCGAGAGCATTACGCCTTTGGGAATGCCGGTGCTGCCGCTCGAAAAGATGACTGTGGCGAGCGAATCGGGACGCGCCGTGCCACACAGCACGCGCGCGGGCGCAAGCCTCGCCATCACCAGTGCACGCAGCTTCGAGACGGCGCTCGCCCGCGCTAGAATATCTTCGACGAAGACTATTCCGTCGTGCGCCTCGATCTTAGCCTTGGCCAGAAACACGCGCGAGGTCACCACCGTGCGTATTTGGCAGCGGTCTCGCGCGGCGGCCATCGCCTCCGGACCAGCGGTGAAATTCAGATTTACCGGCACGCGCCCCGCCAGCGTGATACCGACATTGACGAGCGCGCCCGCGACGCTGGGCGGCAGCAGCACGCCAATCATCTGTTCGTCGCGCCGTGTGCGCGCCCAATCGGCCACCAACACGCCTGCTGTAAGGACGCGGCCATAGGTTAGCTCCCGTCCGGTGGTGTCCGCCATGGCGAAGCGATTCCAGTTGCGGCGGGCATTGTGGACCAGGCGGCGCGCAAGCGTATCGGCGGGGGTCTGCCGATGCGCGGTGGCTTCCGCGGCCAGTTCCTGAATCGCCTGGCGCACATCGTGGGCCGACGAAGTAGCCGGCATCGGGTTGCCGAACGATACCGTGACCGGATACGGAATCCGCTTCGGCCATTTCCAGAAGAACCGTCCGCGCTCGAAGCTGAAGACGCTGCCCCACAGCCGGTCGAGGTGCACGGGGATGATGGGGACGTCCAGGCCTTCCGCGATCTTTTCCATGCCGCGCTTGAACGGCAGGATGTTGCCCGTGCGGCTGATGGCGCCTTCGGCGAAGATGCAGGCCACGTGGCCGGCGGCCAGTTCGCGGCGCGCGCTGCGGATGGCTTCGACGGCATCGCGCCCGCCGCCTACCGGAATGGATTTGGTCTTTCGGAAGAACCAATTCAGCGCCTTCAGCTCATAGTACGGCTTCCACACCATGAAGCGGATGAAGCGCTGCACGCAGGCGCCCACCAGGAAGCCATCCACGTGCGACATGTGGTTCGAGACCAGCAGCGCGGGTCCGCGAAAAGGCACGTTTTCCTGGCCGACGATGCGTATGTGGAAGATGGTGTGCGTCACCAGCCAGAGCACGAAGCGAATGAAGAATTCGTCAACGACCGTCACGATGTAAACCGTGATCGCCATGCTGACGAAACCGAATGCCAGGATCACGTGCGGCGGCGTGACGTGCAGTTTGTCGGTTAAGACGTAGAAGGCCGCCGTGGCCAGCAGCAGGCCCAGCGTATTGTAGATGTTGTTGGTGGCGATGATGCGCCCTTTTTCGCCGCTCTCGCTGCGCTGTTGCAGAAAGGCGTTGAGCGGCACGAAGAAGATGCCCGCCGCGACGCCCAGCAGCACCAGCATGACTACCGAGGCGGCGTACGATCCGCGCGCGGCGTACAGGCCGAGGCTGAACACGCCCATGAAAATGGAGCCGAGCGGCACCAGTCCGATCTCGACTTTGTCGCCCGAAAGACGGCCGGCCAGCAGGCTGCCCGCGCCGATGCCCAGCGACAGGGATGTGACCAGCAAGCCCACCATGCGATCGCTGGCGTGCAGCGTCTGGCTGCCGAACATCAGCAGGTCCATCTGGAACAGCAGGCCCAGAAACCAGAAGTAGGAGATCGCCATCACGGCGAGCCAGAGCGGCCGATCGCGCAGCAGGTGGCGTGTGCCTTCTGCCACCTCGGCGAAAGGATTCAGGCGCAGCGGTTGCTTCGCGCCGGAGGCGGGCACGCGCGTGATGCGGAAGCTGGCGAGACAGCCGACGACCGCGATGCCGGTCAGGACAACGCCGATCTTCCATTCCGCTGCGGACCAGGTGGTGTAGAGCAGCGGGCCGACCGACGTGCCGAGGACGATAGCCACCAGCGTGGTCATTTCGAGCAGTGCGTTGGCGCGCGAAAGGTCACGGTCGGAAACCAGTTCGGGCACGATGGAGTACTTGGCGGGACTGAAGATGGTGTAATGCACCGCCATCAGGAAGAGAACGATGAACATCCAGACGATGCTCTGAGTGAAGAACGCGCCGATGCCCAGCGCCATCACAACGACTTCGAAGATCTTGACGGCGATGAGCACGCGGCGCTTGCTGATGGCGTCGGCGAGGTGGCCGGCGTAGCCCGTGAACAGCAGCGACGGCAGCACAAACAGCGCGCCCGCCAGCGCCAGGTACTTGCCGCTCTGATCGGCGCGCGCGACGATGTGTACCGCGCGCAGAGAGACGATGAGGCGGTAGGCGTTATCGTTGAACGCGCCCAGGAACTGGGTCCAGAGGAAGGCCTGGAAGCCGCCGTTTTTGAGAACGTTTTTGAATCCGCCGTGTGCCATGCCGGTGTGAGATGCACGGGGCGCGCCGATGCACCGTGGTGGCAAAGATACCACGGGTCAATGGGTTAGGGAAAGGCTATGGGGAGTTAGCGGTCAGGCTGCATACATTTCATGCGTAGATTACATACATTCAATGCACATACCGGGAAAGTGTGCTGTACACCATCTATTGGTTGGCAACGAATTCTGGAAGGCTTGCGCGGTTGCGCTCGACGGGTACGCCGGCCTCGTATGGGCACGTTCCAAATTCCATTCTAATCGCGCACTTGTCCTTATTCGAGCCAACAGCAGCATCCAGGCGAAGGCCGATGCCGTGCAATCGACGCCGTACAATTAAGAGAGAGGTTCGGAGAGTCTTGTGCGCGCAAGTTCGGGAAGGAAAGTAATGCGCTGGATGGCGTGGAGCGCGAACTGTGCCGTCTGGAGCGCGCTCATTCCGCTAGCGGCAGCGCCCCTTGCGCGCATGTACACGGCGGAGAACTACGAGGTAAGCATCCAGCCGGACCTCGCGAAACAACGCTTGTACGGAGAAGTCAGAATCCGGTTTCACAGCCAGACTGACACGGCCATTTCCGCCTTGGAGCTGGATGCGGGTGGACTTCTGATCACGAGTGTTTTGGAGGGGCAAGCTCCACAGTCGTTTGAGCGAAATCACAACATGCTGTTTGTAGTACTGACGAAGCCGCTCCGCCCGAATGAGCCCCGTACCATCACCGTGCGGTATGAAGCCGGGCCGGCGCCGGGACTTAAATTCTTCCGGGATCAGGTCTACACAACCGTGACTAGCGATTGGATGCCGTGCAACGATGTCTCTGGCGAGCGGGCAACCCTGCATCTGACCATTGCCGCCCCGCCGGATACAAAGGCAGCCGGCAGCGGCCAATTAACTGCCACTCGCACCGGTGAGGGACGAACCATCACCGAGTGGCAGCTCGATTCGCCAACCGAGCCCTTTTGGTTCGGGTTCGCGCTGGGCGGCTTTGCCGAAAACACATCCGAAGCCGAAGGCGTGAAGCTGCGGGTTTTGGGAGCGGGCGCTCAGATCTTTGAGCCTACCGCCGCCGCGATGAAGTACCTGGCCGAACAGACTGGTAAGCACTATCCGGGCCAGACGTACACGCTGGTCTCCACCCACGGCGACGGGAGCCGTTCGATGGCGGCAGGCCTGACGCTGCTGCCGGAATCGTGTACGCAAGGATTGGGGAAGCAGCCGGACAGTCTCTGGCTTCTGACCAGTGAACTGGCGCATCAGTGGTATGGAGTTGGGATCGCTGTGAAGGACTGGTCGGATCTTTGGCTGAGCGAGGGAGTCTCCGCGTTTTTGGCGGACGCGTTTCTGGGACAGCGACTCGGCAAGGAAGCGTACGAACAGGAGATCCAACACTCCCGGCAGATCTACAATCAACTCCGCGCCGAGGGCAAGGATCGATCGCTTTCCGATACTGGGTGGACGACGCGTCAGGAAGCCGATGGCGATCTTCCCAAGCACAAGGGAGCGAGTTTCCTCCACCTGGCCAGCGTGCTGATGGGTGACAGCGCTTTTTGGAACGGCTTGCGATTGTACACGAGCGACCAATGGGGTCGGGCGGCTACCAGTGAAGATCTCCAGAAGGCCTTCGACGCCGTAAATACGGACAACGGAAGCACAGGCAAAGAAGCCGGTGCGTCGAAACGCAAGAAAAATTCAAAGAATACTCCGAAACCTTTGGATAAGCTGTTCGATCTGTGGGTTTACGGAGTTCCCAATACCGGGCCAAAGAAGTCCAGGTAGGCGGCATTGGGGCAGGCTGGCGGGGGACCACGGCGGAGCGTGGTCCGACGAAGTTGCACGGCATAAACTCGTTATGTCACGCAACGGGTTTGTTGTGCGACAATCTTGTTGCATTACGCGGAAAGCGCGCGCACTACGTCATCCATTGGTGGGTTCCAAATTCTGGAAAGGTTGCGCCGTCACGCTGGCAGGGTACGCCGCCCTGGCCCTGGCAACCTCTGCGATTCCGTTTCTAATGATGTTGCTTGGCCCCATGCTGACGCTATGGTACGTCTACTGCATGTGGCAGCTCATCAGAGGAATCCGCTATTTGATCGTGGTGGACTCGAGGGGGCCACTTCAGCCGTCACGCGCCAGCACGCTTTCGCGGGGATTTCGGGTTTAACTTGGGCGGCGCGGCCGCTTCCATCACTCTTGCGCCGGGGTACCTAGTTTTCGTGAACTATATGCTCGGACCCCATCCTTCGGCGATGACCGGATGTTTTGCGCGCCCTTATCCGCCCGCGTGCGATCCGGCCTTCGCGCTCCACTCCGCGGCGCGCTTCTGCATTTCCTCCGGCGTCACATCCTCCTTGTGCGTGGCGATGTACCACACGTGCCCGAAAGGATCTTCGAAGCTGCCGGCTCGATCGCCGTAGAACTGGTCGGCCACCGCACGCCGCACTTTGATACCAGCGGCCTCGGCGTTTTTGGCTAGCGCGTCCACGTCCTCGACGTATATGTGGATCGTGACAGGCGAGCCGCCCAACGTGGTGGGACTGAGGAAGTTTATTTCGGGGTGCTCGTCCGCCAGCATGATGTTGGCTTTGCCGATCTTGACCTCCGCATGCCCGATGCGGCCGTCCGGTCCCGTCATGCGCATGGTTTCGGTTGCGCCAAATGCCTTCTTGTAAAACTCGATGGCCTCTGCAGCGCCTTTGATGCTCAGGTAAGGAGTCGCCCCTTCCCTGCCCTCTGGTATTGGTTTTGGTGTGTTTGCCATAGCCCCATTCTCGCAGACGCGCTACAAGGGGTATTGTAAGAATTTGAAGACCGCCAAGCCGCCGAGAGTTCCGCAAGCCAGCGCGTGGCATCGCCCCTGGCCTTACTTGTATCTTTTGCTCCTGCTGCCCTGCCTGCTGTACACCATCTTCTATACGGGCCGCGCCATCGGGTTCGACTATACTCCGGTTCCCATCTGGGACACCTGGCGCTCGGTCCAGTACGTGGACCAGTTGCTGCGCTTCGATCTGCCGCACTTCTGGGTGCAGCACAATGAGCATCGCATCATCTTCCCGGAGATGATTTATGCGCTGGATTATAAATTTCTTAATGGCCGGCTGATCCTTCCGGCGGCGGCGAACGTTCTCTGTCAATTCGTACAGATCGGCTTACTGTGCTGGCTGATCGGCCGGATGAAACGTGTCGCCACGGGCTTCCGGCTCACGTTGTGTGTCTGCAGTACCTTGTTCATGGTCTCAGCCTTGCAGGTGCAAGGCATCCTGGGCGCCTTTCTCCTGCAGTGGTATCTCAGTCAAACCGCGGCCGCCGTAGCTCTTCTGCTGTTGTGGAGATCTGCGCGCACAGCACGGCTGCGTAGCCTGGTCTTATCGGGAATCGCCGCCGTGGCGGCCACTTATTCGTCCGGAAACGGTATGCTGCTCTGGCCCGTATTAGTGATGATGGCGGCAATCCTGCGTGTTCCCAAACGGCGAGTCGTCGGTTTGTCCGCGGCGGGCGCATTGAGCATCGGCACATACTTCATCGGTTATCACTTCATGACCCATGGCCGCCTCGCTATTCTCGCGGCTCATCCGCTCTACGCGATCTGGTTCACAGGAATCTTTGCCGGCACTCCGATCAGCTGTGTAAGCACGACGCTGGGTGGGGTGGCCGGACTTCTCAGTTTCTTGTTGTTGGCGGCCGCAGTACTCGTGGCGATACGACAGCGCCGCGAGAATGAACCCGCGTTCGTAGTTACAGTAGGCGTATGCCTGTTCATTGCGGCGACCGCGGCGCTGACCGCCTACGGCCGCATGGAGCCTGCGGACGCCGCGTTCAATGGCGCCAAGGCGGCGCGGTATGTCAGTGTGCCGCTGACTTACTGGGCCAATCTGATTGTCGTCGCTGCGTGGCTGGCAACCTGCCTCGCGCGAGGGCGGAAACCGGCCTTGCACATAGTCGCCGCCGCCGTGACCGCGATTCTGGTGATTGTGGTGATGCGCATCCAGGGCCCATACGAGAGAATCTTCGCGGCACAGCAGGCGCGCGCGCACGATTCGGGTCTGGCCCTGGAGAACGGTATCGAAGACGCAGATACGGTGCGCGTGATTTTTCCGGATCCGCCCTTCGTGCACGAACACGTCGGCGGCATACGACAGCGACGCCTTTCAATCTTCGCGGATGGCCGTCAGGACTGGCTCCGCCAACCCCTATCCCGGTTCTTTATCACCGGGAAGCCCACCTTTTGTTCCGGCAGTGTAGATACTGTAACTATGGTTACGGGCGGCTACCATGCGAGTGGCTGGGCGGTGGATCGGGAAACCGACCGCCCGCCGAAAGACATCGTGTTTGCCGATCGATCAGGAACCATCATAGGATTCGGTGAAACCAGGCCCGGCGGTTATCCGCGCGAGAACTCCGATAACAGGGGTATATGGGAATGGACCGGTTTCGCAACGGAAGGCCCGTCGGGGTCAATCCAGGCTTTCGCGCTTGTCAACAAGGGCCAAGCTGTCTGCCCGCTAGGCCCACCGCGCGAGGTCCCACACTCCATACGCATTGACGCACGGTTGGCCGGAGCAGTGATCCCCATTGCATGGAAGGCGGATCCGGCGTGGACCCGCAACGGTTTCCATCCCTCCGTCGGTACGCTATCCGGCGAGGCTCTGTACGGAAGCTACAGCGGTAGCGACGCGAATCAGGGTAGCCAGGTAACCGCGCCGTTCGAGACAGCCGGCCACGCATGCATCGCGTTTCCCGTGGCGCATGGGCCATCGGTTGACGGGCAGTCAGTTCGCATTATCGATGCCGGCACGGGCAAGACCCTCGATTCCATACCGCTCCGTGACAGTCCCGGCGCCTGGCAATTCTGGGCCGTGGAATTCCAGGGTTCACCCAGACTGCAGATCGTCGCTGAAGATAAGGGCAGTCAGTGGGGACAATGGGTCGGCATAGGTGAACCGCATTGGTGTAAGTAACATTAACAAACTTTTTCAAAATATTTCTTGACCACCAATTAAGCGTGGGGTATTCTGATGAAGCTGGAGGTAAATGACCGATGATCGCTTATAGCCGAGGTTCCCAAAGCCTCGCTGGTGCGGCCTCTCTGAGGAACCGTATGCCTGCGATGATCGGGGCCTTTGGCATCCACTCGGATATAGCTCAACTGGCAGAGCAACAGATTGATAATCTGTGGGCCGCGGGTTCGACTCCCGTTATCCAACCGCTGTGTGACAAACAGCCAAACCTGAGTGACTCAGGCCCGGCTCCGGTCGTCACGGCTTGGCAGACCTCGGTCTGCCTGGCCTGAAACGGCAGCGGCTCCACTGCTCTGCGCTTCTCCTGAAACTGCGAATTCACGCTTTGCGTGATGTATTTAGACGCGGCTAGATCCGCTCTAGGTTAGGCCCGTTAGCGCAGCCGTGGAGTCAGGCCTGGGTTTCTCAACCCTCAACTATCTATAACAAGGAGGTGAAATAAATCATGCTTCGTCATGTTTTCGTTGGCGACAACGAACGTATCTTAGTCATCCGCAAGCGGCGCTTCGCAGGCGTGCTGGAGCCCGGCGCGCGCTGGATCTTCGGCCGGGGCGTCGAGCTGAAGACCTACAATATCCGTGAACTGCTTTTCGCGGATGAATGGGCCGATTACATCGCGAACCGGCGCCCGGAAATCGCCGCGCGCTACTTCACCATGGTAGAGACTGCTGCCACGCAGGTGGCCGTCGTGTATCAGGATGGCCGCTTGGCACGGGTAATCGCGCCTTCCACGCGTGTGCTGTTCTGGAAGGGCGCCGTGAACGTGACGTTCGAGTTGCTGGACGCGCGCGCGGAACCCGAAGTGCCCGCCCGGCTATTGCCCGCCCTATTGCGTTTGGGCGGCCAGGCCGGCGCTCTCTTCGCCATGATCGAAGAAGGCAAGCGCGGACTCTTGTATCTTGAAGGACGCCTGGTCCGCGAGCTGGAGCCTGGAACTTACGGGTTCTGGAGCGTGTTGAGCATGCCCCGCATCGAGACGCTTGAAACGCGCCGCCAGTCGGTAGAAGTGACGGGACAGGAGATCCTGACCCAGGACAAGGTCAGCGTCCGGGTGAACATCTCGGCGGTGTTCGAAATCGCCAACGTCACTACGGCCCGTGCGGGTCTGAAGGACGTGAACGAGTACCTCCACCGCGCGCTGCAGATCGCCGTGCGCCAGTCGCTCGGTAAGCGCACCCTGGAACAGGTGCTCGCGGAGAAGACGGACATCGACGAAGCGGTTTCCGCCGAGGTCCGCCGGGAGATGGAACTGTATGGTGTGCGGGTGCGGGAGATCGCGCTCAAGGACATCATCCTGCCCGGCGACATTCGCGAGATCCTGAACCAGGTGGTGACTGCCGAGAAGCAGGCGCAGGCCAACCTGATCCGGCGCCGCGAGGAGACGGCCGCTACGCGGTCGCTGCTCAACACGGCCAAACTGATGGAGGACAACCCTCTGTTGGTGCGGCTGAAGGAACTGGAGGCGTTGGAAAAGATCGCCGGCAAGGTGGAGAAGATCACCGTGGTCGGCGGTCTGAACGCTTTGCTGGAGCGCACCGTCACTCTGCGAGCCGAGTGACGGATTCTGGACAAGAGGGGCGGACTGGAAGTGTGCCGCTCCTCTTTTTTTCTTGAGATTCGGTTGCCATTGCGGCCACGAACTGTTGTGCCATCGAAGTCCTTCATGCGCCGGCATGCGCGCTACCCGTATGACGGCGTGCTACAGGTCTCCTGGAAAGACTCCCGGGGCCTCATCAAGAAAGTGCAGGCGAGGTGCGTGGATCTCTCGGCCGAAGGCGCCTGCCTGGAGACCGACACCCCGATTCCGACGCGCACAAGTATTACGCTGCACTCCGCGCGGCACGGAAGCCTGGGCACGGCGTCGGTCCGGCACTGCGTCCGCGATGCCCTGAAATACAGCATCGGCGTGGAATTCACTTCCGCGCTGACCCTGGCGCAATTGGGCCGCAAGCGTTGTTTCCAGGAAGTTCAACCCCCTCCCCAGGCGCAGCCATGACCGCCACTGAGACTCCCACGTCCGAATCGTCCACATTCTGGCCCGAGCAGGCGGAATCGCTGGCAGATTTCGATATATCAGCCACGCTGGTGCAGGACTTGTTTGTCCGCACGGTGCGGGAACAGGGCCAGTCGGGCCTTACTGCGCTACGGGATCGCTTGAAACTGCCCAACATGGTGCTGGAGCCAGTCTTCCGGCAGTTGCGCCAGCAGGCGTATCTGGATGTAAAAGGCATGCAGGGCAACGACTACCGCTTCGGCCTGACCGCATCGGGCAAGGCTCTGGCGGCGGAACGGGCTTCGATCTGTGCCTATGCGGGTCCCGCGCCGGTATCATTGGCAGCTTACGACCGCGCCGTGCGGGCACAGGCGGCGCACGTGCGCGTCAGCCGCGAGAGTCTGCGGCAGGCGCTCGATGACTTGGTGCTGCCGGATTCGCTGCTGGATCAATTGGGTCCGGCGCTGATTTCGCAGAAGGCGCTGTTCCTCTATGGACCCACCGGCAACGGGAAGACCAGCTTGGCGGAGCGCCTGTTGCGCGTCTACCAGGATGCCGTGCTGATCCCCTATGCCGTGGAACTTGGCGGCTATATCATCACGCTTTTCGATCCGGTCCTGCACCGCCCTTTCGCCGAGCAACCGGACAATCTGGATGCGCGCTGGGTGCTGTGCCATCGGCCGTCGATATCGGTGGGTGGCGAGCTGGTTTCCGAAATGTTGGAACTGCGCTCGGACGCGTCCTCCGGCATCTATTCCGCGCCGCTGCAGATGAAGGCCAACAACGGCATTCTGATTATCGACGACTTCGGACGCCAGGTGATCTCGCCGCGCGATCTGCTGAACCGCTGGATCGTCCCGCTGGACAGGCGCGTCGACTACCTGAGCTTGCAGCACGGGCAGAAGCTGTGCATCCCGTTCGAGGTGATGGTGGTGTTCGCCACCAATCTGGATCCATCGGAGCTGGCGGATGAGGCATTTCTGCGCCGCATCCACAACAAGATTTATATTGAGCCGGTGAGCGAAGAGTGTTTCCGCCGAATTCTGTCGCGTGCCCTTAGCGAGCGGCAACTAGACTGCGATCCCGGCACGACCGCTTACCTGGTGGAGCTTTGTCTACGGCGGGGCGATGCTTTGAAGGCCTGCCATCCGGCGGACCTGTGTGACATCTTGCGGTGGCGCAGCGAGTACGAAGGACGCCCGCCGCAAGTAACCCGAAGCGAGCTGGATCGCGCCGCGGAGCTATACTTTACGCGTATGCAGGAATAGAAACTCGCTGTTTCGGCCGCGCTGGCCCGGCTGCGAGCGGCAAACGATTCGTTACCGTCACCAACCGAATGTGTTTGCCAACCACGCCAGCGCAAAACACCCAAGCGCAGCGAATGCCAGTATCCGCTGCCGCCCTTGCAGCTTTCCCCTTCTGGAAAGCAATATCAAGGTGAAGGCCCAAAGAACTATGGCCACGCCAAACAAAAGGTGAGAAGTTCGCACGTTCTGTCAGTCCACGCTCCCTGCGCTACTTACTCTTCCGACTCGCCCAGGTCGGCCGCCCGATTCTCGAACTTGGTGAATTCCTTCAGGAACACCAGATCGATCTTGCCCACCGGACCATTGCGCTGCTTGGCGAGCAGCAATTCCGCCTGCCCCTGCAGACTGGCGTCCTGAGGCCGGTAGACTTCCTCCCGAAAGATGAAACCCACCAGATCGGCGTCCTGTTCAATGGATCCCGATTCGCGCAGGTCGCTCAACTGCGGCCGATGGTCGCCCTGGCGGGTCTCCGGCGCGCGGCTGAGCTGCGAGAGCACCAGAAGCGGCACGTTCAATTCCTTGGCCAGAAGCTTCATGCCGCGGGAAATGGTGCTGATTTCCTGGTTGCGGTTCTCGAAGCGCCCGCGTCCGCTCATCAACTGCAGATAGTCGACCACCACCAGCCCCAGGCCGTGTTCGGCCTTTACGCGGCGCAGCTTGGCATGCATATCCATCAGGTGGACACCGGCCGTGTCGTCGATGAACAACGGCGCTTCCACCAGGCTCGACGCCGCCGCCTGCAACCTCTTGCGCTCGTCGGCGCTCAAGTATCCGGCGCGGAATTTCTGGCTGTCCACGCGCGCGGTGGCGCACAGCATACGGGTGAGCAGCGACTCCTTGGACATTTCGAGCGAAAAGACGGCCACGGTCCGCTTCACCTTGGTGGCCACGTGCTGCGCGATGTTCAGCGCCAGGGCGGTTTTGCCCATGGATGGCCGCGCGGCCAGGATGAACAGGTCGCCGGCATGCAGGCCGCTGGTTTTTTCGTCGAACTTGGTGAAGCCCGTGCTGATGCCTTTGACGCGCTTGCTGGGGTCGAGAAAAGCGTTCAGCCCGCCCTGGTAGTCGTCGATTACCTGCCGCGGACTGACCAAGCCGCTTTTCACCCGCGACTCGCCCATCTTCAGCAGTGTCTCTTCGGCGCCCGCCAGGATGTCGTCCGGATCCTCTTCGCCCATGAGGCACCGGTTCATCATGTGCTGCGAGGCGAAGATGATGCGCCGCAGCACGGCTTTGTCCTTAACGATGCGGATATAAGCGTCGATGTTCAGAATCTGGGGCAAGCCGTCGTCCAGCGAAACCAGGTAGCTTAAGCCGTCGCACGATTCCAACTCGCTGAAACGCATCAGCTCATTGGCCACGGTGATGCGGTCGATGCGCTCGCCGCGCTCGTGCAACTCGCCCATGCGCTTGAAGATGCGGCGGTGTTTCTCCAGGCTGAAATCGTCGGCTTCCAGATCGCCCGCCGCCTGTATATAAAGGCTGTCGTTGAGCATGATCGAGCCGAGCACGAAACGCTCGGCATCGACGTTGCTGGGAAGACCTTTATCGAGAGAGATGGCAGGCGCAGACATGGCGAATGATCCAGGTTAGCGGCCCGAACTGCTCCTTGCACGCCCTATTTTTGCGCCGTGTTTTGACGCGCTTAGCCTCTGCATAAAACGTGCTCCCGCGGCGCGACCCGCCGAATCGCGCAACTGCTTCAGAATCAAGGGCGCAGAAAGTGACTTGCACGTGCACGCAAAGTTTTGCACAAGCGCTCCACAGGCACCGCCCATAAAACAATCAACGTCTCTTCTGTTTTTAGCGCATTTTGGGCGGAATGCCAAGAACTTTCCGTTGAAGCACACGAGCGCGGCGGGTCTGGCTGGCGCAAATTAATGCCTTCTCCCCGGCGGGTGCTTCGTATTCGGCAGTGAGGGCTTGGAAACATCATGAAAATCGCAACAATCGTACTGGCGGCAGCCGCGCTCCCGGTATGGGCACAAGAGATTAAGCTACCGGTCAACCTGGACGCGCTGGCGGATAAGGCGGAGGAGTCAGTGGTGGTCACCATGGACAAGTCCATGCTCAAGCTGGCCGGAAAGTTTCTGAAGGATGAGGGCGACGACGAAGAAGCCCGCCGGCTGATCGGAGGCCTGGACGGCATCTACGTACGCAGCTTCCAATTCAGCAAGGACGGCGAATACAGCCAGGCGGATGTGGACGAGGTTCGCAAACAGTTGCAAGGTCCCGCTTGGGGACGCATTGTGGGCGTGCGGTCTAAACGTAGCGAGGGCGATGTGGACGTTTATTTCAAGGATGCCGGGAACGGGCAACTGGGCGGTGTGGTGGTGATAGCCGCCGAACCGCGGGAACTGACGATTGTCAACATTATCGGCACGATCGATCCCGAAAAGGTGGTGTATCTGGGCGGCGAATTCGGCATTCCGCGCCTCCAAGCATCGCGGATGCGGAGGATCTCGCAATGACGGCGCGTCTGATGGCTACGCTGCTGCTGGTGGCCGGTGCGGCGTTCAGTGGCGATGCGGAATTCGAACATATCGTGAAGGCCATCGAGGCGCATTACGGCACTGCGCCTCAGCACATTCCCTTCATGGGCCTGGCCAGCTTCGTCGTGAAAGTGGCACATCCCGAGGGGGCCAGCGGCCTGAAACTGGCGGTGTTTCAGGACCTGAAGTCGTCCGAAGGGCGCGACTGGGCCGAGCGCGATCGTTTCATGGGTTCGCTGAGCAGCACGGGACTGCATCCGATGGTGCGCGTGCATTCGCGGCGCAACGGCGAGGCGACTTACATCTTCCTGAGCCCGGAGAGCAAGCGGGCGCGCATCCTGATTGCTACTTTCGAGCGGGATGAAGCCACGGTCATCGAAGTAAAGGCCGATGTGGACCGGCTGTTGCGGACGCTGGACCAGCCGGAGCACCACGAAGATCGCTAACTCGCCCAGGTGATGAGACCCGGAACGAAGCGGGCGGCGAGATCCGGGTGATGCGGCAATACGCGCACCGTGTAACCTTGCAAGCCGCTGCAGCAGCACGGCAAGCCGGTGCTCTCAAAGACGTGCTCACCGGTTCCGGCGGCGGCGACGTGCCGCATCGGGAAGGCGGCGGGCCGCATGATTTCGCCCTTGACATCGAGCGCGCCCAGATACAGCTCGACGTTGACGTCCGCCGGTGTGAGCGCGCCCAGACGCAGCCGCGCACGCACCGCCAACAGATCGCCGACCCGGACGGCCGGCGCCGGACCTTCTTCAATAGCCAGTACCCGTATCTGGGGCCATTCTTGTCGCACGCGGCTCATCCAGATGGCCAGTCCCCGGGAGGCCGCGGCGCCATTCGCCTCCAACCGGACGAATCGTTCAAACGCCGGCAGATAGAATCGCTCGGTGTATTCGCGCACCATCCGGTGCGTATTGTAGGTGTGGCAGAGATTCTTGAGCGAAGCCTTCATCTGCGCGATCCAGCGGCGCGGCAGGCGATCCGGACCGCGATCGTAATACGTGGGCGCCACGTCGCGTTCCAGCAGATCGTACAGAGCTTCGGCTTCTACTTGATCCTGCTGGTTGGGATCGTCGTACTGCTCGCCGTTACCGATGGCCCATCCGATCTTTTCCGCCTCCGGCCGGGGTGCTTTCCAGGCTTCGTCCCACCAGCCGTCCAGCGTGCTCAGGTTGAGCGCGCCGTTGGCCGCCGCCTTCATGCCGCTGGTGCCGCTGGCTTCAAGCGGACGCAGCGGCGTGTTCAGCCAAACGTCGCAGCCTTGCACCAGATAGCGGCTGACGGCCATATCCTGATCTTCCAGAAACACCACATGCCGGCGAAACACCGGATCGCGCGCCAGCGTGACGATACGCTGGATGAGTTCCTTGCCACCGCTATCGCGCGGATGGGCTTTGCCGGCATAGATAATTTGCACCGGCCGTTTTGCATCGCATAGGATGCGCGCCAGGCGCTGCGTATCGCGCAGCAACAAAGTGGCGCGCTTGTAGGTGGCGAAGCGCCGCGCAAATCCGATCGTCAGCACCTCGGCATCCAGGGCTTCGTCGGCAGCTTCAATTTCGGATTGCGGCGCGCCCCGGTGCTGCAATTGTTCGCGCAGCCTGCGCCGGGCAAAAGCCACCAGTCTCTCGCGACGTCTTTCATGCGTGCGCCATAATTCTTCGGCCGGGATGGTCTCCACGCGCTTCCACAGATCGCCATTGGCGGCCTCGCGCCACTGCGGCCCCAGGTAACGGTCGTAAACCTGGTTCATATCGTGCGAAATCCACGAGCGGAAGTGCACGCCGTTGGTGACATGCCCGATGGGCGCCTCCTCCACGGGAACGCCCGGCCAGATACTTTGCCACATACGCCGGCTGACTTCGCCGTGCAGTTTGCTCACGCCATTGCTCGAGGCTGCCAGGCGCATCGCCAGAATCGTCATGCAAAACGATTCGCGATCGTCGCCGGCATTCCGCCGCCCCAGCGCCAGGAATTCGCTGCGGCTCAGACCTAACGAACGCCAATAGCCGGCGAAGTAACGATCCATCAGGTCGGGCGGGAAATAATCGTGACCGGCCTCCACCGGCGTATGTCCGGTAAAGATCAGGCTGGGCGCCGCCAACTCGCGCGCCTCGCCGAACGAAAGCTTGTAGCGGTCCATCAGACGGCGCACGTGCTCCAGCGACAAAAACGCGGAGTGGCCCTCGTTCATGTGATAAACGCCGGGCGCGACTCCCGCTGCCTCCAGCGCCCGGTAACCGCCGATGCCCAGCAGAATCTCCTGCTTGATGCGCATCTCGTTATCGCCACCGTAGAGCTCGCCGGTGATCTCGCGGTCCGCGGCGCTGTTTGAATCCAGGTTTGCGTCGAGCAGATAGACCGGCACGCGTCCCACTTGCGCCAGCCAGATGCGCGCCAGCACCGCGCGGCCCGGATACTCGACCGTCACGGTCAGCGGCCGGCCATCCCGTTCCAGCGCGCGCAGCGGAAGATTGTGAAAGTCGTTACTGGTAAACGCTTCCTGTTGCCAGCCCGCCTGGTTCAGATACTGCCGGAAGTAGCCCTGTTGATAGAGCAACCCGACTCCCGCCAGCGGCACACCCAGATCGCTGGCCGATTTGACATGATCGCCCGCCAACACACCCAATCCGCCGGCAAAGATGGAGAGGCATTCGGTAAGGCCAAATTCCGCCGAGAAATATGCCACTTGTAATTTGTCGTCCGACGGATGCGTGCGCCGGAACCAGGAAGTCTGGCCCTGGGTGCGGGCCTTTAAGGCCTGCGACACGCGTTCCAGATGCGCCAGAAAGGAATCGTCGGTAGCGGCGGACACCAACTGCATCTGATCGATGCTGCCCAGCAGTTGCACCGGATTGTGATTGGTGGACTCCCATAAGTCCGTATCCAGACGCCGGAATAATTCGATGGTGTCGTGGTCCCACGCCCAACGCAGGTTATAGGCGATTTCCCGCAGCGGCTCCAACGGCTCGGGCAAGGAAGGAATAACTTTGAAGACGCGAACTGGTTTCACGCTGGTCCCTTCTCAATTCATCGGCGCATCGGGAGGCGAAGATTAGTTGCATAGATACGGACTCGAATATCCTAATACGATCAAATCAGAGTATACCTCTGTGCTTTATCCGTGTTCATCAGTGTTCATCTGTGGCCAATATGTCTTTTGTTTTTCGACAGCCGGAAGAGCATATTTGGCCACAGATGAACACTGATGAACACGGATAAATCAGCCCAGTAACCGTACCCTGCCAAACCGCGTCCAAAAAAACGTGCCACGGCCCCGTTTGCTGTTACTCCTGATGGCGTTGCCCTTGTTCGGCGCGCGCCTGGAAGAATATGCCCTCGTGCTCAACGATCCGCCATTGGCCCGGCAAGTGTCCGCGCGCGCCCGCATCCAAACCGCGCAGCACCAGGTTCGCGCGGAACTGGTGCGCCGCCATGTGCGCGTCAGCGGCTCGGCCCAGACCCTGCTCAATGCCGTGTTCGTGCGCGCGCCCCGCGAACGGGCCCCGGAATTGCGCTCCATCGCGGGCGTGAAGCACGTCGTCTGGCTGCCGCCTTTGAAGCGCAACCTGAACGTCGCGGTCAACCTGGTGAACATTCCAGCGGCGTGGAGCGCACTCTCAGGCGGCATGGCCAACGCTGGCGCGGGCGTCAAAATCGCCGTGATCGATAGTGGCCTGGATGACACGCATCCGGCATTCCAGGACGTTTCGCTCACGCCGCCGGCCACGTACCCCCGCGGCGACACCACTTACACCAACGGCAAGATCATCGTGGCGCGCAGCTATGAATCGCTATTTGCCCTGCCTGACGATCCCACGCCGCGCGACCGCTCCGGGCACGGCACCGCGCTGGCCATGATCGCGGCGGGCGGGACCGTGGCCGCGCCGCTGGCCACCATCACCGGCGTCGCGCCCAAAGCATGGCTGGGCAATTACAAGATCTTCGGCACGCCCGGCGTCAACGATAACACCACTTATGCGGCTTTGATTCAGGCCCTCGAAGACGCGGTCTCGGACCAGATGGATATCGCCGTCCTGGCCATTGGAAGTCTGCCGCTGAGCGGGCCCACCGATTCCGATCCCTCTTGCGCCACCAGCGGCGTTCCGTCTGCCTACCAGGATGATTGCGACATTCCCGCGCAAGCCGTCGAGAACGCCACGGCCATGGGCATGACCGTGGTGGTATCGGCGGGTAACGATGGCCAATCCGGCTTTCTGGCTGCCTCGCTCAATTCCATCGATTCGCCGGGCACCGCCCCCGATGCGATCACCGTGGGCGCCGCCACCAACGGGCATCTTCTATTCGCCGCCGTGCGGATCACCGGCGCCAACGTGCCCGCCACGCTGCAGAGTATGTACGCCGCGGCGGATGATGGCGTCAAGTTATCCGCCCCATTAACAGCGCCCGTGAAGAACGTCACCGCCGCCGATGCCACGGGCCTGGCCTGCGCCGCCTTGCCCGCGGGATCGTTCACCGGCGACGCCGTCCTGATCGAACGCGGCACTTGCGATTTCTCCACCAAGATCAATAACGCCCAGCAGGCCGGCGCATCGGCGGTCATCATCTATCAGGATGCCAGCCATCCCAACGACCTGCCGTTCAGTGAATTGGGCGCCGAAAATACGGGCATCCCGGCATTCATGATCTTCAATGTCTCGGGCGCCGCGCTGGCAAGTTATCTGGTGTCCAACACCAGCGCGCAGGCCACTCTCGACCCCACCCTGCAGATGTATGCCGACACGGCGAACCTGGTAACCCTGTTTACTTCGCGTGGCCCTTCCATCGATTATTCGATCAAGCCGGAATTGGTAGCGATAGGCCAGGGTATTTATACTGCGACGGAGAGTCTCGACCCTACCGGCGATTTGTACGATGCCACCGGCTACACCACGGTCGAGGGATCCAGCTTCGCGGCCGCCATGGTAGCGGGCGCGGCCGCGTTGGTCAAACAGGCGAATCCCGGTTTTTCGGAGGCGCAAATCAAGTCCGCACTGGTGAACACGGCCGGTATCAGCTCGACCGAGATTACCGATAACTACTCCGGCTATCCGTTGGTGACGTCGGTCGGCGCGGGAAAGCTGAATGCCGCGCTGGCGCTGACGCCGGGGGCCACGGTTGCGCCGGCCAGCGTCTCGTTCGGATGGGTCGGACCGAACGTGGTCACCGCGACTGTCGAAACCTTGACCATCACGAACACGGGCAGCGCCACCGGGTCATTCCACATTTCCCTGGTGCCCGATCCGCTGGCGCCGGATTATTCGGACGATCTGGTGAATGTCTCCACCGCCAGCCTGGCGCTGGCGCCGGGACAGTCTGGAACCGTCGAGGTATCCTTGAGCGGCACGTTTCAGTATCCCGGCATTTACGACGGCGGGTTCGCCATTACCGGTCCGAACACGGCGCTGCGCGTGCCGTATTGGTATCTGGTGAGCGATGGTGTTCCGGCCAATGTGCTGCCTATATATGACGGCACTTTCTCCGGCACCGTGGGCGATACCTGCTGGTACCTGGCATTCAAGGTTCTGGATCAGTATGGCATCGCGATTCCCAATCAGCCGGTGACTTTTGGTGTGCAGCAGGGAGGCGGCCGGCAATCCAGCTCGTCCACCTGCCCGGCGGGTATCGCGCCGGGGCCGTCCACGGAAACGAACGGATACGGAATCGCGTGGACCAACATGGACCTGGGACCTTCGCCCGGCGATCAGACTTTCGTGGGCCAGACGGAAGGCTTGACTGCTTCCTTCTTCGCCACGGTGCGGCCTGCGCCCAGCATCGGCTCGGTAGTAGACGCGGCCAGCTTTCAAACCGGCCAAGGCCTGGCGCCGGGATCTTACATCACCATCTTCGGTGCCGCGTTGAGTGACGCCACGCAGGCGCTTTCCACGGATTTCCTGCCTTACTCGATGTCCGGCGTCAGCGTCAGCTTCTACTCCACGGACGGCAGCCAGAGTTGGCCGGGAAGACTCTGGTATGTCAGCCCTACGCAGATCAACCTGCAGATTCCGTGGGAACTGGCCGGGCAGAGCTCCGCGCGGATGACCGTGAACGTGGGGGATGTCAGCCTGCCTTACACCGTTTTGCTAGCGGCATACCTGCCGGCTATGTTCCAGGCGAATGGTCTGGCGGTGGCGCAGGACGAGCAATACCAGTTGATCACGGTGAATAATCCGGCCAAGACCGGTCAGTATGTAATCATCTATGCGAATGGACTCGGTGCCGTAGCCAACCTGCCGGCCTCGGGTGAGGCGAGCCCCGGAACCGCGGACGCGACCGTTGTGACGCCCACAGTGACCATCGGGGGACTTGCGGCGCAGGTTCTGTATAGCGGATTGACTCCGGGCAGCATCGGGCTGTATCAGATCGATGTGGTGATTCCCGCTGACACCCCGGCCGGCCCGCAACCCGTGGTCATCAGACAGAACGGCGTCAATTCACAGCCTGCCAATTTGCCGGTGCAATAGGCCACCCGCACGAAACGCGCTTAGCCTATAATTGTGCTGTGGGAGCGAACGACGTAAAGAAGAAGCTACAGGACGAGATTGCCGCGCTCGAGTACGAGCTGCACATCGAACTGCCCAAAGAAATTTTGAAGGCCCGCGCGCACGGCGATCTGAGCGAGAATGCCGAGTATCACGCCGCCAAGGACCGCCAGGGGTTCGTCAACGCCCGGTTGAACCAGTTGAAAAAGCGGATCGCCGAAATGTCCATGGTGGACTTTTCGAAGATCCCGCATGACAGAGTGGGGCTGGGGTCCACGGTGGTGGTGTTGGACACCAACAAAGAGGAAGAGATCACCTATTTTCTGGTTACCACGGAAGAGGCGGATGCCGCGGTCGGCAAAATCTCAACTAGTTCCCCGATCGGTCGCGCCCTACTGGGCAAAGAGGTCGGCGACGAGGTCCGGTTCACGATACCGGGCGGTTTCAAGCAGCTTGAGATTCTGAAGCTGACAACCATTCATGAGGCGGCCGATTAAGCCATGACCTATACGCGCGCGATCGGCATTGTATTCGGAGCCGCTATCGACCGGATCGTGCGATGGCTGGCGCTGTCCCGCATCCATCCGAACGTACTGACGTTCTTTGGTCTGGTCATCAACATTGTGGCGGCCTATCTGTTTGCCGCGGGAAGCTTCCGATGGGCCGGCGCGGTGGTAATCGGCGCTGGTCTGTTCGATATGGTGGATGGCCGCGTAGCGCGCGAGACCAACCGCGTGACACGTTTCGGCGGGTTCTTCGACTCCGTGCTGGACCGTTATTCCGATCTGGCTTTGTTGATGGGCCTGCTAGTCTACTATGCTTCCATAGACCGCTATTTCTACGTAGTGCTGACGGCTATCGTGATGACGGGATCCGTGATGGTCAGTTACACGCGGGCCCGGGCGGAGAACACCATACCAAAATGTAAGGTCGGTTTCCTGGAACGGCCGGAGCGCGTTGTCCTGCTGATTATAGGAGCGCTGGGGGACCGCATGGCGCCAGTGCTCTGGGTAATCGCAATCCTATCGAATCTTACTGTAGCTCACCGCATGATCTACACATGGCAGGAAACTAAGCGGCTGGAGGAGGCCCAGTTGCGCGCTGTGCCTAGCTCTCGAGAATCACGTGCGCCATCGCCAGCTCCGCCGTATGCGTGAGAGATAAGGCGACGTTCCTGACTCCCAAGGCATCCGCAAATCGCGCCGCCTGGCCATGGAAGCGCAGTGTGGGCTTGCCGGTCGGTAGATTGGCTACTTCGAAGTCCTGCCAACGGACCCCGTGCCTCCAACCAGTCCCAATTGCTTTCATGCCCGCTTCCTTTGCGGCAAAACGCGCGGCAAACCGTTCATACCGATTCGCCTTCCGCTGCACGTAGGCGATCTCAGCCGGCGTAAAGATGCGCTCGATAAAGCGCGCCCCGTGACGGTCGATGGCTTGGCGAATTCGAGGCACTTCCGCCAGATCCACGCCAGTCCCCACGATCATGTGAACCCCACTCTCGGGCCGGTCACTACTTAATCGCCCGGCCCGGTTCTATAAGAACGAGATGTCCTCAAGCCTTGCCCGCGGCTACATTCTTGCGGTGCTCGGCCCAGCGCTTTCTCTGCGCGGCGGCAATTCGCTTGCGCGCGGCGGCGCTCAATACCCGCTTTTTAGGCGCGGCGCCGGCCTTAGCCGCTCCGGACGCCGGTTTAGCTCCACCTAATAGCGCTTGAATCTCGCGTATCTTACTTTCAATTCGCTGCTTCTCGACTTCATAACCTACCAGAGCCATCTGTAGGGTCGTTTGATCCGTGGTTGCTGCTGCTTTACCTCGTGGCATTGGTTTCTCCCTCGGACACTATAACATACGTGATTTGGAATTGTAACTAATATTCGGGCTATAATGCCGGTTCGCACTTTCTTCAAACTTCGAATATCGGATGGCGCGATGCGAATTGTCATACAGCGGGTCAAGCAGGCCCGTGTTGAAGTGGACTCGAATATTACCGGTGCCATCGGGCCAGGCTTACTGGTTCTCCTGGGAATCGGCAAGACGGATTGCGAAAAGGATGCCGAGTACCTGGTTGAAAAAGTACTAGGATTGAGGATATTCCCGGACGACACCGGGAAGATGAACCGTAGTGTCCGAGAGGTTGGGGGTAGCCTGCTGGTTGTGTCGCAGTTCACCTTGTATGGTGACTGCCGGAAGGGCCGCCGGCCGAGTTTTGACTTAGCGGCGAGTCCAACGGAAGCAGCGCGGCTCTATCGGCACTTCGTGGATTTGGCCCGCGGGACAGGCACCATCGTCGAAACCGGCGTTTTCCAGGCGCACATGCAAGTGCACCTGATTAATGACGGCCCGGTGACGCTTATTTGCGACTCATAGGGAGTCATGCAGCTCGCAGCCTACGCGCCGCGCTATCTGCCGAGATACTTCTCGTACAACCGGCGGTGTTTGTTTTCCAGATCGACTGACACACCCTGAATGAATTCTTGCTTTATCTGGGTGCGCGTTTCCAATGGATCTCCGTCGGTCACGATGAAATCCGCCGATTTACCCCTCTCAATCGATCCCAGTTCATCGCCCGCGCCCCATATTTGCGCGGGATATAAGGTGACGGCCTTCAATGCTTCTTCTTGCGGCAGCCCGAAGCCTACCGCCGCCGCTGCCTGATAGGGCAAATTACGCGGATTATCCTCGGAGCCGGGTCCGAAAGTGGCGAACGCGAACTTAACGCCGGCCTTAGATAACTCGCCCGGAATGCTGAATGGCTTATCATAAGGATCGTCCGCTTCGTCCGGCAAGCGCAAGGTGGGCGGCAGTATGACTGGAATACTGTGGGACTTCAGTTCAGCCGTCACCTTCCAGGCTTCCACGCCCCGCTCCAGGATCATGTGGATCTTCTGCTTGTCCGCAAAGGCGATGGCTTCTTTGATGGTCTTTTCCTTCTCTGCACGGATTAGCATGGGCAGTTTGCCATCCAATACCGGAAGCATGGCTTCCAGTTTCAAATCAGTGGCGAAATCTGGTCCTCCGACGCCCTTAGCCTGCCGGTACCGTCGGGCTGATTCCATGAAATCGTTCAGTTCCCGGATCTGTTGTTCGTATCTTTTCTTTGCATCGGCGTATGCCGAGCCGCCGCGTCCCGGCCCTTCCCCGCCCCCAAACCGTCCGCGCGCTTGAATGTGCGGGTACTCCAGGCGCATAGCCGCCGGCGCCCGCACTGCCATGTCCGACATGGTCCAACCATTGAGGCGCAGGAGCACACTTTGACCCGCGATGATGCCGCCGCCCGGGCTGGTGATTACGCTTGTAATACCATTGGCGCGAGTTACAGGAATATGTTCACTGGCCGGATTCACGGCGGTGGCGGCGCGCAACTGCGGCTTGAACAGACCCAGGTCGGTAATATCATTCATTTCCCGCACGGCTTCGATCTCGGTCAAGCCGATTTCGGTGGCCGAGTCGATCATGCCCGGATAAATGTGCAATCCCTTTAAGTCGATCAACCGCGTGCCTTTGGGGGGAACGATATGCGTGCCCACTTCGGCGATCTTACCGTCGCGCACTAACACAGCGCCATTCGGTATGTCGGGTCCGGAAACGGTGTGTACCGTCGCGCCGTGCAGCAGGATGGTTTCCGCGGCGGCGGGTTGCAGACACACCAACGCGGTCAGGATTGTCAGACCAGTCTTCACAGCGCACCTCCCGGTTCCTCGGATTTCTTCGTGTCAGCCGGTTCGGGTCTCTTTCTTTCCTTTTTTTCCTGTGCCTTGAACTTGTCCAATAGCGCTTTCTTACGCGCTTCCTTCCCGGTGCGTTCCTCCAGATCCTTGGCACGATCGAAGTAAAGCTGGCCGTCGATGAATACCTTGTCCACCTTGGCATAGTTCGATAGCGGATGCTTATCGAAGACAGTCAGATCGGCGTCTTTGCCGGGTTCAATGGATCCCACACGTTTTTCGATGCCCAATTGTTTGGCCGGGTTGATGGTAATCATGGAAAGCGCTTCGGTCTCATCCACGCCGCCGTACTTCATGGCCTTGGCCGCCTCGGTATTGAGGTGCCGCATGAGTTCCGCCGAGTCCGAATTGAGCGAGACCAACACGCCTTTGCGGGTCATCAGCGCAGCGTTAAACGGAATGGCGTCGTAGGCTTCAGCCTTATATGCCCACCAGTCGCTGAACGTGGAAGCGCCGGCGCCGTGCGCAGCGATCTCCGCCGCGACTTTATATCCTTCCAGGACGTGCTGCAAGGTACGGATCTTGAATCCGAAATCATCCGCCACGTGCAGCAGCATCAGGATTTCATCCGCGCGATAGCAGTGTGCGTGCACATAGCGTTTGCCTTCCAGAACTTCCACCAGCGGTTCCAATTTCAAGTCGCGACGGGGTGGGATGGCCTGTTCGTGCCGGTCCACCTTAGCCTGGTAATCCTGCCATTCCTTCTGGTATGCCTTCGCTTCGGTAAGCGCCTCGCGGATCACGTCCTCCACACCCATGCGGGTGGCGGGATAACGCAGCCCGGGGCTGGCGCCGAAGCCATTGCCGGCCGATCCGGAACGCTTGACGTTTTCGCCCAGTGCGAACTTGATGCCGGGCATGGCGCCTTCGAACTTCAAGCTCTCGGCGTCCTTTCCCCAGCGCATCTTCATCACCTGGCATTTGCCGCCGATCGGATTGGCGCTGCCGTGCAGAACATTTGCCGTCGTGACACCGCCCGCCAGCGCGCGGTAGATATCCGGATCGTCTGGGTTGATCACGTCTTCGATGCCGACCATGGAGGATACCGCGACCGCGCCTTCGTTGATGCTATCGGCGGCGATGTGCGAATGGCAGTCGATGATGCCCGGCATCACATATTCGCCGGCGGCATCGATCACGCGCGCGCCGTCGGGGACCAACACCTTTTCGCCGGCCTCCACGATCTTGCCGTCACGAATCAGGATGGATCCCTGAAACGTGCCCTTGGTCACGGTGAGGACCGTCGCGTTGCGGATCACGGTGGTCTCCGCTGCCGCCAGAGGCAATGCCAGCAGGAACAGGGTCAGGTGTTTCATTCCACACCTCCCGGCGTGGGACGGCCCGGCCGGTCGCCCGAGGGCGTCTCCTCCGGCACGGGTTCGTATTTCACGCCATCGATGAATACATACTCGATCTTGGCTTTCTCGTCGAACAGGTTACCTTTGACAACCACCAGATTGGCGATCTTGCCGGCCTCAATGGATCCCACGCGGTCGGCCACGCCGTAGATTTCCGCGGCGCTCAGGGTGAGCGCCCGAACCGCGGCGGCCTCCGTGAGGCCCGCGTCTATAGCCCGTTTTACAGCCTTCCGCAGATCCTTGCTGGCCGTGCCGCCGGAGTAGAAGGCAAATCGGGCCCCGGCCTTTTCCAGAGCGGCGGGAGAAGTTGGCGCGCGGTCCCGCAGTTCCAGGGTGCGGTAACTCTCCTCTTCATCTGGGTCCGCGTCTTTAGATTTCTCGGGCCACTTCAGATTGATGAGTAGCGGAGTTGAGGACTTCGCCACCAGATCCGCGACTTTGTAAGATTCATGTCCGCCATACAATACGGACGGCCGCTTCAATTCGGCTGCGAAGCGCAGCATGCGGTCCAGTTGCTTGGCATCGTCGGCAGGCAAAAAAAGGCGCGGCGATTCGAGCAAACCTTCCACCGCACGATCATAATTAGGACGCTTCTGGCCCGCCGGATGGCTGGCGTAGGCCTGCAGCTCGAGCTTGTAGTGATCGGCATCGAAGGATACCTGGCGGATGTACGCAATCACGCCCATGAGCGAGCCAGGATATGTGCCGAAGCCATGCGAGGCCAGGGTTACGTACTGCCCCACGGGAGAAGCCACCACCATGCGGCCTTGTTTTTCGCCCGATAAATTGAGGAAAGCGCCTTCACCTGCGAAGATGCCGGTCGACGGGAAAGTAACTACAGAGGTGAAACCGGCACTGCGGGTCTCTTCGATGCGGCGATCGGAAGGATTCACCAGATCCGCCGCGCGCACCCATGTAGTGGTGAACGGACGGAATTCCGGACCCTGCGCCACCGGCATGGAAGCTTCCGGCGCGGCGATTCTGGCTGGGGTGGGAGTTTCGGCGCGGGCCGTGGCAGGTTGCGCTGGAGTTTCCGGCAGGCCGACCGTGCTCAGGGCATCGATCAGGCCGGGATAGATCGTGACGCCTTGGCCATCGATGACCCATACGTCCTTTGGTATATCGACGGTTTCGCCGACGGCCTCGATGAGGCCATTGCGCAGGAGCACGGTGCCCTTCTCCAGCACCGGACCGCTAACGGTAACGACGCGAGCGCCGCGAAGCGCAATGGGGCCGGGCGCTTGGGCGAATGCTAAAGATGCCGCGGCCAGCAGCATCGTGGCGATTGGTTTCATGGATAAACAGGCATGATATTACATTTGGGATGCCTGCGGGGGACGGGCTCCAGCTTTCGTGCGGTTAGGCGAGCCAGGCCGGAATTGCTTACTGCGTCGCGGGATTGCGGATTACGCTAAAATTCCGCAGCGTAACGGTATCCGTGGTCGTAGCCGCCATTTGACCTTGAAAGGCCAGCACTAACGGATACGAGAGCGAGTCATAGGCATTCAGCACTCCGGCGGCTAGACTCAGAACGGTGCCCCAACTTTGCACGGATAGCTGGCAAGCCGGCGTGTTGGCGCCGGCCTCGGCCCAACCGGAAATCAACTCGTCGCTGACCGCTCCGGTCCGTCGCACCAGCAAGGTGTTGCCCCAGTTCACGCCAAAGGTGAAGGCGGTCAGAGTGCCTTCGTGAGAGAAATCGAAACTGATTTTGACGCGATCTCCCGGCGCCAGCGTGCCGGCTGGAATCGTGCACGTGCCCAGATTACTCAGGGTGGTGGAAGATGTTGCGGTTCCCATGGCGGCGCAGAGTATTTGCGGCGCCGGTGGTCCCTGCGGTGTTCCAGTGGGAGTCACGCGATAGGAAGCCAGCAGCGTGTCGCCTGGCTGCGGAGTGGAGGGTGTCAGAAACTGGATCGTATTGCCGGAGAGCGTGTAGTCGAACCCGGCCTTCTGCAAGATACCGTTGCGATACAGCGCCAGGCTGGACGCCGGCGTAGGGGCCGCGCTTACCGTGAAGCTGCCGTTCGATCCGTTTACCAACCCCGCCGGCGCTTCCGAGTCGGTAAAGTTTGGCCCGGCACTACCCGACCCAGCCGTGCCGCATGGTCCCGAGGAACCGTCTACATGCACGCAGTCCGACACATTCCCGCTGATGGCGTCCAGCGCGCCCGTGGAATCGATGATGGCTACCCGTCCGGTGGCGTATGCGGACCCTTCCAACGGACGCGCCGCTAGATCCGCGAGCAGTCCGATGACGTTTGACTCGGGAATGGGTGAGCTACCCGTAATCAGCGACGACGGTGAAGATGCCGGCGATATCAACACGTCCTGCACCCGAAGCGCTTTAGTGGCTGGCGGAACTGCCCAGGCCTCCACGAACTGGTCGTTTCCGGAGCTGGTAAAGGTGACCGTGTAATACCCCGCCGGGGTGGCATTGGTGGTGGGCACCAGTTGCACCATCAGATTGCCGCCCGGTATGTTTACAGTCACCTGCTGCGTGGCAATCTGGGTCGTATCGCCCGCTTGGAACGGCGTCCATGTGATGACGGCGAACCCGTTGTACAGCGTGCCGTCCGCATTGTAGATTGTGTCCTGGATGGTGGTCAGAATGGGACCAGCCGTCAGCGAGGCGGCCAGACACACCACTAACATTACCAACGCCAGTTTATGAGCCAACATTTCACCTCCGGAAGAAAACCCGGGCTCAGGACGAGCCCGGGACACAGAAAAGGATGTCTCCACTACTCACCACTGCCCACAGTTTAGCCATGGGGCTTCCGGGTACCCTTCCCTGCTAGCCCCTCCCTTGCACCCTAAGTTATACTCATCGCTAGCCTTGTGAAATCAACGAGGTTACTCTTCGAATTGTGACTGGAGAATTATGAAAGCGACAAACCGGCGCGCATTCATTCGCGGCGGCGCCTTGGCCGCTGCCGCGGGCGGCGCCGCAAAGGCCCAAACCGGACCTGAGAAAAAAGTCTATCACCGAGGCGAAAAACCCAAAAGGACACCGCTGTTCAACGACGCCGTATCCTATGGGAATCTTCTTTTTATCGCCGGCAAAGGCGCGCATTTTCCGGGCGACATCGAGGCCCATACCGCCCATGTGCTGGACGAAATTCAAAAGGAACTGGAAAATGCCGGCTCGTCCATGGACAAAGTGCTCAAATGTAGCGTTTTCCTGAACGATCTCCGGGATTACAAGGGTATGAACGAGGTTTTTCAGGGTCGATTTGGCGAAAATCCGCCCGTGCGCACGACCATCGCCGCAGCGGGCGGTATCCCGGGTGATTCACTGGTTGAAATGGACGTCATCGCCTATATCTGATGACGGCCACTATGCTTCCCTACCACCTCGTCTATCACGAGGGCTACGATCTGCGGTTGGGAGACCATGTGTTCCCGTCCCAGAAATACCGTTATGTTCGCGACCGCCTGTTACGCGAGCGATTTGCCCTTGAGCAGGACTTCGTGCGGCCGGAACCGGCCACGGATGCCGATATACTGGCCGTGCATGAGGCCGGCTGGGTACGCCGCCTGCAGACCGGAACGCTCAGTTATCACGAAATCATGCAGCTCGAAGTGCCTTATAGTCCCGAGTTGGTGACGGCCTGTTGGCTGGCTGCGGGCGGCACCATGTTAGCCAGCCGTCTGGCGCTGGAACAAGGAATCGGATTTAACTTGGGCGGCGGATTTCATCATGCTTTCGCGGCCCATGGCGAGGGTTTCTGCGCCATCAACGATATAGCGGTAGGCATCCGCAGCCTGCAGCGCGCCGGCCGCATCCGACGCGCCATGGTGGTCGATTGCGATGTGCACCACGGCAACGGTACGGCGCATATCTTCGCCGGCGACTCCTCGGTGTTCACGCTGTCCATCCATCAGTTCAATAACTATCCGACCGAAAAGCCGCCTTCCAGCCTGGACATCAACCTGCCGGATGGTGTCGGCGATGAGGAGTATCTGCATCGGCTGGGCAACGGATATCGCACCGCGCTGAGCCTTTTTCATCCCGAGTTGCTGATCTTCGTCGCCGGCGCCGACCCGTACTGCGAGGATCAACTCGGCGGGCTCTCGCTCAGTTTCGAAGGGCTGCGCGAGCGCGATCGGCTGATCCTCTGGACGGCGCTCCACAGCCACATTCCCGTGGCGATCGTTCTGGCCGGTGGCTACGCGGTAAACACAAATGACACGGTGACGATTCACCTCAATACCGCGCATGTCGCCAAAGAGGTGCTGGAGAAGACCGGCTGGCCGGCCCCTAATGTGGTGGGGTAGGCTAGTGTAGTGCGTCATACAGAATGCCCGATTATCCCACGCGCCGGGAAGACTGCTCCCTAACGGTCGCGGCTCGGTAAACCCCTGCAAATGCACCGAAGATTTCCGAGCCGCGCGCGTCAGCAAGCGGTTGGCTCGAAATGACAGTCGTCACGATTTCGGACGCACGACACACTAGCCTGGGGCGGCCATCAGACCGCCATCTGATCCCGTTCACTCAAAGCGGCGCGTCCATCCCCGCCCACCAATCCGGATGCTCCGCGCTCCAGTTGCAAATCGGTACCGGACTCAACCAATCCATCCCCGAATCTCCCCCGATGGGCGCGCCCGGAGGCGCATCCGGCGCCGGCATGGGACGCCCCGGATCCGCGGGCCGCTCCAAAAACCGCTTGATGTCAGCCGCCAGCAAAGCGCGCTGCGCCTGCTCCGCCTCGTTCGTCCCCGCCTCCGCCTTCAACCGTGCGCCCAGCTTTGCCAGCTTCAACGAAGCGATCGCGCGCACCTGCGCGTTCGGCGCGCCGGTAGCCAGCCACATCACGCGATCCACCAGCACGCGTTCCTCGGCGCGCCGGATTTCGGCTTCGTAGGGCGATGCCGCCACCGCACCGAACGTCGCTTTCGTCAGCCGATCGATCACTTCTTCGAGTCCCGGCAGCGCTGGATCCACCGCGTGCTGCGCCACCATGCGGGCCGCGCGGTCCAATTGCAGAACGAACCCAATCGTGACGTCCGCGGCGACGGTCGCCGGGCTCAGCGGATCGAAAGCATCGCCGGTCGTGCGCGGAAACAACTCGCGGTGCCGGCCAAATCCCGGCGGCCTGGGGGGTATCGCGTCCCGCACCTGCTTGGGCACCGCCAACTCGGCGGGCTTCAACGTGGCGGCCAGCGCGTCCAGCGCCTTGCGTTGATTGGCCGCCGGCTCCCATTTCATCGGCGTGCGCCCGTCGCCGCGCATCGCATAGATAAAGTCCTGCCCGCCCAGGCTCGACGCCGCCGATTCGACGGAGTAGCGGTGATACATAAAGATAGGCACCAGCGCCTCTTCCATAGTGGCCATCGGCGCGCCGTTGCGTATGGTGTGCGCACCCATCCGGTCGAGGGCCGCCCGCCGCACCTGCATGATGCGATTCAACTCGTCCGCCTGGTTCACACCGTTCGACCATTGGTCTACGCGCGGGTGCACATCCGTATCCTGATTGGTGAAGAATCGCAGATCCCTGCTCCAGGCCTCATCCAGAATTTGGCCCAGCGCCGCCGATTCATCCCCCGCGGGCAACTGCCGGTAGCCATAATTGATCGTCACTTTGTCCCATTCACCGATGTGTGCCGGGTAAGCCTCCGACAGGTCGATCGTGCCATCCTCCCGTAGCTTCTCTTGTGGATGCGGATAATCCATCACCGAGATCCAGCCCTGCGTGCTGTCGTAGTAGTTATGTGACAAGCCCAGTGTGTGCCCGACTTCATGCGCAGCCAATTGCCGGATGCGCGCCAGCGCCGTCTGGTAGAGAATATCGGGCTTCTCCGTGCCATTCGTGTACGGTGAAAGCAGGCCCTCGAAGATTAGGTAATCCTGCCGGTCGCGCAGCGATCCCAATGTCACCGTCCCCTTTATGATTTCGCCGGTGCGCGGATCGTTCACCGACCCGCCGAAGCTCCAGCCGCGCGTCGAACGGTGCACCCAGTTGATCATGTTGTAGCGGATGTCCATGGGATCGGCGCCTTCCGGCAGCACCGCCACCTTGAATGCGTTCTTGAATCCCGCCGCTTCGAAAGCCTGGTTCCACCAACTGGCCCCTTCGATCAACGCCTGGCGCACATCCGCGGGCGCGCCCGGATCCACCCAGTATTCGATCGGTTTCACCGGCTCGCTGATGGCCGCATCCGGATCCTTCTTCTCCAGGCGATGCCGGTGAATGTATCGCCGCACCATGGGCTCGCCGATCGGCACGCTGTAATCCACAAACGCCATGCCACCGTAGCCGGCGCGTGGATCGTCCAAACGCGGCCGGTAGTTGTCGTCCGGCAGTTCGACCAGCGAATAATGCTCGCGCAGCGTCACCGCCTCGGCCGTCGGTGTGACGCTGGCGACGGTGCCGGAAAACATGCCGCCGCCGAATCCGCGACCACCCCGCGCGGCAGCCGCGCCAGGCGCGGGCACCTGGATCGGCGGCGGTCCCTGAGAAGGCGAGAAACCGCCACGGCCGCCGCCCGGTTCATTCGTGAAGGTCAGAGTGACTTCGATCTCTGTGTTTTTGGGAAACGCCTTGGTGCGCTCCAGGTAGAAAGCGCTCCGTGTCTTATCGATCTTATACGCGCCGCTGCTCGCAGGCAGTATGTTGCCGGCCCCGGCTCCGTCTCGTACCACGAAATCGGTGGCGTCCACCAGGACGCGATCGTCCGTTGCCGCGCCCACCGTGAAGCCCCACAGGAT